>DATCUQ010000018.1:0-53164 GCA_036567345.1 Lutibacter sp.
ATTTACCTGAATTCATAATTTTACACTTTTAAATGTAAAATCATAAACTTTCAAATCAAATCAAAAAATCAAAGAACGTCTATATGCTTATATAAATCAATACCTTGCAAACAAAAAAATAAAATTAACGCACCAGTACTAAATATAATCAAAGACTCCACTTTTAATAGCCTCATAAGAATGTAATGTTGACGAGCTCATTGCAATGAATTTAGGTAAACTATGCATAAGCTGATACACCTCAGGTATTATACAAAAGGTTGGTTTTTTGTAATACCATAACTAATTCTGTATCGAAAAACACCAAATGAGGTAATTGGTCCAGAATTATATTAATTGCATCTTCCATATTTCTTGCAACACCCACAAACATATAATTGGTATACTTACCAAGTAGTTGCGGCAAATCATTTATAGCATCCAATTGTGAGTCTACAATTACATATCTGTATTTTTTGGAAGAATATACCACCTTGCTATAATCAGTTATTAGAACTCTTTAAAAGTATTCTAACTTTTGGGAACATTATTACGGTTAACCCGTAGATTTGTTGTTATTGACAATTTGGTGGTTTATAAAATATGCAAATTCTATATATTTACTATTTTAAGATTTTAGAAGAGTATATCTAATTGCGTTGTAAATACTAAATTAAGGTTTAAGTACAAAAAATGAAACTAAAACGTTGGGCAGAAATCATAAACTAACCGACTCCATTAGTATTTTTTAACCACTCATCCTCAGCTTGTTCGGAATTTTATCATTCAAGTTCTAAGACACAAAATAAAACTTTCAATCTTGCTATGCAAAACTCCATGTAATATGTACTTACTTATATTTAGGTATTGAGAGAGTCAAATAATCGGGAATAAATCGGGAATATTTAAATTAAAAATTCCTTAAATAATTCATTATGAATTATTTAAGGAATTTTATAGTAGCGGGGACTGGACTCGAACCAGCGACCTTCGGGTTATGAGCCCGACGAGCTACCTGCTGCTCTACCCCGCGATTTGGATTGCAAATATACATCTTTTTTTAAAAAAGCAATAAGTTTTTTAAAATTAAAAATATTTAAGGTTACCTTTGCCTTTTATATCTTGAAAATGAAGCACAAAGCAGGTTTTGTAAATATTATTGGGAATCCTAATGTGGGGAAATCAACTTTAATGAATGCCTTTGTAGGTGAAAAATTATCGATTATCACCTCAAAAGCGCAAACAACGCGCCATAGAATTTTAGGAATTGTAAATGGAGCGGATTTTCAAATTCTGTTTTCTGATACTCCCGGAATCATAAAACCCGCCTATGAGCTGCAAGCTTCCATGATGGATTTCGTGAAATCGGCTTTTGAAGATGCCGATGTGCTTATTTATATGGTTGAAATTGGCGAAAAGGAATTGAAAGATGAAGTTTTTTTCGAAAAAATTAAAAAAACGGAGATTCCTGTACTTTTGTTAATCAACAAAATCGACAAGTCCACTCAGGAAGAAGTGGAAGAAAAAGTGATTTACTGGAAAGAAAAAGTGCCCAATGCCGAAGTTTATGTGATTTCCGCTTTGGAAAAATTTAATGTTGACGGGCTTTTTGAACGCATTATTGAACTACTGCCGGAATCGCCCGCCTTTTATCCAAAAGATCAACTGACCGACAAACCGGAGCGCTTTTTTATCAATGAGGCCATTCGCGAAAAAATATTGATGCATTATAAAAAAGAAATTCCTTATTCAGTAGAAGTGGAAACTGAAGAATTTATTGAAAGCGATAAAATTATTAGAATCCGCTCCGTAATTATGGTAGAGCGCGAAACCCAAAAAGGAATCATCATCGGCCATAAAGGCGCAGCTTTAAAACGTGTTGGTGTTGAAGCCCGAAAAGATTTAGAAAAATTCTTCGACAAACAAATTCACCTGGAATTGTATGTAAAAGTGAATAAAGACTGGCGAAGCAACAAACGCCAACTTAGACGATTTGGGTATACAGATTAGATCTTATTTGCTGTTTGTTGTTTTGGCCTTTTAAACTTTAACCTATATCTTTACCTTTTTTAATTCCCCCTTTGGGGGTTAGGGGGCTTTTTAACTTTCCAGTGTTTTCATCATAAACCCATGAAGTTCATCCATTTGTTTGTGGCCTCTTTTTTTTCCAATTGTTCCTAAAAAATACATCAAAACCCATAAAATTGGCAGGGTAAAAGTGATTATTAAAGCCGTTTTATAATCGCTTTTTAAGACCCATTTGACATAAGTGATGATAGAAAATCCAATAAATGCAAATGCCATCGCAAAATGGATAAACATAAACAACGTCCACACCTGCGGTTTTGGTCCAAACAAACCTTTAACAATGCTTTTATTTTCTTCAATGTGCTCAATTTCAATATTTAATTGAGGCGACCAAAAATGATTTTCTTCTGCAGGAATATCAACAACAATATGTTCAGCAATAACTTTAACGCAATATTTACATGTGGTGTTTTTTACATTGTTTTGAAATTTTGTTAACAGTTTTTGCTGACTTTCACCAAATTCCATTTTAAATCGGGGACGTAAATGGATATCGCTGTTTTTTTCTTCAAGCATAATTGATTCATTTTTTCAGGATTGAAATATACTGTTTTTTTATACACGTCTAATTTAGAATTGATAACATCTAAATTTTCAAAATAAAAAAGCGTAATTTTGCAAAAAATTAAAAAACACATGAGTAATATTGTAGCCATTGTAGGAAGGCCTAATGTTGGAAAATCAACATTGTTTAATCGTTTGGTGAAACGAAGAGACGCCATTGTTGATTCGGTGAGTGGTGTTACGCGTGACAGACATTATGGAAAAAGTGATTGGAACGGCAAGGAATTTTCGGTCATTGACACTGGCGGATATGCCATAGGTTCCGGCGATATTTTTGAAGAAGAAATAAGAAAACAGGTTCAGCTGGCCATTGATGAAGCTGATTATATCATTTTTGTTGTTGATGTTGAAGAAGGAATTACGCCGATGGATGTAGCCGTTGCAAGCATGCTTCGCAAAATTAAAAAACCCATTTTTATGGCCATCAACAAAGTTGACAATTCTATGCGGGAAGCAGATGCCGTAGAATTTTACAACCTTGGTTTGGGTGGTGAATATTTCACGCTTTCCTCAATTAATGGAAGTGGCACCGGTGAACTTTTGGATGCTTTGGTTGCCGAAATGGACGAAAATGTTGAAGAAGAACATGAATTGCCTCGATTTGCCGTAGTTGGAAGACCGAATGCGGGAAAATCATCTTTTATCAACGCATTGATTGGTGAAGAAAGAAATATTGTAACCGACATTGCAGGAACTACGCGCGATACAGTTGACACAAAATACAACCGTTTTGGCTTTGAATTTAATTTGGTGGATACCGCCGGAATCAGAAAAAAATCGAAAGTTAAAGAAGATTTAGAGTTTTATTCTGTGATGCGCGCTGTTAAAGCCATTGAAGAATGTGATGTTGCCATTTTGGTGGTTGATGCCACCCGAGAATTTGAAGGACAGGATGAAAACATTTTTTGGCTGGCAGAAAAAAATAGAAAAGGAATTGTAATCTTGGTGAACAAATGGGATTTGGTTGAAAAAGAAACCAATACCATGAAAGATTTTGAAGCCAAGATAAGAGAAGAAATTGCGCCATTTACCGATGTGCCAATCATTTTTATCAGTGCTTTAACCAAACAACGCGTTTTTAAAGCCATTGAAACCGCAGTTGAAGTTTTTGAAAACAGAAAAAAACGCATTCCAACCAGTAAATTGAATGAAGCGATGCTGGATATTTTTAAACAAAGTCCGCCACCAGCCAATAAAGGTAAATACATTAAAGTTAAATACTGTATGCAGTTGCCTACACCAACACCTCAATTTGTGTTTTTTTGTAATTTGCCGCAATATGTTAAAGAGCCTTACAAACGTTTTATTGAAAATAAAATGCGAGACCTCTTTGACTTTAAAGGAGTTCCTGTAGTTGTTTATTTTAGGCAGAAGTAAATTAGCCCCTAGCCCCCGAAGAGGGAATTGATATTGTAAAATTGGAAGTCTGAAGAAGTAAATTTAAATTCCAAACAAATTTAAAGAAGACCACAATATTGCATTTCATTTAGTTTAAAGTTTGCAATAAATCTGTCATTTAAATCACTTAGTTTGTAAACAATAAGGCTTAATTTTACCTAATCAGGATTTAAATTACTATTTTATGGAAGATGCGCTGTTATATGGCAGGTTACAATTTGCTTTTACAATCACTTATCATTATTTATTTCCCCAGCTTACGATGGGGCTGGCTTTAATTATTGTTATCTACAAAGGTTTGTACCTCAAAACAAATCAACTTATTTTTAATGATTCCGCAAAATTCTGGGCAAAAATATTTGCCGTTAATTTTGCCATGGGTGTGGTAACCGGCATTCCTATGGAGTTTCAGTTTGGCACCAATTGGGCGCAATTTTCAGAGCGTACAGGAAATATTATCGGCCAAACATTGGCTATGGAAGGAATGTTCTCATTTTTTCTTGAATCTTCTTTTTTAGGATTGTTTTTATTCGGAGAAAAATTATTGGGCAAAAAACTGCATTTTATGACCGCCTTTTTAATTTTTGTGGGTTCCTGGGCGAGCGGTTATTTAATTATCGCCACCCATTCCTGGATGCAAAATCCGGTAGGGCATGAGATTTTGGCCAGCGGAAAATTTGTATTGAAAAATTTCTCCGATCTGTTTTCAAATCCGTGGTTATTGCCTTCCTTTTTTCACAATCAAATGGCATCAATGATCACCACTTCCTTTGTAATTGGAGGCACGGGCGCTTTTTATCTATTGGTGAAAAAACACCGGCAATATGGAATGCTATTCCTTAAAACCGCTATCATTGCCGGAGCAATTTCTACCTTGTCTGTTGCTTTTCCAACGGGAGATTTATTGGCGCAACAAGTGGCAAAAAATCAGCCAGTCGTTTTAGCCGGAATGGAAGGTTTGTTTAATGCCGAAGAAGGAGCGCCCATCATTTTAATTGGACAGCCAAATATGGTAACGCAGCGATTGGACAATAAAATTGAAGTTCCAAAGCTTTTGAGTTTTCTTACTTATCAGCGATGGGATGCCGAAATTAAAGGATTGAACGATTTTCCTAAGGAAGAATGGCCAATAAATATTCCGGGCCTGTATTATTCCTATCATATTATGATTGGTTTGGGCACTATTTTTATTGGAATTATGCTTTTGGGTGTTTGGTATTTATGGCGTAAAAAATTAGAACTGCAACGTTGGTTTTTATGGATCCTTTTATTTGCTATTCCGTTCCCTTACATCGCAAATACTGCGGGTTGGTACACTTCAGAATTAGGTCGCCAGCCTTATTTGGTGTACGGTTTGTTTAAAACTGCGGATGGTGTTTCAGAAAATGTTTCCGCAGGAAACTCCTTGTTCACCTTATTGGGATTTGTAGGCCTTTACCTGGTTTTAGGCTTTATTATGTTGATATTGGTTGGAAAAATTGTACATAAAGGTCCGGAAACAACTATAAAAAATACTTAAAAATGGAAATTACTTGGTATGTCATTTTATGCTTTATGCTGGTTATGTACATCGTATTGGACGGATATGATTTTGGCGCAGGAATTATACATTTGCTTTTCGCAAAAACCGACAATGAAAAAAAACAGGTGATGAGAGCCATCGGTCCGTTTTGGGACGGAAATGAAGTTTGGCTTGTTGCAACCGGCGGCGTTTTATTTGCCGCTTTTCCAACCTTATATGCTTCAGCTTTCAGCGGATTTTATTTACCGCTCATCTTCATTCTATGGTTGTTTATTTTCAGGGCGCTTGGGATTGAATTTACACACTTGATTCATCACGAATTATGGATAAAACCTTGGCAAAAAGGTTTTGGGATTTCCAGTTTGCTGCTGGCCTTGTTTTTCGGAATTGCCTTCGGAAATATCATCAGAGGCGTAAACTTGGGCGGTGTTGAAAACGGCAATGCACAATTTAAACATCAATATTCCTTTTTCACGCCTTTGTGGGACGGCAGTTTTTCTCCTTTTGCGGAACATCCGGGCGTTATCGACTGGTTTACCTTAACCATTGGTTTGGTAGCGGTTTTAACCCTAACCATTCATGGCGCTTATTGGATCATTTTAAAAACGGATGGCGATTTTGTAAAAAAATTGCAATCGAAAATATTGCCGCTTTGGATTGCTTTACTTGTGTTTATTCTGATTTCTTTGTTTGCGTTTATGGCGATGAAATCATTCAATAAAGAACTTTTCGCCCAGCATCCTTCAGCCTATTTATTGCCATTTATGGCCTTATTGGGTTTCATTGGAATGTTATTGTTTGCGAAAAGCAACAAACACTGGCTTGGATTTGCAAGTTCTACCTTGTTTATTATTAGCGGTATAGGCAGCGCGGTTGCCGCAATGTTTCCCGTGGTTTTGCCAAGCACAAATTCACAGGTTCCTTCATTGACCATTTACAATACTTCCTCAGAGACTTATGGATTACAAGTAGGATTGATTTGGTGGGTGATTGCATTTGTGTTGATTTTGGTTTATTTCACGTATGTGCATCGCGTTTATAAAGGAAAATTAACTGAAAAACACGACCATCATTAAAATAGTCAAAAGTTGAAAAGCCAAAAGTCTGAAAGTGAAAAAAAACTGAGACTGCAAGACTAAAAACCTATTTGCTTTCCCTATTGTAATAACCCAAAATAAAACCTAAAACAAGCGACCAAATTGCGGCCAAACCAATTTGATAAGGTTTGTCTAACATAAAAGTAATGGTATGTGCCGGAATCCAAAACCAGATTAAGGACAGCATTCCTTTATCAATATTTTTCCAGTTATTTTTTTGTTTGGCGATCAAATTATCAAGAAATCGATGAAAAATAACCAGAAACAAACCGTACTGCAAATTCATAAAAACGGATAAGGCAAATGCATTACCAAACAATCCCATCTTGGGAACAAAATGATGCTCAACCAAATTATTTAAAAATCCCTGATAGCCAACAAAGGCATATTTTATGGTAATGGCAATGATTGCCCATTCCAACATTTTTAATAAAATTACCGGCAATTTATATGGCAAAAATATTTTGCCTTGTTGCATCCATTTGGAGAGAAGATCGCCCAAAGTGCCCAATAGGGCAAATTGTATCATGGCACTATAAATTGGGTAGGCGATTACAAATTCAACGTATGCGTTCATTGTGGATTAAAAAATTAAAAGATAAATAATAATATTACCAGCCACCGCCTGCGCCGCCGCCACTAAATCCACCACCTCCAAAACCGCCTCCGAAGCCGCCTCCACCTCCGCTAGAGCCGCCTCCAAAACTGCCGCCTCCAAAACCGCCTCTGCCGGCACTGCTTAAAAGTATGGCCGTTAAAATATCCATTCCGGATGAATTATTTCTGAATCCTTTGCCTTTATCGTTTCCGCCTTGGTCTTTATTTTTCTTTGAAAAAACGATTAATAAAATAATAAAAATAATGGCTATAATAAAAGCACGCGGAATACCTGAACTTTCACTTTTTGTAGATTTTTTGCTTTTATAAGTGCCTTTTAAAACTTTAAAAATGGCATCGCTTCCTTTGTCTAATCCACCGTAAAAATCACCATTTTTAAATTCGGGGATAATCACATTTCTAACCAATTCACCCGTAATACCGGCTGTTAATTTATGTTCTACGCCGTAACCGGGCGCAATCCATACTTTACGCTCTTTATTTGCCAGCAGCACCAAAACGCCATTGTCTTCCTTTGCCTGACCAATTCCCCATTGATGTGACCATTTTGGCGTTAGAATTCCAATATCTTCCCCGTTTATGGTTTCAACGGTAATCACCACTATTTGGGTTGAAGTGGAATCGGAATAGCTAATTAATTTGCTTTCGAGGGCCGATTTTTCTTCTTTTGTTAACAAGGATGCATAATCGTACACACTTGTTTGCACTTTTGGCTTATCAGGAATGGTAAATTGCGCAAAAGCAACCTGTGCCAGCAAAATGGTTAT
Organism: Lutibacter sp.; assembly: GCA_036567345.1. GTDB lineage: Bacteria > Bacteroidota > Bacteroidia > Flavobacteriales > Flavobacteriaceae > Lutibacter. Next base: position 8,034 of record DATCUQ010000018.1, read on the forward strand.
AAAAAATGTTAGATACTTTTTAGATGATTTGTACATAATTGGTTATTATCCTCTTGAAACTTCATTAGATAATTCGTCAGTATCACTTGAATGATAAGGGAAAAATTCTTTCAATTTTTTCCCAACTTCGATAATGGCAAGTTCAATTCCTTTTGAAAATTCTTCTTTTTTAAAATAGGAAAGCATCAATTCTTTTTCTGCATCCCAAAAATTTTCGGTGACTTTTGCATGGATTCCTTCATCGCCCAAAATGGCAAATTTTCTGCTTTCAATAGCCACATAAATCAACACACCGTTTCTTAAATCAGTTTTGTTCATTTCCAACAAATGAAAAACCTCCAAAGCTCTTTCCAATGGAGGTAATTCTGTAATTTTTTCTAAATGGACACGAATTTCTCCCGAAGTGTTTTTTTCTGCCACTTCAATCGCTTTTATAATGGCTTTCTCTTGCTCGACGGTTAAAAATTCTTCAATTTTTGACATTATTCTTTTTTTCCAAAATCAAATTTTACTTCGGGGGCTTTTTCTGCGCCAACTTCGGCATCAAAATAAGGTTTGCCTTCAAAATCAAAAATTCCTGCTAAAATTGAATTAGGGAATTTCTTTACGTGATTGTTATATGGTTTTGTGGCTTCGTTAAAACGTGTGCGAGCCGTTAAAATTTGATTTTCCGTGCTTGCCAATTCATCCTGCAATTTCAGAAAATTTTGGTTTGCCTTTAAATCGGGATAACGTTCAACAGTCACCAACAAGCTTTTTAAAGCGCCGCTTAAACCGCCTTGAACCTGATTAAATTGCGCCAATTGCTCAGGTGTAATGTTTGTAGGGTCAATTTGCACAGAAGTTGCTTTTGCGCGTGCTTCAATCACTGAAGTCAGCGTTTCTTTTTCAAAATCGGCAGCTCCTTTAACGGTATTTACCAAATTACCAATCAGGTCGCTTCTGCGTTGGTAGGCTGTTTGTACATTTCCCCAACTTTCTGCAACACTTTCATTCAATTGAATTGTATTGTTGTAAAATCCTTTCACCCAACTATAGCCGGCAAATGCTATTACTGCGATAATTATTACGGGTATTAACCACTTTTTCATTTTTTTTCGATTTTTAGTTGTTTATAATATTGTTTAATTAGTTCTCCAAAAAGCAATTTTGTTACAATTTCAACAAAATATATTTAACCTATTTGGCCTTTTATTTTAATCAGTTCTTCTTTAATGGCTTCCAAACGCGTAATGATTTCCTGATTGTCTTTCACCGCTTTGGGACGCTCTTTCATTTTGTTTTTTGCGCCCTCTAAGGTAAATCCTTTTTCCTTAACCAAATGATAAATCAGCTTTAGATTTTTGATATCTTCTTGGGTAAATAGCCGATTTCCCTTTTTGTTTTTTTTAGGTTTTAAAATGTCGAATTCATTTTCCCAAAAACGTATATGCGACGTGTTAACGCCAAATGCGCTGGCGACTTCGCCAATTTTATAATATCTTTTTTCAGGTAGCTCTATATGCATTAGTCAAGAGATTGTCCTTCAATTTGAGCCGCTTTTTGCATAGCTTCAAATTCTTCAGGCGACAAGTTTCCGTAGTAAAAATTAATAGGATTTACAGCTGTTCGGTTTTTATAAATTTCATAATGCAAATGCGGTCCTTGTGATCGTCCGGTATTTCCAACAAAACCAATTAAATCGCCTCTTTTTACTTTTTGGCCTTTTCTTACATTGTAGTTGCTTAAATGTCCATATAAGGAAACATAGCCAAAACCGTGTTCAATTCTGATGTGCTTTCCGTAACCTGCAGAATTTTGGTCGGCCCGTTCCACATAACCGTCACCCGAAGCATAAACCGGCGTTCCAACAGGCGCCGAAAAGTCCATGCCTAAATGTTTTTTTCTTGCTTTTGTAAAAGGATCCGATCGCCAGCCGTAGCCGGAAGCCATTCGTGTTAAATTTTGATTTTCAATAGGCTGAATGGCTGGAATTGCAGACAATAATTTTTCTTTATTGGCGGCCAATTTTACGATTTCATCCAAGGATTTTGACTGAATATACAATTGCTTCGCCAAAATATCCATGTTTTTGGTAACGTCTATAATCATTTCAGAATTGTCAAAACCTTCCAAAGCTTTATATCGGTTTACGCCGCCAAAACCAGCTTTGCGCTGTTCGTCGGGAATTGGATTCACTTCAAAATATAGGCGGTAAATATTGTTGTCTCTTTCTTGTATATCGGCCAGTACTTCGCCTATCTGCACCATCTTTTTGGCGTGCAATTCTTCATTTAATTTCACAAATTCTAACTGGCGTTTTAACTCCTTTTCTTTGGGAGATTCAAAAATGGTACTAAAAACAAAAAAACCAGCGATCATAAAAACCGTTGCGGTAGCCAACGTTAACATAATTTTTTTTAAATTTTCCCCTTTTTTTGGCCGTATCTTTTGATAGGATAGTGTTTCTGAATCGTAATAATATTTTACCTTCGCCATTGTATAATAATTATATTATTTTTGTCTCAAGTATTGGCTCATATTTGAAGCAATATCGACAAATTTACAAAATGTTTTATACAATTGGCAAACCCGCTATTTTTTAGCATATAATTAACAGGGGATTTGCATTTTTAAATAAATTAAATCGCTAAAATTGAGCTTATTAGATATTGGTCTATGACGTTCAAAAAAAATATTTAACCAATTATGAAATCACAACTCGTTCGTCAACAATTTTTAAATTTTTTTGCTTCAAAAAAACACGCAATCGTGCCGTCATCTCCAATGGTGTTAAAAAATGACCCGACGCTTATGTTTACAAATGCGGGCATGGTGCCATTTAAAGAGTATTTTTTGGGACAAAAAAACGCTGTTGAAAAACGTGTTGCCGATACGCAAAAATGTTTACGGGTTTCAGGAAAACACAACGATTTGGAAGAAGTGGGCAAAGACACTTACCACCACACCATGTTTGAAATGTTGGGAAACTGGAGTTTTGGCGACTATTTTAAAAAAGAAGCCATTGACTGGGCTTGGGAATTGCTGACTGAAGTTTATAAAATTGACAAAGATTGTTTGTACGTTTCTGTTTTTGAAGGCTCTGAAGACGATGGTTTGGAATACGACCAGGAAGCTTATGATTTGTGGAAAAAATACGTTGCAGAAGATCGAATTATCAACGGAAATAAAAAAGATAACTTTTGGGAAATGGGCGCGCAAGGACCTTGCGGACCGTGTTCCGAAATTCACGTGGACATTAGGTCTGCGGAAGAAAAAGCAAAAGTTTCGGGCATAAGTTTGGTGAACAATGACCATCCGCAAGTGGTGGAAATTTGGAACCTGGTTTTTATGGAATTTAACCGAAAAGCCGATGGCTCTTTGGAAAAATTACCTGCAAAACACGTAGATACCGGAATGGGTTTTGAACGTTTGTGCATGGTACTTCAAAAAAAGCAATCCAATTACGATACCGATGTTTTTACGCCTTTAATAAGGGAAATTGAAGCAATTACCAACAGCGAATATGGGAAAAATATAGAAACCGACATCGCGATTCGCGTTATTGCCGACCACGTTCGCGCGGTGGCTTTTGCGATTGCCGACGGACAATTGCCTTCAAATACGGGTGCCGGTTATGTGATTCGCAGAATATTGCGACGCGCTATTCGTTATGGGTTTACCTTTTTAAACACTAAAGAGCCCTTTATTTACAAATTGGCGAGCACTTTAAGTCAGCAAATGGGTGATTATTTCCCTGAACTGAAATCCCAAAAACAATTGGTGACCAACGTCATTAAAGAAGAGGAAAATTCATTTCTGAGAACTTTGGATCAAGGATTGGTTTTATTGGACGGCATTATTAAAAATACTCCGGGAAAAGAAGTTTCCGGCAAAAAAGCATTCGAGCTTTTTGATACTTTTGGATTTCCTATTGATTTAACCGCGTTAATTCTTTCTGAAAAAAGAATGACTTTGAATGAAAAAGAATTTAAAGAAGAACTGGAAAAACAAAAAACCCGTTCAAGGGCCGCAGCTGTTGTGGAAACTGATGACTGGGTGGTTTTATATGAGGATGATGAGGAAGAATTTATTGGTTATGACACCTTGGAAGCAACGGTTAAAATAACGCGCTACCGAAAAGTTTCATCCAAAAAAGAAGGCGATTTGTACCAATTGGTTTTTAATATGACGCCTTTTTATCCGGAAGGGGGCGGACAAGTGGGCGATAAAGGCTATCTTGAAGTGAGCAACGGAAACGTCATTTATATTGTTGACACCAAAAAGGAAAACAATTTAATCATCCATTTTGCCAAAAGTCTGCCTAAAGATCCTACCCATACTTTTAAAGTGGTGGTGGATGAACAACAGCGTTTTAGAACCGCCTGCAACCATTCTGCCACCCATTTGTTGCATCAGGCCTTACGTGAAATTTTAGGTACGCATGTGGAACAAAAAGGATCGGCAGTGCATTCAAAAAGTTTGCGTTTCGACTTTTCGCATTTTGCAAAATTAACTGTTGATGAGTTACGTGCAGTTGAAGATTTTGTAAATGCGCGCATTGATTCTAAACTTACGCTGGAAGAATATCGGAATATTCCCATAAAAACCGCATTGGAAAAAGGTGCTATGGCCTTGTTTGGGGAAAAATACGGCGATACGGTTCGCGCCATTCAATTTGGCAAATCCGTTGAACTTTGTGGCGGTACGCACATTCAAAATACGGGCGATATCTGGCATTTTAAAATTGTGTCGGAAGGCGCCATTGCAGCGGGAGTTCGACGTATTGAAGCCATTACGGGCGATGCCGCAAAAGAATTCTTTTTGGAAAATACCCATGTTTTTCATGAAGTGAAAGAAGTGTTGAAAAACCCTAAAAATCCGGTGAAAGCGATTGTTGATTTACAGGAAGAAAATGCCGTCTTAAAAAAGCAGGTGGAAGCCTTGCAAAAAGACAAAGCCAAGAATTTAATGGGCGAATTGATCAACCGTGCTGAATCAATGAATGGTGTTAACTATTTGGCTGTAAAACTGGATTTGGATCAAAACAGCATCAAAGATTTGGCTTTTGATTTGGGAAATAAAATCGAAAACCTGTTTCTGCTGGTTGGAACTGAAAGTGACGGAAAGGCTTTTTTAACCTGTTTTATCGCCAAAAATTTGGTGGAAGAAAAACAATTGGATGCAGGAAAAGTGGTGCGTGAATTAGGGAAATTAATTGAAGGCGGCGGCGGCGGTCAAGCTTATTTTGCAACTGCCGGCGGTAAAAAACCCGAAGGAATTGAACAGGCATTGACAGAAGGGAAAAAATATCTTAACTAAAAGCCCCCTAACCCCCGAAGGGCAATGTCATTAAGTTAAGACTTTGACGCTCTTTTTTTGTCCTTCCGTGGTACGAGGAATCTCATAATGGTTAGCTATTTTGATGTGATTCCTCCTTTGTCGGAATGACAAATATCCTTAACTTAATGACATTGCCCCGAAGGTGGAATTAATGTTTAAAGCCGAAAAACTTAACGTTTCAACAAATAAACGATTCAACATATAAACATTAAATAAAATGAATTTCAGAACCAACATAGAGCTTCTAAAAGAGGAAAATCAGATTGATTATGCTTCTAAATTGCTGCTGATTGGTTCTTGCTTTTCAGAAAATATCAGCAAAAAACTGGCTTATTACAAGTTTGATGCGGCCAGCAATCCGTTTGGCATTTTATTCAACCCAAAAGCCATTGAAACTTTAGTTTTGAATTCATTAAATGAAAAAATATATGCCGAAAAGGATGTTTTTCAACTCAATGAACGCTGGCATTGCTTCGATGCCCATTCCGATTTAAGTGCGACCGACAAAAATGAATTGCTCCATAATTTAAATTCAGCCGTTAAATCAACAAATAAAAGGTTAAAAGAAGCGACGCACATCATCATAACTTTGGGAACTTCCTGGACTTATCGATTTACAGAAACCAATGCCATTGTTGGCAATTGCCATAAAGTACCTCAAAAAAAGTTTGCAAAAGAAATGCTTTCTGTCGATAAAATTACGGCATCCTTAAAAAATATTTGTCACCAAATTTCAGCAGTAAATCCGAAATCAACCGTTATTTTTACGGTAAGTCCGGTACGCCACATCAAAGATGGTTTTGTGGAAAATTCGCTGAGCAAAGCACATTTAATTACAGCAATTCATGAAACCTTAAATGTTGTTAGCGGAAAATATTTTCCTTCTTATGAAATAATGATGGACGATTTGCGCGATTACCGTTTTTACAGCATTGATATGATTCATCCCAATGAAACAGCCGTCGATTATATCTGGGAACAGTTTAAACAAGTTTGGCTGGCTGAAAATACGGCTTCCATCATGAAAGAAGTTGAAGCCATCCAAAAAGGATTGGCGCACAAACCCTTTAACCCGAATTCGGAACAACATAAGATTTTTTTGGCGGACTTAGAGCAAAAAATATTTGTTTTAGAAAAAAAAACAGGGATTCAATTCTAACAAAAAAAGAGCGGCAATTGCCGCTCTTTTTATCATTATCAACAACCTATCAAATCAAAAATAATAAGTTTTTTAAAAAATTTAATAACCTCCGCCTAAGGCTTTGTATAAGTTAATGACTGCATTCATCTGCCTGAATTTATTGTTAATCAACTCTAATTCCGTATATAACGCATCGTCTTTTGCGGTTAAAACATCCAAATAATTAACCATTCCGTATTGTAATAATTCATCGGAATAATCGGCTGCCATTTTTAAAGCATCCAGTTTGTTTTTTCTGATAACCAATTTTTCGGTTTCATTGGTATAATCTGCCAAAGCATCAGAAACATCTTTCCCGGCAATTAAAAGGCTTTCCTCAAATTGCAAATACGCTTTCTGCTGATTTACTTTCGCGATTTCGAAATTTGTTTTTATCATTCTTTGGTTAAAAATTGGCTGGGTTAATCCGGTTATTATTGTTGAAAAAAGGGCATTGGAATTAAACCAGTCTTTTAATTCAAAACTTCTAAAACCTCCTGTGGCATTCACTGTTAATGAAGGATAAAAATTACTTTTTGCCACATTTGTCAATTCAAAGGAATTTCTAAAATTTAACTCTGCCGCAACCACATCAGGTCTTTTGCTTAATAATAAAGCCGGAATTCCTGCACTAATGTTTGCGGTAATTATTTGGTTTTCAAACAAGTCTCTTTTAATGGTTGCCGGCGCTTTTCCAAGCAAAATGCTCAAGGTGTTTTCAAAAATAGTGACATTGTATTTCAGATCCTTCAACGTAATTTCAGTGGCATATTTTTGCGCCTCAGTTTGCTTAACGGATACTTCATTTACAATGCCCGCACTTTTTAATGCTTCTATGGTTTCTAAACTTTTCTCTCTGTTGATTAAAGTTTCTTCAGCAACTTTAACCTGTGCATCTAACGATAACAGTTGAAAATAGGTTGAAGCGATTTTCGCAACAATTTCAGTTTGAATGGCTTGTTGGGCCGAAACGGTTTGCAAATAAGAGGCAATTGAAGCTCTTTTTCCGCTTCTGATTTTACCCCAAATATCGGCTTCCCAAGATAGGTTTCCCGTAAGTTCATATTGATTAAAATCGTTGTTGTTTTTAACCTTTTCATAAATCCAGGTTGCATTTCCGTTTAAAGAAGGCAGCTGGCCCAATTTTCCCTGCTTCATTTTGGCTTCGGCAGCAATTAAATTTTGAAACGCCAATTTCATGTCATAATTATGCACCAACCCTTCGCGGATATAGTCTTGCAAAATTGGATCGGTAAATAATTTATCCCAAGAAACCGAAGCTATTGAGCTGCTGTCAATACTTTGTTCCATTCTATAAATATTGGCCGTTTCAACCTCAGGCGTTTTATAATTTTTAGCGACAAAACACGATTGCAATAAAACGCTTACAACTAAAATAACGGCTAAATTTAAACTATTTTGTTTTCTCATTTTTATTATTTTATAAAATTTCAGGATCATCTTCACTTGGTTTTTTCCCGATAAGTTCTTGCAAACTCTGGAAAATGACGAACAATACCGGAATCACCAATACGCCAACCAACGTTCCAATTAACATACCACCGGCTGCACCCGTACCAATAGATCGGTTTCCAACAGCGCCTACGCCTCCGGCCAAAGCCAGTGGCAACATTCCAAAAATAAAGGCAAATGAAGTCATAATAATAGGTCGTAAACGTGCTTTTGCCCCTTGAATTGCCGATTCGGTTATAGACATTCCGTGGCGTCTTCGCTGCAAAGCAAATTCCACAATTAAAATGGCATTTTTAGCCAATAAACCAATCAACATAATTAAAGTTACCTGAAAATAGATGTTATTTTCCAGTCCGGCCAAGTTCACAAATCCGATGGCTCCGGCTACACCAACAGGAAGTGAAAATAATACCGAAAGCGGCAATATGTAACTTTCATATTGTGCTGCCAATAAGAAATAAACAAATATTAAACTCAATAAAAACACCCAAATCGCTTGTCCGCCCGCATGTATTTCTTCCAGTGTCATCCCAGAAAATTCATAGGCATAGTTATTAGGCAAGTGTTTGGCGGCAACTTCTTCAATGGCCTTAATGGCATCGCCGGTACTGTATCCCGGATTGGATTTTCCGGTAATTGCGATGGCTTTTAAAAGATTGTAACGCGACACAAATTCAGGTCCGTAAATTCTTTCCAAACTCACAAACTGGCTAATTGCCACAGATTCATTATTGCTATTTCTTACGAAAATATTGTTTAAAGTTTCTGGCGTCGCCCTGTCTTCAGGTTTTGCCTGAATCATCACACGATATTGTTTTCCAAATCGGTTAAAATCGGTCGTGTACAATCCGCCATAATAACCCTGCAGCGTGTTGAAAATATCACTCACCGACAAGCCGGCATCTTTTATCTTTTCAATATTAATATCCAATTGGTATTGCGGAAAATTAGGATTGAAACTCGTCATGGCATATTGAACTTCAGGTCTTTTATTTAATTCCTGAAGAAATTCGTTGGAAACTTTCCCCATTTCAGTCCAACTTTCATCACCCTGGGCCTGCAATTTAAATTCAAACCCGTCGGCAGATCCAAAACCTTGGACACTTGGCGGAGAAAAAAAGATTAATTTTGCATCTTTAATACTGGCAGTTGCGCCAAAAAGTTGTCCAACCACCGCATCAACAGACTGATTTTTATCTTTTCTTTCGCTCCAATCTTTCAATTTAACAATTGAAAAGGCATAAGAACCTCCGGTAACGCCATTCAATAAACTATATCCTACCACATTTATTCTGGCTTCTACGATGTCCATTCCGCCAACAATAGAATCATATTGGTTGACAATTTTTTGGGTTTGTTCTAATGTTGATCCGGGAGGCAAAGAAATATCCGACATAATAACTCCCCTGTCTTCAGCAGGAATAAAACCAGACGGCGTTACCTTAAACAGGTAAAAAGAAACAACCGTCACTACCAATAAGATAGCGCCAGTTATCCATTTTCGCTTCATCAATATATCTAAAATGCGGTTATATTTTCCTTGCATCGTATCAAAACTGGTATTAAAAGCCATCTTAAAACGCTCTTTAAGTTTGGCTTCTCCATGTGCTGATTCTTTATGCGGTTTTAAAAATAAGGCACACAATGCCGGACTTAAGGTTAACGCATTTACTGCTGAAATTAAAATTGCTATCGCTAAAGTTATGGCAAACTGCTGGTAAAAAATACCCGAAGAACCTTTAATAAAAGTAACCGGCACAAATACCGCCGACATCACCAGCGTAATAGAGATAATAGCGCCTGTAATTTCGCCCATTGCTGAAACGGTGGCTTCTTTTCCTGATTTTGCGCCTTGATCTAACTTGGCATGCACCGCTTCAACTACCACAATGGCATCATCCACCACAATTCCTATGGAAAGAACTATGGCAAAAAGCGTTAACATATTAATGGTATACCCAAACAAGTTCATAAAGAAAAAGGTGCCAATAATGGCTACGGGTACGGCAATTACAGGAATTAACGTAGACCTAAAATCCTGAAGAAAAACAAATACCACAATAAACACCAAAATAAAAGCTTCCAACAAAGTGGTGACCACTTTTTCTATTGAAGCGTCCAGAAACGTATTTACATTAAATGGCACCACATAATCAATGCCTTTCGGAAAATCTTTTTTTGCTTCTTCCAAAATTTTCATGACTTCCTTCGTCACCTCTTGTGCATTTGATCCTGAAGTTTGAAAAACACCGCCGGCCACGCCTGGATTTCCCATTCCCATGTTTTTGGCAACATAACTTAATGCGCCCAATTCTATGGTTGCAACATCTTTTAATCGCAGAAATTCACCATTTCCGATAGATTTAATAATGATGTTTTCATATTCTGACACTTGCGACAATCGGCCTTTATACTTCAAGGTATATTCATAAACACCTTCCGCATTTTCACCAATTTTACCTGGTGCGGCCTCTATATTTTGTTCGCGTAGCGCTGCTTGAATATCAGACGGTATCATATTATATACTGCCATTTTTTTCGGATCCAGCCAAATACGCATGGAATAATCTTTGGATCCAAAAATATTTACCTCTCCAACGCCCTTAACCCTTTGTAATAGCGGAACAATGTTTATTTTGGCATAATTCTGCACAAAAGTTTCATCATATTCTTCATTTTCTGAAAATAATGAGAAAAATAACAAAGCGCTTGTTTGCCTTTTAATGGTGGTTACCCCTGTTTGGATAACTACAGAAGGCAATTTACTGGTGGCTCTGGCAACACGGTTTTGAACGTTAACCGCAGCGATGTCAGGATCTATGTCTTTTTCAAAATATACGCTGATGCTCGCGGCGCCATTGTTGCTGGCTGTGGAAGACATATATATCATTCCTTCTACACCATTTATTTCTTCTTCCAAAGGAATAATAACGCTATTTAGCACTGTTTCGGCATTTGCCCCGGTATAATTTGCGCTTACCTGAACAGTTGGCGGCGCAATATCTGGATATAGCTCAACGGGCAGGGACGTTAATCCCAAAACACCCAAAATGGTTATTAAAATAGAAATTACTGTTGATAAAACAGGTCTTTCAATAAAAGTCTTTATCATAATTTAAAAATTATCGGATTGTTGTTTTAGTCTGATTCAATTAATTTTTAACCGCAACAACGTTGGGTATAATTTCCTGACCTTCAGTAAGTTTTGAAACTCCTTCCACCACAAGCAAATCTCCTTCTTCAATACCGGAGGAAACGATAAAATCTAAATCCATGGTTCCTTTCGTGTCAATTACGCGCGATTCCACTTTGTTGTCTTTTCCAACCAAATAAACTATCTTTTTGCCTTGCACTTCAAAAACGGCAACCTGCGGCACCAAAATAATATTTTTTTCAGTAAATGGAATTTGGACAATTCCGCTGCCGCCACTTCTTAAAATTCCTTCCGGATTTTGGAAGGCGGCCCTAAATTCTGTGCTTCCGGTTCTTTTATTGATCAAACCATTAATAGTTTCTATTTTACCGGGATATTCATACTTAGAATTATCGACCAAAATAAGCGAAACCTCAGCAATATTGTTGATTTTTTCCTGCATCGTATTTCCTTTAAAAGTCCTGCTGAAATCCAACAATTCTTTTTCATTCATGGAAAAATAAGCCCTCATATTTTTGGTGTCGGAAACAGTGGTTAAAGGCTCTGCCATAGTGCCGCTCACTAAACTTCCTTCTTTAAAGGGAAGGCTGCCCACAACGCCATTCACCGGACTTGTAATATTGGCGTAATTGATATTTGCGATAATGCTGTTGTAATTGCTTTTTGCTTGGGCTAAATTTGCTTTGGCAGTTTCGAGCTGAACACTGCTGATGATGTTTCGTTCAACAAGCGGAATCAATCGGTCAACCTCTACTTGTGCCGCATTTACTTTGGCTTTTTCTGCGGAAGCATCTTGGCTTAAACTTGCTGTTTCCAGTTTAAATAAAAGTTGCCCTTTTTTTACGATCTGGCCTTCATCAATATAAATTTTTTGGATAAAACCGGTCACTTTTGGCCTGATTTCCACATTTTGCTGTCCTTCTAAATTGGCTGAAAATTGCTGATAAACAACAACATCTTGCTTTTTAACAGTTAGAACTTTAAACGGCATTGGGCCAGTTGCTTGCTGTTGAGGCTGTTTATTTTTACAGCCAACAAAAATAACAACCAATAAAATTATTAGGCTGGATTTTAGGGTATTTTTGATAGTTAACATTATTCCTTGTGATTTATGATGGTTAGTATATATTGCTTTAATTCTATTAAATGATTTATCATTTTATTGGTAAATTCCATATATTCACTATTGAATTTGAGGTTTACATTATTTTCGTCATACTTGTTATTTAGTTGAAGCATATTTTTTTTATAGTTAAATACTTTTTGATGATTGCCCAATTCTACGGTCCATAATGCAATTTTTTCGTCCAATCTTGAAATAAAATGGTTGGCAGAAATTTTAAAATAGCGTTTCCTGTCCCCACATTTTGTATAATTGGTAATTCTTCCGATTGACTGCAATAACTGTAAATTTGTGGAAATTGAACTTTTGCTCGCTTCTAATTTTTCTGTAAGTTCTTCAAAAGAGGCTCCTTCATCGCCATTTAAAATCAAATAAACAAAAATTCTGGAAGCAAGCGGCGCTAAATTGTCAGCGGTCTCAAAATGCACGCCTAATTCTTCAACCAAAGCCAATTTATCCTTTATCAAGTCATCTTCATCAATCATAATGTGAAAAATTTTGACAAAAATACAGTTTAGTTCGGTTACTTCCGAACCAAATATTTGTTAAAACTATGTTAAAAAAAAGAGACGCGATCGCCTCTCTTTTTTATCTATAGTTATTTGTCTTTATTTCACAAACTTAGCCACATTTTGCCAAGGTCCGCCGTTAATTATATCTATTCCCTGTTGCTTCAAAAATGAAGTTGCCTGTCCGCTTCTTGCGCCGCTTCTGCAAACTGCAATCACTTTTTTATTCATTTTTTTGATCTCTGCAACTTTCGTGGGAATGGCATTTAACACCATGTTTTTTGAGCCTTTTACATGCCCTTCTTTAAACTCTTCTGCAGTTCTTACATCAATAACTACAGCGCCATCTTTTAAATATTCTTCAATTGAAGCTCCTGCATTTCCACCACCAAATAATCCGAAAAAACCCATTCTTTTTAATTTTAAAATTTTGGCAAAGATAATTCAATAAAATGGTAGATAGGTAACTATAGTTACGCTATTTTACAATAAGGCCAATTCCGTTGGCGATAAGCTGCTCGTGCTTTTTGTTTTTTTTAAGCTGCATTAAATAGGCCAAAATTTCGGTTTCAATTTCCATATCAGACTGATAAACAAGTTCATACATTTCTAAAGGCAATAACCAGTCTGAGTTGAAATTTGCTTTCAATTTTTCAAAAATTAAGGCTAGTCTCAAAAAATCCACATCGCCATTTTTCCGCATTTCTGCAATTTCCTGATACATTTTATGCAACTTGATTTCTTCTTCTGAAAAAGAAATTTTATGCGTTTTGGTGGCTGAAACTTCTCCCAAATCCTTAAATGAATTGACGGAAGCCGGTCCGGCATGGGCCGAAATTATTTCTTTTCCCACCGCCATATCGTAAATGCCCCATTCGGGTTTAAACAGCACAAAATCGTTGTGGGTTACTGTGCAATTTTTAAAGGAAATGAGTAAAATTTTCCCTTTTAAATCGCGTTTTCCTGTAATAACTTCACCTTCCACTTTGATATTTCCTTCAAAAAGCAAGGTTGTTTTTTTGCCTTCATAAATTCCGTAAACCTCCAAATCCTTCGGAAACATATCTTCAATGGCCAAATTGATGCCTTTTAATTTTCCTAACGGACTCCCGAAACCTTCCAGATGATAATCGGTTCCATGCCCTATTAATTCCTTGTCCCTGCTCGCCAAAGCAGTTGGTCCGGTGGTTTGAACATAAACCGGTTTCTGGTTGCCATCAACAATCACGTTGGAGAAAACACCTGAAATTTGCAGACCGGTGCTCAGTTCCACCGTGCCAATATTTTTAGACTTTATCAATTTTTGAACACCACGCAATCCGCCGGTTCTTAAGGCCATTTTATTGGCAAATTCTTCGAGCACAAAACTTAAATGCGCAAAATCTGGCGTTACAAAAAGTTGTGGCTGCGGTTTTGTAATGTCGAAATTTTGCGTTGCCGCTTCAATGGAATAGGGGATTTTTTCAACCTCATCAGTTAAACATTTTTTGCTTTCGCCGATGGAAGAAAGCAATCCGGCGCCATATATTTTCGGATTTTCCAAGGTTCCTGTCAAGCCATATTCAACCGTCCACCAGTGCAAATTCCGTATTTGGGCCATTTCAGAAAGTTCGCCCATCCTATTTTGCAATTCTTCCACTTTTTGTTGGGCATTTTCAATTTCTGCTTCTGAAGAATTTGGATCTTCCTTTAAAATGGAAAGCAGCCTGATGGCTTCATACATGTCATAATCTTCCGAAGAAGAAATTGCTTTACAGCCAATTTCGCCAAACCTGCGCAAATATTCGGCATATTCCGGATTTGCGATAATTGGCGCGTGGCCGGCGGCTTCGTGAATAATATCAGGAGCTGGCGTATATTCCAAATGGTCAATCGTTCTGATATCAGAAGCAATGACCAGCACATTATAAGCCTGAAATTCCATAAAAGCATTGGGCGGAATAAATCCGTCCACCGATACCGCCGCCCAGCCAATATCTTTTAAAATGCGGTTCATTCCTTCCATTCTCGGAATTTCCTCTGAAGAAATACCTGTTTTTTTCAGCCCTTCAAAATAGGATTCGTGTGCCACTTTACTCAAAAAATCAATGTTCATTCGCATCACATAACGCCAAACCGCCTGATTTTGGGCGGTATATTCCTTATAAGGCTGCTTCACGATAAACTGATGCAAATGTTTTGGCAACCTTTCGGTCACTTTATTGAATTTTAGTTCGTTTTTCATTTATTTATTGTTACGCCGTGAATTTACAATTTTTAAAAAATCTGTCATTAAAAGTCTAAAAAATAATCTACTTACGCAAAAAAAAAGGAATATCGCAATCGTTATAGTAAATTTCACAAGAATTTATGATCCAATCAAAAGCGCTTCAATTGAATACTTCGTATCTTTGTGTTTTTCAAAATAACACCTATTTTTATGAACAAGAAAGTGATTTTAATGATTTTAGATGGCTGGGGAATTACCCAAGACCCTAAAGTTTCCGCAATTTACAACGCAAAAACTTCTTTTATAGACAGTTTGTACGGCAAGTACGCGAATGCAAGTTTGCGCACCGACGGAGAATATGTGGGTTTGCCGGAAGGACAAATGGGAAACAGTGAAGTTGGCCATATGAATTTAGGAGCCGGCAGAATTGTTTATCAGAATTTGGTTCGGGTGAATATGGCGGTTAAAAATAAAACACTCGGAAAAGAAAAAGTGTTGCTTGATGCCATTTCTTATGCGAAAAAAAACAATAAAAATATTCACTTGTTGGGATTGGTTTCCGATGGCGGAATCCATTCCCACATCAACCATTTAAAAGGATTGCTGGATGTTGTTGCGGAACACAAACTTAAAAATGTGTTTTTGCATGCATTTACGGACGGAAGAGATTGCGACCCAAAATCGGGCGTGGGTTTTATTGAAACCATTCAAAATTATATGAAGGAAACCACCGGTGAATTGGCGACAATTACCGGACGATATTTTGCCATGGACAGGGACAAACGCTGGGAACGCATAAAACTGGCTTATGATGCTGTTGTAAATTCAGAAGGCAAAAAATCGACCGATGCCATCAAAAGCATTCAGGAAAGTTATGCCAATGATGTAACCGATGAGTTTATCAAACCCATCATTATGACCGATGAAAACGGCCAGCCAAAAACACAAATTAAGGCCGATGACGTGGTTATTTTCTTTAACTACAGAACCGACAGAGGGCGCGAATTGACTGAAGTGCTTACCCAAAAAGACCATCCAGAATTTGGCATGAAAACAATTCCGTTGTATTATGTGACCTTAACCAGTTATGATGATACTTTCAAAAATGTTCATATTATTTACGAAACGGATAACCTTGAAAATACGTTGGGAGAAGTGCTGGCGAAAGCCGGTAAAAAACAGATCAGAATTGCGGAATCAGAAAAATATCCGCACGTTACTTTTTTCTTTTCCGGCGGAAGAGAAGAACCTTTTGAAAATGAAAAACGTATTTTATGTCCATCCCCAAAAGTTGCCACTTATGACTTAAAACCCGAAATGAGCGCTTTTGACATTCGCGATGCCATTATTCCGGAATTGGACAAAAAAGAAGTCGATTTTGTGTGTTTAAACTTTGCCAATGGCGATATGGTTGGACATACAGGCGTTATGGAAGCGGCCATTAAAGCGTGTGAAGCCGTTGATAAATGTGTGGAAGATGTGGTTGCCGCCGCTTTAAAAAACGATTATACTATCATCATTATTGCCGACCACGGAAATTGCGAGACCATGATAAATCCTGACGGAACGCCGAACACTTCACATACCACCAATCCGGTTCCCGTAATTTTAGTTGATAAAGATCTGAAACATATTGAAGATGGTGTTTTAGGAGATATTGCACCCACAATTTTAGAATTAATGGGCATCGAAAAACCGGCAGTGATGACACGCCATTCTTTAATTTAATTTTGTAGTTTTACGGCACTTTAAATTTTAATATCATGAAAAACCTATTTTTTTCCATCCTTATATTAAGTGCTATGAGTTGTTCCGCCCAAAAAAATATTACAACCGCCGTAAAAGATCCTTCGGGAAATTTAATTGGTATTGCCAACAAAGAAAGTTTTTTGGAAGCGCCTTTTAATGAGTGGTTTACGCCAAATTATGATGCTTATGAAACAGACAAAGAAGTGATGGCAAAACTGACGCCTCTTTTAAAAGACATCAAGATAAAAGCTTTTATGGGAACCTGGTGCGGCGATAGCCAAGAGCAAACACCCATTTTATATAAAATTTTGGATGAAGCCAATTTTGACTTTAACAATTTAGAATTAATTACCGTAAACAGAAGCAAAGTAACGCCCGATAATTTACAGGAAGGTTTCAATATTGAAAGAGTCCCTACTTTTATTATTTATAAAAATGATAAAGAAATTGGTCGTTTTGTTGAATACCCGAGAGAATCTGTTGAAGCCGATTTATTGAAAATCGTCAGCGGCCAACCTTATAAACATTCTTACGAATAGATGCCCCTAACCCCTGCCTATCCGGCAGGCAGGCCCGAGGGGGGAATTTTTAATCTTTCAGTTTATGATTTTAGCCCTCATTTTTCTTAAAAAAATCAGTTCCCCCTTCAGTGGTTAGGGGGCTAAATCCTGAAGTTCCCCAAGTTGTTTTAGGATTTCAAATGTTTTTGAGGCTTCTTCTTCATTGATGGTAGAAATTGCTGCGCCCACGTGAACCAGCACATAATCGCCAACATTGGCTTCAGGAACCAAAGTCAGGCTCACTTCTTTGATGATTCCGTCAAAAGACACTTTCCCCATTCTGAAAGTTTCATCCAACTGAGAAGTAATTGCTATTAATTTTCCGGGAATTGATAAACACATGTTGATTTATGATTTTTAATTAAATTTCAGTTCGGACAGGTCGCGACCTGTCCCTACTTCCGGCTTAAATTCCCCCTTCGGGCCTGCCTGCTGGATAGGCAGGGGTTAGGGGGCCAACCATTGATACCAAGCTTCCATTCCTTTGCCCGTAGTTGCGGAAACTTCAAAAAACAGCAATTTCGGATTTACCTGAAGTGCGTATTTTTTTATATTATCAACATTTATATTTACGTAAGGCAACAAATCTATTTTGTTGATGATACAAACATCCGAAGTGTGAAACATATCGGGATATTTGATGGGTTTGTCTTCTCCTTCCGTGGTGCTAATGATGACCACGCGTTTGTTTTCGCCCAAATCGAACATAGACGGACAAACCAAATTGCCTACATTTTCTATCATTAAAACCGAATTGTCCTTTACGTTTAATTGTTTAACGGCTTCAAAAACCATATCACTTTCCAAATGGCAGCCTTTTCCGGTATTTATCTGAATAACAGGAACATCGAGTGCGGCAATTCTGTTGGCATCATTTAAGGTTTGCTGGTCGCCTTCAATAACATAAAAATTAATTTGATCTTTTAAATCAGCCAAAGTGCGTTCCAAAAGCGTTGTTTTCCCCGAACCTGGCGAACTTACCAAGTTGAGGGCAAATATATTTTTTGCTTCAAAATATCCTCTGTTTCTGGCGGCCAAAATCTGGTTATTTTGAAGTATATCCTGCTCAATTTCCAACACCTTGTGTTGATGGTCGTGCTCATGAGAATGCGAGTGCTCACCATGATGATGGTGATCTCCATGAGAATGGGAATGACCTTCATAAGGATGATTTTCCCCATGAGAATGATTTTCTTCTCCGGGTTTTAAAATAACCGGACCGTTTTCTCCGGTGCCGCAGCCACAAGTTCCACACATAATTAACTAATTTTAAATGACTTCCAACGCTTTCACACGCAATTCTTTTCCCTGCAAAATACCTTTAAAATAACTTTGGCAATAGGGACAGGGATCATATAAATTTTCCATCTCAAATTCCGTATCACAATCAACGCATTTTCCTTTTCCTTTAATCACAACAATCTCTTTTTCGGCAAACTCAAGGACAGTATCCTTAATGGCCGATTCCCAGATAAAATTTAAGGAATCAAGTTCAATACCCGATAAAACACCTATTTCAAGTTCAATTTTAGTGACTCTTTTTGCCTTTGCTTTCGCTGTTTCGTCTTCGGCAATTTTAACAATTCCCAATGCGATAGATAACTCGTGCATAATTTTAAAAAGCGTTTACAGTCAAATTTACAAATTATCTCCAAATAAATAACCGTAACTTAATTTTCCTTTGCTATTTTTATTTGGTTTAAATAAGAATTAAGGATTATTTAGCCTTATTTTAAAGCGTTCTAAATTAGAATGTTATGTTGTGTTTATCCAAAAAAGTTTGTACTTTAGATTTGTGCTTATTACAAACGTAAAGCACACGAGTAAAACGTCTTTTTCATTACTTAAAAACTTTACTTATGCCTATCGATAACGAACAACGCGACACCTACTACGAAAGCATCATAAAACAAGGTTACAGCCGTAGAGATTTCATTAAATTTTCTACTTATATGGCTGCTTTTATGGGCTTGGAATCTTCTATGGTTGGACAAGTAGCAGAATCTTTGGAAAAAACACCAAGAATACCAATTATTTGGGAACATTACCAAGAATGCACATGTTGCAGCGAATCTTTCATCAGATCGAACCACCCAATTGTGGCCGATATTATTTTAGATAAAATCTCCTTGGATTATACCTTAACTTTAATGGCAGCTTCCGGACATCAGGCCGAGGCGGCTAAAAAAGCGGTTATGGACAAATACAAAGGAGAATATATACTTTGTGTTGAAGGCTCCATTCCATTGGGTGACGACGGAAATTATTGTTGTATCGCAGGTAAATCGGCCAAAGAAACATTTTTGGAAGCTGCGGAAGGCGCAAAGGCAATCATTGCCTGGGGAAGCTGCGCCTCTAACGGATGCGTGCAAGCCGCAAAACCAAATCCAACTGGCGCAACACCTATTCATAAAATCGTAAAAAACAAACCGATTATAAAAGTTCCCGGTTGTCCGCCAATTGGTGAAGTGATGGCTGGTGTAATTGTTCATGTGGTGGCCTTCGGAAGATTGCCGGAATTGGACAGATTGGGAAGACCAAAAGCATTTTACGGAAAACGGGTGCACGATACCTGTTACCGACGTCCTTATTATGATGCCGGCTTATTTGCGGAAACATTTGACGACCAAAATTCCAAAAATGGCTATTGCTTGTATAAAGTAGGCTGTAAAGGGCCTATGACTTACAACTCCTGCGGAAACATAAAATGGAACAATGGCGTTAGCTATCCTATTCAATCCGGTCACGGTTGCATCGGATGCAGTGAAGAAAATTTCTGGGACAACGGTCCATTCTATGAAAGAACCACGAAAGTTCCCGGATTTGCAGTTGAAAGTAACGCAGATTCCGTTGGAAAAGTAGCAGGTGCTGTTCTAGTGGGTGGCGTTGCCTTGCATGCAATTGGCGCAAATATCGCCAAGCGAAAAGAGCTGGCAGACAGAACCAAGAGAGCTAAAACCAATGAAAAAAATATTGACTTCTAAAACACAATCCAATGGCAAATAGAATAGTAGTTGACCCAATTACCAGAATTGAAGGTCATTTAAGAATAGAAGCAGAAATTAAAGACGGCGTTATTGTAGATGCATTCAGTTCCAGCACCATGGTTCGCGGCATTGAAAGCATTGTGAAAGGTCGCGATCCAAGAGACGTTTGGGCCTTTGTGCAACGCACTTGCGGTGTTTGTACAACCGTACACGCATTGACTTCAGTAAGAGCCGTTGAAGACGCTTTGGGAATTGCCGTGCCTCCAAATGCTGAAATGGTTCGCAATATTATGGAAGGCGCTTTATATATGCATGACCATACTGTTCACTTTTACCATTTACATGCCTTGGACTGGGTAGATATTGTAAACGCCCTAAAGGCCGATCCAAAGAAAACTTCTGAAATTGCACAAAGCATTTCAAATTGGCCAAAAAGTTCTCCTGGCTATTTTTCTGATGTGCAAAACAGAATACAAAAATTTGTGGAAAGCGGTCAGTTGGGCATTTTTGCCAATGGCTATTGGGGACATTCCCAAATGAAATTGCCTGCTGAAGTTAATTTATTGGCAGTTGCGCACTATTTGGAAGCCTTGGAATGGCAAAAAGAAATCGTGAAAGTGCATACCATTTTTGGCGGTAAAAATCCGCACCCCAATTATTTGGTCGGCGGAATGGCCTGTGCCATAAATTCAGATGGCGCCGGAGGTTTAAACGCAGAACGATTGGCCCATGTCGGAAAATTATTGCAAGAAGGAAAAAACTTTATCGATCAGGTTTATATACCGGATTTATTGGCAATAGCATCGTTTTATAAAGATTGGGGCGCTATCGGAAAAGGATTCGGTAATTATATGTCTTATGGCGATTTTCCAACAAATGGTTATGCTGATATGTCGGGCTTCAAATTTCCGCAAGGCATTATTTTAAATAATGATTTGTCTAAAGTGATTGATGTTGACCATAGAAACAGCGAGGAAATTGAAGAATTTGTAAACAATTCCTGGTACGATGATTATGCCGAAGGAAAAGACAAAGGAAGACATCCTTGGGAAGGTGAAACCAATATAAAATATTCCGGGCCAAAACCTCCTTACGACTTTTTAAATGTGGAAGAAAAATACAGTTTCATTAAAACGCCGCGTTGGAAAGGATTGCCAATGGAAGTTGGTCCGCTTGCCCGTTTATTGGTAGGTTACGGACGTGGAAATAAAGAAATTCAAGCTGCCGTAAATGCCGCATTGGCACATTTAAATGTTCCTGTTGACGCTTTATTCTCCACTTTGGGAAGAACAGCCGCCCGCGGAATTGAAACACAGTTGGTTGCAAATTGGACTTTGGAATTCTATAACACTTTAATGAACAACATTAAAAATGGTGATGAACGTATGGCAAATATGGACAGTTGGGAACCTTCCAGCTGGCCAAATGAAGCCAAAGGCGTTGGTTTTATGGAAGCACCTCGTGGCGCTTTGGCACATTGGATAACCATTAAAGACCAAAAAACCGAAAATTATCAAATGGTGGTTCCATCTACCTGGAATGCGTCACCTCGCGATCCAAAAGGACAAAGATCGGCTTATGAAGCCGCTTTAATCGGCACTCCAATTGCGGATCCCGAATTGCCTTTAGAAATTATACGCACCATTCATTCCTTTGACCCTTGTTTGGCTTGTGCCGTGCATTTATACGATGAACACGGAAATCATATTTCCCAGGTTCAAAATATTGCCAGTTGTGACAGTTAAACTATAAATTATGGAAACTAGAAACTTTCAACGCGTATTGGTTTGGGAATTGCCGGTT
Organism: Lutibacter sp.; assembly: GCA_036567345.1. GTDB lineage: Bacteria > Bacteroidota > Bacteroidia > Flavobacteriales > Flavobacteriaceae > Lutibacter. Next base: position 30,103 of record DATCUQ010000018.1, read on the forward strand.
CGGATATTTCATTGGGTAAATGTGCTCTGCGTTTTAACGCTTACCCTTTCCGGATTTTTAATTGCCAATCCGCCCGCACTGCTTTCAAATGCAGAAGCAACAAATTTGCATTCCTTTGGAATTGTCCGCTATATTCATTTTATCGCCGCGTACATTTTCTTTTTTAATATGATTTTGCGCATCTATTGGTCGTTTGTCGGCAACCAATTTGCAAGCTGGCGCGCTTTGTGGCCTTTCTCCAAAAAGAGTTGGGGCAATTTTAAGCATGTCATAAAAAATGATGTTTTATTAATGAACGACAAGAAACCCGAATTAAAAAATATCAGCATTGGCCATAACAGCGTTGCGGCATTTTCATACCTTATTCTTTTTATTATCGCATTAGTCTCCGTTTTTACGGGATTTGCTTTGTATGCCGACACCTCAACCTGGTTTTTGCCAAAACTATTTAGCTGGGTAACACCAATGTTTGGCGGCGACTTTATGGTTCGCAACATTCATCATATTGCCATGTGGGGATTTATTCTTTTTGTGATTATCCACGTGTATTTGGTATTTTTTCACGACTGGCTGGAAGGTCGCGCAGAAGTTTCCTCCATGTTTGGAGGCTATAAATTTGTGAGGGAAGAACGAATAAAAAAAGTTAAGGAAGACGAAAAAGAATAAATAAAAATTAATTTTTTGGGCCTGCCCGCCTTTTTGGTGGGCTTGCCGGCCCTTTTGGCGGGCGTTCCCGCTAAAAAGCGGTCGGGTTTTTCGCTGCAATCTTTTTTCGGCAAAAAGCCTAAAAAAGTATTTCCGCTTCAACCCCTAACGCAAATTGAATGAATAATTAAATTTTTCAAAATAACCCTTAAATCAAACTTTGAGTAAGTTCATTCTGCCGCTGCAATTTCAAGCCGAATGAATTTACTTTTTTTAACCAGACAATATGAGCACAACAGAAAGAACTCCAATAGCCATCAGCAGCGATTCCTATTTTTTTGAAAAAGACAAATCGAACAGTATTTTAATCCTGGGCGTAGGCAATTATTTAATGGGCGATGAAGGCATTGGCGTTCATGTGATGCAGGAAATGGCAAAAATTAATTTGCCGGAATATGTCGATATTTTAGATGGCGGAACGGGCGGATTTCTATTGCTGAATTGTTTTGAAGCCTACCAAACAATTATTTTTGTTGATGCCACGATGGATGGAAAACCTGCAGGAACCATTTCGCTGATTCGGCCAAAATTTGCATCCGATTTTCCTTCGGCATTAAGCGTGCACGATGTTGGCCTGAAAGACATGATTGAAGCCGTTTATTTAATGGAAGAAAAACCCGATCTTCATTTGTTCACCGTTTCCATCGAAGAATTGGTGCCTATGACCATTGAATTGAATCCAAACGTAAAAAATGCCATTCCCGAAATTATCAAACAAATATTAACGCACGCGGAAGCACTTCATCAAAAATTTTAATTGCTGTTTCAAGTTTCAGGTTTCAGGTTTCAGTTTTTTTTGTTTAAATATTTTGCGAATCGTTCCATAATTGCTTATTTTTAAAAATCGTTCTGAACGGACAGGTCGCGACCTAAAACGGACAGGTCGCGACCTGTCCCTACTTAAAAATTTAATATTATTTAATGCCGACCTATAAAATTACGATTTCCGGACAAGTGCAAGGCGTGGGCTTTCGTCCGTTTGTTTATGGTTTGGCAAAATCCTATTCTTTAACGGGAACCGTTTCCAACAATGAAGAAGGCGTTGTAATTTTCGTTTCGGGCCCAAAAGACTCCGTTCAACAATTTTATGAGAAACTGCTTAAAAATCCGCCGCCGGTTTCCAAAATAAAAAACAGCGCCATTATTGAAGTGGAAACTAGCCTGTTTACCGATTTCAACATTATACCATCAACAAAAAGCAGCCGATTAAATTTGCCTTTAACACCCGATTTTGCGATATGCGACGATTGTAAAAAAGACATTCAGGATCCTAAAAACCGACGATTCAATTATCCGTTTACCACCTGCGTAAATTGCGGTCCGCGCTGGGCAATCACCAACACTTTTCCTTTTGAAAGAGACCACACAAGCATCTCAAATTTTCCTATGTGCGATGCCTGCGAAAAGGAATATTCAAATCCGGCCGACCGACGTTTTCATTCGCAAACCAATACTTGCCATACCTGCGGAATTGAATTGATTTTGTTAGACAATTCGGGAAATACGATTGCAACTACTTCAGAAAATATTTTTAAAAAAATAGCCAAATTACTTGCCGAAGGAAATATTGTTGCCATCAAAAATACCGGCGGTTATTTGTTGTGCTGCAATGCCGAAAATGAAGCGGTTATTAAAAAATTACGCGCCAAAAAAAACAGGCCCAACAAACCTTTTGCCGTTTTATTTCCTTCGATGGAATTTTTACAAAACGACCTGAAAATAAATGAGCTTCAAAGCAAATCCCTTACTTCCGCCGAAAGGCCCATCAACATCATTCCTTTGGGAAATTATAAAGGAAAAATCGCCTTGAAGGCTGTTGCGCCTGGGTTAAATCAGCTCGGCGTGATGCTGCCATACTCGGGAATTTTGCAATTGTTGGCCAATGATTTAAATTTTCCCGTCATTGCCACCAGCGGAAATATTCACAGTTCGCCAATTATTGGGAATAACAAGGAAGCTTTTGAAAAACTCAACAATGTTGCTGATTATTTTGTGCAGCACAATCTGGAAATTTCGCATCCGCAGGATGATTCCGTTGTAAAATTCAGCGCCAAATTTAATCAGCAAGTTATATTTCGAAGAGCACGCGGTTATGCACCTAATTATTTTGAGGCAAAGCTCAATTCCGAAGAAAAAATGATGGCGATGGGCGCCGATTTAAAAAGCTGCATCGCATTTTATCCGAATGAATATTTATATGTGAGCCAATACCTGGGAAATCTTCAAAATTTTGATGTTTACAACAGGTTTAAAGCAACAGCAAATTCGTTCATCAACATTTTTGAACAACAGCCCGATGTGGTTTTGGCCGACAAACATCCCGGCTATCAAAGTACGCAATTAGGGAAAGAATTGGCGAAAAAAAACAAGTCAAAGTTGGTTGAAATTCAGCATCATAAAGCACACTTTTCGGCAATTTTGGGCGAACATCAATTGTTTTCTGAAAAAGTGTTGGGCGTTATTTTTGACGGAACAGGTTATGGCGATGACGGCAACATTTGGGGCGGTGAATTTTTTGATTATGAACATCATAAAATTAAAAGAATCAATCATATTGCCTATTTCGACTGGCTTTTGGGCGATAAAATGGCCAAAGAACCTCGATTGTCTTTACTTTCATTGGCTTCTGAGGAAATGGTTGAAGTTTTAAAAACCAAATTTACTTCAAGCGAACTTAAAACCTATCAGACTTTAAAAAATACGAATACCCTAAAAACATCATCAGCAGGAAGATTGTTTGATGCCGTTGCTTCGCTTTTAAATATCACCGATTACAACACTTATGAAGGTGAAGCCGCTATTTTATTGGAAAACAGCCTTTTCGGTTTTGATTTAAAATCTTGCCGAAGTTATTTATCGGCTCCGGAAAAAGGCATTTCGGCGACAGAAATCATTAAAAATATGTTTGATGATTTTAAAAATGGAAATCCAAAGAAACAGGTAATCCTAAACTTTTTATACACGCTGGCATTTTCTGTCATTGAAATCGCAAAATCAAATAATTACAAATATATTGCTTTTAGCGGCGGCGTTTTTCAAAATACAACTTTGGTAGATATCCTCATAGAATTAGCACCAAAAGAAATAAAATTGTACTTTCATAAAGATTTATCGCCCAACGACGAAAACATTTCATTCGGACAATTGATGTACTATTTAAACATAACAAAATGAAGCATTTAAGCGAATACCGGGATTTTGAAGCCACAAAAAAATACCTCGATGAAATTCATAAAATCACCACGAAGGAATGGAATATTATGGAAATTTGCGGCGGGCAAACGCACAGTTTGGTTAAAAACGGAATTTTGGAGTTGCTGCCCGAAAAAGTCAGAATGATCCACGGTCCCGGCTGTCCGGTTTGCGTTACACCGCTAAATTTAATAGACAAAGCCATTGAATTGCTGGAAAAAGGCGTGATTGTTTGTTCATTTGGCGATATGATTCGTGTGCCGGGAAGCAAAAAAAGTTTGCTGGAAGCAAAAGCGGTTGGCGGTGATTTGCGCATTTTATATTCGCCTTTGGAAGCGGTTTCCATCGCCAAACTAAATCCGGATAAAGAAGTCGTTTTTTTTGCTGTTGGTTTTGAAACCACAGCACCTGCTAATGCCTTATCGGTGTTGCACGCAGAAAAAGAAGGACTTGATAATTATACGATTTTGGCTTCGCATGTGTTGGTTCCGCCGGCAATGGAAGCAATTTTGGATGATGAACTTTGCTCCATTGATGCTTTTTTAGGAGCCGGACACGTTTGTGCCATTATGGGAATGCAGGAATATTATCCCTTGGTCGAGAAATATAAAATTCCGATTGTCATCACCGGTTTTGAACCATTGGATTTGGTTCAGGGAATTTATATGGCGGTAAAACAACTGGAAGAAGGCATTTATAAATTGGAAAATCAGTATGCCAGAGTCGTAAAAGAACATGGAAATGAAGCCGCCATTGCGGTAATACAAAAGGTTTTTGAAGTTGGCGCAAGGGAATGGCGCGGCATTGGTGAAATTCCAAACAGTGGATATGTAATCAAAGAAGCTTACAGAAAATATGATGCGGAAGCAAAATTCAACATCAGCCACATTAAAGTGCCTGAAAATCCCGATTGCATTGCCGGCGAAATATTGCGCGGCATCAAAAAACCAAATCAGTGCGACCAGTTTGGCAAAGCCTGCAAACCCGCAAATCCGCTTGGCGCCCCAATGGTTTCATCGGAAGGCGCCTGTGCCGCCTACTATCATTTTTCAACTCATTAACAGCATAAAATGGAAAATACAGGATTTGAAACCATTAATTTAGGTCACGGAAGCGGTGGCGAACTGACCAGAAATTTACTGGACAACCATATTTTCAACACATTCAGCAATCCGTTTTTAGACCAAAAACACGATGGCGCCATTGTGGAAATAAACTCTAAAATTGCCATATCAACCGATAGTTTTGTGATTACGCCCATTTTTTTTAAAGGCGGAAACATAGGCGAACTGGCGGTAAACGGCACCGTAAACGATGTGGCGATGTGCGGCGCCATCCCAAAATATTTGTCCTTGGCATTTATTATTGAAGAAGGCTTAAAAATGGAAGAATTTGAGAAAATTGTGGCTTCCGTAAAAAAAGCGGCCGATGAAAGCGGCGTGCTTATTATTACCGGAGACACCAAAGTGGTGGAACGCGGAAAAGGCGATAAAATTTTCATAAACACAACCGGTTTTGGGCAGGTTCATCCAAAAGCCAATATTTCTGTCCACAACATAAAAGCCGGCGATAAAATTTTGGTGAACGGCAACATTGCACAACACGGAATGGCCATTATGAGCGAGCGCGAAGGATTGGAATTTGAGTCTGATTTGGTGAGTGACACCACCAATTTAAACTTTTTGGTGCAAGATTTATTGGATGAATTCGGTGAAAAAATAAAATTGTTCAGGGATCCAACCCGTGGCGGATTGGGAACGGTTTTACACGAAATTGCCAACGACATTTCAAAAGGCGTTTTTGTGAAAGAAAGTGCCATTCCTTTGGAAAAACAAGTCGCTGCAGCCTGTGAAATGCTGGGATTGGACCCGATGTATGTTGCCAATGAAGGCGTTTTTTTGGTGGTTGTGGATCCAAGCATAGAAACTGAAGTTTTGGCGTTGATGAGAAATCATAAAAGAGGAACAAACGCGGCGCTAATTGGTGAATTTACCAATGAACATCCCAATAAAGTGGTGATGGAAAGTTTGATTGGCGGGAAGCGGATTGTGAGTCCGCTGGTTGGGGAGCAATTGCCGAGAATATGCTAGCTTTTTAATATACGATTTTTGATGTACGATTTACGATTATAAAGAAGATTTTGGATTTTGAATTGATTATCTAATTTGATTTTAATTATGAAGCTTAGTGCATCTTTGTGTATTTTCTTTGTGTAACTCTGTGTCACTATTATTTCACAGAGATTCACGGAGAAACACGGAGTTTCTCAAAGAAATTCTAAATTCTTAGTGAACTTTGCGGAAATCTAAAGGCCTTCGCGGTTAACCTTTTAATTTACGATGTATGATTTTAGAATTTTAATTCGCCATAAACCAGTAAATCCCAATAACAAAAGCAAATAAACCGCCGGCCATTCTGATTCCTTTAAAAAAAGTGCCGTTTTGCTTCTGATTTGAATATGATGCAAAACTTCCAATTATAAAAGCAAAAGAAATCATTGCCAATAAAGTTCCTGTTCCAAAGCCGACAATGTATTTGGCAGAATCCAGTTTTGAGGTAAATCCGATGACGGGAAGAAACAGCAAAAAGTGAGCAACACCAGCCAAACCGTGAACAAAACCAACCGATAAAGAAGCTACTATTCCCTGTTTTAGAGTTGAGTTGTTATGCGTATGTGAAATTTCAGCTTGGTGAATATGGGGACGTTTAGGAATGGTAAAAGTTACTTCGCTGCGAAAATGCGGATGCTTCATTATTATTGGGGCAACCTCATCGTGACTATGCGGATGTGCATGAATCATTGGATATCCTTCCACATGTACATGGGTATGTTTGTGTTGTTTTTCTTCTTTGGAAATTTTATAGAAAATCCACAAGGCCAAACCCATTAAAATGATGCCGACCATTTTTTCGCTGTGAAGCGAAATTTTTTCAATGGGAATCAATTCTTTAAATGTCAAAAACAGGATGCCGATAGAAAGCATTCCCAACAAATGCCCTATGCCCCAAAAAAGTCCAACTTTCCATGCTTTCTTTTTGCTTTCGATGGCAAAAGGCGTTACCGCCGCCAAATGATCAGGGCCTGAAATCACATGCAATATTGCGGCAATTATACCTGCGAATAAAGGAAAAGACAATTCCATTGGTTATAAAATTGAAATACCTTTAAAAATACAAAAATTTGGAATACGGATAGTAACTAATTTAAACTAATTGGAATGTTTGCATTTTTATGGAAACTGTGCCAAAATAAAAAAAGCCGAAACAAATTATTTCAGCTTTTTTCGTACAAGAGGCGGGACTTGAACCCGCACGAGCCTTACAGCTCACTGGATTTTAAGTCCAGCGTGTCTACCAATTCCACCACTCCTGCATTGGCATTTTTAAATTGCAGAGCGAAAGACGGGATTTGAACCCGCGACCCCCACCTTGGCAAGGTGGTGCTCTACCCCTGAGCTACTTTCGCAAATTTTGTAATGAACGCTCATTTAATTGCTTAAATGAGTGGGCAAATTTAAAACATTTCTATTAACTGCAAAGATAATTTTTAATTTTATTTAAAAGATTTTTTTAATCCGCTTGTTTTAAGGTTGTAATTCTGTAATAATAAAATATATTTGCACTATTTTAAATAATTTAATGCAAATAACCTCAAAATACATTCCGCAAAAGGTGAATTTTTCAGCAGTATTCAGCGATTTTAAGCAGCTAACCAAAGTGGGTTTGTCGCTAAGCGTTGTGTTTTCATCATTGGCCGGCTATTTATTGGCTGTAGAAAAAATTCAGGTTTCAATCCTTATTTTATTGGCTATTGGCGGCTATTTAATGGTTGGAGCTTCAAATGCTTTCAACCAGATTATTGAAAAGGACACCGACGCTTTAATGAAACGCACGATGAATCGGCCTTTGCCTACAGGCAGAATGCATGTTTCCATGGCCATGGTTATCGCGGTTTCCTTTACCATTTTGGGCTTGGCCATTTTATACAGCATCAATCCGAAAAGCGCGTTGTTTGGCGCCATATCCATATTTTTATACACCAGTGTTTACACGCCGTTAAAATCGATAACGCCTTTGGCTGTTTTTGTGGGCGCCATACCGGGAGCCATTCCTTTTATGTTGGGCTGGGTTGCCGCTACCAATGATTTTTCCATTGAACCGGGAATTTTGTTTTTAATTCAGTTTTTTTGGCAATTTCCGCATTTTTGGGCAATCGCATGGCTTCAGTATGATGAATACAAAAAAGCCGGCTTTAATTTGATGCCGATGGGACAAAAAAACAAAAAAGCGGTGGTGCAAATTATTATTTATACCGTTTGTTTGATTATAGTTTCTGTTATTCCTGTGTTAAAATTAACAGGAAATTTTTATATTTATCCGGTCACAGCAATCATGGTCGCTTTGCTGGGCGGCGTCATGTTGTTTTATGCGGTTAAACTGTATAAAAACCAAACAAATAAAGAAGCCCGTCAGTTAATGCTGTCAAGCGTATTGTATATTACTTTGGTGCAGGTTATTTATGTGGCGGATAAATTTTTACATTAAGGTTTTTAAATTTATTTATTTTATAAAACTAAGTTCTATTTACAAAAGCATTTGCGTAGGATTGCAGTGAAAATCCCGGCATTGCGAGCTTATGAAGCAATATGTTTAACAGATTGCCACGCTCCGCTCGCAATGACGGATTGTAACGAAAAGCCCGACCCTTGTGGGAACGCCAACCGAAAAGGCAGGCAGGCCCAAAATATTTTAGGTATAAATTGCTGTAATTATTAGAATTAAACATTTTATCTTTTAAAAAGAATCAACAGTTAAACGATTAAACAAATAAACAATTTCATGGAACAAACTTTAGAACAAGAATACAGACAGGCAAAAAGGAAATCGGCAAAACCGATGTTGTGGGTTTCTATGGTGAGCATGACGATGATGTTTGCCGGACTCACAAGTGCTTATGTGGTAAGCAGAAAACGCAGCGATTGGGTTTCTTTCGATTTGCCAAACGCTTTTTATATCAGCACACTTTTAATTGTGTTGAGCAGTATCACTTTTATGCTGGCCAAATACTTCATCAAACAAAATAACAGACAACTCACAAGTGCTTTTTTATTATCAACCTTGTTTTTGGGCGTTGGTTTTGTATTTTTTCAATTTGAAGGATTTAGCGAGCTGTTAAAGTCGGGATTGTTTTTTGCAGGTGCGCAAAGCACCGTAAAATCATCCTTTATTTATGGCATCACCATCGCCCATTTGGTGCATGTTGGGGCTGGAATTGTGGTGTTGTTGGTGGTAATTTTTAATCACTTCAATAAAAAATATTCGGCAACTGATACGCTCGGACTTGAATTAGGCGCTATTTTCTGGCATTTTGTGGACATTCTTTGGATATATTTGTTTTTATTTTTCTATTTTATTAGATAATAAAAAATATGTACTTTTGGCGAAACTATAACTAAAAATCAAAACAAACTTTTATGGAAGTAACTATTCCTACTGAAAATAAGGGCGCTACTTGGGACGGCGGAAACAACAACCCACTAGGCGCAAGTTACGGTAAAATGATGATGTGGTTCTTCATTTTATCTGATGCGCTGACATTTTCTGGTTTCTTGGGTGCTTATGGCTTAATGCGTTTTAAATTTCACGATTCCTGGCCAATAGCCGATGAAGTTTTTACCCACTTTCCTTTTTTGCATGGCGTGCATGCACCGATGTATTATGTGGCGTTAATGACTTTTATTTTGATATTTTCATCGGTAACTATGGTGTTGGCGGTTGATGCAGGACATCAGATGAATAAAGCAAAAGTGACTTTTTATATGTTGCTTACCATTATTGGCGGTGCCATTTTCTTGGGCTCACAAGCTTGGGAATGGAAAAATTTCATAAACGGAACCTACGGCGCCGTAAAATTAAACGACGGAAAAATTATTCAATTTGTTGATGCGACAGGAGAACAGATCACTTTAGAAAGTTTTGTGAAACCACTGCCATCAGAAAGAACACAACATACAGCCAATAAAGGAATCTGGTTTAGAAAAGAAGCAGAACTTCCTCCTTTTAGCCTTAATGAAGTTGTTGAAAGCTTTAAGGCAAATCCGGGAATTTCCATAAGAACCGAATTGATTAACCCGGAAACAAAAGCAAAAACTATTATCCCACACAATGAGGCGATGGGCTTTTTGAACGAAGGGAAAGCGGTGGTTATGGGCGCCAATTTAAGAGAAAATGAATACGGAAAAACACTGTTTGCCAATTTCTTTTTCTTTATCACTGGGTTTCACGGATTCCACGTTTTATCGGGCGTAATCATTAACATCATCATCTTTTTTAATGTGATTATTGGCACTTATGAGCGAAGAGGACATTATGAAATGGTTGAAAAAGTAGGACTTTATTGGCACTTTGTAGATTTGGTTTGGGTATTTGTATTCACCTTCTTCTACTTGGTTTAATTCATAAAAAGACATTAAAATGACACACGCACAAGAATATACGTCGCACACAAAATTAATTTGGAAAGTTTTCGCAATCCTTTCAGTGATCACCATTGCGGAAGTTGCTTTAGGAATCACAAAACCTGCCTCGCTTCATTTAACCAAAATTTTAGGAACAAGTCCGCTTAACATCATTTTCTTGGTTTTAACCTTGGTAAAAGCCTATTATATTACTTGGTTTTTCATGCATATGGCCGATGAAAAAAAGAGTTTAAGAAGAGCCGTGATTTGGACGGCAGTTTTCTTAATCATTTATTTAGCCACGTTATTGTTAATTGAAGGAAGCTACATCAACGATGTTTTAAGTCCGCTCACAAAGTGGAACTACTAATATTTTAAATAGAAAAAGGTGGTTTTTAACCGCCTTTTTTGTTTAACTTTAATCACATGAAAAAATTCTGGGTACTTTTTAGCCTGTTCGTATTGCCATTGGTATTTTACATATTTCTGTCGAAAGGAATCTACAAATATTCCAATCTGCCGATTTTAACAGAAAAAGTAATTGACTTAAAACAGGTTGCGCCTGCAACAATTGCAACTTTTTCTGAAAAGCTTAGCATCGTTTGTTTTTTGGGAAGCGACATCAATATGGCCAAGGCAAGCCTTTTCAATTTAAACCAAACAATTTACAAAAGGTATTATTCGAAACCGTTTTTTCAGATGGTTGCCATTCTTCCGCAGGGATTGGAAAAAGAATACAGCGAAACCATTAAAGAACTTTCAGCCTTTACCGATATCAGCAAATGGCAATTTATTTATGCAAGCCCAGAAAACACCAGCCTGCTTTTTAATAGCTTTGAAACGCCTTTTGCATTAAACGAAAATGGGTATTCGGAATATGCGTATATTGTAGATATGGAATTGCGTTTGCGCGGAAGAAAAGATGATGAAGACACCGAGGGCGGGAAATTATATGGTTATAATATGAAATCGGTGGCAATTTTGAAGAACAAAATGAAGGACGATATTGACATTATTTATTACCAGTTGAAAAAATCGGCCGAAAAACAGGCAAGAAGAAAAAGAGAAATCTAATTAAATGAAAAAATACTCCTACATAGGCATTGCATTTATTATTTTAATTTTCGGAATTTATGCGGTTCCGAAAATTGTAAATAAATTTAAAACACCAAAATTGGTTACCATCGGCAAAGTTCCTGCGTTTGAATTTACCAACCAAGAAGGCAAATTGATCAGCAATTCATTTTATGAAGGAAAAGTATATGTGGTGGAATTTTTCTTCACCACTTGCCCTACCATTTGTCCGAAAATGAATGAAAATATGCTGAAAATTCAAAATGAGTTCTATGGAAATCAGGATTTTGGCATCGCGTCTTTCAGCATCAACCCAAAATATGACACGCCGCAAATTTTAAAGGAATATGCCAAATCACATGGCGCAACCTTAAAAAACTGGAACTTTTTAACAGGCGACCAAGATATAATATATGAATTGGCCAACATCGGATTCACCTTGTATGCCGGTGAAGACAGCAACGCCGAAGGCGGATTTGAACATTCGGGGATGTTTGCTTTGGTTGATAAACAGGGAAACATTCGCTCGAGACTGGATGAATACGGAAATCCGATTGCTTTTTACGACGGACTCGACCCAAAAGGCGTGCAACAAATTAAAGAGGACATTAAAATACTTTTAAAAGAATAATGGCAACAACTTCAAAAAAATACAATACGTGGATTGTTATTTTATCAATTGCAATTCCGGTGGTGGTTGCAATTTTGTTTCGCGTTAAAATTGATGTGCAACTTCCCGTTTTTCTGCCGCCAATTTACGCCACATTAAATGCGTTTACGGCAGTGCTCCTTTTGGCGGCATTTTGGGCCATCAAAAACAAAAAAATTGCCTTGCATGAAAAATTGATGAAAACAGCCATCATTTTTTCCGTATTGTTTTTGGTGCTGTACGTGGCCTATCATATGACGTCTGATTCCACAAAATTTGGCGGTGAAGGCACCATTAAAACGGTTTATTTCGTCATTTTAATTACGCACATCATATTATCGGTGGCGGTAATTCCATTTGTGTTGATCACCTATGTAAGAGCCATCACAAACCAAGTGGCATTGCATAAAAAAATAGCGCGATTTACTTTTCCGTTATGGCTGTATGTTGCCGTAACCGGCGTGATTGTATATGTGATGATTTCGCCGTATTATTAGGCCCCCTAACCCCCGATGGGGGAATAAAGTTGAGAAAAAGAAAAGAGATTTATAAATTAAACGATTTAAAGCAAAAAATAAGCGACTCATGAAAAAAATACTGTTTACGATAGGGTTCCTTTTTTTAATTCAAATGGCCAATGCGCAATGCGCCATGTGCAGGGCTGTTGTTGAAAGCGGAAATCCCACAGAGGCAGAAGGATTGAATTCGGGTATTTTATATTTAATGGTCTTTCCCTATGTCTTGGTGGGCGCTTTATTTTATATGATTATCAAGAATAAAATAGCCGGAAACAAAAAGAACAAAATTTAAATCGGCATTGATTTTTTTAAGATCAACAGCTTATCCTATTATAAGAAGCAAAAAATTTACGGTTGTCGCAAGGATTTTTATCCGAAAAAAACCCAAATGAAATTTGAAATATGAATTATGGATGACAGGCGTTAGGGATTAAAGCGAAAATCCTGGCATTGCAAACCTAAAACAAGAAATTTGAAAAATTGCTTTTGGCAATGACAGATTGCAGCGGAAAGCCCGACCGCTTTTTCAGCGGGAACGCCCTCCAAAAAGGCGGGCAGGACCAAAATAAAATTTAATATTTCCATAAGAGACAAAAAGTGTAACAAATGGCCATTTTAGTCGTCATATACAAAAATCGACATCAACATAAACTCAGTTATATACAATGAGAACAAAAATCGTAAGTATTTTGGCACTTATATTTTTTATAAACGCAAATGCACAAGATAAAAAATGGACACTTCAGGAATGTATCGACTACGCTTTAGACCACAATATTTCCATAAAACAGCAGGAACTCAGCAAAGAATTGGTTGAAGAAGACATCACTATTGCCAAAGGTAATTTTTATCCTTCCCTAAATTCTTCGGCCTCTCAAAACTGGAATTTTGGTTCCTATATCGATAATTATGGGGGACGGGTTTCCAGAGACAGCCGTTCCAATAGTTTCGGGCTAAATTCAAATGTAACGCTTTACAACGGCAACAGGAATAAAAACAATTTGTTGCAAGTGCAAAAAAGTTTGGAAGCCGCAGGATTTAATTTAGAAGAAAACAAAAATGGCATTATGTTGAATGTTGTTAATTTCTATTTAAATGTTTTGTTGAACAAAGAAAGCATCATCATTGCCAAAGACCAAATTGACATCAGCAAAAAACAAGTTGAAAAAGCAAAAACTTTGGTTGAAGCGGGCTCGCAGCCAAGAACAACACTTTTGGAAGCAGAAGCTACGTTGGCCGCCAATGAGCAACAATTGACTATGGCACAAAATACGCTGGATCTTTCCCTATTAAGTTTGGCGCAATTATTACAAGTTTCGCATAAAGGTTTTGATATTCAAGATGTGCCTTTAACCATTGATGCCGCATCGTTAACATATAACGACACCGATTTAATTTTTAACACGGCTGTCGCTAATTTACCTGAAATTAAAAGCGCAGAGACAGCAGTTGAGCGCTCCAAAATAGGCGTGGAAGTTGCAAAAGGTGCATATTATCCCTCGCTTTCTTTTGGTGCCGGATTGGGAACTTCGTACCAACACAACCAAGGAGATAAAGATGTTCGGCCAATTATAGATGAAAATAACAATGTTATTTATGTGCCCAATGGTTTTGGTAAACAGCTGGAAGACAATTTAGGCTACAACTTCGGATTTTCCCTAAACATTCCAATTTTTAATAGATTTCAAACAAAATCGAACGTGTCAAAAGCCCAAATAAATCAGGAAATTGCCTCGTTGCAATTGCTTGACAAACAAGTAAAATTAAGGGAAACTATTGAAAAAGCCTATGCCGATGCCAAAGCTGCTTTAAACGAATACATCTCGGCAGAAAAATCATTATTGGCGCAAAATGAATCTTTTAAAAACGCCCAAGTAAGCTATGATAACGGCGCCATGACATCTTTTGATTTTGACCAAGTAAGAAACAGGCTGGTGAATGCGCAATCGTCATTGGCCAATGCGAAATACAATTTTGTTTTCAGAACCAAATTGTTAGAATATTATTTAGGCATTCCCATTGTCCTGGAATAATCCTATTCCCAGCCCTTTCCTAAGGAAAGGGAGTTTAATTGAAATGTCTATATAATACATTGCCTTTATTTTTAATTCACGGAAACATCCAACGCAAAACGTTGGATGTTTTGTTTTATAACTATTGAATTAAGTATCTTTGTTTTTTTAAATTAAGTAAATTGACTTACATTTTAAACATAGAAACTGCCACAAAAAATTGCTCGGTAAGCATTTCAAAAGAAGGCAAAACCATCGCATTAAAGGAATTGAATGACGGCAATTATTCGCATGCCGAAAAATTGCACGAATTGATTGGGCAAGTTGTTTTGGAAGCCAATATTGCATTGAGTGATTTAAAAGCCGTTGCGGTAAGCAAAGGCCCGGGTTCTTATACGGGTTTGCGGATTGGCGTTTCGGCAGCAAAAGGATTGTGTTTTGCATTGGACATTCCGCTGATTTCTGTAAATACCTTACAATCTTTGGCGTTATCAGTTACCATTGATAAAGGCTATAAAATCCCTTTGTTGGATGCCAGAAGAATGGAAGTTTACAGTCAGGTTTTTAACGAAAAAAACGAAATGATTCGCGCTGTTTACGCGGAAATCATTGATGCAGATTCTTTTTCGGAGTTTCTAAATGCCGAAAAGGTGTATTTTTTTGGGGACGGCGCCCAAAAATGCAAGGAAATAATCAACCACAAAAATGCTGTTTTTATCGACGAAAAATTTCCTTCGGCAAAAGAAATGTCTGTTATTTCATACGAAAAATACCTCAAAAATAAGTTTGAGGATGTTGCCTATTTTGAGCCTTTTTATTTGAAAGAATTTTTGGGGGAAATCCCAAAAAAGTAGTTTAATTCCCGAATAAAACTAGCAACAATCCTATTATCGCCGGCAAAGCCTGAACATAAAATAATTTTATGTTTTTTGTGGTGTACGCACCAAAAATACCGGCAACAACCACACAGCTTAAAAAGAAAATAGCCAATTGTTCAAAATTATTTTTATTTACAATCGACCAAATAAGTCCGGCCACCAAAAAACCATTGTACAAACCCTGATTTTTTGCCAGCGTTTTTGAGCTTTTCGCAGCTTCTAAAGTTTGACCAAATATTTTAAATCCTTTTGGTTTGTCCCAATAAAACATTTCCAAAATCATAAAATAACTATGTTCAAAAGCCACCAAGGCAACAAAGAAAATTTGAATATTCTTCATTTAGAATTTTATTTTTAGTTGTTCCATCGCTTTTTTCGTTTCCTTTTCCGGAAGGTTGCAGGCTGAATTTACGCAAACGTAAATAAGTGTTTCGGTTTCATTAAAACGGTTTTCCAACAAAGGCATATTGCTTTTTTTGGAGCTTCCCGCAATTAATTTGTTTGGGATATAATGCTGATTAATTTCTTTTAGCTTGATTAAGGCATCTTTGCCGGAAATGGTGATTTCGTAATATTCTCCCACAAAATTTGAGGCCAATTGCAGCCAATTGGAATATCCGGAGCCATATTGCTGCGCTCTATCTTTTACGTTCATCAACATTTGCTCGCTCACTTTCAGGTAATAGCTGTTGGCATAATAATGGCTTAATTTAAACAAATTTTTGGCCATAACAGAGTTTGAAGCCGGCATCACATTGTCCTCAATTTCCAGTTTGCGCGCAATTAAATCGGCATCCTGATTTGACGTGAAATAAAACATGGAGCTATTTGCATCAAAAAAGTGGTCGAAAACATAATCCGTCAATTGCTTGGCGGCGCTTAACCACAATTCATTAAAAGTAACTTCGTACAAAGCAATAAAAGCGTCAATTACTGTGGCGAAATCTTCCAAATAACCGTTTATGGTGCTTTTGCCATTTTTATAACTATGGTTTAAATTTCCGTCTTCCTGCAGCTGTTTTGTGTAAATAAATGTCGCATTTTTTATGGCGGCATCTAAAAAACGTTGCTCATTAAAAACCGAGTAAGCATCCACATACCCTTTCAGCATCAAGGCATTCCAGGAAGTCAGCGATTTGTCGTCGAGTCTTGGCCGTTCTCTTTTGGCGCGTTCCTTCAGCAATATTTTTTGCCAGGAAGCTACTCTGTTTTCGAGTTCAGTTATTGAAATCGCGTGCTTTTTGGCAACTTCTGCATCGCTATTTTTTCTGATCAACACATAATTCTCGTGTTCCCAAAGTCCGTAATAATTAACATTAAAATAATCGGCAAACAACTCGTAATCCTTTCCTAAAATGGATTTCAATTCATTTTGTGTCCAAACATAAAAAGCGCCTTCTTCCAATTTTCCTTCTGCATTAAGGCTGTCGGCATCCAAAGAAGAATAAAAAGCGCCTTCTTCGGCAGTAAGTTCGCGTTCAATAAATTCGAGCGTTTGGTACACCGTTTTTTTATACAATTCATTTTTTGTGGCCTGATAGGCTTCGGCATACAAACTCACCAATTGTCCGTTGTCATACAGCATTTTCTCAAAATGCGGCACGTGCCATTTTGCATCAACAGAATATCTTGAAAATCCGCCGCCAATTTGATCGTAAATTCCGCCGTAAGCCATTTTTGTGAGAGAAGTATTCACATAATTCAGTATTTCCTCATCTCCGGAACGAACCGCATAATTCAGCAAAAACTGGTAATTGTTTGGCATCGGAAACTTAGGCGCGCCTTTTCTTCCGCCCAAATCAAGATCCATATACTGTTTCCATTCCTGAACGGTTTGGTCTA
This sequence comes from Lutibacter sp., assembly GCA_036567345.1. Taxonomy (GTDB): domain Bacteria; phylum Bacteroidota; class Bacteroidia; order Flavobacteriales; family Flavobacteriaceae; genus Lutibacter. Next base: position 47,431 of record DATCUQ010000018.1, read on the forward strand.
AATCGGCCACCGTAAAAGCTTCAATATTGTCGTTAAACGCCACCAAATCCGAGTTTTTAATCCCTTCTGTCAATCTTTCGGCATATTCAATGGCTTTTTCCGGTGTTGCTGAATACAAATTTGCCAATTGTTCAAGTGCATTCATCCAGTTATCTATGGGAAAATACGTACCGCCCCAAATGGGCCTTCCGTCGGGCAAAGCCACGCAGTTTAAGGGCCAGCCGCCTCTGCCGGCAATTAATTGAATGGCGTTCATGTAAACCTGGTCTACATCCGGGCGCTCTTCCCGATCCACTTTTATATTGATGAAATACTTGTTCATCACCGCTGCCACTTCTTCATTTTCAAAACTTTCGTGCTCCATCACGTGGCACCAATGGCAGGACGAATAACCTACGGAAATTAACAGCAATTTGTTTTCTTTTTTGGCCAGCGCCAGGGTTTCCTTATTCCATGCATACCAGTTTACAGGATTGTGCGCATGTTGCAACAAGTACGGACTTGTTTCTTTTATGAGGCTGTTGGTGAATTTATGTTCGGGCATTTTAGTAGCGGTTTTTTGGTTACAATGGGTTAAAATGAACAAAGTAAGAAATCATAAACGATACATTGCTTTTTTTTATAAATATAGTAAATTGTAGATTCATTTTATGTTACCTGCTTTACGATTGGGTTAAATTTTAAAGAATGTAGCTATTTGGTGTTTTGATATTTATTTTATTACTGAGGTCTACTATCCAAGTTAGCGCTTAGAATTTGCAGCAAATTAAAATTCAGATTGATAATTCATAAATTAATTTTGGCTACATTCGTCATCAATAAAATCTTATGTTTATCAGACCAAACCAACCCAATTTGGGTGGATTGGGATGATTTTGTCGGACCTATAAATTAGATAACAAACCGAATTTTGAAATATATAATTGGGACAAAGCAGCAAATGATTGGTTACAATGGTTGAACAAAAATTAATAAAAAAAACGAACGCACACACAGCCGTTTGGCGTAATTGCGGGGTTTGGGATTTATCAGAATTGTTAATTTTTGAAACTAAATTTTGTCTATCTTTGTAATCAACAGTGTTAAAAAATCCGCAACCTCGCAAAGCTGTTGTAAGCTATGGTAAAGCGACCCTCAAAACCGCAACCGACTAACCTCTGACCAATAACCGCCCCCACAACAACAACGTCAATTTGTCTTGTTTACTTTTTTAAAATCAATAACTTTGTATCCGTTATAATATGTTGTAAATGCAGTTGATAAAAATACTTACCGAAAAAGACTTCTTTAAAAAAGCTAAAGAAGGCTATCTTTTGCGTCCGTCTGGCAATAGTGTCATTTTTTTAATAAATGGACTTATTGAGATGGAAATAAACGGAAAACCTATATCTTATGAAAACGAACATATTATACTCATTTCCAAAAAAAATATTTATAAGCTCATCCGTTTTACCGATACGCTGAAAATGTATATTTTAATACACCACAGAGAAATCACCAGAGAAAAAATCCATTTTAATTTCAGCAGATATGATGTTTATCAAATTATTAATGCTGAGAAAAATCAAAACATTTTTAAATTAGAAAAAGTTGCTTTTAACCAAACGGTGGGATTGGTTAAGTTCTTGGATTATCACATAAATCATAACACTAAAAAGTCATCTTTTCAAGAACAAATCATTATTGCATTGTTTACAACCATTATCTATACTTTAATGGATTCTCTGGTGGAAAAATTGAATTCTGAAACTAAACTCAATACCCGAAGAGAAGAAATAACGCTGCGATTTATCGAGTTGGTTTCCATTCATTTCAGAACTGAAAAGGAACTTAGTTTTTATGCCGAAAAGCTGCATATATCCATAAAATACCTTTTTATTTGTGTGAAAGAAACAACCGATACGCCACCTACGGAATTTATAGCAAATGCCCTGCTCAATGAGTCAAAAACATTACTGCTCAGCACAAAAAACACCATTTCTATCATCGCATCAGCGCTAAGCTTTTCTGACCAATATGCCTTTGGTAAATTTTTTAAAAAGCAAACCGGTTTAAGCCCCAAGAATTATAGAAGCAAAAATGAAGCTGTATTTATAGATACCATTTGAACTTCTTTTAATCCTTTTTCAACCTTTTATATAGCCACGCTTCTTCCTTACTTTGCGCCATTAAATTCTTAAAGCATAGATTATAATGAAATTACATCCTTTCAGGCATCTGTTTTGGATAGCCTGTCTATTATTCTCAGGTTCTTTTATTTATGCCCAGAAGCCGGTACAAACAAAAAAACTTACCATTGAGGAACTTTTTTCTTTGGTTACAGAAAATAACCCGTCATTGTTTGTTTCTAAAACTGGCATCAACATCGCTAAACAAGACATAGAGGTTGCAAAAAACCAGCGGCTTCCCGATTTTAATATGAATTTAAGTGCCACGTACATTGGTGATGCCACTATCTTAGATAAGGATTTTTCCAACGCCACAACAATGGATATGCCTCATTTCGGAAATGTATTTTCTGTAGAAGCCACTCAATTAATTTGGAAAGGAAATACAGTAAACAATGCAATTAAGGCAAAATCGCTTCAGGAAAATTTGGCGTCACTTAGTTATCTGTTCAATGAACAAAACATTAAGTTACTTGCCTTAGGTTACTATTTGGACTTTTACAAGCTGCAAAATCAGGCAGGTGTATTTCGTAAAAACATAGAACTTGCAGAGAATCGATTACGGAACATCAACCTGTTTTTTAAACAAGGAATGGTAACCCGAAACGATGTGATCCGTGGCGAACTGCAAATTTCAAATCTCAATCTGTCTTTACAGGTGATAGAAAATAACATTCAGATTTTAAACAAACAACTTACCGTGGCTTTGGGTTTGCCCGAAGAAACACAGATTATCGCAGACGAATCTGTATTGAAAGAAAATCCGGAAATTTCTCTTTTGGAAACCTATCAAAACAATATACAGAACCACCCCAACTTATTGATGACCAAAAAGACGGTTGAATTATATGAAGTTTCCGAAAAAATAACCCAAGCAGAGCGTCTGCCCACGTTGTCGGCTTTTGCAAGAAACACACTTCAACGTCCCATTACCAGTGTTTCACCTGCTTTGGATATGTATTCAAATGGGTGGAATGTAGGATTATCGCTTAGTTACAATATCGGGTCGCTCTATAAAACGCCAAAAAAAATCCAATTAAATAAATTTGAAACAGAAAGAGCCAAAGCACAGGCCAATGAAGCTGAACAAATGATAGGAGTAGCCGTAAATGCCGCTTACATTAAATACAACGAATCCGTTACCCAAAATAAAACATTTGAGAAAAACAAAGATTTAGCCAATGAAAATTACAGGATTATGGAAAGCAAATACAATAATCAGTTAGCAATTTTGCTTGATTTCATTGATGCCAGCAACACCAAATTAGATGCAGAACTGCAATACACCAATTCGGAAATCAACATTATTTTTGCTTATTACAGGTTATTGAAAGAAAGCGGAAAACTGTAAATATGTCATTTGCTTAATTTATAAGAGATAAACGTTATGTCACAAGATAAAGATAAAGTTCAAGATAAAAATCAAGAAACAGTTCAGGGCCAAAATCAGGATGAAGTTCAAGAAAACGTTTCAAATAAAACCACCAAGGCAAAACAAAAACGTCCTGCAAAGAAGAAAAATACGGGAAGAATCATCAGTATGATCATACTGGTATTTGTTTTGGCTGGGTTATACTGGGTGGTAACATCTTACTTAAATATAGGCAACGATCGATATACCAATTCCGCACAGGTAGAATCGTTCATCAATCCAATAAATACCCGAGTGTCGGCTTATATCAAAGAAATACGGTTTTTAGAACACCAGCATGTAAAAAAAGGGGATACGCTTATCATTCTGGACGACAGGGAGATACAAACACAGTTAGGACAGGCAGAAGCGGCTTATATGGCTGCGTTGGCATCGAAAAATGTAACGGCCAATTCTGTGAAAACAGCTTCAAACAATATCAATACGGCACAAGCCAACATTGAAGCAGCACAAGCTAACATTGAAGCTGCACAGGCAAGATTGTGGAATGCAGAACAAAATTATAACCGCTATAAAAATTTGTTGAAAGACGAAGCGGTAACACGCCAACAATTTGACCAGATGAAAATGGAATATGATGCAAGCAAAGCCCAATTGGAAGCAATGACTTCTCAATATCAAGCAATCAAAAATACAAGAGGTACGAGTGTGTTAACAGTAAACGAAGTACAATCTCATTTGGGAATGAACGATGCGGAAATAAAACGTGCCAAAAATGCACTTGAAATGGCAAAACTCAATCTTTCCTATACCGTAATTACTGCACCACACGATGGAATTATGGGAAGAAGAACCGTAAATTCAGGGCAGTTATTAAACACTAGCCAACAGGTGGCTACCATTGTTGATATTAACAACATTTGGATTTCAGCCAACTACCGTGAAAAACAAATGGAAAAAGTAGCCATCGGAGGTTTTGCAAAAATTACAGTAGATGCTTTGGGCGGAAAAGAATTTGAAGGAAAAATAATAGCCATTTCTGGAGCTACAGGAGCCAGATATGCTGCGATACCTGTGGACAATTCGACTGGGAACTTTGTAAAAGTGCAGCAGCGCATCCCATTGCGGATAGAGTTTACAAAAAACAACAAACCCGAAGACCTGGAATTGCTTCGGGCAGGAATGAACGTAGAAGTAACCTTAAAGTAGCGACGTTATGTACATTAAAGGTCCGTTTGCCACTTGGGTTCCTAAGCCACTCATGTTGCTGCTGATTATTGTTTTTCTGTTACCGATGATAGCGTTGAATGGCGTTTACACCAGCAATATAACCGATATTTCCGGTGCATTTGGAACTTATTCGGAATACATTTCCTTGGCAAATAACGCCACTGCTATCGGAATGGGTGTTGCCGGCACCATTATTATGCGGGCCAAAATGCGTTTTCGTTCCAAAGAAATAATGGTGTTTTGCACTATTGTTCTTGCTGTTATTTGTTATTTGATAGGAACAACCGATAATGTATTGATGGTTGTTGGAGGAAGTTTTTTTATTGGCTTCTTTAAAATGTTTGCATTTATGGAAATCATGTTACCCGTTATGTTTATCTTATCCCCAACAGGAGAAAGAGGGAGGCTCTATTCTATGTTTTACCCTCTTATAATAGGCATCGGACAACTTTCTACTTACCTGATGGCCAATCAAATCTTTAAAAGCGGTTGGCAGGCACCCTATTTTATTATGGCGATAGCGATGCTGGTACTTACCGCGCTGTCTTTGATTTTCCAGCACAACCAACGCTTTAGCTTTAAAATGCCCTTGTATCAGATTGACTGGTTGTCTTTGGTTTTATTGGCCATTTCCGCAATGTGCTTAAACGTAGGGCTTACCTTTATGCGTCAGCAAGGTTGGTTTAGTTCACCATATATTACAGGTTCTCTTTTGGTAGGTATATTGCTTTTGGCAGCAATTATTTATAGGCAAAAATTTCTCAAACACAAACTCATTAAATTTGAATTGATTGTACAGAGAGTAAATTTATGGCATTCTTTTATATTATTAACCCAGCGTTAATATAACGGAAATATTTTGTATATTTGTTCTATGGAAAGAGAAGATTTTAGAACAATAGCGGAACCCACTAGATATGCCATTCGTAAAAGAGCGATAAGGTTAATAAATAATGGCAAAAAG
>DATCUQ010000019.1:0-17081 GCA_036567345.1 Lutibacter sp.
TTTTTCGACACTTAATATAACCTAAAATCAGAATCAAAATAACTGTTCACTTTGCTCCGGAATCAGCTGTACAGTTTGCTCCGGAATGACCTGTTCACTTTGCCCCGGAATGGGGTGTTCAGTTTACCCCGGAATATCCACCAAAGACTCTAAGCACCTGCTCTTTTACGATTAGAATATCATATATAGCAGATTTTGCAGAATAAATTTTCATCGTTTTTTCATTTAAAGTTAAGAAAAAATGTTTGAGAAATGATTTAAAAAATAAATATGTTGTGGGGATAATGTGGGGATAATTTAAAATGAAAAAACCTTAACTCTCTAATTATTAGATTGTTAAGGTTTTATTTTACTCTTAAAAGCGGTCTGGACGGGACTCGAACCCGCGACCCCCTGCGTGACAGGCAGGTATTCTAACCAGCTGAACTACCAAACCGTTGCTCTTAGCGGATGCAAATATAACAGCGTTTTTTGTATTGGCAAAGGTTTTTCCAATAAATATTATAAAAATCTTTTTCTGCCGGTTAAATAAGAAATGAGGATCTGATTAAACCCTTTATTGATATCAACGGGCACATAATCTATTTTGTACTGCATACACTTCAACTTCAAATCATTGAAATAGGTTTCCATTGCCGATTTATAGTTTTTTTTCACTGATGAGGCATATAAATTCATCTGTTCCCCGGTTTCGACATCCACAAATTTTTTGGGTGAATCCCCAAAATCGAAGTCCATTTCCAGTTTTCCGTCGTAGGTATGGAACAAAACAACTTCATGTTTGTTGTGTTTTAGATGGCGTAAAGCCTCAAACAATTCCTTTTCGCTTCTGTCGGCCTGAAACATATCCGTAAATAAAAAAATAAGGGATCTTCTGTTTATTTTTTCTGCTATTTCATGCAAAAACTTATAGGTTTCCGTCGTTTTTTTTGAAGGCTGCTTCAATAAATCTTCCAAATGGGCCATCACCATTCTTCTGTGGCGCTCGCTTCCTTTTGCCGGCGCATAATATTCATTGATATCGCTGTAAATACTGAGTCCGACAGCGTCTCTTTGCCGCTTTAACAATTCCATTAAGGCAGCGGAAGCGATGGCCGAAAACGCAATTTTTGTCAGATGCTCCAAAGATGGATTCTTCACCACCGGAAAGTGCATGGACGCCGAATTGTCGATAATTAAATGACAACGCAAATTGGTTTCTTCCTCGTAGCGTTTTACAAATAGCTTTTTGGTTTTTGCGTATAATTTCCAGTCGATGTGGCGGGTGCTTTCGCCTTGGTTGTAATTGATATGTTCGGCAAATTCCACGGAGAAACCGTGAAACGGACTCTTGTGCATCCCGGTAATAAAACCCTCCACCACCTGTTTTGCCAACAATTCCAGGTGGTGCAATCCAGAAATATTTTCCAATGAAATACCCAATATAGTTTCTTATTTGATTCTTGTAAATATAGTATTTAAATAGAAAATGCCCGACAAATTGTCGGGCATTTTCTATTTATTTTCTTAAAATAAACGCTTATAAATGTGCCTCAATTTTTTGTGCGTATGTTGCTTTTGGTGCAACACCCACTTGTTTTTCAACCACTTCGCCATTTTTAAACACCAACACGGTTGGAATATTTCTAACGCCATATTCCGCAGCAAATTTCTGGTTCGCATCCACATCAACTTTCGCAATAATTGCTTTCCCGTCATATTCTGCAGTTAATTGATCCATAATTGGCGCCACCATTCTGCAAGGTCCGCACCAAGCTGCCCAAAAATCAACCATCACTGGTTTGTCCGATTTTAATACCACTTCGTCAAAAGTTGCATCTGTTACTTCTAATGCCATATTCTATTTTTTAAATTATTAATTTCTCTTTGAAAGTACAAAAGTAAACAAATATTTTACCATAACCATTTATCCCATATTACTTTTATTTATGAAGCGATTAATAAATTAGATAACACGGCAATGCACTAATGATGGATTGTGAATTTTGAATTTTAGATTAAACAGTTAAACAATTAAACATTTTTTAAAACACTTCCTTCGCAATCGCTTTAATATTGTCGGATTTTCCCATAGAATAAAAATGAACAACCGGAACGCCTTTGGCCACCAACTCTTTAGATTGCGCTATAGCCCATTCAATGCCCACTTGTCTCACCTGTTCGTTGTTGCTGCATTTTTCAATTTCCGAGACCAGCGCTTCGGGCAAATCCAGTTTAAACACTTGCGGCAACACCTGTAAATGGCGTTTTATCGCGATTGGTTTTATCCCCGGAATGATGGGAACCGTGATGCCCATCGCCCGCGCTTTTTCCACAAATTCAAAAAATTTCTGGTTGTCGAAAAACATTTGGGTCACCACATAATCGGCGCCGGCATCAATTTTTTCTTTCAATCTTCTCAAATCGGCGTCCAAACTTGGCGATTCCATATGTTTTTCGGGATACCCGGCAACGCCAATGCAAAAATCGGGTTTGTACAAGGTTTCCATAATTTCATGCAAATATCTCCCCTTGTTTAGATCACTGATTTGCGCCACCAATTCACGCGCATACTGATGTCCGCCCGCAGTTTGCTCAAAATATTTTTCGTGTTTCATCGCATCGCCGCGCAAGGCCATCACATTGTCCAAACCCAAATAATGACAATCCACCAATAAATACTCCGTCTCTTCTTTCGTAAAACCGCCGCACAGCACATGCGGAATCGCATCAACATTGTATTTGTACTTTAACGAGGCACAAATCCCCACCGTTCCCGGCCGCATACGGGTAATTTTTTGTTCCAAAAGCCCCTTTTCCTTTGGGATATATACGTATTCCTCCCGCGAAGTGGTCACATCAATAAAAGGCGGCTTAAATTCCATCAGCGGATTGATATTGTCGTACAATTCCTGTATGTTTTGCCCCTTTTGCGGCGGCACAATCTCAAACGAAAACAATGTTTTCCCTTTTGCCTGTTTAATGTGATCTGTTACTTTCATTTTATTTTTGTTTCAGGTTTCAGGTTTCAGGTTTCAGGTTAAAAAACTTGAAACTTGAAACTTGAAACTTTTAATATAGTATTTTTTTTGGCGTTCCCTTTCAGGTCGCGCTTTACGTTGCAATCTGTCATTGCGAGGCTTTTGTAAAAAGCAAGCCTGTGCCGAATTTATTTCGGTATGGCAATCTCTTGAACATATTGCTTCACAAACTCGCAACGCCGGGATTTCCACTTCAATCGCTAACGCAAATTTTAAATTCAATTTATATCCCTTTTCTTTTTCCATTGATGAAAAAGAAACAAAAAATCTAGTCTACTGATCTTTTTCTGTAAAATGAATTGAATTTTTTTGTCCACATCACCCAGACCGCCTTTGCAGCCGCTTCACCAGCCTCGAGGCTCTTTGGGTTGCTCCGTCGGCCAACGCTAAAAATTTCAATATTTTACAACAAAAAAAATCATATGACAGTTCTTCTTTGATTTGTATTCAAATTATGTTTAGAACTTAACATTTAAAGCCCAACGCGCCGGCTGGCCCTATCGCTAAAAATGTTCACTGAACATTTTTTTAACGCTCTGTCCCCCTTTGGGGGTTAGGGGGCCTAATCCGCTAAATTAGGCCGAAGCCATTTCTTTGCTGTTTCAAAATTCATATTTTTTCTTCTGGCAAAATCCTTCACCTGTTCTTCCGTTATTTTTCCAACCCCGAAATATTTGGCTTTTTCATTCCCGAAATAATAACCGGAAACAGAGGCTGCCGGCCACATCGCCAGACTATCCGTAAGTTCTACCCCAATATTTTCCTTCACTTTCAGCAATTCCCAAATGGTGATTTTCTCAGTATGGTCCGGACAAGCGGGATAACCCGGTGCCGGACGAATGCCTTTATAGCTTTCTTTGATTAACTCGTCGGTCGATAATTTTTCATCGCTGGCATAACCCCAATACTCTGTCCGCACTTTTTTATGCAAATATTCCGCAAAAGCTTCCGCCAGCCTGTCGGCCAAGGCCTTGATCATAATCGAATTGTAATCATCGTGGTCTTTTTCAAACGCCGCCGCCAATTCCGCGGTTCCGAATCCGGTGGAAACACAAAAAGCGCCCATATAATCGGTGATTTTGGTTTCTTTCGGCGCCACAAAATCGGCCAGTGCCATACTTGGCGTTCCTTCTTTCTTTTTCAACTGCTGGCGCAAGGTTAAAAACTTGGCTTTTATTTCAGTCTTTGTTTCATTGGCATACACTTCAATATCATCATCATTTACCGTATTTGCCGGAAAAATTCCGAAAACAGCTTTTGCCGTCAACAATTTTTCATCCAACACTTTTTGAAGCAGTTTTTTTGCATCCTGAAATAAATGGGTCGCCGATTCGCCAACCACTTCATCGGTTAAGATTTCGGGATATTTTCCGTGCAATTCCCAAGTCCTGAAAAACGGGCCCCAGTCGATAAATTCAACCAATTTATTTAGGTCCAACGCTTCAATCACTTTAATTCCGGTAAAGTTTGGAACGGCAATTGTTGCAGACTTCCAATCGATGTTGAACTTATTTTCCCGGGCATCGGCCAAGGATAAATATTCTTTCCGGTCGGAGCGGTTATAAAATCCTTCCCGAACCATCACATAATCGTCCTTAATGCTTTTGACATAATCAACCGCCGTATTGTTGTCGTTAATTAAATTTCCGACCACCGTAACAGCCCTTGAAGCATCATTTACATAAATGACCGCATTGGAATATTGGGTATCAATTTTAACGGCCGTATGCGCTTTTGACGTGGTGGCACCGCCAATTAATAAAGGAACTTTAAAATTTTGGCGTTCCATTTCTTCGGCAACATAAGCCATTTCGTCCAAAGACGGCGTTATGAGTCCGCTCAAACCAATCACATCCACGTTTTCGTTTTTGGCCGTTTCAATTATTTTTTCTGCCGAAACCATCACGCCCAAATCGATAATTTCATAATTGTTGCAATTCAACACCACGCCCACAATATTTTTTCCGATATCGTGCACATCACCTTTTACGGTAGCGAGTAAAATCTTTCCCGCGGCCCCTCCCGTCCCCGAAGGGGGAACCGCCAACGCTTTTATTATTTTATCCAAAACGGCATCCAAATTGGACAAAACTTCATTATTTGTAATACGCAGCACCCGAAACCCCTCTTTTTCCAGCCATTTTGTACGTTCTTCATCACTCACAATATTTTCAGGCAATTGATGTATCAATCCATCAATTTCAATAATTAAATTCGATTTTAGACAAATAAAATCCGCAATATAATTCCCAATGATATGCTGCCTTCTAATTTTGTGGCCTTCGAGTTTTTTTCCGCTTAAAACATTCCATAAAAGCCTTTCCGCATCGGTTGGTTCATTGCGCATTTTAAGGGCAAACTCTTTTAACAATCGATAATTCAAAGGATCGGCAGTTTCCCAATGTTGTGTTGTTTTAATTCCCCCTTCGGGGGTTAGGGGGCCTTTTGCGGCTTCAATAAACGGCTGTAAATACGCCACCGCCCGTTTCATCACTCGGGCGGATTTCACCACTTGGGGCAAAAACATTTTTCCTGATCCAAACAAATCGCCCACCACATTCATCCCGGTCATCAAATGCTGTTCGATCACTTCTATGGGTTTTGCGGCCTGCAATCTTGCCTCTTCAACATCTTCCAAAATAAATTCATCCACACCTTTTACCAAGGCATGCGTAATTCTTTCCTGCAAGGGTTTTTCCCGCCAGGACAAGTCCGCTTTATGCTCTTTTACCGAACTGATGACACTTTCGGCAAAAGTGAGCAAGCGCTCTGTGGCATCGTCTCTTCTGTTTAAAATAACATCTTCAACACGTTCCAGCAAATCTTTCGGGATCTCATCGTACACCTCCAACATGGTCGGATTTACGATGCCCATATTCATTCCGGCTTTAATTGCGTGGTATAAAAACACCGAATGCATGGCTTCGCGCACCGAATCATTTCCCCTGAAAGAAAACGAAACATTGCTCACGCCGCCGCTAACGCTCACATTGAGCAAATTTTTGCGAACCCAGCGTGTCGCTTCAATAAAATCGAGGGCATTTCTTTTGTGCTCATCCATTCCCGTAGCCACAGGAAAAATATTTAAATCGAAAATAATGTCTTCTGAAGGAAATTTTACCTCATTCACCAAAATATTGTATGAACGTTTGGCAATTTCGATTCTTCGGTCGAAATTATCCGCTTGTCCAACCTCATCAAACGCCATCACAATAACGGCTGCGCCATAGCGCTTGATTAATTTTGCCTGTTTGATGAAGGTGGCTTCCCCTTCTTTTAGGCTGATGGAATTGACCACGCATTTTCCCTGCACCACCTGCAAACCGGCTTCAATAATTTCCCATTTTGAACTGTCGATCATCACCGGAACACGGGAAATATCGGGTTCGGAAGCAATTAAATTCAGAAACTGGACCATGGCTTCTTTTCCGTCGATCAATCCGTCGTCCATGTTTACATCAATAATTTGCGCACCACCTTCCACCTGATGCCTGGCAATGGCAAGCGCCTCATCAAATTTCCCGTCCTTAATCAAACGCAAAAACTTGCGCGAACCCGCCACATTGGTGCGTTCGCCAACATTGATGAAATTGCTGTTTTCATTCAAGATAAGTGGTTCTAATCCTGACAACTTTAGCCACCTGACACCTGATTTATTTTCTATATGGAACTTATCTTCTTGCATTTACTATCTTAATTTTTTTACCGCGCATTTCATAAATCCTTTTTATATTCCCCCTTCGGGGGCTAGGGGGCTAACCAAATCGGCAATGGCCTTGATATGTGCCGGCGTTGTGCCGCAGCAACCGCCAATGATCCGCACCAAATGTTTGTCCAGATAGTTTTTAATCTGAGCTGCCATTTGTTCGGGTGTTTCATCATATTCCCCGAAAGCATTTGGCAATCCGGCGTTTGGATGCGCAGAAACCGGCAGGTTCGACTTTCTTGCCAGCACTTCCAAATGTGGCGTTAACTGGTTGGCGCCCAAAGCGCAATTAAAGCCGATAGACAATAACGGAATGTGCGACACCGATATCAAAAACGCTTCGGCTGTTTGTCCGGACAAAGTCCTTCCGCTGGCGTCGGTGATGGTGCCGCTTAACATAATGGGCACGTCTATATTTCGTTCTTCTTTCACCTCTTCAATGGCGAACAACGCCGCTTTTGCATTGAGCGTGTCAAAAACCGTTTCCACCAATAAAACATCCACGCCGCCATCGAGCAATGCTTCTGTTTGTTGTTTGTAGGCCAACTTTAAATCGTTAAAAGTGACGGCCCTAAATCCGGGGTCGTTTACTTTGGGCGACATGCTGGCGGTTTTATTTGTAGGTCCGATCGATCCTGCCACAAATCTTGGTTTGTTTGGATTTTTAGCAGTAAATTCATCGGCAACTTCCCTGGCAATTTTTGCCGACTGGTAGTTGATATCGTACACATAAGCCTCCATTTCATAATCGGCCATGGCGATGGTGGTGCTCGAAAAGGTATTGGTTTCAATAATGTCAGCGCCCGCTTCCAGGTATTTTCGGTGGATTTCCTTAATGGCCTGTGGCTGGGTGATGGAAAGCATATCGTTATTTCCTTTTACGGAAACGTGAAAATCTTTAAACTGTTCGCCCCTGTAATCCTCTTCCGAAAAACGGTATTGCTGAATCATGGTTCCCATAGCACCATCAAGCACCAATATTCGTTTTTGCATTTCTTCTTTTATGTTATACATTGTTGATGGTTGTTATTTAAATTTTATTTTAGTTCAAATATTTGCCATTTTTATAAAAAAGCAAGAAAAAAATTTAACGCAAATTCCGCAAAGAAAATACGCAAAGGGCGCAAAGAAAATTTTGGATCTGCCTGCCGGCAGGCAAGGTTTACGATTGACGATTGATGAATTTTACCTAGTCGATATTTTTAATTCTAATACAAATCGTATCCCGATATCGGGACAAAAATCGTAAACCAGTTTGCGTTACCAATATTCGTTTTTGCATTTCTTCTTTTATGTTAGCCATTGTTGATGGTTATTGGTTTTAATTAATTATATTTTTTAGTTCACGTTTTTCCCTTTTTATAAAAAAGCAAGAAAAAAATTTAACCGCAAATTCCGCAAAGAAAATACGCAAAGGGCGCAAAGAAAATTTTGCGTTACCAATATTCGTTTTTGTATTTCTTCTTTTATGTTATACATTGTTGATGGTTGTTATTTTAAATTTTATTTTAGTTCAAATATTTGCCATTTTTATAAAAAAGCAAGAAAAAATTTAACCGTAAATTCCGCAAAGCAACTGCGCAAAGGGCGCAAAGAAAATTTTGGATTTACGATTGACGAATTTTACCTTGTCGATATTTTTAATTCTAAAACAAATCGTAAATCAAAAATCTAAAATCGTAAACCAGTTTGCGTAAGGGATTGAAGCGATATCCTTTTTTGAGTTTTTTCAACGAAAAAAAGATATAGCGAAAAGCCCGACCCGCAGGGTAACGCCCAAAAAATTATTAAAAAATGCAAGAAGAATTCTGGAAAAGTCTCTTCGTTATCTATCCAAAATATTTTGGTAGAATGTAGCACCTTCTTTATAAATAAAGGGTTGCTAAGGCTTCAACGGGTCTAATCCCTCTGCCTTTCTTAATAACTGTGATCACTGTGTTTATGAACTTGGCTGCAAATTAACGCAATAAGGCGATGAATTACAAACGAAACGGGTAATTTATTATTTAATTAACAAGGATTTGGTCAATTCATTTAATGCGGTCACCTTTTCTGAAAATGTGCCGGCGGTTGATTTTCGGTAGCTGTATATGTTTTCTGCCAGCTCGTTGATGTTGTTTGGGACGACTTCTTCCAGAAACTGGCGCAGGCGTTTTGCCAAAGTGGGCGACTTTCCGTTGGTTGAAATGGCGATTTTGATGTTGCCTTTGGTGACGATGCCGCCCATATAAAAATCGCAATAAGGCGGATTGTCGGCCACATTGACCAAAATATTCCGTTGCCTGCAATCTGCGTGGACTTGGATATTTACTTCAATAGAATCAGTTGTTGCTATAACCAGATGTTTTCCTTTTAAAAAAGAATTATGGTACGCAGCTTCAATAATTTCTGCGTTGTGATTTTTGGCCAGCGCGAGCAATTCGGGCAAAAAATGGATGGAAACGATGGTGACTTTGGCGTTTGGGCTGGATTTTAGCAGAAAAGCCACTTTTTCCAAACCCACATTTCCGCCGCCGACAATTAATACTTCAAGCTCGGCCACTTTTAAAAAAATTGGGTATAATTCGTTTTGTTCCATTTGGGTTGATTTATATTGTATGCGGATTGATGTTTCTCGACTATTTCTTCATAAAACGCCCTCAGTTTTGCGCTGTGTTTCACCACTTCCCCAATGACAATGATGGCCGGTGAGGTGAGTTTTTGCGTTTCAGCAACTTCCAGAATTGTATCGATGGTTCCCACGCCAATTTTCTCATTTTTTGTGGTGCCGTTTTGGATAATTGCCGTTGGAACATTTCCTTTTTCGAATTTTTTGAAGATGGCCACAATCTCGCTGAGTTTGCCCATGCCCATTAAAATAACGACGGTTGCGGTTGATTGCGCCGCCAAAAATACATCGTTCGACAAATTTCTGTCGGATGTGGTGCCGGTGATCACCCAAAAACTTTCTGAAACACCTCTTTTGGTAAGCGAGATGCCCTGGCTCGCAGGCACTGCCATCGCCGAGGAAATTCCAGGGATTACTTCCGTTTCAATGCCAAAAGATTCGATATAATCAATTTCTTCCGCGCCGCGGCCAAAAACAAACGGATCGCCGCCTTTTAAGCGAACGGCATTTCCATATTGAAAAGCGTATTTCACCATCAATTCATTTATTTCGTCCTGCGTATGGCTGTGAAATCCCTTGCGTTTTCCCACAAATATCTTTTTTGCCAGCGGCGCGTATTTCAGCAATTCCCTGCAAACCAAGGCGTCGAACAGCACCACATTGGCGTTCATCAGTGCATTAACGCCTTTCACGGTAATCAGTTCCGGATCTCCCGGCCCGGCGCCCACCAAGGTAACTTTCGGATTCCTATTATCGTTCATCACTCAAAATTTTAGTCCGAAGTTCCGTTGCTTTTTCATAGAATAATTGTGCGTCCTTCAGATATTTTTGGGCAAACTCTTTGGTTGGTTCCTTTTGTTGAATTTGATACACCAATTCAGAAAACGGACTTTCCAAAACAATTTCATCGGCAAAAAGAGCTTCAAATTCAGCAATAATTCCGGCTTGTGTATTGGTTGTTTTGTCTTTTGTGAGCAACAAGGCTTTGGCCGTATTCACCAAACTGGTGTAGGAATAATAAATGCTGTCGGCAAATTGGTTTAATTTTAAAGCTTCTGTGGCATTTTCAATTTTCTCCTCGGTGTCGAGCAACAAAGTTGCCACCAAATCTATCACAACGCCCGCGCATTCGCCAACGCCAACCGCCATTTCATAAGGTTCCTCACCTCCCCAATCGGTAAAATCGCTTTCCAGCAAATTGGAACTGTCGGCTAAAGGTTTCAACAAATTGTAAAAATAAATTTCTCCTTGTCGGTCGTAATAATCCAAAAATGATTCTGCTGAAGCGCGATTTAATTCCACATCAATCAAAATTGTTCGCAAAGCCTCCGGCCCTCTTTTACTAGGAACTTTGATCACCTTATTGGCAATTCTTCCCGCGCCGTTTCCTAAAACGCCGCCGCCCAAAAGCACCTGCAAGGCTGGCGCCACCAATTTTCCCGACTTGATGGTCATTCCCTGAAAACCGATGCTCGCCATGGTATGTTGGCCGCAACTGTTCATGCAACCGCTTATTTTTATGGTGATTTCCTTGTTGGCAGCAAAATGCGGAAACTCATTTTTCAACACTTTTTCCAATTCTCGGGTGATTCCCGTGCTGCTCGCAATTCCAAGGTTACAGGTGTCGGTTCCCGGACAAGAAGTGATGTCGAAAATGCCATTATAGCCCACTTCCGCATAACCCAGTTTGTGAAGTTCAGCATAAAAGAAAGGCAATAATTCTTCTTTCACATAAGGAATCAAGATGTTTTGGCGCAAAGTCAGGCGCAATTCATTGGCTGCATATTTTTGAACCAAATCGGCCAATAAACGTGCTTTATCGGTATAAAAATCGCCCAAGTGGACTTTAATTCCGATGGCGAAGAATCCTTTTTGTTTCTGCGGAATCACATTGGTTAATTTCCATAAATTGTAGTGCTTTTCGTCTTCAATTTTAACCGAAGGAACCAAAACTTGCGGCACTGAAATTTCAGTTTCGTAGCCGGAAATATCAATTTTAACCGTTGCATTGGACAATGCTTTTTGTTCTTCTGAAACCAATTTCACAAAGGCATCCAACCCAATTTCTTTCACCAAAAACTTCAATCGCGCCCGTGCTCTTTTCGCGCGTTCACCATACCTGTCGAAAACCCTCAAAACAGCTTCTGTCACCGGAATTATTTTATCCGCCGGCAAAAATTCGTACAAGGTATCGGCCAAACGGGCCTGTGAACCCAAACCGCCGCCAAGCATCACTTTAAATCCAATTTCTCCGTCTTTAATTTTGGCGATAAAACCCAAATCGTGCATAAAACTCAAAGCCGAATCTTCATCAGTTGCTGAAAAAGAAATTTTGAATTTCCTTCCCAATTCCTGACAAATGGGATTCCGTAAAAAGAATTCAAAAACGGCTTGCGCATAAGGGGAAACATCGAAAGGTTCGTTGCTGTCAATCCCTGCAGTTTCCGAAGCGGTGACATTCCTAACCGTGTTTCCACAGGCTTCGCGCAAGGTAATGTCGTCTTTTTCCAATTCGGCCCAAAGCTCGGGGGTTCGGTCTAAACTAACATGGTGAATTTGGATGTCCTGCCGCGTGGTAATATGCAATCTTCCGCGAGAATATTCGTCGGAAACCGCAGAAATTCTGTGTAATTGTTCCCCTGAAATTTTGCCGTAAGGCAGTTTAATGCGGATCATTTGCACGCCAAATTGGCGTTGCCCATAAACGCCCCGGGCCAAACGCAGACTTCTGAAGCGCGCCTCGTCTATTTTTCCTTCATAATAAAGGCTGATTTTTTTTTCAAGGTCAATAATGTCCTTCTCGACAATCGGATTCTCGATTTCGGTTCTGAAACTTTGCATGGTATTTTGAGATTTTAGTTAGTAGAAAATTTTCCCTATTTCATTGGTTTAATGAATTTAAGATTTTATATGTTTTTGATTTTTTTCCTATCCCCAGCCCTAAAAAGAGAACTATTTTTACAAGATGGCGCTAAATTATTTTTTAACTTTTAGAACGGACAGGTCGCGACCTGTCCCTACTTTTCACATTTTTACCCGTTCCAATATTAATTCCCCCTTCGGGCCTGCCTGCCGGCGAGGCAGGGGCTAGGGGGCTTTTACTCAATAAACCCAACTCCGGCCGTGTTGTTTGTTTGCGGATCTATCAATATAAACGAACCATTGGTTCTGTGTTCTTTAAAGGCGTCGAAAAAAATGGGTTTGTTCAATTGAAAGGACACTGATGCAATATCATTCATATTTAAACTGGTGACATCATTCTCAACCCCTGAAAAATCGGGATGTATTTTATGATTTATGGCACTCACTTTAGCAATGACCTTGTTCACGCCGTGTTGCAAAGTGTATTTTGAACCAGGCGACAATGGCCTGGAATCCATCCAGGAAACGGTGGCCGTAAATGCTTTTTCAATTCTTGGCAATTCGTTCACTTTTACAATCATATCTCCCCTGCTCACATTCACATTGTTTTCCAAGGTTACGGAAATGGAGGATCTTCTTGCGGCGCTTTGGTATTTTTTATCATTGAAATAAATTTCCTTAATTTTTGTTTTCGTTTCAGAAGGAAGCACCACCACTTCATCGCCCACATTGATGTCGCCGCCGTAAACTTTTCCGGCATAACCCCTGAAATCGTGGAATTCTTCTGTTTTCGGACGAATGACATACTGCACCGGAAAACGCATTTTGCCTCTGTTATAAATATTTACGGTGTCCAGTTTCTCCAAATATTCCAACAATGTTTGTCCGCCAAACCAGGGCATCGCCTCCGATTTTTCCACCACATTGTCGCCTTTTAGGGCACTCACCGGAATATAGGTGATGTTTTGGTCTTCGTAGTCGCTTTTCTCCACCAGTTTTTCAAAATCAGCCTTAATTTCATTGTATCTTTCTTCAGAAAAATTCACCAAATCCATCTTGTTCACGGCCACAATCACGCTTTTAATCCGCAACAAATTATTGATAAAAAAGTGACGATACGTTTGCTCAATTACGCCGTGACGCGCATCAATCAAAATAATGGCCACTTGCGACGTTGAAGCGCCGGTAACCATATTTCTGGTATATTCCACATGGCCTGGCGTATCGGCAATGATGTAACTTCTGGTCGCTGTTGAAAAATAAATATGGGCCACATCGATGGTAATTCCTTGTTCGCGTTCAGCCACCAATCCGTCGGTCGCCAAAGAAAAATCCAAGTAATCGTATCCTTTTTTCTTGCTGCTTTTTTCAATGGCTTCCAATTTATCGTCGGTTAACGATTTTGTGTCATACAATAAACGTCCGATTAACGTACTTTTACCGTCGTCCACACTTCCTGCCGTTGCTATTTTTAATACTTCCATAAGCCCCACCTAACCTCCCCAAAAAGAAGAGGAATATTTTTTATTATTGATTATAATTTAACTTTTTTATGACCATTGCGCCAGATAAACTGCTCGCCGGCTGGCCCTATCGCTAAAAATGCATACCATACATTTTCTTAACGCTTTGTTCCCCCTTTGGGGGTTAGGGGGCCTAAAAGTACCCTTGTTGTTTTCGTTTTTCCATGGCGGCTTCCGATCGTTTGTCGTCAATTCTGGCGCCACGTTCGGAGATGCTTGAATCCCTGATTTCGGCCACCACTTCACGAATTGTTGTTGCATACGATGAAACTGCCGCGGTACAACTCATATCGCCCACAGTCCTAAAACGAACCATCAGTTCTTCCACTTCTTCTTCGTCATCCTTAAACACGTGTTCCGAAGCCGACCAAATAAGTCCGTCCCGCATAAATATTTCACGTTTATGTGCAAAATAAATGGAAGGAATTTCTAAATCTTCATTTTCGATGTAGGTCCACACGTCCAATTCTGTCCAGTTTGAAATCGGAAAAACACGCACATTTTGTCCGAGCTGAATTTGTCCGTTCAGCATATCGAACAATTCGGGGCGCTGGTTTTTTTCATCCCACTGCCCAAAATCATCACGAACGGAAAAAATACGTTCTTTCGCTCTTGCTTTTTCTTCGTCTCTTCGTGCGCCGCCAATGCAGGCATCGAACTTAAATTCTTCAATGGCGTCCAACAAAGTGGTTGTTTGCAACACGTTTCTGCTTGAATATCGGCCCGATTCCTCTTTTACTTTTCCTTGGTCGATACTGTCCTGTACGTTTCTTACAATCAATTCCAATCCCAATTCTTTAACCAATTTATCGCGAAACTCGATGGTTTCTGGAAAATTATGTCCGGTATCGATATGCATCAACGGAAAAGGGATTTTTGCCGGATAAAAGGCTTTTTGGGCCAATCGAACCAAGGTAATGGAATCTTTTCCGCCGGAAAATAACAATACCGGTTTTTCAAATTGTGCGGCAACTTCCCTAAAAATATAAATTGCTTCGTTTTCCAGTGCGTTTATTAATAATTTCTCTGTCATTTTATATGTTTTATGAATGCAAACCGCATTCTCTGTTTTCCAACACTTTTGTCGGATCGAAATAGGTGAATTCGTTTGGCAATTGGTACAATCTTAAATAATTGTCCAGCTGTTCATCGGACCAATGGTAAAAAGGGCTCACTTTCAAAACACCAGATTTACTCATGGAAACAATGCCAATATTGTCCCTGAAAGCCGTTTGTCCTTTGCGCAAATTGGTAAACCAAACATCGGGTTTGTGTTCCGCCATCGCACGATTAAAGGGTTCAAGCTTCACCTGTTCCGTAAATATTTGATGCATCGGATCTTCAATTTGCGGAATTCCCATGGTCACGTTTCTGTGCGCTGCCGTTTGTTTTGGCACATACAAATGCACATTTAAATTCAATTTTTCAATTAAATCATTGGCATGTTTATATGTTTGCGGCGTGTTGTAGCCCGTATCGCACCAAATTACCTTTAAATCATTTTTAACTTTGGTGCAGGCATATAAAATAGCCACTTCATAAGGCCTGAAATTTGTGGTAACCACCGGTGCCGAAGCCAGCGACAATGCCCAATCGATAATTTCTTCGGGCGATTTATGTTCCAGTTCCTTATTGAGGTGTTCCAAATCTAAATTTCTCATTGTTTTCTCCATTTTATTAAATTCCAAATCCGTTCGTGGCCATAGTAAAGCACCATTTTCGTAATCACCTCAATGGAACCGATCGACAATGCCATACTTAATTCTCCCGTAATAAACCAGGAAATAATCATCGTGTCAATCGTTCCCACAATCCGCCAACTCATTGCTTTCACGATGCTGCGAATAGGCTTTTCCGATTTTATGTCTTCTGCAAAACCTTTTTTGGAAGTTGTTTTAGATGATGTTATAATTTGATCTATAATCATAGTTGTTTGGTGTGCTAAATCTTTTAATCGGCATCAAAAATACATTTTTTTTAATACTCTACCAATTCGATAGGCTAATAGATTGACCAAATTTAATTATTTAACGTTTTTAGCGTTGATGTTATTATTTTGGCGTTCCTGCCGAAAAGGCAGGCGGGTTTTTCGTTCCAAACTTTTTTCGCCAAAAAGCGCAAAAAGGTTTTCCTCTGCAACCCCTAACGCGAATCGAATTAAGGTTTTTGATTTACGATTTTAGAATTTTATAATGTCGATACCTAAATAACGTTGACCTGTTTTACTTGATTTTTTTCTTTTCATGTTTTTTACACACCCCTAACCCCTCTCAAGAGGGGAATTTGATTCAATGAACTTCTTACTTCTGTCTTCCGTCTTCGGACTTCGGTCTTCCCACTATTAACGCATCAAGGCATCATTAATATCCTGAATAATATCATCAACCTGCTCCAATCCAACAGAAATCCGAACCAAACCGGGCGTAATCCCCGCCGCAAATTGTTCTGCTGATGAAAGTTTGCTGTGCGTGGTGGATGCAGGGTGCGTAACAATGCTTCTGGTATCGCCCAAATTGGCCGACAAAGAGCACATTTTCAGTGCATTTAAAAAATTCCTTCCCGCTTCCAAGCCGCCTTTCACCTCCACGGCGATGATATTTCCGCCCAATTTCATTTGCTTTTTGGCAATGGCATATTGCGGGTGCGAAACCAAAAAAGGGTATTTCACTTTTTCAATGTTGTCATGGCTTTCCAAAAATTCCGCCACTTTCAGTGCATTTTCGCAGTGTTTTTCTATACGAACCGCCAAGGTTTCCAAACTTTTGGACAATATCCAAGCGTTAAAAGGCGACAATGCCGGACCCGTATTTCGAGAAAATAAATAGATTTCGCGCACCAAATCAACTTTTCCAACCACCACACCACCCAAAACACGCCCTTGTCCGTCCATGAGTTTTGTGGCGGAATGAATCACCAAATCTGCCCCAAATTTTATGGGTTGCTGTATGTACGGCGTCGCAAAACAATTATCGATCACCAACAACAAATGGTGCTTTTTGGCGATTTTCCCCAACAATTCCAAATCGATAATGTCCACTCCCGGATTGGTGGGCGATTCCGCATACAATATTTTTGTTGAAGGAGTGATTAAAGGTTCTATTTCGTCAGGATTGTTGATATCGAAATAAGAGGTTTCAATCTGCCATTTCGGGAAATATTTGGTAAACAAGGTATGGGTTGATCCAAAAACCGAACGTGCCGAAACAATGTGGTCGCCGCTGCTTATTAACCCAGCGTTAATATAACGGAAATATTTTGTATATTTGTTCTATGGAAAGAGAAGATTTTAGAACAATAGCGGAACCCACTAGATATGCCATTCGTAAAAGAGCGATAAGGTTAATAAATAATGGCAAAAAGAA
>DATCUQ010000020.1:0-138863 GCA_036567345.1 Lutibacter sp.
TTGTGTAATTTTACGCATTGTAGTATTTGCTGGGTTTCAACCGCAATTTCCACCTTTTTGGTGGAACTACAAAACCCCAAAAGCCTTTTGTTTTCAAAAGGTTATGGGGTTTTTATAAATCCTGTTGCGAGTTTAAGGTAAAAGTTAAAAGTTGGAAGACCGACGACGGAAGTAAAACAAAAATACTTGAAATGCTCAGGATATATTTATTGTACTGTATGTTACATTCAGCATTGCAACAAGTATTTTATAACATAAAAAGGCTATCCAATAACCCTATAAGTTACACTAAAGCAATTGTTAAATCAAAAATTAATGTTAAGAACACACCTGCAAATGTGAATAAGTATGTCTTTTTAGCCGCCAAATTAGGTTTATCTTTGTTTGGACAAAAATATAGGTGTACAAAAATGTAACAAAAAACATTAAATCTGGTTTTAAAGGTAAGTCATCTTAAACCTATTGATAAGATGTTGATAAATAAACAATACAGCAGTTTAAATAACAGCTATATTTGTAAAGACAAAAAAAGCCTTAAAGCGACAACTTTAAGACTTTTAAATGAGGTAACGCTAAAAGAAGCGCTAGATTTTTATCGATACACAAATCTACATGTCTTCTTTTAGCCTACCTAAAATTTTAACATAAATTTTAGTTAAGTTAATTATGAAGTAAACCTTATGCACCAATCATTGCCGCGCACCCATATTCGTCCGGCCGCAAACTGCCAAAATTCACGGTTCCTTAGATTTTAAAAATAAAAGGTGTGTAGCTGTAAGGCTTTGGAACAATTGCCTATTGTCTAAAATTGTCCACAATAAAAATAAATATCATGATTAAATACTCATTAAAAGAGCGTATCAATCCAACGGATTTGATGGCGCCAAATAAATTGTATCCATTTAAACAGGCTCAGGAAGAGTTAACCCTGAGAGATTTTGCGAAACGCATCAGCAGGGAAAGTACGGTAAGTATGATGGATACTATGGCGGTTTTGGAGGGGCTTTTGCAAATTATTCCTGATGAAATTGCAAACGGCAAAATAATTAAATTGGGCGATTTTGGCACTTTTAGATCTACGCTCTCCTCTGTAGGCGTAGCTACGGAAGAAGAATTTTCGTCCACGAAAATTAAAAAACTAAACATTAGGTTTAGGCCTGCCCGTGAATTCAGGAACTTATTGGCTTCGGTGAAGTTCGAAAAAGTTTAGTAAATCAGTTTTTTAACCATAAAAGAAGGCAAGTTCGCTTGCCTTCTTTTTTTTGTGCCCTATTTTTTCGCTAAAAGATGCCTTAATAATTTCAAAAGATGCCTTAATAATTTTAAAAAGATGCCTTAAAAATATTTCGGAGATACATTGCAAACGCTCTATTTTTAGGCTAATTTAAGTAGGTACTCGTCGCAGACGAGCACCAGAGGAGATATCGCCATCACGCATCGGATAATAGTTGGACGTATCAATTATGACAACATCTTTTGGTACATTCTCCAGCAAATCTTTTGGTAAATTTTTATAGGCGTTTAAGGGCATTGAAAAGAGAATAACATCAACATCTATTACAACATCTTGCGTAGATGCCGCTTCTGCTCCCAAATCTTCTGCAATTTTCTTAAGTTAAGGCATTTCCCTGGTATTGGTAACCTTTACCGAATGCCCGGCGTTGGAGAGTTTACGTGCAAGTATGCTTCCTATGAAGTGCCTAAAATTCCTATGTTCATATCTATGATTTTTAAATTAATTTTTGTTTACTTGTTGCGGTTTATGACAATCAATTGCTAGGCATTGTCAGAATATGTAGGTTTTTCTTGGTTGATTTCAGTCATAATTTCGCCGAACAATTGAGTAGATTTTATACGGTCTTTTACCGAATACATTGTAACCACGGCAATAAGTTCATCAACGCCCGTTTCTTCTAAAAACGCTTTGGTCTGTTTTTTTACACTTTCTTTGCTTCCCACAAAAGAATATTTCAGCATTTGGTATACTGAAGGATGATTATACATTTCTTGGAGCTCTTCGGTCATTTGTGAAGGGGGCTGTAAACCATCCTTTGTCCCGGTAAGTATCCCCACAAACATCCGTATAACCGTAGTAAACAATTTTTCGGCCTCCTCATCGGTATCGGCTACAAATACGTTGACACCGGCCATTGTGTAGGGTTTTTTTAGAAATTCAGATGCTTTAAATTCCTGCTCATAAATCCGTAGAGCATTGTGCAAATGCGTGGAGGCAAAGTGACTGGCAAAGGCGTAAGGCAGACCTTTTGCTGCGGCCAAATGGGCACTATCGGTACTGGAACCTAAAATATACAAGGGTACATCAGTTCCTTCAGCAATTGTTGCACGGACTTTTGAGCTCTTATTTTCCAATGAAAAATACTGCTGAATTTTCTCTATTTCCCTCGGAAAAGAATGTGCAGCTTCCATAAAGTCTGTCCGTATGGCCCGCGCAGTTTGTGGGTCTGTACCCGGTGCCCTCCCAATGCCTAGGTCGATGCGGTCTGGGTATAGATGCGCCAAGGTTCCAAATTGTTCGGCTATAATCAAAGGTGAATGGTTGGGGAGCATAATCCCACCCGAACCTATCCGTAAACTATTTGTATTTTCCGCAACATAACCTATAAGTATTGAGGTGGCGCTACTGCCTATATGTTCTGCATTATGGTGCTCTGCAAACCAATAGCGCTTGTAGCCGGAAGTTTCCGCTACTTTTGCAAGCGCCAAAGAATTGTTCAGGGTTTCTTTTATGGTGCCGCCTTTGGGAACAAGAGCCAATTCTAAAATGGAATATTCTACTTTTTTAGTGTCCATATATTTAAATGTTTCGATGTGTTGTTTAAATAAAAAATTATAACTTTTTTAATGTCGATAGGTATGCGTCCAAAACATCATTTTTTAAAGAGTAAAAATAAAAACGCCCTTCTTTATGCGGCTCTATGAGTTCTGCTTCCACCAGTTTTTTTATATGGTGGCTTACAGAAGGCTGCGCTAAATTGAGGGATGAAATAATTGTGGTACATTCCAACTTTCCCTTATGAGATTGTATGGCCTTTAAAATCTTAAGCCGGTTACTATCCCCAAGTGCTTTCGATATTTTTTCTATTTGTTTTAAGTTCAAAATCAACTATTATATATTGATAAATGCAAATGTATAAATAATTAAATGAAGTTACTAAACTTTCGGAGCAAAAATATTCAAACAAATCAGGCAGCCCTTTGATTTGTCAGAGAAAGTATTTCTAAAGTGTTTTTCATGTGTTCTTCAATGCTTTCTTTAATTTCTGTCATTTTTTATATAAAGTTCTATTATTCTAATTCTTTCTTAAACCATTCATACGGTTTTCTCAACGATGTATCTGCAATTGATTTATATTTTATTTCTTTAGTTTGATTGAACTCATCAAAAATCATTGGAATAAAAGGAGCCATATTTCCACTTCTTTTATCAAAAAAATCAATAAATGCAATATATTTATCAATAGCTAATTCATTTCTAATCACGATTGTGTTTTAAATTATTTTCAAAGTCTTTATAATCATTTAAAAAATCATTACTTTTTGTAAGTTTAGTAATAGCACTCATTAAGTATTTTGTATAATTTAAAAGGTGTACTTTTTCTTCATCAAAGACTCCCAAATGATTTATCTCAGTTTTCTTTGCTCTATTTTTAAGATTTTTAATTTCTTTTAAATAATAAGGTTTAATATTTTGGTTATGTAGTATTTTATTCTGTTCTATTGATGTAAATAATGCAATACCATAGATAATTATTGCCAATAAAGTTAAAATAGGTGTAAGAATATTGTTGAAGTTAACAGGATTAAAAATTAAATTATTTCTATTCCAGTACCAAATACCTGTAAAAATATCAATTCCTAACAAAATAATTATTAGAACTAGCAAGCTGATTATTATATATTTAAACTTCATTTTTAAATATTTTTTTCAATTTCAGCAATCTCACTTTCCGTTAACCCATAAAGACCGTAAACCAATTCATTGAGCTCATTTTCTGCTTTTTCTATGCTTTTTGAAATATTTTCGAGTTCTTTTGAAAGTTGAATTTCTCGCTCAAAATTATTCTCTGTTTTGGTTTTTTCAAGCAAATAGCCATAATCATATTGTTTCTGTTTGTTTTCAATTATTTGGGAAACTAATGCGGCAATTTCGTTTTGTGTTTCGTTTGTTGGTTTTATTATTGGCAAGTTCAATAAAGGTTCTTTGTCAACCTGATACAAATCGCCTTGCATTTTTCCTTTATATTTTAGCCAAAAAGCAATTAAATTTGAATTTAATAAACCTGTTAAATATTTTTGATCAAGTCTTTCTGTTTTAATTGAAAAATAAGTTTGAGACACATAACAATCAAAATCCGTAAAAGTAAAAGTTGGTCTTGCACATTTGCGAACTGAAATTATTTTCTCACCAATAAAAAACTTTTCTTCTCTTGATCTATGTAATCCATAAGGTTTATTGTCTGATGTAATAATGTCAACAAATCTATCAAGATGATTTTTTAAATTTTGATAAGGCTCAATGGTTTCTGGTTTTTTAAAGCTTGAATCGGTATAAATTACCCAAAGTCTATTTTT
This sequence comes from Lutibacter sp., assembly GCA_036567345.1. GTDB lineage: Bacteria > Bacteroidota > Bacteroidia > Flavobacteriales > Flavobacteriaceae > Lutibacter. Next base: position 4,594 of record DATCUQ010000020.1, read on the forward strand.
TGGAATACCGTGAAATCTACCTAATTCAGCTGTGGTGTAAAATGGTTTTACCAATTCTTTCTCTTTTGGCGTTAAGTTTAACGCATTATATTTTTGATGATTTAAATTAAAGATGCATTCTCCAATTACAAAATCTTCGCCTAAAATTTCAATATGTTTTTTATTTGTAAAATCTTGATGAACATCAATTCCTGTGGCAATTTCTTTATCATCAAACACAAAGTTTTGTTTAGCTTTTATTTTGTTTACAACAAGGCTTAAACCTGCGTTTATGAAGTTGATAGGCTTGTCTAAATATTTTGCTTTTTCGATTTCGGTTGTAAAATAGTCAAATCGTTCATCTTTCACGTTTTCAAGAAACAATTGTGCGTCAGCATGTTTTATTTTGCTGTCCAAAACTTTGGCATAATCAAAATTGTATTTTTGGTTATTTTCCGAGCGTTTCATAATGTAAATCATTGTTTGAATTCCTGCCGAATCAAACACTTTAAAATCACCAAAATCTATGAATTTTATCAATTTACCATTGTTGATTATAATATTTCTAAATTTTGATGCTCCGGAATTTGTAATCCAATTATTGGGAGCGATATAACCAATTAAACCTGTGTCTTTTTTAACGATTTCCAATGCTAATGCGCCAAAGAAATACCATAAATCCATTTTTCCTTGATAGCAATAATGTTCGTGTAAACCATCAAATGCCTGACGGTTTGTATATTCTTTTATATAAGGAGGATTCCCAATAACCACATCAAAACCGCCATTTTTCATTATGTCAGGAAATTCTTTATGCCAATCAAAAGCTTTGTTCCCTGCAATTTCAGGGTCACTGATTAATGAATTTCCGCATTTAATGTTATTGTTTAAACTCGATAATTTACGGTCTTTTCTTGCGGTTCTCAGCCATAATGAAAGCTGCGCAATTTCAACGCTTTCTTCATTGATGTCAACGCCAAAAAGATTGTTTTCCAAAATATTTTTGTCAACGTCAAACAAGCGCAACGGCGCATTGGTAAGTTCTGCAATAATATCGTCAATGGTGGTGTGTTCGGCAATTAAAAAGTTTAAGGCTTGGTTTAAAAACGCGCCACTTCCGCAGGCGGGATCTATAATTTTTAGGTTAATTAACCAATCTTTATAATTGGTCAGTTTTTGAAATAAATTTTTTCCTTTTACGGACAATGCGCCGTCTTTGGTTCTAAAGGAATCCTCAAATTCAACTTCTAAAAGATCTAATTCTTTTCGTTTTTCGTGGCAAAGCGTTCCAATGGTATTTTCTACAATATATTGCGTAATGTATTTTGGCGTATAAAAAACGCCGTCTTTTTTGCGTTTGCTTTGCAAGGGAGCTTGCTCCCTTGATATTTCTGCGCTAAATTCTTCTATTTCATTAAGTGAATGTTCAAAAATATGCCCTAAAATATTTACGTCAACTTCTGTATTAAAATCGTACTTCGAAAGATTTTTCAATTCCAAAATCAGCAATTCATCATCTATGTTTAAAGCATCTAAAAGAGCGTCTTCATAAAAAAGTCCGCCGTTGTATGCAGGAATGTCATCTTCTTGTTTTTTGCCTTTTCGCCCAACATTCATATAGCCGAAATATTGTTTAAATATTTCGTAAAGCGGTTTGTATGCGTCTTCTTCCTTTAAAATTTCAAAGCGTTTTATGATTCTTGAAATAGAGTTTGGCGGCAATAAGCCGCTGTCTTCCGCAAACAGAATAAACAGAAAACGGTCCAACAATTTTTGGGACTTTTTAAACAGCGTCAGTTTGTCAATTTCGGGATGGTTAATGGTAAGATTGTCGTATAATTTTCGCTTAAAATTAGAATAATCTTTATAAAGCTTTGCTGAAATATTTTGATCGTGGAATTGTGTTTCTTCTTTTAATTTAAGCGGTAAATTTGAAAAAATACTTTCTTTTCTGAGCATTAAAAACAGCAATTCAAAGGCCTCTTTTTCAAGATGAAATAAATCAAATTCTTCATATTCGTTTGAATAATCAACATAAAAACGCAACTTTTGAAAGTTTGAAGTAATTACATATTTACACTCAGGTTGGTTGTTTTTATAATTAAATGCTTGTTGCGTAACCAAAGTCAAATCCTTTGTTTTGGCCGATTTCAATTCAATTACCGCAATGGCGTTTTCATTTTTTAAAATGGCTCCGTCAGCTTTTTTTCCGTCGGTTTGGTTTTTAAATTCTCTTTGCAAATCAAAGTTTTCGTCAGGCCGCAATGTGTAGCCTAAAACGTCAACAAAGATTTCCCTTAAAAATCCATCTTGATATTCTTCTTCTTTTAGTTTTTTTATGCGTTCTATTTTGGCAGGCGTGTAGTTTTCCCGGAATTTCAGGAATGCTTTTTCAACGAGTGTTTTGTCGAGGTTGCTAAGGTGTTTTTTAATTACTGATTTCTGAAATATGGCCATTTATCTTTTAATTTGCATTTTTCTTAAATTTACATTTTATTTTGAGTGTTGGCAAAAAATGGCAATTTTGTTTTTTAAGTTGTTGGCTTTGGCATCGGGATAAATTTAACCAATAACCAATAACATTATATCTTACAAAGCTTTCGGCAATTCCTTAAAGCCCATATTGAATAAGGTAAAGCCAAAAATATCGGCATATTGTTCAATGGTTTTGGAAACGGGCGTTCCTGCTCCGTGTCCGGCTTTGGTTTCAATTCGGATTAATGTTGGGTTGGTTCCTGTTTGTTTTTCCTGCAATTCTGCGGCAAATTTAAACGAGTGCGCCGGCACCACCCTGTCATCGTGATCTCCTGTCGTAATTAATGTTGCCGGATATGCAACGCCCGCTTTTACATTGTGAACAGGCGAATATCCCTTTAAATAGTCAAACATTTCTTTTGAATCTTCCGATGTGCCATAATCATAAGCCCAGCCGGCACCCGCGGTAAAAGTATGGTAACGCAGCATATCCATAACACCCACAGCCGGCAAAGCCACTTTCATTAAATCGGGCCGTTGCGTCATTGTTGCGCCCACCAGCAATCCGCCATTTGAAGCGCCGCTGATGGCCAAATAATTTGACGAAGTGTATTTGTTTTCAATTAAATATTCAGCCGCTGCGATAAAATCGTCGAATACATTTTGTTTTTTCATTTTTGTTCCGGCATTGTGCCAGGCTTCTCCATATTCACCGCCGCCTCTAATGTTTGGAACCGCATAAATGCCGCCTTGTTCCATCCAAACAGCGTTTGTAATGCTGAAACCTGGAGTTACACTGATGTTAAAGCCGCCATATCCGTATAAAATTGTCGGATTTTTCCCGTTTAAGGCTGTTCCTTTTTTATGGGAAATTATCATCGGAATTTTAGTGCCGTCTTTTGAAGTATAAAAAACCTGTTTTGTTTCATAAAGATCCGGATTAAAATCGATGGCTGGTTTGTTGTACAATGTTGAAATTCCGGTTGATGGCTCAAAGGCATAAATGGAACCCGGGGTGATGTAATTTGAAAAGGAATAATAAATAGTGGTCGCCTCTTTTTTATCGCGGAATCCGCCTGCGGTTCCAACACCCGGCAATTCGATTTCGCGAATAAATTTTCCGTTGTAATCGTATTGTTTTACTTGCGAAACGGCATCAACCATATATTCTGCAAAAATAAATCCGCCGGCTGTTGAAGGTGAGAGCACGTTTTTGGTTTCCGGAATAACGTCCGCCCAATTTTTCGGAAGCGGATTTTTAGCGCTTACTTTCACCACGCGTTTGTTTGGAGCGTTTAAATTGGTGACAAAAAACAAGGTTTCTCCCAGATTGTCCAATAAAGTGGTTTCCGAATCGAAATTATTTAAAATAGTGATAATCGGACTGTTTTGTTTTGATAAATCTTTCAAATACAATTCATTGCCAGATGTAGATATTGAAGCGCGGATCAGTAAATAGTTGCCGTCTTCGGTTACATTTCCTGTGATATATCTTCGTTTTTGCGTGTCACCAAAAATAATGGGATCGTTTTTTTGTGAAGTTTCCAATTTATGGTAAAACAAACGATGTTGGTCGGTTTTTGCCGAAAGTTCGCTTCCCTTGGGTTTTTGATAACTTGAATAATAAAATCCTTCATTTTCTTTCCAGGAAATGCCGCTGAATTTTACATCAATAATAGTGTCTTCTTTAATTTCTTTGGAAATGGCATCCATGATAATAATTTTTCGCCAGTCCGATCCGCCTTCAGAAATGGAATAAGCCACCATATTTCCATCTTTTGAAAAGGAAATTTCGCCCAATGAAGTGGTTCCGTCTTCAGAAAAAGTATTGGGATCTAAAAAAACTTCGGGAGTTTCGTCATTTTTTTGACGATACAGCACATACTGATTTTGCAGTCCGTTATTTTTATAAAAATAATGATAGTCGCCTTCTTTAAATGGCGCGCCAATTTTTTCGTAATTCCATAATTTTTCCAAGCGGTTTTTTAAGGCTTCGCGATAAGGAATTTTCGATAAATAATCAAAAGTCACTTTGTTTTGGGCGATGACCCAAGCGGCAGTTTCGGAAGACCTGTCGTCTTCCAGCCAGCGGTATGGATCTTTAACTGCTGTTCCGAAATAATTGGTGACGGTATCAACTTTTTTGGTTTCTGGATATTTCAAGGTGGTCATGTTATTATTTGATTCAGAATTCTTGCAGGAAATCATTAAAACGCAAATCAAAGTTAAAACAGAAAATGGTTTCATTATTTGTTGGATTTTGGACAAGTAACAAAGCTAATCAAAAAAAGACATATCCAATTGAATATGTCTTCTTGTTATTTTGAACATTAAAGGTTAAAACATTGTTGTCCGATAAAAATTCATAAAAAAGGATTTGTCTCAATCAAAATGCGACCTGTTTGTATTGAAAAATTTAATCGGACAACAATAAATTTAAAACAATGTTTTAAATTTTTTCCAATTGGCATAAATTAAAACCACATTTAAAACAGCAACTACCGCGGCGGCGGCAACACCTGCAGGGTCCAAAGCCAAATGGAACAATACAATGTTTACAGAGATTATGGCCGCAAGAATTAATGCCAATCCTGTCCACTTATTGGTTAACAGCAACACGCCGGCAACAATTTCCGTGATGGCAATCATGGGAAACATATAGCCGGTTGCAAATAATGCGCCCATAAAATCGGCCGGCGGGCCTTCCATTTGCGGACTTGGCATAAATTGAAGAAATTTGTTTGCGCCAAACACAAGCAAGATCAATCCCAGCAAAAGACGCAGGGCCATTGTTAATTTTGAATTCATAGAGCTTAAATTTAAGTTAATAGTTAATTATTAGGTCGTTAAAATACAAAATTTATTACACAAGTAACATAAGTTACCTCAAAATTACCTATATTTATGTCACTTTGTACTCAATAAAGAACGGCATAAAAATTGCTGATTTACAAAATTAAATTTAAAAAAATGACAGAATTATTGACAAAAGAAACTTTTTTAGAAAAAGTTTTTAATTTCGAAAAAAATAAAGATTGGAAGTTTGAAGGCGATGTTCCTTGTATTATCGACTTTTATGCTGATTGGTGCGGACCATGTAAAATGGTGGCGCCGGTTTTGGAGGAATTAAGCGATGAATATGAAGGAAAATTAAACATTTATAAAGTGGATACCGAAGTTGAACAGGAATTGGCTGCAGCATTTGGCATCAGAAGCATCCCGTCAATGTTGTTTGTTCCCAAAGATGAAGCCCCGCAAATGGCGCAGGGCGCTATGCCAAAACATGATTTGGTGAAAATTATTGCAGATGTTCTAAAAGTTTCAAAATAAACCTCAAAAACCCCAAAAAAGCCGCAAATTTTGCGGCTTTTTTGTTGATCAAAGTTATTGTCAAAATACCTGTCGGGTGTAATTATTAAAAACGTCAGTTCGAGTGTTTTTTGTGGAGTGCTTCTCGATAATTTTAAAATTTCTAATTTTAAAAACTCGAAGTGTCGTGGAACAAAAAATGTATCGAGAACCGTTTTTAATAATAATTTTCCTGTTCTCGATACGATTTTCTATCGAAAATCACTCGAACTGACGAAAAATTACCATCAAAACTAATTACATCCACGGGTTAATCTCTATTCTCTATTCTTTTTTCTATTCATAATTTTAGAATTATCTTTACCCAAACATTGATTTAAAAATTGAATTTTCATCACAGATAAAAAACACATAAATAATGAAAAAAGCATTTAAAATAATTGGAATCATCTTATTGGTTTTTGCGCTTCTTCTTGTGGCTACGCCTTTTATTTTTAAAGGAAAAATCAAGGAATTGGTGCTAAAATCCATCAATAAAAATGTTGACGCGGTGGTGGCTTTTGAGGATGTTGATTTGAGTTTGTTTAAAAATTTTCCGAAAGCAACCATCATAATTGATGATTTAAGCATTATAAACAAGGCGCCTTTTGAAAATGACACCTTGTTTTATTCCAACACTTTCACCCTTAAAATGAGCGTTAAAGAACTTTTTAAAGGAAAAGGAGAACCTATGGGCATTGAGGCTTTTAGCAGCGAAAACGGAAAAGTGAATATTATTTATAATGAAGAAGGTTTGTCTAATTATGACATTGCAATAAAAGACAATGATGAAAAAGAGGCCACTAAAAATGATGAATTTGCGCTAAATTTTCAGAAGTACACCATTAAAAATCTTCGTTTTACGTATTTTGATGCAGCCTCTAAAATGAGCGTTATTTTGGACAGCATCAACCATGAAGGCAGCGGCGACTTTAAGCATAAAATACTGGATTTAGATACCAAGACCACAGCAAAACTGGCTGTTTCCATAGACAAAACAAACTATTTAAAAAATGTGGATTTAGCACTTGATGCCGTTTTGGGATTGGATTTGGAAAACCTTAAATATACTTTTAAAGAAAACGAAGCTTTGGTGAATTTGCTCCCGATTGCGTTTGACGGATTTATTCAGATGACGGATGACGGGCAGGTTTACGATATGAAATTTAAAACGCCTGTTTCATCATTTAAAAACTTTTTGGGCTTGATTCCCGAAATGTATTCAGGGAAGTTGGACGGCGTAAAAACATCGGGTGATTTTAAGGTAAACGGCGTTGTGAAGGGAACTTATTCTGATGCCAAAATTCCGGCTTTTGATGTTGAAATTGCTTCAAACAACGCGTCTTTTCAATATCCGAATTTGCCGAAATCGGTAAAAAATATTGTGATAGATTCCCGTATTGTAAACAAAACAGGAATTTTTAACGACACATACGTAAATTTGGACAAATTGTCTTTTACCATTGACCGGGATGTGTTTAACGCAAAAGCAACCATTCAAAATATTGCGGAAAATCCGTTGATCAATGCCGAAATAAAAGGAGTCATCAATTTGGCAAATGTCGCTAAAGCCTACCCCGTGAAACTTGAAAAACCTTTAACGGGAATCCTAAATGCCGATGTGGTAACGCGATTTGACATGAAATCGGTTGAAGCAAGTAACTATCAAAATATTCAAAATTCGGGAACCATTACGGTCACCGATTTTAATTATGAAAGCGCCGAAATGGCAAAACCGTTTAAAATTAAACAAGCCGCCATCGCCTTCACTCCAACAGCCATTCGTTTGAATAAATTTGACGGAGAAACCGGAAATTCCGATTTTCAGGCGACCGGTAATTTGGACAATTTTTACGGATTTATTTTTAAAAATCAGGTGTTGAAAGGGAATTTTAACTTGGCTTCCCGTCAATTTGAAGTGGCCGATTTTATGGAAACCAAAACCGATACCGCCGCAACCAAATCCACCAAAGAAGCGTTAAAAATTCCTTCATTTTTAGAGGTGACCATCGCCGCCAAAGCCACAACGGTGGTTTATGACAATTTGAATTTAAAAAATGTTTCAGGGAATTTGGCCATTAAAGATGAAGCCGTGACGTTAAGCGATTTGAAAATGAATGTTTTTGGCGGACAAATAGCCATGGGCGGCATGGTTTCCACCAAAGAAAAAACGCCAAAATTTGAAATGGGTTTAGACTTAAATTCCTTAAACATTTCAGAAGCTTTTACGCAACTGGCCATGTTAAAAGCCATTGCGCCAATCGCCAATGCCGTGATGGGGAAGTTAAATTCAACCATCAAATTATCGGGAAATTTAACTGAAGATATGACGCCAGATCTTAAAACCATTACGGGAAACTTGATTGGGCAATTGTTGGGTTCAAAATTAAGTCCGGCCAATTCACCGTTGCTTGCTTCATTAAGTTCAAACATAAAATTTTTGGACCTTGAAAAGTTGAATTTGGACAAACTAAAAATGATATTGTCTTTTAAAGACGGGAAAGTTCAAATCAATCCTTTTACGCTTAAATACCAAGATATCAACATTGAAGTTGCAGGTTCGCACGGTTTTGACCAAAGTATGGCTTACAACTTAAAATTTGATGTTCCAGTAAAATATTTAGGCACTGAAGTCAATAATTTGCTTACAAAATTAACGCCTGCCGATGCGGCAAAAATCGAAAATTTCCCTGTAAATGCAGTATTAACGGGAAGTTTTACAAATCCTAAAGTTACCACCGACCTTCAAAAGGCAACCACCAACGTAGTTACGCAATTGGTTGACATGCAAAAAGGAAAATTGATCAATCAGGCAACCGCAGCTTTGGGCAACTTACTGCCGGGAAAAACCAAAGTTGATACCTCAAAAACAAAAAGCGTTGACAGCCTAAAAACGACAAAGCCTAAAGTACCTTTGGATAAAGTAAAAGACAGCCTTGTCCAAAATGCTTTGAAGAATTTGTTTAAAAAGAAGCAATAAGAATAAAAGTGACAGTATTTGTTATGAGCATTTGATTTATTTCATAAATCTAAAATGCCAAAAGTATGCGTAAATGGGATTTCTATACTAATAATGTCAAATTTGGGATTTATTCCATTTTTTAACATCATCAATGTTTTTTTAGATCTAATGTCAGAAGTCACAAAATGAGTAATCGTTTTATCTAAATCGGCTTGGGCAAAAAGTTTTGAATCATTTGGTATGATGGCTCTGGGAAATAATTTTGCCATACTAATTTTGTTTTCAATAAAAATGATTTTTGCAAATTCTCCTGTTCTTTCGGCTTCTTTTAGGTTAAATGGAAGAATTTGAATATTGTTGAGTGGCAAATCATCTAATTTTCCGAGTACACAATACTCCGCGATTGAAATTGTCGAAACTTTAAGGGTTATTTCATTTTCTAAGAAATATTTAAAATAACCAACCGCATTTTTGTGAAGTGGGTCTTCATCATTTAAAAGTCTAATGAAAAAGCTTGTGTCGAGAAGAACGCTATGCTTCATAACCTCCTCTTAAATTTAATAACCATTCATCAGCATTAATTTCTTTCCAATTCTTTTTGGCTTTAGAAATAAGGCTATTTAAATACTCGCTGTCAAATTTAGGATTGTAATTAATTAACTCTAAAAGTTTCAACGATTTTGTGTCAACTTCGCCAGTTTCAATATTTTGTTTTCCATTTGCCCTAACCCCAAACTTTTTATACAACAAATTTTCTTCTCTTTGTTTTAAAAATTCTTCTCCTGTTTCAATAGATAAATATCCGTAATCTTCAGTATCAAGATGAATGTTTGCTTTGCTTTTGCCACCGGCATCTTTTAAAATTCCATAAAAGTACAATTCAGCATCAACCCAAATATTCTCTGTTCTGAAAAATTTGGTTGAAGGATTTATAATTAATTCGAAATCTTCTTTTAAAGAAGTCTTAATTTGGAATTCATAATTTTTCTGAAGAGATAAATATTGAATATTTTCTATAGCGCGGGCAGTTTTTAATTCTAAGAAATCAATGGCGTTTTTTGCTTGAATTTCTGATAAAACAGCGCTAAATCCGATGATAGTTTGTATGGTTGTTTTAAAAATATGCCTTACGGAGCCTTCTTTGATATCGTAAGTTATAATTGGCCGGTCTTTTTTATTGTTTGGGTACAGTAAATCTTCAACATTTTGCAAAATCAATGCAATGTGCTTAATGTCATAGTTATCAGGACTTAATTCTTCATTGCCAAATTTACCAACTACACGGATTTCTATGTCTCCTATTTTTTCCATTTAAACAAAGATACAAATATTTATAACTTTTTTATTGTTTTGTTTTTGGCTTATAAATGACCATAAATATAAAAATCTACTGAAAAACAGTAGATTTTATGAAATTAATTTTTTTTGAGGCGGTTAAAATAAATACTTAAACCAACTTGTTTTCAATCAGATATTCTGCAATTTGGATGGTGTTTGTTGCGGCGCCTTTTCGAAGGTTGTCGGCCACAATCCACATATTTAAGGTATTCGGCTGCGATTCGTCCCTTCTTATTCTGCCCACAAAAACTTCATCTTTATTGTGCGCATATATCGGCATCGGATAGGTATTGGTGTCTAAATTATCCTGCACAATCACGCCGGGCGTTTCACTTAACAATTTGCGGACTTCGCCCAAGTCAAAATCGTGTTCAAACTGAACATTTACGGCTTCTGAATGTCCGCCGGAAGTTGGAATACGAACGGCGGTTGCGGTAACCGTAAAAGAATCGTCATTCAAAATTTTCTTTGGCTCTTTCACCAATTTCATTTCTTCTTTGGTGTAGCCGTTTTCTAAAAATACATCACACTGCGGAATGGCGTTTCTGTTAATTGGATAATGATAAGCCATTTCACCTTTGATGCCTTTCGATTCATTTTCAAGCTGTTGCACCGCTTTTACGCCTGTCCCGGAAACGGATTGGTACGTTGAGATTACCACGCGTTTCATCTTGTATTTTTTGTGCAAAGGCGCCAAAGCCATCACCAATTGAATGGTTGAGCAGTTCGGATTTGCAATAATCTTGTCGGCTTTGGTCAACACATCGCCATTAATTTCAGGAACCACCAATTTTTTGGTGGGATCCATTCTCCAGGCAGATGAGTTGTCAACAACCGTTGTTCCAACTTCAGCAAATTTTGGCGCCCATATTTCAGAAGTGGTTCCTCCTGCGGAAAACAATGCGATATCCGGACGGGCGTCAACGGCATCCTGCATGCCAATAATCGTATATTTTTTTCCTTTATATTCCATTTGCTTGCCAACAGAACGTTCCGAAGCAACCAACAACAATTCCGTAATCGGGAAATTTCTTTCCGCCAACACTTGCAACATCACGTTTCCTACCATTCCGGTAGCGCCTACAACAGCTACTTTCATCTGTTTAAATTTTATTTTTTTGTGGTAACAGATGCTGTTCGCCATTAATCATTCCTTTGTATATCAAAATTTGTTGTGCTCGTTTCATCTAATAATTTTTTATTTTTATACTGATGCAAATTTTATAAAAAAATGTAAGAAACAAGCACTAATTTATTGAAAATTAACAGATAAATATTTTTCTGTTAAAAAAATGATAAAAGATTTGTAACCGAAATAGTTATGAGAAAAAATGTAATTTTGCAAAAAATCAGAAACAAAATGACTACTACAGGAAAAATAGAATTGATGGCTCCCGCCGGAAGTTTTGAATCGTTGCAGGCCGCATTGGACAATGGCGCCGATTCAATTTACTTTGGCGTTGAGCAACTTAATATGCGCGCAAGGGCTTCCATAAATTTTACGATGGATGATTTAAAGGAAATTTCTGCGCGGTGCAAAGCAAAAAATGTACGAACCTACCTTACTTTAAATACCATTATTTATGACCACGATTTATCGGTGGTAAAAACCTTGCTTCAAAAAGCAAAAGAGGCCGATATTACGGCAGTTATTGCGATGGATCAGGCGGTTATCGCAACGGCAAGGGCCATAGGAATGGAAGTTCATATATCTACCCAAATAAATGTCACCAATATTGAAACGGTGAAATTTTATGCCATGTTTGCCGATACCATGGTGTTGAGCCGAGAATTAAGTTTGCGTCAGGTGAAGAAAATTACCGAGCAAATTGTGAAAGATGATGTTCGCGGACCCTCAGGAAATTTATTGGAAATCGAAATTTTTGGTCACGGCGCTTTGTGCATGGCGGTTTCTGGAAAATGTTATATGAGTTTGCATTCTTCAAATTCTTCCGCAAACAGAGGAGCCTGCAAACAAAATTGCCGAAAAAAATATACGGTAATCGATCAGGAAACCGGATTTGAGATGGAGCTGGACAACGAGTATATTATGTCTCCAAAAGATTTGTGTACCATCGATTTTTTGGATCAGATTGTTGATGCCGGCGTAAAAGTATTGAAAATTGAAGGCCGGGGAAGGGCTCCCGAATATGTGGCGAACGTCATTAAATGTTACCGCGATGCCATTGACAGTATTGAAGCCGGAACTTACAGCAGGGAAAAAGTGATTTCCTGGATGCTGGATTTGGAAAAAGTGTACAATCGCGGATTTTGGAGCGGCTATTATTTGGGACAAAAATTGGGGGAATGGAGCAACGGTTCAGGAAGCCACGCTACGCAAAAAAAAGTGTATGTTGGCAAAGGAATGCATTATTTTCCCAAAACAAACATTGCCGAATTCAAGATTGAAGCCTATGAAATTGCCATTGGCGACACCATTTTAATTACCGGCCCAACCACCGGCGCCAAAGAAATGGAAATTACCCAAATGTTCATCAATGACATCGTTGGAGAAAAAGCCCAAAAAGGCGATTCCTGCACTTTTGAAGTTGATTTTAGAATTCGTCCTTCGGATAAATTGTATAAAATTGTTCCTATGAATGCCGAAGTTGGCAACGCCATTGTTGAAGTTGGGTAAAAAAGACCGAAGTCGGAAGTTGGAAGACGGAAGTAGGAAATAAATTCCCCTCTTGAGAGGGGTTAGGGGTGTGTAAAAAACATGAAAAGGAATAAAAATAATAAAAGCCAGTCAACGTTCTTTAGGCATCAACTTTTAATAAATCAAAAATCGTAATTCATAATTCGTAAATATACAGGATGGTAATTATCACATTGCAAAGAGCCAAGTGCATTGGTTGTAATTACTGTGTGGAACAGGCGGCTGCACAATTTCAAATGTCGAAAAAAGACGGAAAAGCGGTGCTGCTTCATTCCATAGAAAAAAGAGGGTTTTTCACTGTAAAATCGGCCGACATGGGCATTTTGGAAGCGGTCACAAAAGCCAAAGAAGCCTGTCCGGTAAAAATTATTGACGTAAAACAAACATAAATCGGTTTTTTATCGTTTTACAGTTTACAATTTAAATGATATCTTTACAAATTGGTGATTTCTGTAAAATTGATTTTCAGTTTTACAAAAACAATATAAAAACATAGAAATATATGAGCTGTAATAGTTGCTCTTCAGATATAAACACCGTGCCGAAAGGCTGCAAAAGCAATGGAAACTGCGCCACCGGAGGGTGTGAGAAACTCTCAGTTTTCGACTGGCTATCCAACATGTCGCTGCCAACCGGACAAGAACCTTTAAACATTGTTGAGGTTCGGTTCAAAAACGGGCGAAAACATTTTTACAGAAATGTCGATAATCTGCAAATATGCATAGGCGATATCATCGCGGTGGAAGGAAGTCCGGGCCACGACATTGGAACGGTTTCCCTTACCGGCGAATTGATCAGAATTCAGATGAAGAAAAAAGGTGTTGCCTTTGACAGTGAAGAAGTAAAAAAAATATACAGAAAAGCCACCCAAAAAGACATCGATATTTGGAAAGCCGCACGAGAAAAGGAATATGAAACCCAATATAAAGGAAGAGAAATTTTAGGCAGATTGGGCATAAAAATGAAACTTTCCGATGTTGAATACCAAGGCGACGGCAACAAAGCAACCTTTTATTATACGGCTGATGATCGTGTGGATTTTAGGCAACTCATCAGGGATTTGGCAAGTACTTTCAGCATAAGAGTTGAAATGAAACAAGTAGGTTTGCGCCAAGAAGCGGCCCGACTTGGAGGCGTGGGTTCCTGCGGCAGGGAATTGTGCTGTTCAACCTGGTTAACAGATTTAAGAAAAGTGAACACCACTGCGGCGCGCTATCAGCAATTGTCTTTAAATCCGCAAAAATTAGCCGGTCAATGCGGTAAATTAAAATGCTGTTTAAATTATGAATTGGACACGTATTTAGATGCCTTATCCGATTTTCCACGACAAGATATTGTGTTGAAAACAAAAAAAGGAGAAGCCGTTTTTATTAAAATGGATATTTTTAAAAGAGTGTTGTGGTACACGTATAAAGAAGACAGAAATAAGTGGTTTAAACTTACGGTGGAAAACGCAAAGGAAATCATAGATTTAAACAAAAACAACAAACCTGTAACTTCTTTGGAGGATTATGAATTTGAATTGATAGAAGAAAATATTGTTACTTTTGAGGATGTTGTTGGGCAAGACAGTTTAACGCGTTTTGATGCGCCAAAAAGGAAAAACACCCATAAATCTAAAAATAAAAATAAAAATTTTAAAGCTCCTGTGCAACCAACGCAAGCGACACAAGTTAGCGGTAGCGGCAGCGGAAGTTCTAAAAATAAAAAACAAAGACCTCCAAACAGAAGTGCAAACCCAAATAAAAATATATAAACAACTTAGTTTACTCGCCTTTACTTTATTGGTGTTGTCATGCAACTCAAATGCGGTCTTTGATCAATATATTCCGATTGAAAACCAACAATGGCATTCAGAAAAGAGCGTTGATTTTACCATCGACAATTTGGATACCATTTCAAATAATAATGTGTTTATCACCGTTAGGAACAATAAGGATTATGAGTTTAGTTCCCTGTTTTTAATTGCAAAACTTGAAATGCCCAACGGCTTTAAAGTGATAGACACCCTTGAATACGAAATGACAGATGCTTCAGGAAATTGGTTAGGTTCCGGATATACAGACCTTAAAGAAAACAAACTATTTTATAAGGAAAATGTTGTTTTTTCTGAAATAGGCACTTATAAATTTAAAATTCAACACGCAACGCGCGGCATCAATGATATTGAAGGAAAAAATCCTTTAAAAGGCATCACTGATGTTGGGCTTAGAATTGAAAAAGTAATAAAATGACAAAAAAACAAACAAGTAACAATCAATTTTCAAAGTATATTAAATGGTTTTGGAAGACCATTTTTGGAGGTGTTTTATTCATTATTCTGCTGTTTTTATTGGCCTCTTTTGGCGCTTTTGGAACCCTTCCTTCCTTTGAGGAATTAGAAAGTCCCGAAAGAAACACCGCTTCTGAAGTTATTTCTGTTGATGGAAAAACATTGGGAAAATACGCCTATGAAAACAGAACCCCCGTAAAATTTAAAGATTTACCCGAAAATCTAATCAATGCATTGATTGCTACCGAAGACGAACGTTTTTATGATCACTCAGGAATCGATTTCAGAGCTTCTGTGCGTGCGGTTGTGATGTTGGGAAGAGAAGGCGGCGGAAGCACCATTACCCAGCAATTGGCCAAATTGTTGTTTCACGGCGAAGGATCCAAAAATATAGTGGAAAGGATTTTGCAAAAAGTAAAAGAATATGTGATTGCCATTCGGTTAGAACGCCAATATACCAAGCAGGAAATACTGACAATGTACCTAAACAAATACGATTATTTGAATTTGGCTGTGGGCATTCGTTCCGCTTCGCGAATTTATTTTGGAAAAGAACCGATTGATTTAAAAATACCGGAGTCGGCAATGTTGGTTGGAATGCTTAAAAACGCCTCATATTTTAATCCGTTAAAAAGACCGGAATTGGTAAAAAATCGCCGAAATGTGGTGTTGGGCCAAATGTATAAGAACGATTTTATCACGAAAGAACAGAGAGATGCTTTTCAGGCGACACCTTTGAATTTAAATGTGCATAGAGAAGGCCATAGCGATGGTTCTGCAACGTATTTTAGGGAATACCTGCGCGATTTTATGAAAACCTGGATAAAAAACAATCCAAAACCCGACGGTACAGAGTATAATTTGCAAAGGGACGGACTTAAAATTTACGTAACCATTGATTCACGTATGCAAAAATATGCCGAAGATGCCATGAAAGAGCATATGGCCAACTTGCAACGGGTTTTTTATAAAGAACAAAAAAACAACAAAACAGCGCCGTTTTACGATTTGGATAAAGATCAGGTGGCAACTACCATGGAGCAGGCAATGAAACGCTCCGATCGTTGGATTCGCATGAGAAAAAATGGTGCTTCAGAAAGTGAAATTAAAGCTTCATTTAAAGAAAAAACAAGTATGACTGTCTTTTCCTATAAAGGTGAAATAGACACGATCATGACTCCTTATGATTCCATTAAATACTACAAACACATTTTACGCTCCGGATTATTGTCTATTGAGCCACAAACAGGCCACGTAAAAGCTTGGGTTGGCGGCGTAAATTACAAACACTTTCAATTTGATGCGGTGAAACAGCAAAAACGTCAGGTAGGTTCTACCTTTAAGCCTTTTGTTTATGCGGCTGCCATCAACCAATTGAAATTATCGCCCTGTTATAAATTGCCAAATACGCCTTATACAATTCCGGCAGAAAAATATGGAATGGCGGCAGATTGGACGCCAAAAAATTCGGACAATAAATATGGCGGGGAATTAACATTGAAAAAAGCCTTGGCAAATTCAATAAACGTAATCACTGCAAAGTTAATTGATATGGTGCATCCTAAAACCGTGGTTAATTTGGCACAAAGTGTAGGGATAGAAAGTGAAATTCCCGAAGTTCCTTCAATAGCGCTTGGTTCTGTTGATTTATCGCTATATGAAATGGTAGGCGCTTATTCAACTTTCGCAAATAAAGGACTAAGAATTGAGCCAATGGTATTGATGAGAATTGAAGATAAAAACGGATTGGTTTTAGAACAATTTATGCCAAATTCAAAAGAAGCATTAAGCGAGGAATCTGCCTATGTAATAACCAATTTATTGGAAGGCGTAACAGAGTCGGGTTCCGGTATTCGTTTACGTACCGGCGGAACAACCTATGCCGATAATATGGTAACCGGTTATCCATACAAATTCACAAATCCGATTGCAGGAAAAACAGGAACCACCCAAAATCAATCTGATGGTTGGTTTATGGGCATCGTACCTAACTTGGCAACTGGCGTTTGGGTTGGCGGTGAAGACAGAGCCATACATTTCGCCGGCTTAAGCAGAGGACAGGGCGCCACCATGGCTTTGCCAATTTGGGGATTGTATTATAAAAAAATGTATGCTGACAAAACGTTGAAAGTCAGCAAAGAAGCCTTTGAAAGGCCAGAAGGAATTACCATAGAAACAGATTGCAGCAAACAAGCAAGTGACAATGCTTCTGAAATAGAAACAGAAGAGGATCCTGAATTTTAAAAGTTAAATTTTATGATAAATAAAGTAGTTAAAAACGTACATGAGGCTTTACAAGGAGTAGAAGACGGCATGGTTTTCATGCTCGGCGGTTTTGGTTTATGCGGAATTCCAGAAAATTGTATTTCGGAATTGGTGAGATTGGGTGTTAACAATTTGACCTGTATCTCTAACAATGCGGGAGTTGATGATTTTGGATTGGGGCTTTTATTAAAAAAGCGTCAAATTAAAAAAATGGTTTCTTCTTATGTTGGAGAAAATGAAGAATTTGAACGCCAGATGCTTTCTGGGGAGTTGGATGTAGAATTAATTCCACAGGGAACTTTAGCAGAGCGTTGCAGGGCAACAGGAGCCGGAATTCCGGCATTTTACACACCTGCAGGATACGGGACAGAAGTGGCTGAAGGAAAAGAAACCAGGGAGTTTAACGGCAAAATGTATGTTTTGGAACATGCTTTTAACCCAGAGTTTGCTTTTGTGAAAGCATGGAAAGGAGATACCGCAGGAAATCTTATTTTTAAAGGAACTGCGCGTAATTTTAATCCGATGATGGCAATGGCAGGGAAAATTACCGTTGCTGAGGTTGAAGAATTGGTTGAGGCTGGTGAATTGGACCCGAACCAAATTCATACGCCGGGTATTTTTGTACAACGTATTTTTCAAGGAAAAGATTATGAGAAGAGAATTGAACAACGCACAGTAACTCCAAAATCTTAAACAATGGCTTTATCCAAACAAGAAATAGCGCAAAGAATTGCGCAAGAATTACAAGATAAATGGTATGTGAATTTGGGAATTGGAATTCCTACTTTGGTTGCCAATTATATACCTAAAAACATAGATGTTGTATTTCAGTCGGAAAACGGAATGCTTGGAATGGGACCTTTTCCAATTGATGGGGAAGAAGATGCCGATTTAATTAACGCAGGAAAGCAAACAGTCACTATTTTAAAGGGCGGCTCTTTATTTGACTCGGCTATGAGTTTTGCAATGATTCGCGGACAACACGTTCAGTTAACAGTTTTAGGGGCGATGGAAGTTTCTCAAAATGGCGATATCGCAAACTGGAAAATCCCTGGAAAAATGGTCAAAGGAATGGGCGGTGCGATGGACTTGGTGGCTTCCGCAGAAAATATTATTGTTGCCATGATGCATACCGACAAAGCTGGCGAATCAAAATTATTAAAAGCATGCTCATTGCCGTTAACAGGGGTAAATTGTGTTAAAAAGGTGGTGACAAATTTGGCTTATTTAGAAATCAAGAACAATGCGTTTTATCTTTTAGAAAGAGCTCCTGGTGTTTCTGTTGAAGAAATTATAGCCGCTACAGAAGGAACTTTAATTGTGGAAGGAGAAATTCTTGAAATGAAGTTTTAAAAAAATCCAAATGAAGATAATATCATACAATGTTAATGGAATAAGAGCCGCATTAAATAAAGGATTTATTGAATGGTTGGTTGCCGCAAATCCAGATGTTATTTGTTTGCAGGAAATAAAAGCCCATAAAGAACAGTTGGATTTAAGTTTGTTTGACAATGCCGGTTATGCATATCACTATTGGTTTTCGGCAGAAAAAAAGGGTTATAGCGGCGTGGCGGTTTTGTCAAAAACAAGGCCAGATCGTGTTGTTTATGGTACCGGAATCGCAGCAATGGACTATGAAGGAAGAAATTTACGCATAGATTTTGCGAACGTATCAATAATGAGCTTATATTTACCTTCCGGAACCAATGATGACCGATTGGAGTTCAAATTCAATTATATGGCCCAATTTCAGGACTATGTAAACAACCTCAAAAAAGAACTTCCCAATATTATTATTTGTGGCGATTATAACATTTGCCATACAGAAATTGACATTCATAATCCGGACCAGAATAAAAATACCTCTGGGTTTTTGCCCGTTGAGCGTGACTGGCTGGGGAATTTTATAGACAGTGGTTTTACAGATTCATTTCGTCATTTAAACAAAGAACCGCATCATTACAGTTGGTGGAGTTACAGGGCAAATTCAAGAAACAACAATAAAGGCTGGCGTATAGATTATCATATGGTAAGCAATGAAATGAAAGACAGAATTAAAAGAGCCTATATTTTACCTGAGGCAAATCATTCCGATCATTGCCCAGTGGTAGTTGAAATTGATTAAATTAAATTATTAAAAGCAGTACAATGTTAAAAAAAACAGCAATTCTATTCATTATGGCAATCACGTTAAATTCGTGTGTATCAAAAAAAGTATATCAGGAACTAGAAACAAAATTCAATAATTTACGTTCTTCAAATTCAGCATTGGTTGAAGAAAAAGATGATTTATTGGCTGCGAAAAAAGCATTGGAGGCCGATTTGGAAAAACTTAACAGCGATTATGATGCGCTAAAAACCCAAAAAGAAATATTGGACAATGAATTCGTTTCACTTCAAAGTAAACATAAAAATTTAGACGAATCTTATAATGTGCTTTCAACCCAAAGTTCAAAAAAACTGGCCGAGCAATCCCAAAAAAATCAGGAACTATTGGTTCAGCTGGAAGAAAAAGAAAGAAAATTGGCAATTGAAAGTGACCGATTGGAAAAACTTCAAAATGAATTGGCCGAACGTTCCAACCAAATTAATGAGCTTCAAGGGTTGATTGATGCAAAAGAAGCCCAAATGCAACAGTTAAAAAATGCCATTTCCAGCGCATTGCTTAGTTTTGAAGGAAAAGGATTGACCGTAGTTCAAAAAAATGGAAAAATTTATGTGTCTATGGAAAATAAATTGCTGTTCGATTCTGGAAGCTGGGCAGTAGGAAGTGAAGGAAAAATTGCAGTAGAACAATTGGCAAGTGTATTGTCAAAAAATCCGGACATCAACGTCCTTATTGAAGGCCATACCGACAATGTTCCATATACCGGGGCAACCGTTATAGACAACTGGGATTTATCCGTTAAACGCGCAACTGCCATTGTTAGAATTTTACAAAACAAGGGCGTAAACCCAACACAGATTACAGCGGCAGGAAGAAGCGAATATGTGATGGTTGGTTCCAATGCAACTCCGGAAGGAAAAGCCAAGAACAGAAGAATTGAAATTATTTTAGCGCCTAATTTAGACGAAATTTCAAAACTTTTAAACAACTAATCGCTTATGAAAAATTTAATATACATTGCGTTTTTACTAACTTTTACTTTTGGGTTTTCACAAAAGAAAACAGAGAGCCCAAAAATTCAGAATAACGAAAATGCCAAAGTTCATTTTTCAGACGGCCCAGCATTGTTTTTTACAAATTCAGATTCATTAATACTTCAGGTTCACCCGCAAGCTGAGCTCATAGACAGTTTATGGATGAATAAATTAATAAAATCTCCTTTGTACGATAAGGAACAATATATGTTGGGAGATGATGAAATTTTGGTTGCCGGTCTTGAAGAATTGCCAACAGATTTGTTAAAAGCGCGATTGAAATATTTAAACAGCAAAACGCCTTTTAAAATTGAATACAATCCTCAGCTTGAACAAGTTATAAGAACCTACTTACAAAAAAGAAAATCTTCACTTTCCACAATTATGGAAAGGGCGCGTTATTTTTTCCCCATGTTTGAAGAACATTTGGCGAAATATAACATTCCTATGGAATTAAAGTATTTGGCGGTTATAGAGTCGGCATTAAATCCAAATGCGCGCTCTCGCGTGGGAGCAACCGGTTTGTGGCAATTTATGTATCAGACAGGGAAATATTACGATTTGGAGGTAAGTTCTTATATAGATGAACGTTCAGATCCATACAGAGCCACAGAAGCCGCTTGTATGTATTTGGAAAGTTTGTATAAAATGTATGGCGATTGGAGTATGGCATTGGCGGCCTACAATTCGGGTCCGGGAAATGTTTCCAAAGCCATCAGAAGATCTGGAGGAAGCACCAATTATTGGAATATCCGCAAGTATCTGCCTAATGAAACCGCCGCATATGTGCCTGCTTTTTACGCGACTTTATACATTTTTGAATATGCAAAAGAGCACAATTTGAAATCGAAGGAAAGAGCAATTTCCTATTATGCAACTGATACTGTCCAGGTAAAAAGACAGCTGACTTTTGCGCAAATCAATGAAACTTTAAATGTTGATACTGAAGTGCTTAAGTTTTTAAATCCGCAATATAAACTGGAGATAATTCCTTATATAAAAAATAAAAACTATATCCTGACCTTGCCCATAAAAGATATAGGAAATTTCGTGAGCAATGAACGATTGATTTATGCTTATGCCGATTTAGAAGATGCAAAAGTAGAAAAGCCGCTGCTGGAACTCATAAAACTTGATGATAAGATAACACATAAGGTTAAAAGGGGTGAATATTTAGGTAAAATAGCCGCTAAACATGGTGTGGCCGAAAGCAATTTGAAAAAATGGAACAATTTAAAAAGCACAAAATTGCAAGTCGGACAAAATTTGGTGGTTTACCCAAAAAATACCAATCCGGTGGTTGCCGCAAAAGTGACGCCAAGCAACGAAGATAAAGAAGAAACTACTTATTATATTGTGAAATTGGGAGATTCCTTGTGGTCAATCGCAAAAAAATTCACAAATGTTTCCGTACAAAATATTAAAGAATGGAACAATATTTGGAGTGTTACCAGTTTAAAACCAGGAATCAAATTAAAAATATTGAATTTATTAAATGATCAAAACAAATAATGTTCTAAATCTCAATTTGATTTGCGAATTATTTTCGACAAATAAAAAAACAAAAAATACCCACAAATGAAAAAGATTGGATTAGTATTAGGGCTAATTTCTTTGCTGATTTCCTGTGACACAGGAGGCGGTAAAAAAACATTGAAAGAGGCAAATGGCAGGATGAATAATTTGCTGATTGTTATGAAAAATAGCGAATGGCAAGGCGAAATTGGTGATGAATTGCGAAAATTTATTGCTGAACCCGTTTTGGGATTGCCGCAACCAGAAGCGCAATTTGAAGTAACACAAGTACCGCCAGAAAGTTTCGGAACCATGTTTAAAGCCAGCAGAAGCGTTTTAAATATTGGCATTGGAAATAAAAATTCTTTTACGACCAGCACAAATGTATATGCCGAGCCCCAAAAAATAATTACCATTACTGGCACCAATAAAGAAGCGCTCATTCTTGAAATTCAAAAAAACGGAAAAGCACTGATTTCTGAATTTAAAAATGCCGATTTGCTTACTTTTCAACGGTCAATTAATAAAAATTATTGGGATCCTGCAAAAATGCCAACCTTCAGCAAACATGGATATTCCATAAAGATTCCGAAAACTTTTAGCATAGTTGAAGACAATGGCGATTTTGTTTGGTACCGCATGCGTTTGGACGGCGGAAACAGTATGGAGTTATTTTCATATACGGTTCCAATAAAATCAATTGATGACGAAAACGGAAATAACCTTGTTGCCATAAGAGATACCATTGGCAAAAAGTACATCCCCGGAGAAGTTGAAGGATCTTATATGATTACTGAAGAAGCTTATACGCCACATATTTTTGAGGTAAAACTCGACGGTAAAAAAGCGCTTGAAGCCAAAGGAAAATGGGAAGTGAAAGGCGTTTATATGGCCGGGCCATTTTTAAGCTATTCCATTATTGACAAGGCAAAAAACAGGTTGGTGGTGGTTGAAGGTTTAACCTATGCGCCTTCTATGAACAAACGTGATTATATGTTTGAACTGGAAGCGATTATGAAAACCATCAAGATTAATTAAGGACAATTTTTAAAATACTCTTTATTATAATTTATGCCGGTATTTTTTCTAAAATATGCCGGCATTTTTTTGTCATTTTTATTCCTGCTTTTCCAGATTTAACCTTTGTTTTGAAATAAAAGCCAATTAGCAAACTCATTTTCATTTATTATTCCTAAATTTAACCAACACAACAACCCAATGTTGCGTTTGAATAAAAAATTGCTAAAATTCAAAACACATAAAATAAATAAGGTTTGTTATTTGGTAGATTAACAAACAAGTTAAGTGCCAATTGAGCAAAAAAAGAATTTGTAACTTTGCAGACTGAAAACTAAAAATTAAAGATTCTTGAAAGTAGAACATAATATATCGAGATTGAAATACCTTCTGAAAATGTATAAACTTTCAGCAAAGGAGTTTTTATCTATAATCAGTAATGGATTGAAAAATCCAATTACCGAGAGTGATATTTTTTCTGAAAGGATAGAAATTAGTTACTTAAAAAGAATTGATAAAGTTTTTGAGAAAGGAATTCATTACTATTTGGATCCAAAAGCACCTGAAAACGCAAAAGAATCGAGTGTTTTTTTTAGAAAAGATAATTTTGGTACTGATTTGAATTTTAGGGCGAAAAAAATAGTTAGCCAATTTGAGGAGCTAAAAATCTCAATAGCTGCTATTGCTAAATTGGCTGATTTGGACACAAAAAGAAAAATACCAAAGTTTAGTCTAAAAGATAATCCAGAAATTATAGCCAGCGAATTTAGAAAAATTCTCTATCCTACATTTACATCAAAACGAAGAGATTTTCTTAAATCTTTAATATCAAAGTTTGCCGAAAATAATATTTTAGTTTTTGAGTTTGTTGAAACTCATAGTAGAAAAGAAAAAGCAAATATAGATGGGTTTTTCTTAAAACCAAATGTCATTGTATTAAAGCGACATCAATCTTTTAGAAGAGAAATTTTCACTCTTGCTCATGAATTAGGTCATTTTTTGCTTGAGAAAGAAGAAATTGAATTACTTGATTATAGTGTGATTGCTGATAAGCATTTATCTAAAATTGAAAGATGGTGCAATGACTTTGCTTACTATTTCTTAATTGGCGAATATGGAAAGGACATAAAAAATTTAGAGAGAGCAAATTCTTCAAATGATTATCATTATGATTTACTAAGAGCAATTTCAGAAAACACTCATTTAAGTCAAATCGCTTTATTTACGAGACTATTATTTCAAAACCAAATAAGTCAAAAAAACTATAATATAGTTAGAGTCGACTTTGAAGAGCAATTTAAAAAATACCAAGAGGAAAAAGAGCGTGAAAAAGAATTACAAAGAGAACAAGGAATTAAACAACGTGGTTCTATTGCCAAACCAATCCCTTCACCCTTGTTTATATCAACAATTCAAGCAGCTTTTTACGAAGGTATAATAAATGAATATGAGGTTTGTAAAAAACTAAATATTAAACCTGAAAACTTAAACAAATTTATTCAATGATTGTAGTAATTGATACAAGTTCATTATTGTCCTTGGTTCGTTATTACTTACCATTTGACCAAAATAAAAAGTTGTTTAATCTAATTAAACAGGAGATTCAAAATCATAATATCATTATTATTGATGAGGTTTTAAACGAATGCAAATCTGTTTCAGGTAAATTAGTTGTTAAAAAATTGGATTTTTTAACTAACAAAGAGTTTTTGAATTCGTTTAAGATTCCAACTAAAACAGAAAATTTAATTCCACCTTCACCAACAAAGTTTTACAATCTTGTAGATAATACTTTTATAACTACAAATGCTAAGCGTTTAAATAGTGCTCAAATGGAGCAACAAAAAAAGGAATTTTTAGATTCGGCAGATGCTAAAATGATTATATATCTGCTAAATACAATTAATTCAAATTCTTTTGAAAAATTATTACTTATAACAGAAGAAACCGAAGGCAGTAATGATCAAAAAGCATTTAAAAAATTGCCAGCAATCTGCAAAATTCTTAACATAGAAGTTAAAACTCTTCCAGAATTATTAGAACTATATAGTGAAATTAATATCAAATTTGAATAACAAAGCCAGCGGCTAAAAATTATATAATAAACTGCTCCATTTTGTTAAAAACTAACTTTAAAAATTAGTAAAAACAACGAGGAAATTAGGTTATAAATCTTCAATTTTTGGCAGTCTAAACCGACATAAGACTTTTAAAAAGCTAATCCACCAAACAAAAAGCGCCTTGAAAAAGGCGCTTTTTGTTTAAATATAATTTTTCTAAACCGATTCTTCCATTTTAGCCCAGCTGTCTCTTAACGCAACGGTTCTGTTAAAAACCAAATGGAATTCTGTGGTGTCTTTATCAACACAAAAATAGCCCAAACGCTGAAATTGGAACCGGTCCAAAATGTTCGCCGATTTTAAACTTGGCTCCACAAAAGCTTCTAAAACCGTTAAAGAATCGGGATTTAAAAAGTCTTTAAAATCTTTGTCTTTTTGGCTGTCTGGCGCTTCTTCGGTAAACAAACGGTCGTAAAGTCTAACTTCTGCTTTTACCGCGTGTTTAATGGAAACCCAGTGCAACGTGCCTTTAACTTTGCGTTGGCTTGCTTCAGTGCCGCTTCCGCTTAAACTTTCGGTATCATAGGTACAATGAATTTCGATAATTTCCCCGTTTTCGTCTTTTACCAACGATTCGCCCTTAATGATATACGCGTTTTTTAAACGCACTTCTTTTCCAATCGAAAGCCTAAAGAATTTTTTGTTGGCTTCTTCCTTAAAATCTTCTTTTTCAATATATATTTCATTGCTGAAAGGCACTTCCCTAAAACCGGCACTTTCGTCTTCTTGGTTGTTTTCGGCATACAACCATTCTTCTTTTCCTTCAGGATAATTGGTAATCACCAATTTAATCGGATTTAAAACTGCCATAACGCGAGGCGCCGTTTTGTTTAAATCGTCTTTTATGCAATATTCCAATAAAGCCACGTCGGTAACATTATCGCGTTTGGAAATTCCTGCCGTTTCGCTGAAAGTTCTGATAGATTCTGGCGTATAACCTCTTCTTCGCAAGCCCGAAATGGTCGGCATTCTTGGATCGTCCCAGCCCATAACTATTTTTTCTTCAACCAATTGCAGCAATTTTCGTTTGCTCATCACTGTATAACTTAAATTTCTT
Organism: Lutibacter sp.; assembly: GCA_036567345.1. Lineage (GTDB taxonomy): Bacteria > Bacteroidota > Bacteroidia > Flavobacteriales > Flavobacteriaceae > Lutibacter. The sequence continues at coordinate 30,742 of DATCUQ010000020.1, forward strand.
CGTGCAAATTCACGTTGTTTCGGACGCAATTTTGCTGGATCGTAAACCTGGTCAATATACCAGTCGTACAAATCCCGGTGACTTTTAAACTCCAGCGTACAAATGGAATGCGAAATTTGTTCCAAATAATCGCTTTCGCCATGCGTCCAGTCGTACATCGGATAAATACACCAGTCATTTCCTGTTCTGTGGTGGTGTCTTTTTAAAATTCGGTACATAATTGGGTCTCGCATATGCATATTCACATGTTTCATATCAATTTTTGCACGCAAAACGTGAGAACCTTCTTCAAAATCGCCATTTTTCATTTGTAAAAACAGCGCCAAGTTTTCTTCAGCAGTGTTGATTCGGTTCGGACTGTCGGTTCCAGGTTCGGTTGGCGTTCCTTTTTGCAAAGCCATTTGTTCCGATGTTTGGTCATCAACATAGGCTTTTCCGTCTTTTATAATTTGCACGGCCCAATCGTATAATTGCTGAAAATAGTCCGATGAATACAATTCTTTGTCCCATTTAAAACCCAGCCATTGCACGTCATATTTTATGGAATCCACATATTCCTGTTCCTCTTTTGCCGGATTCGTATCGTCAAAACGCAGGTTAACCGGCGCATTGTATCGCAATCCCAAACCAAAATTCAAACAAATGGAAGCCGCGTGGCCAATATGCAAATAGCCGTTTGGCTCAGGCGGAAACCTAAATCGCAATGTATCTTGGGCCAAACCGTTTGCCAAATCATCTTCAATAATTTGCTCAATAAAATTCAGCGATTTTTTTTCTTCACTCATAATAACATCAACTTATAAGGTACAAAATTATTGATTTTTTTCGGCAATGCAACTACAAAATCACACCGCATATTCAGCAAAGGTGCAAAGCCATCATTTTTAAAACTTTTTTTGGCGTTCCCTTTCAGGTCGGGCTTTCACTACTCGCATTTTTTTTTGCGAAAAGCAACAAAAAAAGTGCTCAAACACGCCGTTCAATCCTTAACGCAGTTTCATAACTCATCATTAAGTTTTTATTACATTTAAATTTTTAAATTCCCCCTTCGGGGGTAAGGGGGCTTTTTCAAACTATCTTTGCCTAAAGTTTTTTAAAATGGGAATTATAAAGTTAAAAAATATACGGGTTTACGCCTATCACGGCTGTTTGCTGGAAGAAGGAAAAATTGGTTCCGATTATCGCGTGGATGTTTCGGTAAATGCCGATTTAACCGCATCGGCGCAAAGTGACAACCTTGCAGATACGGTAGATTATGTTCATTTAAACAAAATTGTGAAACAGGAAATGGCCATTCGTTCCAAATTATTGGAAACGGTGGTAAAACGCATTTTGGACCGGATTTTTAAGGAAATCCCTATGGTTGAAAAAGCCGATGTTGCGGTTTCAAAAATAAATCCGCCAATCGGTGGCAATGTAGCGATGGTGACGGTTGAAATGAGTAAAGAAAGAAGTTGAGAAGTTAAGAAGTCGGAAGCCCGAAGACGGAAGTCCGAAGTTAAAATATTGCAAAAAAATTCGCGTTAGCAATTGCAGCGGCATCCTTTTTTGCAGCGAAGCGGAAAAAAAGAGTAAGCGGAAAGTGCGACCTGAAAGGGAACGCCCAAAAAATAATTAAAAAGATAAGGACTTAAAAATCAAAGTCATAACCAACAATTGCATAAATTCAACAATTACACGATTAAACGATTCAACAATTAAAAAAAAATTGTAAATTTGCAATCCGATAATGGCGTTTTGGCCGAGTGGCTAGGCAGAGGTCTGCAAAACCTCGTACAGCGGTTCGAATCCGCTAGACGCCTCATTAAAACCCGAGCATTTTGCTTGGGTTTTTTGTTTTCTTTAACACCATGTTAAATATAAATTCTTGTATATTTGTGTTAAAGTTTTTTTTATGAAAATTTACCCTATTGAAACAGGAAACTTTAAGTTAGATGGTGGCGCCATGTTTGGCGTAGTTCCTAAAGTAATATGGAATCGCACAAATCCCGCCGATGAAAATAACTTAATTGATATGGCCTTGCGCTGTTTGTTGATTGAAGATGGAGATCGTCTTATTTTAATAGACAACGGCACCGGAAACAAACAATCAGAAAAGTTTTTTAGCTACTATTATTTCTTCGGAAATTTTTCATTGGATGCCTCTTTGGCAAAATATGGTTTTCACAGAGATGACATTACCGATGTTTTTTTAACCCATTTGCATTTCGACCATTGCGGCGGAAGCATTCAGTGGAACAATACGCGAACCGGGTATGAACCTGCATTTAAAAATGCAAAATATTGGAGCAATAAAAATCATTGGAAATGGGCCGTGAAACCCAATCCGAGAGAAAAAGCCTCATTTTTAACAGAAAACATCAATCCGATTGAAGAGAGCGGGCAATTGAATTTCGTAAACATACCAACCGGCGATTTTGAAAAAAATACCCAACTTGGGTTCGATATTTTATTCGCAAACGGACATACAGACAAACTCATGATTCCGCACATTCAATATCAGGAAAAAACCATTGTTTTTGTGTCGGATTTGTTGCCGACTGTTGGGCATATTCCTTTGCCGTATGTGATGGGATATGACACGAGACCGCTGTTAACCATGGAAGAAAAAGATAAATTTTTAAACAATGCTGCCGACAACAATTATTTTTTGTTTTTCGAGCATGATGCAACCAACGAAATTTGTACCGTAAAACATACCGAAAAAGGTGTGCGATTAAACCAAATCTATACATTTAACGAAGTATTTAATTAAACAATAAACAAAAGTATGAGCATATTTAAACCAATGTATGTTGTCGCTGCATTAGCAACAATTTCATTAGCAAGTTGCAGTTCTGTAAAATCTATTGCAGACAAGCCGGTTCCAACTATGGAAACCACAGTTTCTTTACCGCAAAAGAAAGGCGCCATCAGCGAAGAAAAATTTAACCATTGGGCACATGCCGATTTGGTTTCGGACACCATTCCTGGAATGAGCTTGGACAAAGCCTATAAATTTTTAGAAGGAAAAAAAGGCGTAACGGTAGTTGTAAGCGTTATTGATTCAGGAATTGATATTGAACACGAAGATTTAAAAGATGTGCTTTGGACCAATTCCAATGAAATTGCAGGAAATGGAATTGATGATGACAAAAACGGGTATGTTGATGATATTTATGGATGGAACTTTTTGGGCGGAAACGGTGATGCAGCTCCTGAACAATTAGAAATTACGCGTATTGTAGCCAAATTAAACCCGCGTTTTGAAGGAAAAACCATCGAAAATATAAGTGAGGCCGATAAAGCAGACTTTAAAAAATATCAGGAATATGTGGATGCTTACAAAGCTGCTTCTTCCAGACATTTTCAAACTTTGTCGCGCATGGAACAAATAGGCGCAAATTTTGCCGCAGTGAAAAAATTCTTGGGTAAAGAAACCCTTACATTGGAAGATTTAAAAGCAATCAATACTGAAGATGAAACGCTAAAAGCACAAGTTGGCGATTTAATTGGCTTGTTTGGAAGAGGTCTTGATGAAGCTGCTTATTTAGATTATTATGCAACGCAAAAACAAAATAAAAATTACGATTTCAATTTTAACGGACGTGCAATTGTAGGCGACAATCCGGAAGATTTTAACGACAGAAAATACGGAAACGGATTTGTGATCGGTGACAAAGAAAGTGAATCTCACGGAACCCATGTTGCCGGAATTATTTTAGCATCACGCAACAATAACATTGGATTACAAGGGGTTGCGCACAACGCAAAATTAATGACTGTTAGAGCGGTGCCGGATGGTGATGAGCGCGATAAAGACGTTGCATTGGCAATTAGATATGCTGTTGACAATGGCGCAAAAGTAATCAACATGAGTTTTGGAAAAAGTTTTTCTCCAAACAAAGAGTGGGTTTTAGACGCCATTAAATACGCTGCAGAAAAAGACGTATTGTTGGTTCACGCTGCCGGAAACGACAATAAAAATATTGATGTTAAAGACAATTGGCCAAACGATTCTGAAGATAAAGTAAACGAAATTTCAGACAATGTGATTACCATTGGCGCATTAAGTTCTAATTTTAATGAAAACATGCCGGCTCCATTTTCTAATTACGGAAAACTAAATGTTGATGTATTTGGCCCTGGAGTTCAAATTTATTCAACCGTGCCTAAAAACGAATATGCAAAATACAGCGGTACTTCTATGGCTTCTCCTGAAGTTGCAGGTATAGCAACGCTAATTCGTTCTTATTATCCACAATTATCTGCAAGTCAGGTAAAACACATTATTATGAATTCTGCAGTTAAAGTAAATTTACAAGTACTTATTCCTGGTGAAAAAGGAACAAAAGCAGCATTTTCCAATTTATCAAAATCAGGAAGTGTTGCAAATGCTTACAATGCGTTGTTATTGGCCGACAAAATGGTTAATTAAACAACAAAACATATAATTTTCTGTTAAAAAAACACACGGCTTTCCGTGTGTTTTTTTGTTTTATAAAGATATGATTATATTGCGCCGTCGAAATACCAATTAAAAAATGAAAAAATTAGGAAGCCTTCTTTTATTTATACTTACTGCAATAATTTCAATCGCCCAAAACAATACTTCATATTGGCAACAGCACGCAGATTACAAAATGGAAGTGGATGTTGATGCGGAAAATTATCAATACAAAGGAACGCAGGAATTGGAATACACCAACAATTCCCCAGATGTTTTAAACACAGTTTTTTATCATTTGTTTTTTAATGCATTTCAGCCAGGCAGTGAAATGGATGCCAGATTGCAGACTGTTCCAGATCCTGATAAAAGAATGGTAAAAAATATCGGCACCAAAGAAAATCCGATTTACGAAAGCAGGATTGCCAAATTGAAACCCAATGAAATTGGCTATTTAAAAGTGTTGTCGCTAAAACAAAACGGAAAAGCAGTAACATACAGCATAGACGGAACAGTTTTAAAAGTCACTTTAAATGAAGCAATTCTACCTGGAGAAAAAGTAAAATTTGAGATGACTTTTGAAGGACAGGTTCCCGTTCATATTAGAAGAGCCGGCAGAAACAGCGTAGATGGCGTGGCGCTTTCTATGGCGCAATGGTATCCTAAAATGGCAGAATACGATTTTGAAGGCTGGCATGCGGATTCTTATATTGCCCGAGAATTTCATGGGGTTTGGTCAAATTTTGATGTCACGCTTCATATTAACAAAAATTATACTGTTGGCGGAACAGGCTATCTTCAAAATTCGCAGGAAGTTGGTCACGGTTATGAAGACAAATCAAAACCGTTGAACCTTCCGAAAGGAAAAAAACTGAAATGGCATTTTATGGCGCCAAATGTGCACGATTTTACTTGGGCGGCCGATCCAAATTACGTGCATGATATTCTAAAAACAGCCAGCGGAACAGAACTTCATTTCCTCTATAAAAATGAGGAAAAATATGCAAAAGCATGGAAAGAAGTGCAGCCACTAACAGAGAAAGCCTTGCATTATTTTAATGAAAATGTTGGCGCATATCCGTGGAAACAATATTCAGTAATTCAAGGCGGTGATGGCGGTATGGAATACGCCATGTGTACTTTAATTGAAGGAGGAAAATCATTGGATGAGATTGTGGGATCTGTTTTTCACGAATTGGCGCATAGCTGGTTTCAACACATTTTGGCAACCAATGAAAGCAAACATTCTTGGATGGACGAAGGCTTTACTTCTTACATTTCAACTTTGGCGTCAAGTTTAATTTTAGAAGGTGGAGACGGCAAGCCCAATTCAAAAGATTACGGAGGTTATTTTTATGCGGTTAAAAACAATATTGAAGAACCATTGACAACCCACGCCGACCGATTTAATACCAACGCCGCTTTTAGCATTGGAAGTTATACCAAAGGAAGTATGTTTCTTTCACAATTGAATTATATCATTGGAGAAGAAAATGTGCAAAAAACCATCAAAAAATATTTTGAAGATTTTAAATTCAAGCATCCAACGCCTAACGACATCAAACGAACTGCCGAAAAAGTTTCGGGAATTCAGTTGGATTGGTTTTTGAATGAATGGACACAAACCATGCATACCATAGATTATGCCGTAGCGAAAGTTGACGGAAAGACTGTTACTTTGGCAAGAATCGGGCAAATGCCAATGCCTGTTGATGTTGCTGTCACTTATGTTGATGGAAGCACAGAGAATTTTTACATTCCGTTAAGTATGATGCGTGGCGAAAAATCCACCGATGCAACGCTTATTAAAAACTGGTCTTGGGCAAACCCGACTTATATTTTTTCAGCTTCAAAAGAAGTGAAATCAGTGGAAATTGACCCATCTCAAATTATGGCAGATATTGATCGGGAAAATAATGTGTTTGAAAATAATATAGGTAATTGACCTAAAAAGTCAAGAATTAAAATCGGAAATTAAAAAACATAAAATATTGTTTTTTTGGGTTCTTTTAATACTTATATGTATCTTTTCATTCTAAAGAAATCAACAAAAATGACATTGCTAAAATTTCAAAAACAGTCATTATTGCAGGAAAACAAAATAGCGCCTGCGATATTAAAAGAAGTATATTTCTGTGAAATTATTTACCTTGGCCAATCAGTAAATAAAGTTTAAATGGCTGTAACCGATAAACAATTTTTAAATCCGGAAAAATGGGTCAGCTTACATGCCGATTATCTTTTTAATTATGCCATTGGCCGGATTAACGATAGAGATTTGGCCAAAGATTTGGTGCAGGACACTTTTTTTTCGGCCCTAAAAGCGAAGGAAAATTTTAAAGGAGAATCAAGTGAACGCACCTGGCTTATTGCCATTCTGAAAAGAAAAATTGTTGATTATTACCGCAAAATTAATTCGACAAAAGGCAAGGCCGAAGTGCGCATGAATTTTTATGCCGATGGCGAACGGGAAGGAGAATGGCTCGAAGAACGCGCGCCAACCGACTGGAGCGGGGAAATTGAAAAAAAAATTGAAAATGAAGAATTGGCTCATGTTTTGGAAAAATGCATTGGAAATTTACCCGAGAAATACGCCATCGTTTTTAGAATGAAAACCGTGCATCAAATTGAAACAGAAGATATTTGTAAAGAACTTGACATTAGCACGTCAAACTTATGGGTCATTATTCACAGAGCGCGAACCCAGCTGAGGAAATGCATAGAAGATAATTGGTTTAAGAATTAAATATTTTGGTAATGAAATTAACCTGTGATGAAGCGACTGCGATTTGCGACAAAAGCCAATACAATGAAGCCAGCTTTTGGGAAAAAATAAAACTGAAAGTTCATTTATTTTTATGCAAAAAATGCGGACTTTACGCCAAACAAAACAAGATAATGAGCACTTGTTTAAAAAAATTAAAGGAAGCGGAAAACCCTAAAACACACCATTTAAACCAAGAGGAAATAAATTGCATGGTGCAGGAATTGAAAACAAAAATAGAAATATAATCCATAAAAAAGGGGTGTTTAAGATTGCTGTTGATAAAAAATATATTCTTCCAATAATGTCTTTTATTTCCTTTTAAAATATTAAAATAATGAATTTTTTACCCGAAAAAATAGACAATTACGTTGTAAATCATACCCAAAAAGAGCCTGAACTTTTACAACAGTTAAATAAGGAAACTTGGCAAAAAGTATTGAATCCACGGATGTTGAGCGGTGGTTATCAAGGCAGAGTTTTGGCGATGATTTCTAAATTAATCCAGCCAAAAACCATTTTGGAAATAGGAACTTATACCGGTTATTCTGCTTTATGCCTGGCGGAAGGAATGCAAAAAAACGGAACGCTTTTTACCATAGATAAAAATGTTGAACTGGAAGATTTTGCCAAAAAATATTTTGAACAGTCGCCTTATTACGCACAAATTAAACAACTGACAGGAAATGCGCTGGAGATTATTCCAACATTAAATGAAAAGTTTGACATGGTTTTTATTGATGCGGATAAATCAAACTACACTACTTATTTTAAAATGATTATTGGCAAAATGAATTCAGGCGGCGTAATTTTATCAGACAATGTGTTGTGGAGCGGAAAGATTGTTGAAAAAATTGAACCAAAAGATAAAGACACCAAAGCTTTGATTGAATACAATGAAATGTTAAATAATGACGATAGAATTGAAACGATTTTATTGCCAATTCGAGACGGGTTGTCGATTAGCAGGGTGAAATAAGTCAGTTTTTAGAAAATTATTTTTCTCTTTTAACGGTCCCATTTTGTTCTTCTATGGGATCTTTAATTTCTTTTGCAGGCGCTGGTGAATTATCAGCAACATTTTTGGCTTCCTCAATTGGTGCTGCAGTATCTTTTGCGACATTATTAACTTCTGGCGCTGAAGTTGAGGAATCTGCAGTAATTTCGGTTGAGATGTCGGTTATGGTATTTTTGGCATCTTTTGGCTTGCTGAAATAACTCACCAAATTTCCATCAGCATCTTTTAAGGGATTTACAGATTTCTCCAAATCATTTTTAATTTTATTTAAGGGGTTCGTGAAATCGTCAAAATTATCTTTTACCCTGTTTACCTCATTTCTCACTTTTGCGGCAATATCAATGTCAATGTCATTTTTTTCGGCGCTATTTTGAATTTCACGCTTAATATCATTGGTCGCATTTTTAATTTGACGCATTCCTTTTCCCAGTTCACGGGCAATTTCGGGCAATTTATCTGCACCAAAAACCATCACAACCACCAAAAGAATTACAAATATTTCGCCACCGCTGATAAATAAAAACATGTTCAAATATTTTAGGTCACAAAGATAGTTAAAAAATGACGCAATGAATAAATCTTCACAAACCCAACAAAATAATTAACATTTTAGAAATGAAATTTAATATTTATTTACTTTTTGGTGAGCATTCGTTTTATTTCATTCAATTTCATCAAGGCTTCAATTGGGGTAAGTGTGTCAATATTAGTGGAGAGAATTTCTTCCTTAATGTTTTCGAGCAAAGGATCGTCCAGCTTAAAAAAGCTTAATTGCATATCGTTTTCCGAAGCTGTTTTTAAGGTTTCTTTTACGGATGAATTGGTGTGGTTTTTTTCCAGTTGCTTCAGCATTTTTGTGGCTCTGTGAATAACGGAAGACGGCATTCCGGCCAGTTTGGCCACATAAATACCGAAACTGTGTTCGCTGCCGCCGGGAACCAATTTCCGCAGGAAAACTACTTTGTCTTTCAATTCTTTTACTGAAACATTGAAGTTTTTTACACGTTCAAACGTATTGGCCATATCGTTTAATTCGTGGTAATGCGTGGCGAACAATGTTTTTGCTTTTGACGGATGCTCATGCAAATATTCAGCAATGGCCCAGGCAATAGAAATTCCGTCGTACGTGCTTGTTCCCCGGCCAATTTCATCCAACAGCACCAAACTTCTTTCGGAAATGTTGTTCAAAATGCTGGCGGTTTCATTCATTTCAACCATAAAAGTTGATTCGCCCATAGAAATATTGTCGCTTGCGCCAACGCGGGTGAATATTTTATCGACGACCCCAATTCGGGCGTTTTGTGCAGGCACGTAACTGCCCATTTGCGCCAACAACACAATTAAGGCAGTTTGGCGTAAAATGGCCGATTTACCGCTCATATTCGGACCGGTAATCATGATAATTTGTTGCTGATTTCTGTTTAAAACAACATCGTTGGCGATATATTCTTCGCCGATTGGCAACTGCTTTTCAATCACCGGATGGCGGCCGTTTTTAATTTCCAAATCGGTGCTTTCATCCAAAAGCGGACGCACATAATTGTTTTGTTTGGCCACTTCGGCAAAAGAACTTAAACAATCTATCTGTCCAATCAATTGGGCGTTTAGCTGTATGGGTTGGATGGAATCCATCAAAGAACTGATCAATTCCGCAAAAAGTTCGTTCTCCAATTTTCCAATTTTCTCTTCGGCGCCCAAAATTTTGGTTTCGTATTCTTTTAATTCTTCGGTGATATAACGCTCGGCGCTAACCAAAGTCTGTTTTCGAATCCAGTCTTCCGGAACTTTGTCTCTGTGCGTATTTCGCACTTCAATATAATAGCCAAAAACATTGTTGAAGGAAATTTTTAGGGATGAAATTCCGGTGCGCTCAATTTCACGCGCCTGCATATTGTCCAAATAGCCTTTTCCCAAGGTTGAAATGGCGCGCAGTTCATCCAGTTCCTCAGAAACGCCGCTTGCAATGGCATTTCCTTTTGAAATGTTTACAGGCGCTTCTTCATTTAATGTTTTGGTAATTTTTTCGCGAATGGTGGTGCAGCTTTGCAGTTGCTCGCCAATTATTTTTAGTGCCTCGTTGTTGCTTTTTTCTGCCGCTTCTTTTATGGGAATGATGGCGTTCAAGGAATTTTTAAGTGCCACAACTTCTCTCGGATTCACTTTTCCCACTGCCACTTTTGAAACCAATCGTTCAATATCGCTGATTTGCTTGATTTGATAGGTGGCCAATTCAAAAAAATCATCGTTGTCCATAAAATATTTTACAATATCGTGGCGTCTTTTGATGCGGTTCAAATCTTTTAGGGGAAGCGCCAGCCAGCGTTTCAGCAACCTGCCGCCCATAGGCGAAATGGTTTTGTCGATTATATCCAATAAAGTCACCGCATTTGGTGAATTGGAATGATACAACTCTAAATTGCGGATGGTAAACCTATCCATCCAAACATAATTTTCTTCGGAAATCCGGTTGATGACCCCAATATGTTCCAGTTTGTTGTGTTGTGTTTCTGAAAGATAATACAGCACCACGGCCGAAGCGATAATGCCTTCTTCCAATTCTTCAATCCCAAAACCTTTGAGGGTTTTCACTTTAAAATGATTGGTCAATGCTTCGTTGGCATATTCAGGCTGAAAAATCCAGTCTTCCAAATAAAACGTATAAAAGCGGTCGCCAAAAAATTCGTTGAACTTGGCTTTATGCTGTTTTTGGACCAAAACTTCGCTCGGACTAAAATTTTGAAGGAGTTTGTCGATGTATTCAACGTTTCCCTGTGCAGTTAAAAATTCGCCGGTGGAAACATCCAAAAAGGAAATTCCCAGCAATCGTTTTCCAAAATGCACCGCCGCCAAAAAGTTATTTGTTTTTGACTGTAAAACCTCGTCGTTTAAGGAAACACCAGGCGTTATCAACTCGGTAACACCGCGTTTTACGATGGTTTTTGTCATTTTCGGATCTTCCAGCTGGTCGCAAATTGCTACGCGCATTCCTGCTTTTACCAATTTTGGAAGATAAGTATTCAGTGAATGGTGCGGAAATCCAGCCAAAGCGGTTTCGGATTCGCTGCCTGCGCCGCGTTTGGTTAAAACGATTCCCAAAACGCGGGAAGCTTTTTTGGCGTCTTCACCAAAGGTTTCGTAAAAATCGCCAACCCTAAATAACAACATGGCATCAGGATACTTGGTCTTGATGGCATTGTATTGTTTCATTAAGGGAGATACTTTCTCGATTTTTGGCGCCAATTTTTTAAGAATTTACGTTAGTTTTGCGAAGTTACATTTTAATTGAAAGATTCAACGTTTCAACAAATAAAAAAATACAATGAGAAAATTAAAAAACAGTGAATTGGAACGATTGGATGTTGAAGCATTTAAGAAAACTGAGAAAATTTCGTTGATTGTAATTCTTGACAATATCCGAAGTTTGAACAATATTGGATCGGTTTTTAGGACAAGCGACGCTTTTTTAATTGAGAAAATTTATTTGTGCGGCATCACGGCAAAACCGCCTCATAAGGACATTCATAAAACAGCTTTGGGCGCCACCGAATCTGTTGATTGGGAATACGCGGAAGACACGCTTGCTTTGATTGAAAAATTAAAGGTTTCAAAAATTAAAATATTGTCGATTGAACAAGCGGAAAACAGCACGATGCTTCAAGATTTTGAGATAGAACCAAACCAGAAGTATGCGATTGTTTTTGGAAATGAGGTAAAAGGCGTTCAGCAAAAAGTGGTTTCTGCTTCAGATTATTGCATTGAAATTCCGCAATTTGGCACCAAACATTCCTTGAACATATCGGTAAGCGTGGGCGTTGTGCTTTGGGATTTATTTAAGAAATTTAGGTTTTAGTGGTATCTGTTATTTTTGATTTGGGTTAATAAGCCAAAAACTTAACCGCAACGAACGCAAAGAAAAAACGCAAAGTGCGCCATTTTCAAAATCGTAAATTGCACATCATTTGCATTAAGGATTGAAGCGATTGTTTGAGCTCTTTTAATTGTTGGAAACAATTAAAAAGCGAGTGCGAAAAGCCTGACACGAAGTGTAATGCCCAAAAAATTAAAATCCCAATATTATTTTAGCGATCCAAAAATAAATTAATATTCCGAAGATATCGTTGCTGGTTGTTATAAACGGACCTGTGGCCAAAGCGGGATCTATGCCTCTTTTGTCTAAAATTATTGGGACAAAAGTTCCAATTATAGAGGCAATAATGATCACCGAAACCAAAGATACGGCAACCGTAAGTCCAACTTTGATGTCGAAACCTAGAAAAAACATACCGGCAGACATTAAGATGCCCGCAAGTACCAGCCCATTTAATAGGCTTAAAGAAATTTCTTTTATAAGTCTTTTCCACCAAGAACCTCTTAAACTGTCGTTTGCCAAACCTTGCAGGATAATTGCGGATGATTGTACGCCAACATTTCCTGCCATAGCGGCAATTAAAGGCGTGAAAAAGAACAATTCCTTGTATTTTATCATGGCCGTTGCAAATCCGCCTAAAATGGAGACACTTACAAATCCGCCAAAAAGCGCTAAAATTAGCCAAGGCAAACGCGCTCTTGTCAATTCCCAAATAGTATCATCGGCTTCAACATCCTGAGAAATCCCTGCAGCCATTTGGTAATCTTTTTCGGCTTCGTCCTTTATAACGTCAATAATATCGTCAATGGTAATTCTTCCCACCAAACGACCGACTTTATCAACCACGGGAATGGCTTCCAAATCGTATTTTTGCATGATTCGCGCAACATCTTCGGCTTTGTCATCAACGTGCACAAAATCAACTTTTTTTATAAAAACATCTTTAATGGCGGTTCTTGTTGAGGTTGTCAATAAATCTTTTAGCGACAGCCGACCTTTTAAAAGGTCATTGTCATCAACCACATAAATCGAATGAACGCGTGAAACTTCCTCAGCCTGGGCGCGCATTTCTTTAACACAGGTAAGCACATTCCAATTTTCATTTACTTTTATCAGCTCTTTTGCCATTAAACCACCAGCAGAATTTTCGTCGTAACGCAAAAGATCCCGAATGTCATTTGCGTGCTCTTCATCTTCAATATGGGAGATTACCTCTTCCTGTTGCTGGTCGGTAAGTTCAGAAATAATATCGGCAGCATCATCGGTGTCCAATTCCGAAATTTCTTCAGCAATTTCTTTGGATGAAAGTCCGCCCAAGATTTTTTCACGGGTATCTTCATCCAATTCGGTAATTACATCAGCAGTTACGTCGCTATCCAGTAATTTTATTAAATAGATGCCTTCTTCAATCGTTAATTCTTCAATAATTTCTGCAATATCAGCATAATGCACTTCTTCCAGAAGCTTTAAAATCGCCTCATCTTTCCCGTCAGCAATTAATTGCTGAATTTCATCAATGTATCTTGTAGTTACTTCAAACGACATCATTTTCTATTTTAGCGGTCAGACTTATAAATTCTTGCACAGATAATTGTTCCGGACGTTTGGCAAAGATAGGGTCTTCTCTTAAATTATCGGATAAATTGAGCGTTTTTAAACTGTTGCGCATGGTTTTTCTGCGTTGGTTAAAAGCGGTTTTAACAACGGTATAGAACAATTTTTCGTTGATGGGCAAGGTGTAATTTTCTTTTCTGATGAGCCGAATTACGCCAGATTCCACTTTTGGCGGCGGATTAAAAACAGTAGGCGGAACGGTAAATAAATATTCCACATCATAAAAAGCCTGCGTTAATACGGATAAAATTCCATACACTTTGCTGCCTTCTTTTTCTGCGATGCGTTGGGCAACTTCTTTTTGGAACATTCCGGAAAATTCAGGGATTTGATGCCTGTTTTCCAGTGTTTTGAACACAATTTGCGTGGAAATATTATAGGGAAAATTGCCTATAATCGCCACTTGTTCCTTCCCAAAATAATCGGAAAGGTTAATTTTTAAAAAGTCTTTTGAAATAATTTTGTCGGCCAGGTTTAAATAGTGGGTTTTTAGATATTCCACCGATTCGGTGTCGATTTCAATGACATGCACAACCAGGTTTTTTTTAAGGATATACTTGGTTAAAACGCCCATTCCCGGACCAATTTCCAACACGTTTTTATAGCCTTTTTCTGTTAGGCTGTCGGCAATATTTTGCGCAATCTGCTCATCCTTCAGAAAATGTTGTCCTAGGTGTTTTTTTGCTCTGACACTCATTATAATTAGTTTTTTACGCTCATGCTAAATTGCTCGCTGATTATTTTCAATTCGGTTCTGAACGATACAAATTTACCGTTAAAAAGCTTCAATGCCTCATTGCGCAATCTGTCGGCATCTTCTTTATAATAACCCTGCAACGTTTCTAAACTGTCTGTTGTATATTGAACGGAATAGGTGGTGCCTCCCATTTCTTCCTCAATAATCACCTGGCTCATTTTGGCGTAGATGAATTTTCCGGTTGAAAGCATAGCCGGAATGTGATTTTCTTTCATCCATTGCAGCCATTCGTCGTGAACGGATTCATCTATATTTGTGGTAACGTTGTAGATGTACATATTTTAGTTAAAAAGTTATATGTTAAAAATTTCAAGTTTCAGGTTTCAGTTTTGTTGAAATGTTATAGGTTATATGTTTTTAGTTATTTGTTTCAGATTTCAAGTCCACATCGTACTTCCATCTTCCGTCTCCCGTCTTCGGTCTTCTGACTTCCGTCTTCAGACTAAATCCTAATTCACCTCATCGCCCCGCAATTTTCTGAATTTCTTCCGGGCATCGACCACATAAATGCTCGATGGATAGTCAAATATAATTTTTTGATAGTATTCTTTGGCTTTTTCCGGATTTTTTAACTTGTTGAAATACAATTCGGCCAAATAATAATGGGCGTCATCGGCTAAAATATCATCTTTATTCAGGCTGATAATTTGCAGGTAATTGTTTTCTGCATCAGCAAACTGGTTTATTTTTTCAAATAACTGCGCCTGTTTAAAAAGCGCCTCGTCTTCGATGGGATGGCCTTTGTATTGATTCAAAACCACGATCAATGTGTCGATTGCCTCCTTGTTTTTGTTTTGAAAAGACAGTAAATCGGCAACAGCATATTTTTTTAGGGCAATTTTTAAACTGTCTTTTACCGCATTGTCCGTAATAAGCAAATTCAAAGCAAGGGCATCGTTGGCAATGAGTTGCGAAGTGGATTTTTTCAATACGCTCAACTGCGACTGTGCCCATTCAAAATCTCCTTTGAAATAGGAGGTTTGTGCAATTTTAAACCGCGCTGTTTGTCCGATTGTGTGATTTTTTAAATCGTTTTGCACCTGCGTGTAATAAATTAAAGCACTGCTGAATTTGTTGGTAAACACCAAAATATCGGCCAGTTTTGTTTTTAAATATCCTTTTTGAAATTCATTTACGGGCAATTTCAGGGCTTCTTTCAACACCGAAATTGCTTGTTCCGATTCATTTTTTTTGAAGGCCAGAAATTCCGCGTAAATGGCTTGGATATTTAATGTGGCCAAATTTTTCCCGTACTGTTTAAACAATTGCTGAAATTGTGCTTCAACAGTTTCCACAGGCGCGTTTGTTTTAATGTTCACTTCAAGCAAATATAGTTTGGCAAGCAATTCGGTTTCTATATTTGTCGCGTTTTCCAACACATAGCTGAAGCAGTTTTTTGTGGCTTCAAAATCGTTGTTTTCAAAAGTGATTTTTCCAAGAGCCATCATGCCGCTTAAATTGCCTGCATTCCTTTTATGAAGCGCTTTTTCCTGAATAAGCGCTTTATCGTAATCTTTTTGCTGGATAAAAAGCCAGCTCAGCAATTCATTCCAGCTGTTATTCGGATTGTTTTGCGATCGCATCAGCAGAAGTTTCCGCAATAAAAGATTGGGTTCACTTTCGGCATCTTCAGTAATAAATTTTCCGATATGACTTTTAGCAATCGATTCGTAATTTTCATTCGTTTCAATCAGATCCAAATAGGTGTTGAACATATTTTCCAGTTCCCCTTTTTCACTGTAAATTGAAGCAATTTGAAAGTTGTAATCGGCATTCGGATTGACAGCCATGGTTTTTTTGTAGGCAAGCAGCGCATAATCCAGCAAGTAATTGTCCTGAAAAGTTTTCCCGATTAAATAGCCCGAATTTGGCGATTTTTCAATGGAGAGTATGGCTTTTTCATAATAAGAAATCGCTTTTTCCTGTTGGTTTTGCAATTGGTAATTGTAGCCCATTTCAACGTACAAATATTCCTGATTTGGATAATTTTTTAATTGTTTGGCGACAATTTTATCGATTTCTTCAAATTTTTCCAATTGCTGATAGCAGTCGATTAAAGAATTTATATAATTATTGTTTAACGGATTTTTCTCATACAAAATTTTATAAATGGAAGCCGCTTTTTCATACTCGCCATTCCTAAAATACTGTGATGCCAATTGCGGTTCCTGCGCATAAATTTGCAGGAAAAAACAAGAGAAAAATAGCATTAAAGTGTTGCGCATGAAGTACTTTTTACATTTCAAAGATAAATAAACAAGTGTTAAAGTTTTAATAATTAAAGTAATTTTCTGAGTCGCCCTGTTACAAATTTATGCGTAAAAAGTCTTTTTAGAAAGAACCATTAAATATCAAATTATGAAAGCAACGGTTGAAAATTACGAAACAAAAAGAAACAGCGCATTGGATTTTATGAAAAACGGACAATTGAATGCTTATTTTGAAGCATTGATTGAAATGAACAATTACAAAAAATTAATGTACACTGTTTGCGCTAATTAATGAATTCAAATCCGCAATATGGCACCAAAGCGTCGGGAATTTTAATTCCTTCGGGCGTTTGGCAATTTTCCAATAAGCCGGCCAAAACACGTGGCAACGCCAACGAACTTCCGTTGAGCGTATGCGCCAGTTCGGTTTTTCCTTCCTTGTTTTTAAATCGAAGTTTCAGTCGGTTTGCCTGAAATGTTTCGAAATTTGATACTGAACTTATTTCCAGCCAACGATCCTGCGCTGTTGAAAACACCTCGAAATCATAGGTTAACGCTGAGGTAAATCCCATATCTCCGCCACACAAACGCAATATTCTGTAAGGCAATTTCAATTCCTGCAAAATTCCTTTCACATGATTTACCATTAATTCTAAAGCCGCATAAGAATTTGACGGATGTTCAATTCTCACGATTTCAACTTTGTCAAATTGATGCAATCTGTTTAACCCGCGAACGTGTGCGCCATAAGAACCGGCTTCTCTTCTGAAACAAGGCGTGTAGGCCGTGTTGCAAATAGGAAAATCGCTTTCTTTTAAAATAACGTCCCGGTAAATATTGGTGACGGGAACTTCCGCGGTCGGAATTAAATATAAATTATCTGTGGCGTCGTGATACATTTGCCCTTCTTTATCGGGCAATTGTCCGGTTCCAAAGCCCGATGCTTCATTCACCAAATGCGGCACCTGAACTTCATCATAACCGGCAGCTGTATTTTTATCCAAAAAATAATTGATCAATGCGCGTTGCAATTTCGCTCCTTTTCCTTTGTAAACGGGAAATCCTGCTCCGGTAATTTTATTGCCCAGTTCAAAATCAATAATGTCGTATTTTTTTGCCAATTCCCAATGCGGCATGGCGCCTTCGTGCAATTTCGGAATTTCGCCTTCCTGAAAAATGTTTAGATTGTCTTCTGCGGAAGTTCCTGCGGGAACAATTTCATTGGGAATATTTGGAATTAAGTACAATAATTCCTGTAACTCGGTTGCTTTTTGCTGAAGATTCTCGGTTAATTCTTTTGATTTATCTTTTAACTGAATGGTTTTTTGCTTTAAAATAGCGGCTTTTTGGGTTTCGCCCGATTTAAATAAGTCGCCAATATCTTTTGAAAGTTTATTGGATTCGGCTAAAATAGCGTCCAGTTCTGTTTGAATTGCCCTTCTTTCTTCATCAGCCAAAATAGTTTTATCAACCATTTCTTCGGCATTTTTAAAATTTCTTTTTGTCAAACCTTTTAAAACAGTTTCCCTGTTTTCTCTAATAAACGCTACTTGTAACATGGGTTTTATCCTTTAATTAAGAGGCAAATTTAACAAATTGCAGTTAAAGGATGTTAATTACTTTCATCTGTTTTTAAAGAAACGGTTTCTTTGATAGCTGAAATGATTTGAGGCACTTCATCAATCTTAAAATTGAAGTCTATTTTAAAGGCTTTCTTAGAAACTTTTGAGATTTTAAAATTGCCATTTTTAATGGGATAATAACCTGTTTGGCCTTTGCAAAAGCACAAACGGCCAAAGTGTAATTTTATGTTTTGAAGCGCTTCGTTGGTCAAGGTTTTTGCTGAAATGGTTGAATCCAATTCGGCAAAAACGATTTCAGAATAATTGCTGTCTTGGGTATTTGGAATCGGATTTTTAGCATAAACATATTTAAAAATTGTTTTATTTCCTTCAGAAATTACGGGATAAGAATTGCCAAATTCATCCTTTTTAAATTCCAAAGATTTGTTGGGCAGCAATTCAATGGTGCAAGTGCCATTTTCGGGACAATTTAGAGTATCTACCAAAATGGCTTCATTTACTACAAAAGAAGATTTACAAGACACTATAACTAAAAATAACAATGGCAATAGATTTTTCATTTGTGTAATTTAAGGTTTTTAAAGCTCAAAACGTGTGCCGTTTATAATTTCCAATGATTTTTGTTTGTCTGTTATCAATTGATTTTTCAGGGCTGAAACAGAGTCAAATTTTTGTTCATCCCGTAAAAATTTCAACACATCAATTTGAATTTTTTTGCCGTATAAATCTTTGTTGAAGTTAAAAAAATGAATTTCAATGGTTTGGGTTTTTCCCTTTACCGTTGGGTTGTATCCGATATTCATCATGCCGTAAACGGTTTCATTTTCCATTTCACACTTTACAATGTAAGAGCCGGTTTTAGGCAATAATTTATAGGTTTCTTTTATTGACAGATTTGCGGTTGGGAAACCAATTTTCTCGCCCAAATTTTTACCTTCCACCACTTCGCCGGTCAGCATAAAATAGTATCCCAAATTGCGATTTGCTTCTTCAATATTGCCAAGTTCAATGGCTTTTCTGATTTTTGTGGAACTGATGGTGATGTTGTCAATTTCCTGCTGGGGAATTTTGCTCACTTCAAAACCAAAAGTTTTTCCGAAGGCGGTTAATTGTTCAAAATTTCCTTCCCTGTTTTTTCCGAAGCGATGGTCGTAACCAATAATTAATTTTGATATTTTCAGGTTGTCAACCAACACATTTTTCACAAAATCCAAGGCAGTTTTTTCGGCAAAATCTTTTGTAAATTCATGAATCACCAAGGTGTTTAAGCCCGTTTTTTCCAACAACACAATTCGTTCATCAATCGTATTGATCAATTTGATACCCGTATCTTTCTGCAAAACCATTCTGGGATGCGGAAAAAAAGTTAACAATACCGCCGTGGCATTGTCCTTTTTCGCGCTATTGATAAGGTTCGACAAAACTTTTTGATGTCCAACATGCACGCCATCAAATGTACCAATGGTCACAAAAGTTTTGTTTTTTGAAGTGTAGTTAGATAAATCGGTATAAATTTTCAATTTGAAAATAGGTTTGGTTATTTATGGGTTACAAAATTACTTTAATTAATTAAAACGAGATTGATGTGTGAGATTAATTTGGCATTTAAATTGCGCACAAAAGAATATCATTCTATATTTGTGATTTCGACACTTTCCAACAGCAAAATGATTTATGAAACAACATTATAAAAAACGGTTCTTCTTAACACTTTCTTTGTGTCTTCTATTTTTTGCTGTTTCAGCCCAAAATTCCGATGAATTGTGGACAAAAAAAACTGATTTTGAGAAAAGCGCTTCAAAAAAATTAGCCAGAAAATCAATTCCAAATAAGTTTGAAACCTATCAGCTAAATATAAATCTGTTCAAAAGCAGGTTAAATAATGCGCCAAAACGAAAAGTCAATTTAGAAAAATCGAATACGGTGATAAGTTTCCCCAATGAAAAAGGAAATTTAGAAAAATACCAAATTTTTGAAGCTTCAGTTTTGGATGAAAATCTTCAAAAACAATATCCAAATATCAGGTCTTATGTCGGTAAAGGAATTGACAATCCGGGTTCCGTAATAAGATTCAGCGTAACGCCACAAGGTTTGCATGCCATGGTTTTGCGAAATGCCGATGGAACCGTTTATATTGATCCATATACTGAAACCAACGATTCCTACATCGTATATTCGAGTAAAAATTTGCCATCCACAGAACCGTTTGAATGTAAGTTTGATGAGGCAAACACTTCCCAAAAATCGAGTACGGCAACCGTTTCGGCTAAAGAAGATAATGCCAATGACGGAAAATTAAGAACTTTTAGGCTGGCTGTTGCCACCACCGCAGAATATTCACAGTTTCATTTGGACAGACAAAATATCAGTCCTTCGGCTACAGAAGCCGAAAAAAAAGCAGCAGTTTTATCGGCAATAGCGGTGACAATGACCAGAGTGAATGGACTTTTTGAAAGGGATGTTTCGCTTACAATGCAACTGGTTGCCAATAACACGGCAATTATTTTTTTGGATGCAGCTACTGATGGTTTGTCAAATAACGATTCCAATACTTTAATAGATGAAAGTCAAACGGTTATAGATTTTAATATAGGAACTGCAAATTATGACATTGGCCACACTTTTAGCACCGGCGGTGGCGGATTGGCGCAGCTAAATTCTCCCTGTGTCACCAATCAAAAGGCCAGAGGAATCACAGGTTTGCCAGCTCCAATAGGAGATGCTTATGACATAGATTACGTTACGCACGAAATGGGACATCAATATGGTGCCCACCACACTTTTAACGGAGATGCCGGGAATTGCGCCGGCGACAACAGAAACTTAAGCACAGCGGTAGAGCCGGGAAGCGGGTCAACCATTATGTCGTATTCAGGACTTTGTGCCCCGCAAAATGTGCAAAATCTGGCTGACCCTTATTTTCATTTGGTGAGCATCAGGGAAATGTGGGCAAACATTACAATAGGAAGCAGCAGTACTTGTGCCGCTATAACCAACACAGGAAACAGTGCGCCAATTATAGGTGACCTGCCAAATAATTACACCATTCCAAAATCAACGCCTTTTATTTTAAATGCCAGCGCAACAGACAGCAATGGTGATAATTTAACATATACATGGGAACAGCTGGATACAGAAATTACGGCATATCCATTGGTTTCAACCGCTACTGAAGGTCCGGCTTTTAGGTCATTTCCTCCAAGCAACTCTTCAAGACGTTATTTTCCAAATCAAACAATTGTAAATGCAGGGAATTTGTCAGATACATACGAAGTATTGCCATCTGTTGGCAGGACTATGAAATTTGGCGTAAACGTGAGAGACAGTCGTGCCGGTGGCGGACAAACAGCCAGCAAGGAAACTGTGGTCACTTTTGCCGGCGGAGCGGGTCCGTTTAAAGTTACTTCTCAATCTACCGATGTGATTTGGGACGCAGGAACGGCACAAACCATTACTTGGGATATTGCCAACAGCAATTTGGCGCCGGTAAATTGTGCTTTTGTGAATATTCTTTTCTCTGCGGATGGAGGTTTAACATTTCCAACAACTTTAGCTTCAAATGTGGCAAATGACGGGTCGCATGAAATTGTTGTCCCAAACAGTGCAACAACAACCGGACGGATTAAAGTAGAAAGTGCGGGGAATATTTTTTATTCGGTAAACGCCAAAAACATCACCATCCAAACTTCTGAATTTATTATGGATTTTGCGGCTTATTCGAAAAATGTGTGCATTCCAAGCAGCGCGGTTTATACGTTTACCTACAATACTTTTTTAAATTTTAATGAAGTAACAACTTTTTCTGCCACCGGAAATCCTGTTGGTTCAAACGTTACCTTTAATCCGGCCACGGCAACAAGCAACAACACCAATGTTCAGGTTACCATTAGCGGAATTGCCGTTTCTGGAATTTATGATGTGTCAATAAAGGGAACATCGGCTTCGGTAACAAAAACAACTGTTGTAAATTTGGGCGTTTATAGCGCAACGGTTTTAGCGCCAACATTGGTTTCACCCGCCAATAATGAGATTGATGTTTTGAAACCCTTTTATTTAAATTGGAATGACGATTTGAATGCAACAAGTTATGATGTTCAAATCTCTGAAAACTCCAATTTCGGAATCATTTTAGAATCTGCCAATGTGAATGTAAGCGCTTATTCCCCACAAAATTTACAGCCTAAAACAAGCTATTTTTGGCGTGTTAAATCAATAAATCAGTGTGGCGAGAGTGCCTTTTCTGCCACATTTAAATTCGTTACTGAAAATGATGTTTGTGACACCAACAACTCTTTGGATACGCCAAAAAATATTCCGGATGACAATGCCACAGGCGTTTCTTCAACCATTGCGATATCCACCAATAAAATCATAAGAGATGTCAATGTAACCGTGAACATCACACATGAATGGGTGGGCGATTTGGACCTGACTTTAATAAGTCCGAGTGGAAGACAGGTAATGTTATCTGCCAATAATGGAGATGAGGGAACGGGTTATATTAATACGGTTTTTGATGATAGCGCCCTAAACCCAATTAGTGCAGGAACAGCTCCATTTACAGGCACCTTTAGGCCGGAAGGAACCTTGTCAAATTTTTATGATGAAGAATCATTCGGTAATTGGACATTAAAAGCTGTGGATTCTGGGCCAGTGGATATTGGAACAATCAATAGTTGGAGTCTTGAAATTTGTGGGGTTCCGATTGTAATTGTTAATGACGATGACAATGATGGGGTTATGAATGATGTTGACCAATGTCCAAACACAACTCCGGGTTCATTGGTTGATGCTTTGGGTTGTTTCTCCTTGCCCGCAAATAATTTTACGGTTGAAACACTAAGTGAAACCTGTCCGGGAAAAAACAATGGGCAAGTCAAAATTACGGCAGCAGCTGCACTAAATTATACTACCACCATAAACGGAGTAAGTTATAATTTTACAAATGTAACCTCTGTTTCAACCCCAACAAATTTGGCTCCCGGAACATATAATTTCTGTATTGGGGTTATTGGAGAAACCTATCAGCAATGTTACACCGTTCAGGTGGCTGCAGGAACAACGGTTTCAGGAAAATCGAGCCTAACTTCAGGCAAGGCTTCCGTAGAAATTGAGAAGGGAACTGCGCCATTTACGGTTTTTGTAAACGGACTAGAACAATTTGAAACAAGTGCACCAATATTTTCTGTTGATGTAAAAAGCGGCGATATTTTGGAAGTAAAAACAGCCGTTTCCTGTGAGGGTGTCTATTCAAAAACCATTGATGCTTTTGATAGTGTTTTTGCTTATCCGAATCCAACCCAAGGCGCTTTTGAAATCACGGTTCCAACTTCACAAACAGAAGTTGTGATTGAATTGTACAACATTAATTCGCAATTGATTTCAACAAAAAAATATCCTGTTGTTTACGGAAAAGTGCAGTTAAGTTTAGCAAACAAACCAACAGGAGTATATTTTGCAAAAGTGAATTTAGACAAGCCTGTAACCCTGAAAATTATCAAACAATAATCCAATGAGAGAAATATTTTGATTATCACGAATTTTATAACCAAATAATAATATACACGACACTATTTTTATTTAATAAAACAATAAATTTGTAGTCCTAAAATTAATTTAACGAAAAACCCTGAAATTTGTGAAAAAACTACTTATCAATTTATTGCTATTGCTATTTGTTGTCCCTTTTTATGGACAAATTCAATCCTATTATAACGATTTAGATTTAACAAAAACGGGGAACGATTTGTTTTTGGAATTATCAACCCGTTTGGCCGCTACACATACCGGAATTCCTTATACTGGCTCTCCAGTAGATATTTGGGATGCTTGTAAATTGGCAGATGAAGATCCCGATATCAACACAAATTTATTGCTAATTTACGGGTACAATGATACTGACGCAATTTCAGACAACGACAGAACAAGAAATAAAAGCTTACAAGATACAGGAAGCGGTGCTTCTGGCGTATGGAACAGAGAACATGTTTTTGCGCAATCATTGGCAATTCCTAATTTAAGCACTACTGAACCTGGACCAGGAACCGATGTGCATAATTTAAGACCGGCAGACAGGGACAGAAACACCCAAAGAAGCAACAGGCCATTTACTGATGGAAATGGTGATTCACATATTGTAACTGCCAACGGCGGTTGGTATCCCGGAGATGAATGGAAAGGTGATATTGCGCGAATTGTGATGTATATGTACACGCGTTACCACGGAACAGGAACCCAAATTTCACAAACAAAATGTTTGCCCACAGCTGTAGGTATTGGAACAACTTTAACTGTTGATCCCAATATGATTGAGTTGTTTTTAAAATGGAATGCTGAAGATCCTGTTTCTACATTTGAAGCAAACAGGAACGAAAAACTTTCTGGGATTCAGATGAACAGAAACCCATATATCGACAATCCTTATTTGGCGACGGTAATTTGGGGAGGGTTGGAAGCAGAAGATAAATGGTGGTCCAGTGGCTCAACTGATACCCAAGCACCAACGGCACCAACAAATTTAACGCCATCAAATATTTTGGCCAAATCCTTTGATGTAAGTTGGAATGCTTCTGTTGATGATACTGGCGTTTATGATTATCTGATCTATTTAAATGGCGTTTATTTAAAATCAACAAATACAACCACAGTTTCCATTACCAATTTAAGTCCGGATACAAGTTACAATGTAACAGTTAAAGCGCGTGATTTGGCATCAAATTATTCGGTTGTCAGCACGGCTTTAAATGTGAAAACATTGATTGGGCCAAAAATTTTATTGGAAGAATTTTTTGAGGATTGTGCAAATACAAAATTCTTTGTATATAATGAAGCCAGTGACAAAAATTGGTTATGTACGCCTCAATTTGGACAAAATAATTCGGGTTCTTATGGCATAAACGGACATCAGGAAAATGTTTTGAGCAAAGACTGGCTGATAACCAAAAACCCCATTAATTTTGATGCAGAAACCGGTGAAAAATTGAGTTTTTATACCGATGCAGCTTATGGAACCAGCGTTTTGGAATTGGTATATTCGGCTGATTATAGTGGATCAGGAAATCCTAGTGATTTTGAATGGATCCCGGTTCCAAACTTGACTATTCCTATTCATCCCAATGGAACTTCAACTGAAGTGGTTTTTACTTTTACCGATATAGATATCACCTCTATTACAGGAACCGTTTATTTTGCTTTTAAATATTATTCAAACGGAGTTCCTACGCGTTGGACTGTTGATAATTTTGAAATTACCACAAATCAACCAAGTTTTGATACTGATGAAGACGGTATTTTAGATGCGGCAGACAATTGCCCAACAGTTGCAAATGCTGACCAATTAGACACGGATGGCGATGGTGTTGGTGATGTTTGCGATTCATGTGCAAATACCCCAAATGGAGAAATTGTAAATGCCAACGGTTGTTCTCAAAGTCAGATAGATGATGACAATGATGGCGTGATGAATAATGTTGATGCTTGTTCAAATACACCATCAGGGGAAACTGTAAATGCAAGCGGATGTTCAACTTCACAGACCGATGCTGATGCTGATGGCGTGAAAGACAACGTTGATATTTGTCCAAACACACCAAATGGAGAATCTGTAAATACCAACGGTTGTTCATCAAGTCAGTTAGATGATGACAACGATGGCTTGATGAATAATGCAGATTTATGTGCGAATACACCGGCAGGACAAACCGTAAATACCAATGGCTGTTCTCAAAGCCAATTGGACGATGACAACGATGGCGTTAAGAACGACAAGGATTTCTGTCCAAATACATCAGCAGGCGCTTTGGTTGATGCAGCAGGTTGCTTTACATTGCCTGCCAACAATTTTACGGTTGAAACACTCGGTGAAACCTGCCCGGGAAAAAATAACGGACAAATTAAAATTACGGCGCAAACAGTTTTAAACTATAGCTTAAAAATTAACAATGTTGCTTATAATTTTACAACAGCAACAACGTATAACTCTGCAAATTTAGCGCCGGGAACTTACAATGTGTGCATTGGCGTTACAGGACAAACCTATACACAATGTTACACCGTTCAGGTTGCTGCAGGAACAACGGTTTCAGGAAAATCGAGCGTAACTTCAGGCAAAGCTTCCGTAGAAATTGAAAAAGGAACTGCGCCTTATATTGTTTATGTAAACGGAAAAGAACAATTTGAAACAAACGCTCCAATATTTTCTGTTGATGTAAATAGCGGCGATATCCTGGAAGTTAAAACGGCCGTTTCCTGCGAAGGAATCTATTCAAAAACCATTGATGCTTTTGATAGTGTTTTTGCTTATCCGAATCCAACCGAAGGCGCTTTTGAAATCACGGTTCCAACTTCACAAACAGAAGTTGTGATTGAATTGTACAACATTAATTCGCAATTGATTTCATCAAAAAAATATCCTGTTGTTTACGGTAAAGTGCAGTTAAGTTTAGCAAACAAACCAACAGGAGTATATTTTGCAAAAGTGAATTTAGCCGAACCAATTATTATAAAAATTATTAAACAATAATTCCAATGAAAAATTATATATATATCGCAGCAATTAGTTTTAGTTTATGGTCTTGCGGCGGTGGCGGCGACGGAGACGAGCCAACACCTCCACCGGTTGTAAACACGGCGCCAACAGTTCCAACACTGACCTATCCCACCAATAATTTATTGTGCATAGACAATGTGCTGAATTTTCAGTGGAACGCCTCAACCGATGCTGAAGGCGGTGTTATCACCTATCAAATTGAGGTTTCTAAAAACACGCAGTTTTCTCCATTGGCTCATAATGTAACTTCCACCACCGCCAGCAAATCAATTACGCTGGAAAAGGGAATTGCTTATTATTGGCGGGTAAAAGCGACAGACAGCAAAAGTGCATCAAGCAATTATTCAACAACTTTTAGTTTTTATACCGAAGGCGTTGGTGTTACAAACCACCTGCCATTTTCCCCGGTATTGGTAAGCCCAACTTTAAATTCGCTACAAACAACAGCCACCGTAAATTTGCAATGGACCGCAACCGATGTTGACGCAAGTGACACCTTAACGTATGATGTGTATTTTGGAGCTGTAAATCTGCCTTTAACAGCAACAACTCCTAACCATCCATCAACCAGTTTAAATGTTAACCTAAATCCCTCAACAACCTATTTCTGGAAAGTGGTGGTGAAAGATGGCAAAGGCGGGCAAACAATTGGGCAGGTTTGGAGTTTTACCACGGATTAGGGATTATTAAGATAGTTTTTAAAAATAATAAAACGATGTTGTACTTAGAAAGTATAACATCGTTTTTTGTGCTTATTTATAGGTTTGCTAACTTATTACAAATTTACCTAACGATTCTAAAAGTTGTGGTTTCTCTTCTAATGCAATCTTTGCAACTGCATAAAATTCACTCATCCAGTCGTCAATTTCTCTGAAGGCTTTGTCTTTTGACATTGTTGAATCTTGGCTTTCTCCTTTTTCCCTTAAATACTCGGTTCTGGCTGATGTTAATGCTGCTATTTCTGCAACTGCATTTGTTAAATCTGCCGATGTAACCTTTAATCTTAATAATTTAGTTTCAATTTCGGTGTTTCCAATTGCAACGCTGTAAAATTTCTTTACAACTTCCAACCATTTAATATATGATGTTGGTAAACCTCCGGTTAGTGCCAATTTATTCAGAATATTAGGGTCGTTTCTAAAGATGACTTTTGCTTTTTTTCTGTGAAGTGTGTACGTTTTTGCTAAATTTTCTTTTGCAACTGTGAAATTGATGTAAGTTTCTGAAGTTTCGTCATCTTCTTTTTTATTGAAGTCGTAAGCATCTCGTGTTTTTGTGTACAATGCTTTCCCTGCGGTAATTAATGCTTCATCAAAACCAAATTCTGCCATTATTGCGGCAATTTCTGATTGATTTCCAACGTTTTCAAATGATACTCTGTACTGTTCCAAGGTCTCTGCCTCGGAAAGATGTTTTTTTCCTGCCATAATACAATTTTTATTTATTAATAATTCAAATTTAAACGCGCTATCCCTATGGATTTCCGCTTATTTCTTTGTTTGGTTATGCTCCTTACGGGTCTTTTTCAATGCCTTAAGGTTGTTTGTGCATTCCTCAACGTTGTTTTTCTGTTTCTGCGAGCTCTTGTTGTGTTGCTCCACGTTCTTTTTCAATTCCTGCGAACTCTTGTTGTGCTCCTCCGTGTTCTCGTTGCATTCCTCCACGTTCTTGTTGTGCTCCTCCGTGTTGTTTTCCTATTCCTCCACGTTCTTGGTGCATTCCCGCACGACCTTGTTGCGTTCCCGCACGTTCTTGTTGTGCTCCTCCGTGTTGTTTTCCTATTCCTCCACGTTCTTGGTGCGTTCCTTGGTGTTCTTTTTCAATTTTTTGGGTTGTAGCAATGCGAATATACAAATTTGAGGTTATTCCATGTCTATTTTATCAATTTCTTTCATGAGCCTGTTGGTTTCTGACAGGGCAACAATAATTTTTTGATAATGTAAAATATCCTCAAAGTTTAAAGTTCTTCCTTTTCGGTCTTTCAGCCATTTTTGGGCAGGTTGATAACCTCCAATATAAAATTCCCAAGCAGCCAATGGCACATTTGAAAAATATTGAAGTTCTCCGTTTTCCGAATGGGTTGTTTTGTCGTAATTGATATAAACTTTGCCGACCACCCCGCCCTGCGGGCATCCCTCCAATGGAGGGGAATTTACAAAGTGTGGTTTTCCCACCACATTATCGCCATTTATTGGATATTGGGTGATGTAATCTTCCACAATTGGACTTTCCAATAAATGTATTTGACGAATTTCTCCGCCCAGTTTTACCAATTTCCAAAAAGTATTTGTGTCTTTTGGATAGGGTACACGCGGAAAATCTATTTTTAGAAATTCTTTGTATTTCTCTCTGTATGTTGGCGAATGTAAAACGGCATAGATATAATCTAAAATATCAATAGGAGCAAAGACCTCCCCTTGCCCCTCCGAAGGAGGGGAAACAGTATCTTCATAAATAAGGATTTTGTTTTTGCTGTCGAGCTTTTCCTTTACTTTTAGCATCACCAGTTCTGGATTTTTAAAAACTTCTTCATTTGTAAAACGAATCACTTCATAACCAAGATTATTTAATTTTTCGGTTCTTAACGCATCTTGTTCCTTTTGTTGTAAATGAATTTTTCCATCAATTTCAATGACTACGTTGCTGCTTAAACAAACAAAATCTGTAATAAAATTATCAATAATATGTTGCCTCCTTATTTTATGACCTGTTTTTTTATTTCTAAAATATTCCCATATTACTTTTTCAGCCTTCGTAGGTTCATCTTTTAAAATATCCCGCATCTCTTTTATTACCGGATAATTTTTAGGATTTGCCGTAATGTACCCAGGCTGCGAAAGTCCCTCCTTTGGAGGGGTTGGAGAGGTCTTCTCGTTTGTAAATGTTAAGCCTAATTTATCAGCTATTTGCTTTACAATTTCAGCATTTAGGTTTGGTGTTCTTTCTAAATGCATGGGGGCAGATTGCAATGGAGCATGCTCCATTGTTTTTATGGTTTGTTGGTTGGTGGTTTCGGGATAGAGGTAAAGCTGAAAATGATAAGAACCTGTTGAACTTTCTGCTGTTTTCATTTCTGATAATGTATTAGAAATGAAAAAGTGATTAATTTCTCTGTTTTTAGTTTGTCTGCCTAAGATTAAGGAGTAATTTTTAAAGAATGAATGTTTTATTTGTGTGTGTCTATGTCGAACAACTAAATCTGTATCATAATAAATAAATCTGCTGTCAAATGGACGATAAATTATTGTTTTAAATTTTGATGGTGTAAATGAATAATTTGAATTTTCTGATGTTAGCAGATAGTTTTCTATTTGGCTTTTTAATTCGTTTGTATTAAAACCTATTACAATAGCATCGCGGTGAGTTTTAATTCCAGCTGCTTTAACCTGAAATAAATCATCAATTGAAAAACCTTTTTTATAAGAGGATTCTCCCTCATAGCTCTTGTTGATGAAAAAGTAATTAGGCCCATTATTCTCAAGAGAATTCCACTTTAAAGTTCGTAAGTTATTATCATTTAGAAAATCATACTTCATTTCTCGTTTTCCATATAAATCATAATGAAACACCTTTCCTAATTCATTGTTCTTCTTTTCTCCTGTTTTTATAAAAAGATTTATCGAAACACCTTGTTGAATATCAAACACATTTTGGTCAGCCGAGCCATCAGGACAAATTTCCTTTTTCTTTGTATTTCCGTGTAAATCCAAAATGTAAATTTTATCAAAACACCCTAATAAATTTTTACGCATTTGGCGAAAAACAATGCCATCAATAAAGCTATTATTGGAAATATAGGCTAAAACACCACTTCCGTTTTTTTCAATATAGTGCTGACCATATCTTATAAATTTAACATAATCATCAGAAAGAGAATTGTAACTTTTTTCTTTCAAATCCTTTTTATAATCAGTGGTTAATTTTTCAATCCAAGGTGATTTATTAGAACTACTTACTGAATACGGCGGATTTCCAATAACACACATTACGGGCGTATCGCGTTTTATATGGTTTGCTTCGTTGGCTTCGGTACTTAACCAATTGGCAAATAATGTACCGGTATCTGGGTGAAATTCTTCTAAACTGTTGGTTAAATAAATGCGTGTTCGTTGACCACCCCGTCCTGCGGACACCCCTCCGGTTGGAGGGGAATTTTTGTAACCGGTTTGTTTTAACAATAAATCGATTTGTAAATGTGCCATGGCGTAACTTGCCATCAACAACTCAAAACCATTTAAACGAGGGAGCAAATCATTTTCAACATAACTGCTCCAAATGCCTTCTTGTCCTTTAAACTTTTTGTGTACGTGTTTAATTACTTCGGCCAAAAACGTTCCCGTGCCCGTTGCAGGATCTAAAATTTGTACTTTGTGTACCTCTTGTTCGCCAAGGGGTTTAAACCCCTTGTTGGTTTGTACATTTACTTTTATTTTGGTTTTGGAAGTGTCTGCCAAACCTTGCGGTAAATCAAACTCGGTTTTTAAAATATCATCTACGGCACGCACAATAAAATTAACCACTGGCGCAGGCGTGTACCAAACACCGCGAGCTTTTCTTAATTTAGGGTCGTACTCACTTAAAAAGGTTTCGTAAAAATGGATGATTGGGTCTTCCATTTTTGTGGACTTACCGTAGTTTTTTAAGATTTCTTCAACGTTGCACGCCAAAAATATTTCGGTTAAGTTATCTACAATCCATTTAATGCGGTCATCAATATCGGGACCTGCGATATAACCGAACAGTTTTCTTAAAAACGGATTGGATTTTGGAATAAGTTCGGCGGCTTCCTGACGGCTAAAAGTTTTTAAAGTTGGGTCGTGCAAACGCGCTGCAAACATACCGTAAGCGATGGTTTGTGCATAAACATCGGCAAATCCTTTGGGCGTAATATCGTGTATTAAAATTTCCTTAAAAGCAATCATTTGCTCTTTAAGTGTGCTATTTTCCTGGTTAATTTGGTCGCTGGTCAACGCTTTCCCAATAACATCAGAAAGAAGTCGGGCTTTGCCCGCCATCATTTCTGCTAATTTTTTGGAACTTTTAATGGTTTGGCTAATATGCGTGCAAAAATCTTTGATTAAGTTTTCAAACGCCACAAAATTCTCGGGAATAGGTTTAATTCCTTTTTCGGTGATTTCAGCAATTGCAATTTTGGTGACGAACTCGCCATCGTGGTATAAATGAAAATCTAAATAGTCGGTGAAAATCAGATTATTCAATGATGCTTTGTATCTGTCGAATTGTTCTTTGTTTCCGGTTTTCTTTTTTCCTTCTAAATCTTTGTCGCCAATATCTTTCGCCTCAATAAATCCAACGGGAATGTCTTTTTTTGTCAGGATGTAATCGGGAGCGCCGCAAGATTGTCGTTTTGGTTCGTTGGTTGCTCTAATTGTTGGCACTAAACTTTCAATAAGTTGTTCTAAACTTCCACGAAAAGTGTGTTCAGTTGCGTTTCCTAAAAGGTAGCGTTGGTTTATGTTTTCAAGATATTTTTCTATGGTCATTTTTGTTTTCTCAATTTTTTTATTCAAAGCGTATGCTAAAATAGGGCTTTTGTTTTAAGCATGGGATAAAGAATTGGAAAAAAACAAATGTGCTATTTGTGCGGCTGGCTATTTGAGCAGGATTTTTTTTCGGCTTGCGTACAACGAGTTTTTAAAAGATTAAGCACTATGCATTAAGTTTAAATTGCGCAGTGTTTTTATAGGGCGATTTATTAAACTAAAAAACCTCCCAATTGGGAGGTTTTAAATAATTTAAATGATTAAAGCTTGTTAATTTCTAACATAACTGCCTCCCGTAAGGATGTAATTGATTGTGCTGTTATGTGATGAACCGTCATAAACATAGATGGTAACCGCAAATTTTTGACCTTCTGCCATTCCTGGGAAATTATGCATTAAAACTGCACCTATCGCTGCGTCAATTTGAGCAGGTGTCCAGTTAAAAGTGCTAATATTGCCATAACTGGATAAGTTGGCAACTGCACCAGCAAATGTGGCATCACCAGCAAATGTGGCAACGATATAATCGTAATCAGCTTTTACAAACTCATATTTGATTGTATTGTCAGGCACCCATGTTGTTCCGTCATGTCCAAATTGCAAAGTTGTGTCAATAGTTGATTTATAACTTACCCAAACACCATCGGTTACAGTATATAAATTACCACGTGTTTGTGATCCACTTGAACTAGAGAAATAATTATACATTACATCTAATTGATCACCTTCTTGTGCGTATGGAAATTTTATACCTAAAAATGTTGGTAAGTAATTTTCTGGTGGCGTTGAACTTCCAAAAGATGTAAGACCCATAGAAGCAAAATCTGCATCAGTTAAAGAATAAAAGTTTTCAGATGGTGACTTCCAAACTCCATCTGCATAGGTAAAGAATTTTTCTTTAGCAGTTTTATTTCCTATTACTTCAACAGGTAGTGTAGCATCACTCATAATAGATGACCAAGTGTTTGCAACACGAACACCATCTATTGTGGCTGTTGGACCACCACTAGCCTGACGGATTCCGATAGCTTCAACGGTTGTGCCAGCAATTCCAGTATCTGTTACTTCTGGTGTTACAGGTTCAGTAGCAGCAGCTGTTGTTAATACATATAGATTAGACATACCAGTTGCTATATCATAAGAAGCTACCAAAAGATACGTAGTATTTAAATCAAATGATGTTGTGCCATAAGCTAAAGTACTTGAGCTAGTGGCAATACCAAATAAAATTTTTCCTGTGCCATTATCCTTTGCCCCAACCCTTGCTCTAAATTGAGCGTAAGGCAGCGTATTAGCAGCTTCCATTAAGTGGAAAAAATAAGTTCCGGTTCCAACAGTACTTAAATTTACTAAAGCACTGAAATATACTTTTCCAGCAGTTTTAGCAGCGAATGTTTTATTAACATCTTCAGCTCCAGCACCAGAAATTGTTGCAGAACCTCCTACTGCTGTGCTAGGGTAAGATGTCATTGCCAAACTTGTTGGAGCATAACCTACAAATTTAGATCCTGCACCAGAATGTGCTGTCCAATCTGTAGTGATTTCAGTTAAATTCCCTGCTGTTGAACCAAAATCAAAATTTTCCTTTAAAGAAACTGTAGGTGTAACATTATATGCACTTCCAGTAAATTGGAAATATTTTGCCAAGGTATAATCTCCTTCCTTAGGACTACTAACATTAGTAGTAACAATATCGGTTAAATAATCTTCAGGAGTTGCATCAAATTGAAAACCTAATAAATCACTTCCGCTTAAAGCATAATCTTCTTGTTTTAAATTATAAGTTGTAAGTTTAAAAGCATTGCCAACATATAGTTTAAAGCCTGCTGTAATTGAAGAACCTTTCCCCCAAACTGGATATTTATCAGCAAAGAAATCAGGTAGTTTAGATTTTGCGTCATCGAGATTGCTGAAACTTCCATAAGTTAATTCTAAATCACTATAGTCCTCATCAGTAAGTACGTATGTTGCATCACCAACTATTTGGTTTTCTTGCGCATCAATATCGTCATAGATATCATCCATTGGGTTACAAGCTGAAAATAGCAAGCCCAATCCCATTATTAAATAAATTAATTTTTTCATTTTATATATTTTTAAAATTTAATTTTTGCACTGATATTAAATGTTCTTCCAAAACCGAACCAAACCAAAGCCGAATCAGCGTCGTTAGTTTGTCCATCTAAAGCATCCGCTACATATTCAGTATCAAAAACATTGTTCATTCTTGCTATAAGCGTAGTGTCTAAGTCACCAATTTTGAATCCGTATCTCACACTTGCATCAAAAGTTCCATAATCTGGCACTTTCCAAGGTTGCGGTGTGCCAGGTGTAGTTCTGCTGTCAGGATTATAATCTGCATATAAATCTGCATAGTAGTTATAATCTACCGTAAAATGTGCTTTAGGCATTAATTCATAGTCAAAACCTAATGCCGCAGTAGTTTGGGCTGCATCAGAAACTTTTAAACCTTCAATAAATAAATTGTATGGATTTCCAATAGGGTTTTGGGCATCATCATAAACCTGAACATTTTCAATATTATTATTCCATTTCCAGTCACCTAAAGAAAGCATACCAATTACAGTTAATTTATCTGAAGGTTGGTAATTAAAGTCAAATTCAACTCCTTGATGAAGCGCATTAACTCCTAATAAGTTGGCAAAATAGGTAACGTTATTATTTCTAATTGATCGGGTAAAAGTCCTGTCATTCCATTCAGTTCTGTAAACGTTTAAGTTTGCAGCAAATTTTTCACCTCTAAATCCGTAGCCTAATTCTGCACTGAATATTTTTTGATTTTCAGCCTTATCATTAATTCTTACGTTGTCATTATTTGGAAAAACAGCTTGAAAGCCTGGGGCTTTTTCAAAATACCCAATATTTGCGAAAATGTTTTGAGTATCAGTTAAGTTATAATTTGCACCACCTTTTACACTATATCCTTCAAAATTATAGGTATCAGTTTTTCGTAAAGGATCATTGTCTAAATATAAAAAATAATCAATTCTTTGGTATGACGTATTGGAACCGGCAACAGAAACGAAGGCAGATAAATTGTCTTTAGAATACTCCAATTGGGTAAACAATCCTTGCCATCCCACTTTTCCATCATTGTTATAGCTATATTTATCACCAACTTTTAGCGCTCTATTAGGATTGTTGATGTCGCTGTTGTCTATTACAAATGCACCACCCAATAAATCTGTTAATTCGGTAAAGTGTTTACCTGTATAGGTTCTTAAGTCAATTCCAGCGATAAAATCTAAATTATCATTTAAGGCAGTTTTGAAAGTTGATAATGCACCAAACCAGCTATGATCATTTCTGGAGGCTCTTAGCCAAGATATAGCGCCTAATTGACCATTTTCTCTGTTAATATCAACAATATTATCTAAATCTACCGGTTGGTCACTTCCGCCCAATCTTACATTAAATAACCCATAGTCACCGGCAATTCCGCCGCCACCTCCTGTACCCCAAGAAGCATAAAGCGCAGTTGATAAATTGGTCTTATCACTAATTGTCCAATAATGATTTAAGGAAGATTGAGATTTATGATAAAAGTTATCTTCAAAACTTAAAATCTCTCCATTTTTAATACCCCAGTCTGGATTAAATTTATTGCCGCTTTCCGCGTTTCTAAATGTTGCAATCGTGCTTCTGTTGGCTCTTTGTCCATGCCATTGAGGCGCGCCAAAAGTGGTAAAAGACAATTTATGGTTGGCATTTAACTGATTGGAAATGTTTAAAAAGTAATTATAACCTTCAAATTGTGTTCCGTCAACATAGCCATCTCCTTTAGTTTTGGATGCAGAAGCAGTTACCGCGAAACCATTTTCTAATAAACCTGTTGACACTGTAGCTCCATATTTTTGGTAACCATCATTACCGGTAGAAACAAATATGTTACCGCCTTTTTCTACATCAGTAGTTTTTGATAAAATATTAATTGTTCCACCAATAGAAGGCACTGCTACTTTTGATGCTCCTAAACCTCTTTGCACCTGCATAGCGCTTGTAACATCACTTAAACCAGCCCAGTTACTCCAGTAAACTCTTCCGTTTTCCATATCATTAACAGGTACACCGTTAATCATTACGGCTACGTTTTCAGAGTTAAAACCTCTTAGGTTTAATCTTCCATCACCGAAACCACCTCCAGATTTAGTTGCATATACACCGGGCGTAGATTTTAATATTTCCGGAAATTCTTGAGATCCTAGTTTGTTTTCAATAATATCTGCTTTAATTGTGGAAACAGCTACAGGTGTTTTTCTTTCAATAGCAAACGATGTTGCCGTAATCACTATTTCATCCAAAGTTTCAGCCGAAGGTTTTAAGGCAATTGTCCCTAAATTGGCACTTCCTTTAAAAGTTACCGATGTTGTTTCATAGCCAACAAATGAAACTTGTAAAATACCGCCAGAAACAGAAGTTTCAAAAGTAAAATTTCCATCAAAATCTGTAGTAGTACCTGCTTTAGTGCCTTTAACAATTAAAGTAGCGCCAGGTAGTGGCTGATTTGATTCGTCAACAACCTTACCCGTAAGCTTGGTTTGGGCGAAAATAGCAGTTGAACTAATAAATAGCACTGCGATTAACAAATTTTTAAATTTTCTCATTGTTTAATTTGAATTTGAGTTAAATGTTTGTGCAAAAATGGTCATTTTTACCAAATGAATCATTAATAAATTGTTAATTTTTAACAAAAAATTAAGACAAATAAATGTAGTAAAAAACACCTTTAAAACTGATTTGCATTAATTTATATATTAACAGTTTATTAACAGATGTTAAATTTTGGCATAGGTTGCTTAAAGAATAAAAACAATAATGGACCAAATAGGAGATTGAAGCTCTTACAGTTTGAAGGACATTTAGTTAGACGGAAATAATATGTTTAGATTTTTTCACAAAAAAACGGCATCATTAATTAAAAATCAGCCGTTTCTGTTTGAAAGTTAAAAATGAAATATTTTAAGCCGCTGTTCAAAAAAATGAGGATAGTTTCATCGCGTTATTATTTGCTCAAAATTTCAATCATTGCCTATTGGCAATAATTATTTTTGAAGATATTTATTGGCCAATTCTTTTCCAAGTTCAACGCCGAATTGGTCGAAGCTGAAAATGTTCCATATAATTCCTTGCATAAATATTTTGTGTTCATAAAAAGCAATGAGGCTTCCCAATGTTTTAGGCGTTAGTTTGGTAATTAAAATAGAGGTGCTTGGTTTATTTCCTTCAAAAACTTTATAAGGCAACAAGGTTTCTATTTCGTCCATTTTGCCTTGCATTTTTAAATCCAAATGCGCTTCTTCTTTCGTTTTTCCTTCGGCCAATGCTTGGGTTTGCGCATAAAAATTGGCCATTAATTTGGTATGATGCTCGGTGTTTCCGTAAAGGGATTCTTTAAATCCTATAAAATCAGCAGGAATTAATTTGGTTCCCTGATGCAATAATTGCATAAAGGCATGTTGGGCGTTTGTGCCCGTGCTTCCCCAAATAATATTTCCTGTTTGGTAAGTTACCCGTTTTCCATTTCTGTCGATACTTTTACCATTACTCTCCATAATGGCTTGTTGCAGGTATGGCGCAAATTTGCTTAAATACTGCGTATAAGGCAAAATAACTTCGGTTTCCGCGTTAAAAAAATTGGTGTACCAAATACCTATCAAGCTTAAAACTACCGGCGCATTGTTTTTAAATGGCGTGTTTTTAAAATGTTCGTCCATTTCATAAGCGCCAATCAGCAATTCTTTAAAATTATTGAAGCCAACAGCCAAACTTATGGTTAAACCAACGGTGCTCCATAATGAAAATCGGCCGCCAACCCAATCCCACATAGGGAAAATATTTTCCGTGTCAATGCCAAAATTATTCGCTGCGGTTAAGTTTGTGGATACGGCCACAAAATGTTTTGCAACATCATTTTCTGAAGCAGTTTGCAAAAACCATTTTTTTATGGTGGTTGAATTGGTCAACGTTTCTTGCGTGGTAAATGTTTTAGAAACAATGACAAACAAGGTGGTTTCCGGATTTAAGGTTTTAATCACTTCCTGAACATGGTCGCCGTCAACATTTGAAACAAAATGGACGTTTAAATGGTTTTTGTAATATTTTAAAGACTCAACCACCATATCCGGACCTAAATCAGAGCCGCCAATCCCAATATTTACAACATCTGTGATTGATTTGTTTGTATATCCTTTCCAGTTTCCAGAAACAATTTTATTGGTAAAAGACTCCATTTTATTTAAGGCATCTTTTATGTCAATCATAATGTTTTTTCCTTCAAGAAAAATAGGTTCATTTGATTGATTTCTTAACGCGGTGTGCAATACCGCCCTATTTTCGGTTTTATTGATTTTTTCTCCAGAAAAATAAGCTTTTATCGCACTTTCCAAATCAACTTCATGGGCCAATTCCAATAAATATTTCAGGGTTTCTTCCGTAATCCTGTTTTTTGAATAGTCAAATTCAAAATCGTTGAAATTGATGGTGAATTTCTTTTTTCGATCAGCATCATTATTAAACAATGATTTTAAATGAACTGATTGTAAAGTTTTATAATGAGAAGTTAGCGATTGCCAAGCTTTTGTTTCTGTTGGGTTGATGTTCTTCATGGTCTTGATTTAAGAAATTAGTGCTTCATTAAAGATGAAAAATGGAATTTTTTTCGGGATATGCTATTGAATCTAACTGAACTTTAAGTGGTTCAATAAATTTTTTATAGGCAGGTATTTTAGCTTTTTTCATAGGTTCAGAATTTGGAAATTTTTGTCTTAAAGGGTCAACCTGCACCCCGTTTTTCCAAAAACGATAACACACATGCGGCCCGGCAGTGTTTCCCGTCATCCCAATATAACCAATAACTTCCCCTTGTTTTACATATTCTCCAACTTTCACAGCACGTTTGCTCATATGCAAATATTGCGTGCTGTAAGTGCCGTTATGACGTATTTTAACGTAGTTTCCATTACCTCCGGCATAACGAGATTCAGTTACGGTGCCGTTGGCTGTAGCCTCAATTGGAGTTCCAATTGGCGCCGCATAATCTGTGCCTTTATGCGCCCTAATTTTGTTTCCGTAATAGGCAATACGTCTTTTTAAATTGTATTTTGAAGACAATCTTCCGAATTTTATAGGCATTTTTAAAAATTGCCGACGTAAAATATTGGCTTTGTCATCGTAATACTCTGAAGCTTTCTTGGTTGAATCCACAACATAATTAAATGCGTAAAATGGTTTTTCATCATGCTCAAAATAGGCGGCTTTTATTTTCCCAATTCCAACTGGAATAGTGTCTTCAATATAAAACTGCTCGTATATTAATTTGAATTTATCATTTTTTTGAAGTTTGGAAAAATCGATGGCCCAAGCAAAAACCTCATCCGCCATTTTATAGGTTAAATAGGAACTTAAGCCTTGACTTTGGATGGCATGTGAAAGACTGCTTGTTATAACACCTGAAGCCGTTTCAATTTTTGTTTTGATAGGCCTTTTTCCATTATATATGGTGATAACAGAGTCCTGAAAATCGATAACTGAGTAAAGAATTTTCGACTGTCTATAAAAAAATACTTGTGCTTGTTGGGTTGAATCGTTTTTAGCCAAAATGGTATAAGGTATTCCGGCTTTAAGACTTCTAATATTGAAAGAATCTTTTATTACAGTGACAATCTCATGTATTTTTGAGTTGTCAATATGATGTCTGGTCAATATTTCACTAAAATTCTCTCCAGACCGAATGGTGTCATGTATTACCTTATAATCGTTAAGTCTATAACCAAATTCAAAAACAATTTTTGGTTTAGGAATTATGATTTCTGGTTTTTCATCTTTACAGGAAATACTTAAAACAACAAATAGAAGGGCAAATAATTTTTTCAATATAGGCTATTTTAACAATTAAATCTGATTGAACAAATGAATTGCGAAAATACGATTTAATTTCAAAAAATTATGTTAAAAGGGTGTGCTAAACCTTTATATTCATCTAAATCTGCTCGCAGAGAGCCCACAGCAAGTGAAGCTTTAATTAGTAGCGGAATTTTATTTTCGTCATCACTAATCCAAATAGTAAGGCTTTCCTGTTCTTTAAAAACACGTCCTGCCTGGACCATTGGTTTAAATTTTAAGGCTTTAACTTTGCCAAATTTGGTTTTTACCACTTCTTTTCCTAAAAAATGAAGTTGAAAATTTGTGGTTTCCTGGTCAAGGAACATTTTTAATTCAATTTTATCACCAGCTTTCAAATTGGTTAAATTTTGATTTCTCAAATAGTATAAAGAAGAAAGTAAATCCTGTATGTCATCACCAATAGGATGTTTATTTACCGTATTGTGTTTGTGGTTTTTTACGGTAGCTTCATTTTTGTCATGATTGAATAAAATTTCTTCATCTTTGGTATATCCGCCTTCATCAATTTTTCTGATGAATCGATACGGCAACAAAGATTCTTTGTACATAAAGGTTTGATAATCGTCTTTTACATTAAAAAACAAACTTACAATTCCTGTTGAGGTTCCTTTCCCAAGAATATGGAACGCTGCTTTTTGGTTATTTGTAGTTTCCCGTACTTCCATGGTTGAAAAACCTGCATTTAAAAAATTGCTGTAGCTCATTTTAAACTTTAGCCACTCTCCTTTTTGAAAAGCAAACACTTGCGGGGAATCTTTTGTTTTTGATGCAGCTTCAAATGATTTTTCATTCATTTTTTGAACGGATTGCCCAATGGAAGTAAATGCAATTAAAAAAATAAAAATGTGTAATATGTTTTTCATGTATTGTTTTTT
Source organism: Lutibacter sp. (assembly GCA_036567345.1). GTDB lineage: Bacteria > Bacteroidota > Bacteroidia > Flavobacteriales > Flavobacteriaceae > Lutibacter. The sequence continues at coordinate 71,832 of DATCUQ010000020.1, forward strand.
AACTAATTGTTTTTGTAAAAATACAATTATCGCGCCAAAATTAATAAAAGCTTAACATATATGCCGTTAAGCTTTTATTAAATGTGAATAAAATTACAACGTTCCTCTGCGCTCCTGTTCAGCTTCTATTGATTCAAACAAGGCTTTAAAATTTCCTTTTCCAAACGATTGCGCGCCTTTTCTTTGAATAATTTCAAAAAAAAGTGTCGGTCTGTCAGTTACGGGTTTGGTGAAAATTTGCAATAAATAACCTTCATCATCCCTGTCAACCAAAATTCCGAGATCTTTTAATGCTGCCAAATCTTCATCAATTTCACCAACTCTGTCCAATACGGTGTCATAATAAGAGCCGGGAACATGCAAAAATTCAACGCCGCGTTCGGTCAATGCTTTTACGGTTTCCAAAATATTGTTGGTGGCAACGGCGATATGTTGCACACCTGAACCATTGTAAAAGTCTAAATATTCTTCAATTTGTGATTTTTTTGTGCCTTCGGCCGGTTCATTAATGGGAAATTTAACGCGTCCGTTGCCGTTGGTCATCACTTTGCTCATTAACGCCGTATATTTTGTTGAAATATCTTTGTCGTCAAAAGTAATCAGGTTGGCAAATCCCATCACTTCATTATAAAATTTTGCCCAAACATTCATTTCGTTCCAGCCTACATTCCCAACCATATGGTCAATATAACGCAAACCGACATCAGCTGGATTATGGCTCGAATTCCATTTCACAAACTTTGGCAAAAACAGGCCGTTGTAATTTTTTCGTTCCACAAAAATGTGAACGGTGTCACCGTAAGTGTGAATTCCGGAACGAATAACTTCTCCGTTTTCATCGCTTTCTTTGGTAGGCTTCATGAACGATTTTGCGCCCCGTTTGGTGGTTTCTTCCCAAGCTTTTGTGGCATCTTCCACCCAAAGCGCCACAACTTTTACGCCATCACCATGTTTTTGAATGTGGTCAAAAATTTCCTTGTTATTTTTGTTTGGCATTGGTGTGGTGAGTACCAATTTTATTTTATCCTGAACCAAAACGTAACTTGTTCTGTCTGTTAAACCTGTTTCCAATCCGGCATAAGCCAACGATTGAAATCCGAATGCGGTTTTATAATAATGTGCTGCCTGTTTGGCGTTTCCAACATACATTTCCACATAATCAGTTCCCAATAATGGCAAGAAATCTTGCGCTTCAGGAAATATTTTTTCCAGTCCGTAGTTGAAATTTTGTGTATTTTTTAGATTTGACATTTTTTAATATTTATTCAGTTATCCAAGATTTATAATAATCGTCTACTTGCAAATTCATGGCTTCTTCGGTAATCATCATCGGTTTAAAAGGATCAATCATCACAGCCAATTCTTCGGTGAATTTTTTCCCGACACTTCTCTCGATAGCGCCCGGATGCGGTCCGTGCGGAATTCCACCGGGATGCAGGGTGATTTGTCCTTTTTCAATATTGTTCCGGCTCATAAAATCACCATCTACATAATACAATATTTCTTCTGAATCGATATTGCTGTGGTGGTAAGGTGCCGGAATTGATTTCGGATGGTAATCGTACATTCTTGGCACGAAAGAACAAACCACAAATCCGGAAGCTTCCCAAGTTTGGTGAATTGGCGGCGGCATATGAATGCGCCCTGTAATTGGTTCAAAATCGTGGATGGAAAAAGCATACGGATAATTAAATCCGTCCCAGCCAACAGCATCAAAAGGATGATTTTTGTAGTTATATTCCCAAAGCATGCCTTGTTTTTTAATATAAATTTTGAAGTTGCCTTTTTCATCGTGGGTTTCTAAATTGCTCGGCAATTTGAAATCTCGTTCGCAAAAAGGCGAAGTTTCCAACAATTGCCCGAAATTATTTCGATAGCGTTTTGGCGTTAGGATCGGACTAAATGATTCAATGTAAAGCAATCGGTTTTCTTGCGTGTCAAAGTCAATTTGATAAACAGTTCCTCTTGGAATAATCACATAATCGCCATATTTAAAAGCGATATTTCCATACATCGTTTTTAAGGTGCCGGAGCCAACGTGCACAAAAAGCATTTCATCGGCATCGGCATTTTTATAAAAGTAGGAAGAAGAAAATGCTGTGGGGGCGGCCAAACCGATATGCAAATCGCTGTTTACAAATACAGTTTTTCTGCTTTCCAGATAATCGGCCTCTGGTTTTAAGGAAAATCCTTTAAAACTGAGCGCTTTCATATTTTTGTCGATGGCAATTTTTGGAGTTACATCTTTCACTTTTTTGATTTCCGTAACCACGGTGGGCGGATTCAAATGGTAGATTAATGAAGACATTCCTGCAAAACCCGCGGTACCGAAAAGCTCTTCCTGATACAATCCGCCTGTTGGTTTTTCAAAAGTGGTGTGACGTTTTGGCGGAATTTTACCCAATGAATAATATCTAGGCATAATTGTATATTTTTTTAGTTATGAATTCCCTAAAAAAGGGTTTGTAGTAATTTTATGAATTATGTCCAATAATTTAATCATTTTGGACGGAATCATAACATTAAAGTTACAAAATTTTTAGTTTGAAACTTTAACCATGAAGATTTTCATTCAGGATTTCTCTTGATTAAGAACTTTAGAAGTATCAATAATTCTGTCCAAGCTGTTTGCATATCTTACAAAGATAAAAATATTTTTGACTATTTAATGAAATAAAAAAGAGCACTTTAGGTGCTCTTTTTTATGTCATTATTTTATAAGCTAAAAAGCAATTCCGTTTACTTCAATCACTTGTAAAATTTGGGGAGCGTGCCTTTTGATGGTGGCTTCAACCCCATTTTTTAAAGTCATCTGGTTTACGGAGCAACCCAAACAATTGCCTTCAAGCTGAACACTCACAATATTGTCCTGTATTTCAACCAATGTAATGTTTCCGCCATCAGCCTGTAAAAAAGGCCTGATTTCCTGCAAAGCATTTTCAACAATATTTTTAAGTTCTTCAGCTTCCATGGTTTTTATTTTTTTGTGCTGCAACCGCTCATTGTGGTAATTCTAACAATTTCAGTAGGCGGCAAATCGTTGTTTCTTTTCACCAATTGCGACAAGGCGTTTTTGGTAATTTCTGAAAAGGCAATTTCTAAAGGCGTGTTGTCCTGAAGTGCCACCGGATGTCCAACATCGCCCGATTCCCGAATGCTTTGCACCAAAGGTATTTCACCTAAAAAGGCCACATCAATGTCTTTTGCCAGGTTTTTTGCGCCGTCTTGCCCAAAAATATAGTATTTGTTAGTTGGAAGTTCAGCAGGCGTGAAATAACTCATATTTTCAACAATGCCCAAAACAGGAACATTGATGCTTTCTTGTTGAAACATCGCCACGCCTTTTTTGGCATCGGCCAAAGCGATATTTTGAGGCGTACTCACAATGATGGCGCCTGTAACAGGAACTGCCTGTACAATTGACAAGTGAATATCGCCGGTTCCCGGAGGCAAATCAATCAATAAAAAATCAAGTTCGCCCCAATTTGCATCAAAAATCAATTGGTTTAATGCTTTACCTGCCATTGCACCACGCCAAATAACAGCTTGGTTGGCATCAACAAAAAACCCAATCGACAATATTTTTACGCCGTAGCTTTCAACAGGTTGCATTTTTGAGGTGCCGTCAACTTCAATCGACAATGGTTTTGCATGCGCCACATCAAACATTAAGTGAATGGAAGGACCATAAACGTCGGCATCTAAAATACCCACTTTAAAGCCCATTTTTTGCAATGAAATTGCGATGTTGGCGGTAATGGTCGATTTTCCTACACCACCTTTTCCTGAAGCTACTGCAATAATGTTTTGAATACCGGGAACTTTAGGGACAGTTTTTTCAGCTGGTTTGTCAGAAACGGTAGTGGTTACATTTACTTTTACATCAGCTTTTACATCCACATGTTGGTGGATTGCCTTCATAATTTCAACTTCCATTTTCTTTTTGGCCTGTAACGTTGGATTTCCGATAGCTACATCAACAATAACTTCTTTGTCGAAAGTTACAATATTTTTAACAGCGCCGCTTTCAATTAAATTTGTCCCTTCACCAGGCGCAGTAATGGTTTCGAGTGCTTTTGAGATGTCTTTTTTTGTATATGCCATGTTGTTTATATAAAATCATTCTAAACAACAAAGATACAGATTTAAATGAATTCACAAAGTCACAAAGTTACAAAAGCCCACCAACTCATATTGGGAATAAAAAAATCCAAAATCTAAAATTCAGAATCCTAATATTATACTAACTCTTTAAACGGATCCCAAAAAACTTGATTGAAGTTCTGGATTTGATTTTCTATCACAACAATTCCTTCATTTTCAAGTAGTTGTTGCATTAAATTGGTGCCGTCAAAATGGAATTTTCCGGTTAACAATCCGTTTCTGTTTACAACCCTGTGTGCAGGAATATCCGCATTATTGTGAGAAGCATTCATCGCCCAGCCTACCATGCGTGCCGATTTGGCCGTACCGAGATATTTTGCGATGGCGCCATAGCTGGTAACCCGGCCAAAAGGAATTTGTTTTGCAATTTCATACACTTTTTCAAAAAAATTACCGGAAGTTTCCATCAATCAAAAAAGTTAAAAGTAGGGACAGGTCGCGACCTGTCCGTTCTAAAAGTTATTTGTTGTTTGTTATTTGTTTAATTTTTTAACGTATAACGTATAACATTTTTTTAATTCCCCCTTCGGGGGCTAGGGGGCTTTAATATCGAAGCCTGAATTTTATGTAAGTTATCGGTTTTCCTATTTCCAAATACTGACTTTCATAAAAAGTCTGGGTTGAAGTCACTTCTTCTGGCGCATGGTAATTTTTATATATATCGTGGTGTGCGTAAATAATTTCATGTCCTTCGCCGTGAAGCAAACCCAACGTGTAACCGTGCATAAATTCACTGTCTGTTTTTAAATGAACAATGCCTTCAGGTTTTAAAATATGACGGTATTTTTTTAAAAACTCCGTATTGGTGAGTCGGTGTTTGGTTCGCGTGTATTTAATTTGCGGATCGGGAAAAGTGATCCATATTTCGGCAACTTCGTGTTGGTTAAAAAGCAAGTCAATAAGCTCAATTTGGGATCTTAAAAAAGCCACGTTGGTTAAATTTTCTTCCAAAGCTATTTTGGCGCCGCGCCAAAAACGCGCTCCTTTTATGTCAACGCCAATATAATTGATGTTCGGATTTTTGCGGGCAAGCGCAATGGTGTATTCGCCTTTTCCGCAGCCCAATTCAAGCACAATGGGATTGCTGTTGTTAAAAAGTGTGTGCCAATTTCCTTTTTGGGAGAAACCATCAATAACTTCTTTTCGTGTTGGTTGAATGACATTGGAAAATGTTTCGTTTTCACGAAATCTTTTGAGTTTATTTTTGCTTCCCACAGGATTTGCGTTTCGTTAAAAAAAGGAAAAAATATTAAATGAATTTAAATAAGAAATTATTCGTTTCCTGCTTTTTTGTATTTTTTTAACTGTCCTAACCAGTAGAATAAAGCAATAAATAAAATGACAACAAAAATCCAGCTAACGATGTTTTGTAGCCACCAATTGTCCATAGCACGTATGCTATTGTGAGGCGCAAATAAAACATTTTGACAAAATTCACCTATCGCTCTAAAAATATTGTTTGCAATCATAACTTATTTATATTTACAGGCAAAAGTATAAAATATAGTAATGATAGCAAATTTTTTCAATAAAACTAAACCGGCAACTATTTTTATTATAGCCGCGCTGCTGTTTGTCTATTATTTTACGGCCACTTTTTTGCTTCATTCTGCTGAACTTTCCATCCAATTTTTGATTAAAAGAATTGGTTTTTTCATTTGGCTTGGCTTATTTCTGCTGATTGTAAATTTTATTGTTAGAAAAAACAAGCTAACAAAAGACAATTTATACGCATTACTTTTAATTGTTTTTTTGTTGGGAACTTTTCCTGAAGCAATGTTCTCCTATTCCATTGTTTTGGCAAATATGGCCTTGATTTTTGGTTTTAGGAAAATTTACAGTTTAAGATCTGGGCTCGACACCAAATTGAAGCTTTTTGATGCCTGTTTTTGGATCGGCATTGCTACAATAATTTATTCGTGGAGTATTTTTTATTTGTTATTGGTGTACGTTGCCATGATTATACATCAAAAGCTCACCATTAAAAATTTATTTATTCCTATTGTTGGTTTTGTGGCGCCTATGCTGATTTATTTTACGTATTGCCTTTATTTTGAAGATGCCGCTTTTTTTTACAATAAGTTTAATTATGGAATTAACTTGGATTTTAGTTCTTATGCTTCATTAAAACTAGTAATTCCAGTGATATTTTTGTCGATGGTTTTGTTGTGGAGTCTTGTGAAGGTAACGCCCAAAGTTGTTTCTGTAAGAAATAATTTTAAATTTTCTTGGGATATATTGATCAATCATTTGTTAATTTCGGCGGTAATCGTTCTTTTGGCGCCAACTAAAAATGGTTCGGAATTATTTTTTCTTATTTTTCCTTCCGCAGTGATCATTTCAAATTTAGTGCAGCTCACCAAATCTAAAATTTTTAGAAATTTGATTTTATATGTTTTTTTGCTGATTTCGGTTTTTGTCTATTTTTTATAGCTTAATCCCAAAAGACAAATCTCCTGCATCGCCCAAACCGGGAACAATGTAACCTTTTTCGTTTAAATGTTCATCAACTGTGGCAATCCATAATTTGGTGGTTGGCGGAAAATGATTTTTAATGTATTCAATGCCTTCTTTTGCGCCAATCACGCAGGCCAAATGAATTTTTTTTGGCGTTCCATGTTTTTTCAATCCTTCATAAACGGTTGCCAAAGATTGTCCGGTTGCCAACATTGGGTCGGCTAAAATTAACGTTTTTCCGTCTAAATTTGGGGAAGCAAAATATTCCACTTTAATTTCAAATTCGGTTTCGGTAATGTGTTTTCTATAGGCAGAAATGAATGCATTTTCCGCATCGTCAAAAAAGTTTAAAAGTCCGCTGTGCAAAGGCAAACCAGCCCTTAAAATTGAACAGACCACAATGTCTTTTTGCGGAACGGACACAATTTTAGTGCCTAAAGGCGTTGAGACAATTTTGTTTTGAAAATCTAACGTTTGACTTATTTCATAAGCAATAATTTCACCAATTCTTTCAATATTTCGTCGAAATCGCATACTGTCTTTTTGAATTTCGGCATCTCTAATTTCAGAGATAAATTTATTTAATATTGAATTTTTTTGATCTAAAACGTTGACAATCATAAGAGCTTATTTGTCACAAAAATAAGCTATAATAATGATAAAATAGGCAAGTTTGCAGGTAAATTTTAGAAAATGAAAATGGCGTGAATTAGCCATTAATTTAAAGTATCCAAAACTTTTTTGATGATGGTTTTTGGCGAAATGCTTCGCATAACATTTTCATAGCCCTCGCAAACTTTATTGCCATAAATGGAACAGGGAATGTTGGGGTATTTCTTCAAATCGGGTAAAATGGCATTTTCCAAAGGCTGGTTAAAAGGAGCGAAGCCGGCAAAAGGATGTGTAATTCCCCAAATGGTGATGGTATTTATTCCAAGCATCGCCGCAAAATGCGCGTTTCCAGAATCCATGCTTACCATAAGTTCTAAATTTGAAATAAGCGTCAGCTCTTGGTTTAATTTAAGTTTTCCGGCAACATTTAGGGTATTTGGAAACTTTTTCGCCAGGTTTTCCAACAATTCAATTTCTTTTTTGCCGCCGCCAAAAAGGATTATTTTTATTTGTTTTTGGGACAATTCGGCAATAACTTCCTCCATTAAATCCAATGGATACATTTTAGAATTGTAAGTTGCAAAAGGCGCAATGCCAATCCATTTTGTGCTTTTTACACCAGTAATTTCAAGAATTTCTTCACTTAGTTCTTTTTTCGGCAGAAATTCAGGAGCTGAAAGGTCCAAATTAAATCCCAAATTTCTAAAAACATCGGCATATCTTTCGTGGGTAGATTTCAGTTGTTTAAAAACCTTATTTTTAGATTGTGTCAATGCACGCTTTTCACTTCGGCCTTTATCGACAAAAGCCACTTTAGCCGATGCAAGTTTAAAAAAAGTTCTTAAAATTTTGGAACGCAAAACGTTGTGCAAATCGGCTACGGCATCTATATTTAACGATTTTAATTCCTTGAAAAGTTTATAAATTCCGAAAAAACCTTTGTGTTTTCGGTCAACTTCTGCAGCATAAAAAGCCACATTATTCAGTCCGTCAAACAACGGTTTCAAAAATGGTTTTGAAAGCACTGTAATTTTTACGCTTGGATATTGTTTTTCCAAAGCCATTAAAACAGGAACTGCCATGGCAACATCGCCCATAGCCGAAAGCCGGATAACTAATAAATGCTGTGTTTTTGTCAAAATAAATTTGAATTGTTGGTTATTGCAAACAAAAGTACACAATAGTTTTAGTACAAAAAATACCTGCCAATTAGTATTAAAAATTAATATTACAAACCATAAAATGCGTAAATTTGTTTAAATTTTAAGATTAAATGATACATTCAATGACCGGTTACGGTAAAACCGTACTGCAGCTTCCTACAAAAAAAATTACGATTGAATTGAAATCGTTAAACAGCAAAAACTTAGATTTAAATGTTCGCGTTCCTGGCTACTACAGAGAAAAGGAGCTGGATATTCGCAAACAACTGGCTACAGAACTGGTTAGGGGAAAAATAGATTTCTCCATTTATATTGAAGAAAATGGAGGGGAATTTTCTTCGAAAATAAATGAAAAAATGGTGAAAGAGTATATGACCCAATTGAGAGGTATTGTGGATTCTGATGAAATTGAATTGCTGAAAATGGCCATTCGCCTTCCCGATGCTTTTAAATCGCAAAGAGAAGAATTGGATGAGCAGGAATGGAATCAAATTGAGAATGGCATACTTGAAACCATTGAAAAAATAAATGAATACCGTATTGACGAGGGAAAAGCGCTGCATGCCGATTTTGTGTTGCGAATTTCCATTATTGAAATATTGCTGGAAAGAGTTGTGGAAATGGATCCGTTGCGCATTGAACAGGTTAAGGACAAACTTAGAAAATCAATTGCCGAACTGGAAACAAAAATTGACGAGAGCAGGTTTGAGCAGGAACTTATTTACTACATTGAAAAACTCGACATTACCGAAGAAAAAGTGCGTTTAAAAAATCATTTGGAATATTTTATCAAAGAGCTGAATGAAGATGTTTCAAACGGCAAAAAATTGGCGTTTATTACCCAGGAAATTGGCAGGGAAATTAATACCATCGGTTCAAAATCTAATTTGGCCAATATGCAAAAATTGGTTGTTCAAATGAAAGATGAGCTTGAAAAAATTAAAGAGCAAAACTTAAATGTATTGTAATAAAAAGGGAACATCAACCATTTATAAATTTTAAAGCAGTGAAAAAAGAGGGAAAACTCATTGTTTTTTCGGCACCTTCAGGCTCTGGTAAAACGACTATTGTACACCATTTATTAAGAAAATCTGAATTAAATTTAGATTTCTCCATTTCGGCAACGTCACGTGAAAAAAGAGGAAAGGAAATAGAGGGAAAAGACTATTATTTTCTGTCCTTAAAAGAATTCCAAAAACATGTGGAAAAAGGCGATTTTATTGAATGGGAAGAGGTTTACGAAAATAATTATTACGGCACATTAAAAAAGGAAGTTGAACGTATTTGGGCATCGGGAAAAAATGTAATTTTTGACATTGATGTGGTTGGAGGGCTAAGCATTAAACATAAATTTCCTGAGCAAACACTGGCTATTTTTGTGCAAAGTCCGTCAATTGATGAAATGGAGCGCCGCCTTAGACACCGGAACACAGATTGTGAAGAAAAAATTAAAGAACGTGTGGCAAAAGCTGAAAAAGAGCTAAAATTCGCCAAAGATTTCGATATTATTTTGGTGAATGACAATTTGGAAAAAGCGCAAGATGAAGCCTATAATTTGGTGAAAAAGTTTTTGGAGTAGATGTGCGATTTATTATCCTATCCCCAGCCCTTTCCGAAGGAAAGGGAGTTTGATATGGGTACAAAAAGAAATTTATAACTTCAAACTTAAATGAAAATCGGATTATTTTTTGGCACTTTTAACCCAATTCATATCGGGCATATGATTATTGCCAATTATATGGTTGAATTTTCTGATTTGGAGGAAGTTTGGTTTGTGGTAACGCCAAGAAGTCCGTTTAAACTAAAAGAAACGCTGTTAAGCAACCATCACCGGTTGGCCATCGCAAATATTGCCGTTGAAAATTATCCGAAATTAAAAACATCTGATGTTGAATTTAATCTTCCGCAGCCAAATTACACCATAAACACGCTTGTTCATATTGAAGAGAAATTCCCGAATCATCAATTTTGTTTGCTGTTGGGCGAAGATAATTTGAAAGGATTTCAGAAATGGAAAAATTTCGAAACCATCCTAAAAAATTACGAGTTGTACGTTTATCCAAGAATTTCTGAAGAAAAAGTTGCGCCCGAATTTTTAAATCATCCTAAAATTCATCGTGTAAATGCACCAATCGTTCAAATTTCATCTACATTTATCAGAAATGCGATTAAAGACAAAAAAGACATCAGCACCATGCTGCCATTTAATGTTTGGAAATATATTGATGAAATGAACTTTTATAAATCATAACTTTATAAAAGTTTTAACACTTCTAAATAAGTAGTTTAATATTAATTATATAAAATTCGCTTTTATATTTTTTGAAGCAGCATTATGGCAAAAAAACTTAGAAAAAGGGTCAGATTCAAACAGAAATTAATTAATAAATACCGTTTGGTTATTTTAAATGAGGATACTTTTGAAGAAAAATTATCATTTAAATTAACAATAATGAATGTGTTTGTTTTTGGAACTTTATTTTCTGTTCTGTTAATTGTTGGCACCATTTTTTTAATTTCATTTACTTCTTTAAGAGAATACATTCCGGGATATTCTTCCACCAAATTAAAAAGAGAGGCCACGCAGTTGGTGTATAAAGCAGATTCCTTGAATCAGGTATTGGAAATGAACAATCTCTACATTCAAAAAGTAAAGGAGTTATTAACAGGCAAAATTACGGAAGTTCAGTTCGACAAGGATTCGGTCTTAAATGCCATGAAATTTGATAAAGATTCTATGAATTTTAGTCCTTCAGACATTGATTTGGAATTTAGGCTGGATGTTGAAAGTACCGACAGATTTAGTGTTTTTAGGGAAGCAATAAAAAGTGCCGATGTTGTCTTTTTTTCGCCAGTTAAAGGAATTGTGACCGATGGATACAGTCTTAAAAATAAACATTTTGCCATTGATATTGCTGTTGAAAAGGGAACTCCGGTAAAATCTGTAGCCGACGGAACGGTAATTTTTGCCGAATGGACCGCTGAAACCGGCCATGTGATTATTGTTGAGCACAGCGCCGGATTTATTTCCATTTACAAGCACAATACTTCTTTGCACAAGGAGCAAGGAGATTTGGTGAAATCGGGGGAAGTGATTGCTTCGGCAGGAGATACAGGTGAATTTAGCACTGGACCGCACCTGCATTTTGAATTATGGAATGAAGGATATCCGGTGAATCCGGTTAATTATATCGATTTTGAATAGTATGAACATAAAATCAATTTTAGCAAAACCATTTGCAAAACGCATTGCAGCAAGAATATATAAACAAAGCAAAAATGCGGTAAAAGTGCAGCAAAATGTTTTTAAAAACTTAATTGCCCAGGCGCAAAACACCACTTTTGGCAAAGACCATAATTTTAGTGAAATTAAGTCTTACGAAGATTTTAAAAAGCAAGTTCCCATTCGGGATTATGAGGCGTTGAAACCTTATATTGAAAAGGTTATTGCAGGTGAATCGGATGTTTTGTGGAAAGGAAAACCAATTTATTTCGCAAAAACTTCTGGCACCACCTCGGGCGTAAAATACATTCCGCTCACCAAAGAATCGATGCCCATGCACATCAGCGCGGCGCGAAATGCCTTGTTGCTGTATATTGCCGAAACCAAAAAAGCCGATTTTGTCAACGGAAAAATGATTTTTTTGCAGGGAAGTCCGGAATTGGATGAAAAAAATGGCATCAAAACAGGACGGCTTTCGGGTATTGCCGCACATTATGTTCCTAAATATTTAACCAAAAACCGATTGCCGAGTTGGGAAACCAATTGCATAGAAGACTGGGAAACCAAAATTGAAGCGATTGTTGATGAAACCATCAATGAAAATATGACATTGATTAGCGGAATTCCTTCCTGGGTGCAAATGTATTTTGAAAAACTGGTGGAACGCACCGGAAAAAAAGTGGGCGATATTTTCCCAAATTTCAACCTGTTTGTATATGGCGGCGTAAATTTTGAGCCATATCGCAACAAGTTTGAAGATTTAATCGGAAGAAAAGTGGATACGATTGAGTTGTTTCCGGCTTCCGAAGGATTTTTCGCCTATCAGGATTCCCAAAATGAAAAAGGAATGTTGTTGCTGGTTGATAACGGAATGTTTTATGAATTTATTCCTTCCGAAGAATTTTTTCATGAAAATCCTACCCGAATTTCTTTGGCTGATGTTAAAATTGGTGTCAATTATGTACTTATTTTAAACACCAATGCCGGACTTTGGGGTTACGATATTGGCGACACTGTTGAGTTTGTTTCCATAAATCCGCCAAGAATTAAAGTTACGGGAAGAATCAAACATTTTATTTCTGCATTTGGCGAACACGTGATTGGCAGTGAAGTGGAAAATGCCATAAATAGCCAAACCGCAGGAACAACTATTGCCATCAATGAATTTACGGTCGCTCCGCAAATTACGCCAGAAAACGGATTGCCTTATCACGAATGGTTTATTGAATTTGACAGCAAGCCAGAAGATTTAGACGATTTTGCGATTAAAATTGATGCTGCTTTGCAACAGCAAAACAGTTATTATTTTGATTTAATCAACGGAAAAATATTGAGGCCTTTAAAAATTACTTTGATTGAAAAAGGCGGATTTAATAAATATATGAAGTCGATTGGTAAATTGGGCGGACAAAATAAAGTGCCTCGCTTGTCCAACGACCGAAAAATTGCGGACGAACTTTTAAAATTTGAAGAAAAATGAAAGTAATTTCTGTAAATCTTGGCGAGCGAAAAGTACTGAATTACAAAGGAAAAATTGTGGAAACCGGTATTTTTAAGTATCCTGTAAATCAACCAATTTTTTTGGGAACGGAGGATGTTGAAAACGATGCGGTCATCGACAGAAAATATCACGGCGGAATTGAGAAAGCGGTTTATGGGTATTCCCAAAATCATTATGAATATTGGAAGGGATTATATCCGAATTTAGACTGGAATTATGGGATGTTTGGCGAGAATTTAACCATTTCAGATTTAGAAGAATCCGAAATATTTGTTGGAAATACTTATAAATTGGGAGAAGTTTTGTTGGAAGTGACCAAGCCGAGAGAGCCTTGTTATAAATTGGGAATTCGATTTGGAACCCAGAAAATTTTAAAACAATTTTGGAATTCAACCAAAAGCGGCATTTATTTTAAAGTGCTTCAAACAGGAAATGTTAGCGTTGGCGATGAACTGATTCTTGTTAATAAAGCTGAGAATTCACCAACAATAGCCGAAGTTTACGAAACAAAAAAGTAAGTAAAAAAAAGGGATTATCTAAAAAGTTGGTTTAACAGCAAAGTTCGCAAAGTGTTAACTTATTGAAGCATTACTTTGCGTTCCTTGCGAAAAGCTTTGCGTCCCTTGCGGTTAAAAAATGAGGGCTTTTAAACAATCTCTATTAATTTATAAAAAGCTAAGTTTTTTATTTTTTTGCCAATAAATCTCTAATTTGAATCAATAATTCTTCTTGAGACGGACCTTTTGGCGCTTCAGGCGCAGGAACTTCTTTCTTTTTCATACGGTTAATTGCTTTAATCATCATAAACATGACAGCCGCAACAATGATAAAATCGACAAGGTTTGTTAAAAAGTCTCCGTAAAGCACGGCAACTTCACCAACTACTTCTCCGGTTTCATTGGCAACGCCTTCATTAATAACCCATTTCAGGCCTTTAAAGTCTGATTGAAAAATTAAACCTACCAAAGGTGAAACAATACCGCCGGTAAATGATGACACAATTTTGTTGAAAGCGGCACCCATTACAAAACCTACTGCAATGTCAACAAGGTTTCCCTTCATTGCAAATTCCTTGAATTCTTTTAACATTCCCATTTTATTAGCATTTTTAGTTAATGATTAGTGTAGCTAATATAATAAAAAAATTAATTCAATTGAAATTCATTTAACCGCAAAGACCGCAAAGAAAATACGCGAAGTGCGCAAAAAATTTGTCAGTATTTTAAAATCGTAAATCAAAAATCGGAGATTGTAAATTAATTTGCATTAGGGGTTGCAGTGGAAATCCTTTTTTGAGGTTTTTCGCCGAAAAAAAGATTGCAGCGAAAAACCCGACCCGAAGGGGAATGCCCACCAAAAAGGCAGGCAGGCCCAAATTATAAGGAAAAATACGATATTTATTGTGTTGAAAAGGCTATTTAACCACTCTTTTTATGCGCTGCGAGATGGCGGTAAGCAATTCGTAAGGAATGGTATTTGTGCGCTTTGCCAAATCTTCTATATGAATTTGATCTTTGAAAATAAGGACTTCATCGCCTTCTTGGCATTCGATGTTTGTGACATTCACCATCATCATATCCATACAAACATTGCCAACAATGGGCGCTTTTTTGTTATTGATGTAAACATAGCCAACGCCATTGCCTAATTGTCGCGAAATTCCGTCGGCGTGGCCAATAGGGATGGTGGCGGTTTTAACGGTTTCTGTCGCTTTAAAAGCACGGTTATAGCCAACGGTTTCCCCATTTTCAACGGTTTGAATTTGGGAAATAACCGATTTTAAAGTAATTACATTTTGCAATTTTGCGGTTTCGGCTTCGTCATTTGCAAATCCGTATAAACCGATTCCCAAACGCACCAACTCAAATTGCGCTTCTTCAGCATAATTGATAATGCCCGAAGTGTTTAACATATGCCGAAAAGGTTTTGTTGGCAATTGCGGAATAAGTTGGGTTGAAATTTCTTTAAAAGTGTTGATTTGCTGTAACGTAAATTCCTGTTCGTTTAAATCTTCACTGGCGGCAATATGCGAAAAAACAGAAGCAACCCTGATTTCCTGTTGATTTTTAACCATTTCCAGAATTTCGGGAATGTCTTTTTTTGTGAAACCCAATCGGTTTAAACCCGTGTTGAATTTTATATGAATGGGATAATTTTGAACTTTTAAATTTCTTGCTGATTCAATAACTGCTTTTAATAAAGTGATGGAATAAACGTTTGGCTCCAGATTGAATTTTATAATTTGCTCCAGATTGATTTTTTGCGGATGCAGCACCAAAATAGGCGTTTTAATTCCGGATTCTCTTAACGCGGCGCCTTCGTCCAAATAAGCCACGGCAAAATAGGCAACTTTTGGTTCCAGAAACTTGGCAACTTCAACCGAACTGCTGCCGTAACCAAAAGCTTTAACCACGGCCAAAACTTTTGTTTCGGGATGTAGTTTTGATTTAAAATAACTTAAATTGTGATCAATGGCGTTTAAATCTATCTCAAGCACCGTAACGTGACTATTTCCCATTTTTTTCTTCGGCTTTTTTTATTTTTGCTTCCGTCATAGCTTTAAAGTAGGCGGAACGGCTTAACGGCTCATATTCTTGGGTTTCGCCCAGCAAAACAAGTTCGTCGCCGGCGGCGGTTCTATGACTGTAATGTGCCAAATTTCCTGTTCTTGTGCAAACTGCATGAACTTTGGTCACATATTCCGCAGTTGCCATAAGCGCCGGCATCGGGCCAAACGGATTGCCTTTAAAATCCATATCCAAACCCGCAACGATCACTCGAACGCCACGGTTTGCCAAATCGTTGCAAACGGCCACAATTTCCTCATCAAAAAACTGGGCTTCATCAATCCCGACAACGTCAACATCACTGGCTAAAAGTCTGATATTTGCCGATGAAGGAACAGGCGTGGACCTAATTTCATTGGCATCGTGCGAAACTACTTTTTCCACGTCATAACGCACATCAATGGCAGGTTTAAAAATCTCCACTTTTTGTTTTGCAAATTGGGCTCTTTTCAGTCTGCGGATCAGTTCTTCGGTTTTACCGGAAAACATAGAGCCGCAAATTACTTCAATCCAGCCAAATTGTTCGTTATGATTTACTGTATTTTCAAGAAACATTTTGTAATTTCACGCTTGAAAGGTTATTGTATTTTTTTAAAATAAATGCAATGAAAATCTTGTTAAATTTTTTTACATTCGTTTTTGTAAAATCATTTCGTAATTTACGATTTTGATATGATACAAATTTATTAAAAATTAATCAGCAACACTCATTTAACACGTCAACTTATGCACAAAAAATTAGAAGCCGAATTGGTAAGTCTGGCAAACAGCATTTTGCAAATGAAAAACAAGGATGATGTAAATGCATTGCATAAAAAAGCACGAGATATTTACGAAAAACTCACGGTGTTGCGATTTGTGGAAGATTATGTTGAAAAATCACCAAACCTTTCCGATACGGAAGAAGAAACTATAAGCACGAAGCAGCAGGAATACGTTGAAGAGGAAGTTTTTGAAAGTAAAATGGTTGTTGATGATGTGGAGTTTGAAAGCAAAATGGCTGTTGAAATTCCTGAAGAAGCTGAAAAAAAAGAGGCGTTTTTGGAAGCAAAAATAGAAGAATTGTTTAATGAAGGCGATACCATCGTAAAAGAGACGGCGAAAAAAAGTTACGCGCTTCAAATCTCCTTGGAAGATGAGTTTAAAGATGCCATTTCATCTGATATTGCAACCAATTTATTTGAAAGGGCAACCAAAGAAAATCCCATTATTAAAGAAGAAATTGCAGAAAAACAAGAGATTAAACCGCGTTCATTAAACGACGCTTTGTTTAAAAATAACATACAGGTTGGCCTGAATGACCGTATCGCTTTTGTGAATCAACTATTCGACGGAAGCCAGCAGGATTTTAACAGGGTTGTCTCTCAGTTAAATTCTTTTAAAACGGAAGAGGAAGCCAAAAATTTCATTTACGAATTTGTAAAACCTGATTACGATTGGAGCAATAAAGAAGAGTTTGAGCAACGGTTAATCAACTTAATTGAGCGTAAGTTTTTGTAATTACGTTGCGAAATTGCCTGCCAGTGGCAGGTGCAAGCGCAGAAAACTTTTCTTATAATCACAAGCTATGAATTATCTTTTGCTGGAAGCAGCACTTAAAAAAAGAACAAAACTCGACTATTTTTGGGGCAGAAAGCAGGACGATGAATTTGACAAACAGACCAATTTTATCTACAAAACGACCTCCTTTGAGTCTCTTTTGGAAACGATAGAAATCTACTTTAAAGACAACCCAAAATACAATGACTTAAAGAATTACGCCTTAAACCGATGGTTTAATTTTTGGTCGGCAAAAGCTGTTGAAAGCATTTTTTGCGAACATGAAAACGTCAAACCGCATTTAGATTCTTATAACAAATTCACCGATTTTTATATCCAAAACATTCCTTTTGACCATAAAACCACTGTTTTCCCAAAAGGGTTTGGGAAATCGGTTCCTTACGGAATTTTGCATAAAAGCGAATTGATTGCATGGCTGTATGAAAACCAGAGCCAGCAACAACGTAAACATCACAAAAACAGGCTTTTTATTGTTTTGGTAAATTATCAGGAAGAAGACGGACATTGGAAATTAAAATCGGAAATTGGCTGGCTCAAAGAAATAATCTCAGCTTATTTGCTTAATTTTGACCGGTCAAAGCTTCACAGCTTTACTTTTGAAAACACCACCGTTTATGCCGATATTATTTGGGCAATAAAGGCCCCCTAACCCCCGAAGGGGGAATTTAAAAAAGTTAAAAGTTAAAAGTTAAAATCGTAAATCAAAAATCGTCATCCTGAGCGCAGTCGAAGGGCGTAAATCAAAACAGTGAATTATATAGGTTCTAAACATAAATTATCTTCTTTTATAAAAAATGCGGTTACAGAAACTGTTGGAACGGATTTGTCGAACCTGGTGTTTTGCGATTTGTTTGCGGGAACCGGCAGTGTCGGACGCACTTTTAAGCCTTTAGTGAAACAAGTCATCGCCAACGATGTTGAATTTTACAGCTATGTGTTGAATCGGAATTACATAGGAAACCATCAAGAATTAATGTTTGAAGAACATCTCAGTTTCTTAAATAATTTAAAGGAATCGGAAGGATTTATATTTCACAATTACAGCGAAAACGGGAAGGAGGGACGCTTGTATTTTTCTGCAGAAAACGGAAAAAAAATCGATGCCATCAGGCAGCAAATTGAAATCTGGAAAAAATCCGAAGAAATCTCGGATGATGACTACTTTTTTTTACTGGCTTCCTTAATTGAAAGTGCCGATAAAGTGGCAAATACCGCATCGGTTTATGGCGCGTATTTAAAACAACTGAAGAAATCGGCCCAAAAAGAATTGATTTTAAAACCTGCGTTATTTACGCTGAACAGCAACAAACACCAAGTTTTTAATACAGACAGCAACGCATTGATTAAAGAAATAAAAGGCGATATTTTGTATTTGGACCCGCCTTATAATAAGCGGCAATACGGGTCAAATTATCATTTGTTAAACACCATTGCAAAATATGATTCGTTTGTGCCACAGGGAAAAACGGGTTTGCGAACCTATTATCGATCTGATTATTGCAAAAAAAGTGAAGTCAAAAATTCATTCGAGGAATTGATAAAAAATGCTAACTTTAAATACATCTTCTTAAGTTACAACAATGAAGGTTTAATGACGGAAGACGAAGTGAAAAGCGTGATGTCAACCTACGGAAAATATAGTTTGAAAACAACCAGTTATCAGCGTTTCAAAGCCGATAAAACAGAAAACAGAAACCATAAAGCAACTTCAACAGTTGAATATTTACACATTTTAGAAAAACAAATATGAAAGCAGCCCAGTACAACCAACTTTTTGATGAAACAATAAAAAAATACCACATTATTGATGAGGTGGATCAGCCGTTTGTAAATCCGTTTGATTCCAAGTCTTTTGAACATTTATTGTACAGAAAAAATTGGATTGATACCGTGCAATGGCATTATGAAGATATTATTCGTTTGCCCAATATTGATCCGGTTGAAGCTTTGGTGTTGAAACGAAAAATTGACGCTTCCAATCAGGACAGAACAGACATGGTTGAATATATCGACAGCTATTTTTTGGAAAAATTTAAAAATGTAACCGTAAAAGAAGGCGCTAAAATAAATTCTGAAACGCCTGCTTGGGCAATTGACCGGCTGTCTATATTGGCCTTAAAAATATACCATATGCGTGAAGAAGCCACGCGCGAAACGGCTTCCGAAGAACACAGGGCAAAATGTCAGGAAAAATTGAACGTTTTGCTGGAGCAAAGAGTGGATTTATCCACCGCAATTGACGATTTGTTGCATGATTTTGCCACCGGAGAAAAATACGTTAAAGTTTACAAACAAATGAAAATGTATAATGATGCGGACACCAACCCAATGTTGTATAAAAAATAATGGGCTTGTTAAAAAACGCCTGATTGGTATTAAAATAGCATTGTTTTTTTTAACGCTTGTTGTTTTAAGTAGCTGTAAAAGTGCTTTGGCGCCAACTTTTTCCGCGCAGCAGCAACCGGCAGTCCCAAATTATGAGAATGCGGCAACCTGGGCTGTTTTGCCCGATTCCTATCCAGAAAATTTGAAACACTGGCAAACAAACACAACAGATTTAGATGCCGATATCTTCTATATTTATCCTACCTTAAATATTGAAAAAAAAGATGTAAGATGGAACGTTCCGGTAACCGATTCAATTCAAAATGTTAAGGTGATTGACATGGCGGTTTATTTTCAGGCATCTGCGTTTTTAAACGCCGGGAAATTGTATGTTCCTTATTACCGGCAGGCACATTTAAGGTCTTATACCAGTTATGAAAACGGCGGAAAAGAAGCGTTAAATTTGGCTTACAGTGATGTTAAAGAGGCTTTTAAAACCTATCTGGAAAAGTACAACAATAACAGGCCAATCATTATTGCATCCCACAGTCAGGGAACCACCCATGCAATCCGTATTTTAAAGGAATTTTTCGACGGAAAACCATTGCAAAACCAATTGGTGGCTGCTTATTTGCCGGGAATTGGCATCAAGAAAAATGAGTTTGAATATTTAAAGAGGATGACAAATCCAGCGGAAATTGGTGGATTTGTTAGCTGGAACACCTTCAAAAAAGGCCATTATCCGAAAGCTTATAATAAATGGTTTAAAGGCGCTGAAGTTTCCAATCCTGTCGATTGGGACAACAGCAATGAATCTGAGCGTCCAGACCATAAAGGATTTTTATTTACCAACGATAAAGTATATAAACAGGCATTACAAGTTTATGTAAAAGATGGACTTTTGTGGATTAGCCTGCCCCATTTTCCATACCGTTTATTGGTGCTGGGCAAAAAGAGATACCACGCAGGCGACATCAATTTATTTTGGGAAGACATAAGTGAAAATGCAGTTTTACGTGTAGCATCTTACCTGAAAAATCAAATGATTTCCGAAAACAAGAATTGATTTGTTTTTCCATCTTACTTTTGAAAAATATCCACTCTTTTTTTAGTGTTTCCCACATAAACTTCATGGCCGTTAACAATAACGGGACGCTTTAAAAAAGTGTATTCGTCCAAAATCAATTGCCGATAGTCTTTTTCAGTTAATTGCTGATTTTTCAAATCCATTTCTTTATATTTTTTGGCGCTTCTGCTAAACAACACTTCATAGTTTTTTGTGAGTGCATACAACTCTTCCAACTGCTTTACGGTAATGGGTTCGGTTTTAATTTCCTGTAAAATATAGCCCGAAGTGTCCATTTCCTTTAAAATTCGTCTGCAGGTGTCGCAGGTTTTTAGGTGGTATATTTTTTTCATTTTTTAAATGATGTTAATCCGTAAAATTAATGCGTTTTTGCTTTAAATTTGAAAACTATAAACAAAAAATCAACAGCATGCAAAAACACTTTGATATCCTTATTAAAACTAGACAGCTTCTTTTAAAAATTACCGAACACCTTTCTATGGAGCAATTGAATAAAATTCCGCAGGGATTTAAAAACAACATCGCCTGGAATATTGCGCATTTGGCGGTGACACAACAAATTTTATGTTATAAATTGTCGGGATTGAATTGCTTGGTTTCCGAAGAAATGATTGCCGGTTTCCAAAAGGGAACAGCGCCAAACCAACCCATTTCAAAAGAAGAATTTGAAGCAATAAAAGCGCAATTTTTGCAGTTGCCTTTACAGTTGGAAGAAGATTACAAGAAGGGAATTTTCAAAAATTACAGTGAATACAAAACGAGTGTAAATATCACCTTAAATTCTGTTGATGACGCCATTATGTTTAACACGTATCACGAAGGAATTCACCTTGGAATCATCCTTCAATTGATGAAATTTGTTTAAAATTTTAGAATGATGAATAAATCCAAAACCAAAGATTATCAGTCTTTTTGCTGAAAATGAGCTTAAATATAATACTTTTGTAAAATGAAATTTAACACAAAAACAATCCACGGAAACCAAGCGCACGACCCTTCAACCGGAGCGGTTATGCCACCGATATATCAAACATCAACCTATGCGCAAACTTCACCTGGCGTTCATAAAGGTTACGAATATTCAAGAACTGCGAACCCAACGCGTACCGCGGTCGAAAATGCTTTTGCGAGTATTGAAAACGGGGAATTCGGACTTGCATTTGGTTCGGGTTTGGCAGCCATTGATTGCGTGATGAAATTATTGAGTCCCGGAGATGAGGTGATTTCAACCAACGATCTTTACGGTGGTTCCTACAGAATTTTTACAAAAATATTTGAGAATTACGGCATTAAGTTTCATTTTACAGGAATGGAAAATGCAGGCAATATTGAACAACATATTACTAAAAAAACAAAATTGATTTGGGTTGAGACGCCGACCAATCCGATGATGAACATCATTGATATTGCAGCGGTTTCAGCAGTTGCCAAAAAACATCAAATTTTATTGGCGGTGGACAATACTTTTGCGACGCCTTATTTGCAAAATCCGTTGGATTTGGGTGCTGACATTGTAATGCATTCGGCCACAAAATATTTGGGCGGACATTCGGATGTGGTGATGGGCGCTTTAATTGTGAATGATAAAGCGCTGGCTGATAAACTGTATTTTATTCAAAATGCCTGCGGCGCCGTTTGCGGACCGATGGACAGTTTTTTAGTGTTGCGAGGCATAAAAACCTTGCATGTGCGTATGCAACGCCATTGTGAAAACGGTAAAGCGGTGGCTGAATATTTGGCAAAACACCCAAAAATTGAAAAAGTATATTGGCCCGGATTTACAAGTCATCCAAACCACGAAATCGCCAAAAGGCAAATGAAAGATTTTGGCGGCATGGTTTCGTTTGTCACCAAAGGCAACGACCTTAAAGACGCTTTTAAAATACTGGAAAACTTAAAACTGTTCACCTTGGCCGAATCTTTGGGCGGCGTTGAATCTTTGTCAGGCCATCCGGCAAGTATGACGCATGCGTCTATTCCAAAAGCGGAACGCGAAAAAACTGGCGTGGTGGATTCTTTGATACGTTTAAGCGTAGGAATTGAAGATATTGAAGATTTATTGTCCGATTTAGACCAAGCCTTAAGTTTAGTTTAGGTAGTAAACATAACCGATATGAACCCATAAAAGCCAATCATTAAATTTATTGGCCGGGTCATTTTTGGCGTTTAATCCATCTACATAGTTAGAAAAGAAATATTGCCAGCGGGATTCTATGAGTAAATCTGAATATTCGCCCAATTTATAACGTGTTCCAACACCGAAAGTGGCCGACATAGTAATGCCTGCTTCATCTTTAGTGGCGCCCGGATATAGGTTGTTGTCCCATTTTGGAAATAAAACACCTGGATCTCTCCAGTCACCGGTTCCGTAAGTTGATTTGATTGAGGGGTTATAATAATCAACAAAAGCGCCGGCACTTATGTAAGGTGACCAATGTAAATCCGGAATTCTTCTGGAACCGAAATCTACAATATCAACCCAATGAAATTCCATTTGTGCGCCTAAATTCAATAAATATGTTTTTCCGGTATGCGCTCGCAAGCGGTCTCCCCATTCTCCCGGACTTTCTGCATATTCCCCAAAGTGTTCTAATTCGGCCGACATGTAAGATGCTTCTGCCCGAACACGAAAATGTTCTGCAAAATAACCGGTACGCTGGTTCCAACGATACCGATAATCGGTAAAATTTAAATAATAGATTACGCCAATACCAACACCCACATTTCCGCCAACGTTGGCCCTGAAATTATTTCGCTGCCCGTAGTCTGTCGTAAAAGACGCGGAACCTGATATAATACCAATTTCATGACTCTTTTCACTTTGGGCACTCAAGTTTAAAGTGAGAATTAAAAACAGTATTGAGGTTGTTATTTTTATTGATTTAGTCAAAAACATAAAAATTTAGTTGATTCAAATGTAATAAAAACTTCATTAATCACAAGACTAATTAAATTTAATCTAGGTTAAACGGTTCATTCACATCCCAGTTCGCCCTTAATTCAATTAATTTGTCAAAATATTTTACAACTTCAGGTTGCCGTCTATTTAAAAAACTTCCCGTGTCCCAAACGCCGTTATTATTTTCATCAAAAGTGACCCTTAGGCCATAATTTCCGGGAGACAACATAGAAAATATCACTTTTTGGGGTTTGTCTATTCTCGCCAATCTTATTAAAACGTCTTTTTCATTTAACAATTCCACAATAAAAGCGATGTTTTTTTCACTGACCAAATCAACGTTAATGCTGCCATAATCTTCAGGCGATTTTGTGGTTAATTTAAATGACAATGAATCGTTTGAAACGCCAAAAATATTTGTAATTGTTTTAGGCAATAACTCAAAATTGTATTCTGTATTGTGTTTTTTCTCAAAATCCAGGGTTAATTTCGTTTTGGATTTTGACAAAGTTTCCTTAAAGTCAACAAATGTCGAGTCTTTTTCTGTTATTTTAATGAGTGACCTGTCAAAATTTATAATGGGTATATTGGTTGAAATTGAAAAAGTATCCAATAAATGCAGAATTCCTGTGGCACTTTTTATTACTGTTAAAGAATCGGATTTCGAAATTCGTGGTTTTACGGTGAATTTTTCAGAATAATTATTTTTTGAAACTAAAAAACTTAAAGAATCTGCTTCAAAAGGCGTGTACCAGTAATTGAGGGTGTCCTTTTCTTTTTCAAAAACAATTTCCGATTTAAAATCGGCTGGTTTTTCCGATAAAAGTTCAATATTTAAATCCTTTGCGTCGCCTTCAAATCCAAAAATTAGATGTCCTTTATTAACTTCTTTCGGTCTAATGACTTTTAATTCAGGAACTTCTTTAAAAATGGTAAAATTATATTTTTTGTCGGTTGGCAAGGTTAAGGTGTCTTTTATAAATCCGATTTTATCAATTTCCGGATTGTAAATTTTATTGTTATTGGCGTCTTTTAGCGCAATAAGTAAATATTTGCCGGCACGTAAATTGGTTAATTCAAACAAAGTGCTGTCCAAAGTATTTGCAATATATCGTGGTTTTTGTTTGTAAATAACAGAATCGGTATAGGAAGCGTTATATTCGTACAGCATCACATCGATTCCTTTCGTTATTTTTTTCACCAAAGGGTCAGTCACTTCTCCAGCTACATTTAGGGAGTCGATATAAGTTCCTGTTGAAAATACATATTTAAAGTTTCCCAATTTATTTTCTTCATTATTGTCAACAATGCTGTTTCCAAAATTAAAGGTGTAAGTGGTATTTGCATCTAAGGTATCTAGAATTTTTATGCTGATAAATTTACTGGCTGTTCCAACAGGGGTGATAATTGGATCAGTTTTTTGGGGCGGGGAAATCACCAAATTTTTATTGGCATCTTTTAGTTTGATATACTCATCAAAATATATTTTTATTCTGTCCGACTTAAAATTAATGGATTCAGCTTCAGGAATGGCTTTAATTAAAACCGGCGGAATGGTATCTTTTGGACCGCCGGTGGGCGTGCCTCTTCTGGCGCAGTCAAAAAATGCGCTTGCAATCATTAAAATCAATAAAAACTTTACTAAAGAATCCCTCATACTATTTTATTAAAAATACAAAATAACAATTATTTTATCAAAAAAACGCATTAAAATAAGCAGTCGTTCAATATTAACTATTTTATTTTGTGTAAGCCATGCAAGCGATGCTAATTTTTAAGTTTTTTGTATGGCTAAGCGCATCATAACAAGCTTCAAGGGTGGCTCCGGTTGTAATCACATCGTCTATTAATAAGATATGTTTGTTTTCTAGCGTAGAATTATTTTGGACATGAAATAATTCCTGCACATTTTTCCAGCGTTCCAGACGTAATTTTTTGGTTTGCGTTTTTGTGGAAGAAATCCTGGTTAAAATAGTTGAATAGTAGGGAATAGCCAGTTTTTTGGCCAAACTTTCGCCAAAAGTGGTTACTTGATTGTAACCGCGTTTTTTAAGTTTTTTTGGATGAAGCGGTACAGGTATGATGCAATCTATGGTTGAAAACCGATTGCTTTCAACAAGTTGTTCGCCAAGCCAATCACCAATAAAAGTCCCAACTTGCTGTTGTTTGTTGTATTTAAGTTCATGAATTAATCGTTGTACATTTCCTTTTTTGAAGAAGTAAAACAAGGAAGTGGCGTTTTCAAGAGGAATTCTTCCGTAAAATGATTTTTCAATTAAATTATTTTCTTCAAAACTGAAATTGGTCAGTGGCAAATCATGCCGGCAGGTTAAACAAATTACAAATTCGTTGGTTGCCAAATATTCATTGCAGCATAAACATACTTCAGGAAAAAAAATAGCAAAAATGTCTTTCAAAATTTTCATTGCGGTTCTTTTTTTAAATATACATTTTTAATTTAAATAAATTTAGGGTGAAAAAAAGTCGAAAAATCGAGTGTTTTCGTGGAATTTTAAGATGTCATAATCACTAATGCATTCAAAAAAAGTGATTTACGCATAATTTATTATGTAATTTTGCGTTTTATAAGTACAATTTAATAATTAAAAGATGGAAGAAAATAAAAAATCAAATACCAAGCTGATAATCATAGCATTAGCAGTTTTATTATTGGGCGCATTGATATATGCTATTTATATCAACAGAGAACATAAAAAGTTAACCAATGATTATGAAGTTGAAAAACTTGAAATTGAGCAAAATTTAGACAGCATGATCGTTAGATATGAAGATGCTATTGCCGAAAAAACATCAATGTCTGGTGAATTGATACTTGAAAGAGACAGAATCATTGCTTTAAGAGATTCAATTAAAGATTTGAAAGTTGTAAATTACAGTATGTTGCGCCGTTATAAAGGTGAAATTTCTAAATTGGAGGAATCAAATAAAAAATTATTTTTATTGAATGAATCCTTAGCAAGTTCAAATCAATTGTTAACAACCAATTTAGACAGTGCCAATGTTAAAATTACGAAGCAAATTGCTAAAAACGATACGTTAACATACCAAAATAAAACGTTGGCCCAAAAAGTTGCCATTGGATCTGAACTAAAAGTCGGCACCGCAAAAGTGATGGCGATGAAGGAGCGCAGTAACGGGAAATTGGTAGAAACTACTAGAGCAAATAATACAGATGCCCTTAGAATTAACCTTACCATCATTAAAAATGAAATCGCCGAACCGGGCGATCGCCAGGTTTATATCCAAATAGTGGATGCCAAAGGAATAACTGTTGCGCCAAAAGGCCAGTTTTTGCTTTACGACAATACCCAGGTAAGTTATAGCGATCTTTCAATTGTAAATTATTTGAATGATGCCATAGATCTAATTTCATTGGTTGAAGTGAATAGAGATGTCATGAAAACCGGACTTTATACCGTAAATATTTATATCGACAATAAATTTGTTGGAGCAACTAAAATTGCATTGAAGTAAAAATGTAAACCAAATCAAGATTATTTAATATTTAATGGGTGGAAATAGTTTAGGCTATTTCCACTTTTTTATTTTTTAGTGTTAAAAGCTTTACTATTTTTGCAGCATGGCAAATCAAGATGATCAATTTAAAAAAGTAGTTTCACATGCAAAGGAATACGGTTTTGTATTTCAATCCAGTGAAATTTATGATGGTTTGAGCGCAGTTTACGATTATGCTCAAAACGGCGTAGAATTAAAGAAAAATATCAGGGAATATTGGTGGAAAGCCATGGTGCAAATGAATGAAAATATTGTTGGTTTGGATGCAGCAATTTTTATGCACCCAACCACTTGGAAAGCTTCCGGCCATGTCGATGCTTTTAACGACCCTTTAATTGACAATAAAGATTCCAAAAAAAGATACAGAGCCGATGTTTTAATTGAAGATTACGTGGCTAGATTGGATGATAAAATTGAAAAGGAGGTTGAAAAAGCGGCAAAACGTTTTGGGGACACTTTTGATAAAGACCAATTTTTGGCAACCAATGAAAGAGTATTGGGCTATAAAGAAAAAGGCGAAACCATTTTAAAACGAATGGGAAAATCTTTGGCCGAAGAAAATTTGGCCGATGTAAAAGCCCTAATCGAAGAATTGGAGATTGTTTGTCCGTTGTCAGGTTCAAAAAACTGGACAGAAGTGAAACAGTTCAACTTAATGTTTGGCACCAAAATAGGCGCTTCTGCTGATGCTTCCATGGATTTATATTTACGTCCTGAAACTGCCCAGGGAATTTTTGTGAATTTCTCGAATGTGCAAAAATCTGGACGAATGAAAATTCCTTTCGGAATTGCCCAAACAGGAAAAGCCTTCAGAAATGAAATAGTGGCGCGGCAGTTTATTTTCCGTATGAGAGAATTTGAACAAATGGAAATGCAATTTTTTGTGCGTCCGGGAACCCAAAAAGAATGGTATGAAGCATGGAAACAAGCCCGTTTAAAATGGCATTTATCTTTGGGATTGGGCAAGGAAAATTACCGTTTTCATGACCACGATAAATTAGCGCATTATGCAGATGCCGCTTCAGACATTGAATTTAAATTTCCTTTCGGGTTTAAAGAATTGGAAGGAATTCATTCGCGAACCGATTTTGATTTATCGAGTCACGAAAAATTTTCGGGCAAAAAATTACAGTATTTTGATCCTGAATTAAATGAACATTACATTCCTTACGTAGTGGAAACTTCCGTTGGATTAGACCGATTGTTTTTGGCAGTTTTCTCACATTCTTTACAAGAAGAAGATTTGGAAAACGGCACCACGCGAACCGTATTAAGGCTGCCGGCATTGTTGGCGCCAACAAAAGCGGCTATTTTACCTTTGGTTAAAAAAGATGGTTTGCCTGAAATAGCCCGTAAAATTATGGACGATTTAAAATGGGATTTTAGCGTGGATTATGATGAAAAAGATGCGGTGGGCCGAAGATACAGAAGGCAAGATGCCGTTGGTACGCCATTTTGCATTACCGTTGACCATGAAACCCTGGAAAATGACACTGTAACCATTCGTTACAGAGATACCATGGCGCAAAATCGCGTGAAAATCTCGGAACTTCACGACATCATTAAAGAAGAAGTTGATGTTAAAAAATGGTTGATGAAAATGTAAACTGAAAAAATAACAGACATAACAAAAAACTCCATAGCTGTTTCAACTACGGAGTTTTTTGTTTTTTAAAATAATGATTTTTGTGTTGAAGGGTTTTCGTGTTCCAACAACCATTTTTTGCGCCAAATTCCTCCGGCATAACCTGTTAGCGAACCGTCGCTTCCAATAATTCTGTGGCAGGGAATGACAATCCAAATGGGATTTTTGCCATTTGCGGAAGCCACCGCCCTTATGGCTTTTACATCGCCCAATTGTTTTGACTGCTGCAAATAAGTGAGGGTTTTTCCATAAGGAACCAACAACAATTTCTTCCAAACACGCTTTTGAAAATCGGTTCCTTGCGGATTCAGCTTTAAATTGAATTGTTTTCTCGTACCGTTAAAATATTCATCCAATTGTTGCACGCAATCCTGTAAAATTTCAGGAATTTCTGCTGAAATTTCTATTGCGCCATCAATTACGGTTACAGCAATAATACCATTTTCATCACCCACAATTTTTGCGGTTCCAATGGGTGTTTTATAATATGTGGTTACACTATTTCCCAAAGATTTTTTTTGAGTTTTGAGTGGTTATTTCTGCAATTTCTGTTGAAGTCAGGTTATAAATTTCAGACAATTTATCCAATACTTTTGTAATATAACCGCTTTCGTTTCTTTTTCCGCGGAAAGGTGCCGGCGCCAAATAAGGCGAATCGGTTTCCAATACAATATTTTCTAAAGGAATTTCATGTAAAAACTGGTCTATTTTTCCGTTTTTAAAGGTGACTACGCCGCCAATTCCCAATTTCATATTGTAGGAAATGGCTTTTTTTGCTTGTTCTAAATTTCCGCTAAAACAATGAAAAATGCCAAAAAGCTGGTCATCATTTACTTCTTCCAGAACTTCAAAAATTTCATCAAAAGCATCTCTGCAATGAATGATGATAGGAAGATTTTTTTCTTTGGCCCAGGCAATTTGGGTTTTAAAAGCAATTTGTTGCTGTTTCAGCGATGTTTTATCCCAATACAAATCGATGCCAATTTCGCCAACGGCATAAAAATTTCGTTTATCCAACCAATGTTTTACAAAAGCCAATTCTTCTTCAAAATTTTCTTTCACATGCGTTGGATGCAAACCCATCATTAAAAAGATATTTTCGGGAAATGATTTTTCCAAATCCAACATGGCATTTAAATAAGTTGAATCAATGGCGGGAACAAAAAATCGGGAAACACCGGCATCTAAAGCACGCTGAATCATCTCAGTTCTGTCAGCTTCAAATTGTTCACTGTATAAATGTGTGTGCGTATCGGTAATTATCATAGGACAAAAGTAAACAAAGTTTGAAAGATGAAAAATTTAGTTTTGTAAATGGTTGTCAATTTTGGCAGATGAGTCTTCATTAATTTTAAGCTGCGTTAGTGTTTGAAGCGGAAATCCCGGCTTTGCGAGCTTTTGTGACAAGAAGTTCAACAGATTGCTGCGCTCGCCAAGACGGATTGCAGCGCAAAGCACGCCCGCCTTTTCGGCGGGAACGCCCAAATTTTCTTTAACAATTTTCTTTTATTTTTTGAGCTTATTTTTTAATGGCAAAACATTGTATCGAAGCGAAAAAAGTTGTAACTTTAATGTGATAAATACCTTGCAAGATATTGCTGCCTTAAAAATTTCTTGTGTATTAATTTCTTGCATTATAAGTTACGCTGTTTAAAAACAGTTTTATTTAATTGTTCTTGTTTCACTTATAACAAGGTTCTCATGCAAGTAAAAAAATATCCAAACGCAATTCTTGAAAATTACAGTAGAATGTTAATTCAATTAGGTTTTGTACTGTCATTATTTCTCGTTTATGAATTTTTAACAATGAAATCTTATCCCCGACAAGTTAAAGAGGTGAGCGGCGTAGCCATAAATATTGATGATATTGACAAACTCATTGAAGTTAAGCCGTTAGAGATGGAAGCGAAGCCTGAAACCAAGGTGGCACTTCCTGAAAAAATTTTAAAAGTGGAGGATGATGTAGATATCAAAGAGACGGTTATAGAATCTACCGAAACCAATGAATTTGATGCGGTTTCCGTTAATGTGGAAAAAGAATTTGTTGCAGTTGTGGAAGAGGAAGAAGTAGTGGAGGATGTTGCGTTTGTAGTGATTGAAAATGTTCCGATTTATCCGGGATGTAAAGGGGACAATACGGAATTGAGGGCTTGTTTTTCAGATCAAATTACGAAATTTGTGGCAGAACATTTTGATATTGAATTGGCTGCCGATTTAGGTTTGGTGCCGGGAAGTATCCAAAAAATATTTGTGGTATTTAAAATTGATAAAAATGGCGATATTACAGATATAAATGCAAGAGCTCCCCATAAAAAATTGCAGGATGAAGCAATAAGAGTCATTAATTTACTGCCAAAAATGACCCCGGGAAGGCAACGCGGCAAGCCTGTTGGCGTAAAATACGGATTGCCAATTGTTTTTAAGGTTGAATAAAATAAGTAAGATTATAAAAAATCCCGCAATTGCGGGATTTTTTGTAACTAATGGTTATTAATAGGAGAGAGTTGTTAAGTAAATTAGTATTTTCGTAAAATAATATACAACAATGAACATCAACCAATATTTAGATTCAACCTATTTAAAAACAGCCGAACAAGCCGGTATTTCTGAAACTGAAACAGAAAATAAAGTAAAAGAACTGGTGAAAGAGGCCATCGAAAACAATTTTAAGCTGGCAATGATTCGTCCGAAATTCGTTGCGATGGCGCGTAAAATGGTAAATGAAGCAAAATCGGAAACATTAATAGGAACCGTTATTGGGTTTCATGAAGGAACAAATGACATAGCGAAAAAGTTAGCGGAAGCGCAACAAGCAATTGATGATGGTGCTGATGAATTGGATTATGTGGTAAATTATGGGGCTTTTAAGGAAGGGAAAATCAATTTGGTGAAGTCGGAAGTTTTTAAAGGAACAAAATTGGGCTTGGACAATGACAAGGCGGTAAAATGGATTATAGAAATTGCGGCACTTGCCAATGATGAAATTATAGGTTTGTCGCAATCGATTCGCGATGTGGTGCTTGATAATTTTGGCGAAGAAAATGCACAAAACGTTTTTGTGAAATCATCTACAGGATTTTTTAAAACCGAAGAAGGCAAACCCAACGGCGCCACTTTTGAAGCGATGGAACTGATTGTTGAAAATTCAAAACCCCTGCAGGCAAAGGCTGCCGGAGGTGTAAGAAATTATGATGATGCCGTAAAAATGGTAAAAATGGGCGTTACAAGAATAGGAACATCAGCTGCAAAATTAATTGCAGATGGCGGAAAATCAAATGAAGCATATTAAAATGGAAGATTATTTCGCACATGAAACGGCTGTTATAGATGAGGGCTGTGAAATTGGAAAAGGCACCAAAATATGGCATTTCAGCCATATTATGCCCAATTCTAAAATTGGCGAAAACTGTAATATTGGCCAAAATGTAGTTGTTTCACCTCGCGTGGTTTTAGGCAAAAACGTAAAAGTCCAAAACAATGTTTCCATTTATTCGGGCGTTATTTGTGAAGATGATGTTTTTTTGGGTCCGAGTATGGTATTTACCAATGTCATAAATCCGAGAAGTGCCATCATTCGAAAAGATGAATATCAGGAAACTTTGGTAAAAAAAGGAGCAAGCATTGGCGCAAATGCCACCATTATTTGCGGTAATGAAATTGGCGAATATGCCTTAATTGGTGCCGGCGCCGTGGTTACAAAACCGGTGTTGCCCTACGCCTTGGTTGTTGGGAATCCTTCAAAACAAATTGGCTGGATCAGTGAATACGGACATCGTTTAAATTTTGATGAAAACGGATTCGCAACTTGTGTTGAAAGCGGCGAGAAGTACCAATTAAAAAATAATAAAGTTCAAAAAATCTCGAAATAATTTATAATGAACAAACTATTTTTAAGTTTTCTGCTGTTGCTTACTTCCATTTCCGGATTTTCCCAAATAGAAAAATACCCTGTTTTTGAAGTATGCGACACCGCTGTTATTGCTGAATTGCAGACTTGTTTCAGAAATCAGCTCAAAAATGCGGTGATTGCAGAATTCAAGATTCCTGAAACTTTAAATAAAGACCAATATAAAGCAACCACCAATATTATTTTTTTAGTGGATGCAACAGGAAATTTTAAAGTTATCTATGTAAATTCTCCCTACAAGGAATTAAAGACCGAAGTTGAACGTGTTTTTGCGACACTCCCAACAATTACACCGGCAAAATATAACAACCACGCAATAGAAATGCAGTTTGTTTTTCCTTTAAAAATTCCTTTGGAAGACAATTCGGAAGATGAAATTACCCAAAAAGAAGTTATTGTGGCAGAAGCACTTCCTAAGAAACAGGAAGATTTAACGCTTGATGAACCAAAAATCACGTTGTTTCCAGAGCACAAAAGCGAATTACAAATTCCTTTTACGCATACAACTTACAATGAATACGACGCATATTTAAATAATGCCGACAATTCTCATACGGCCGTAAAGCCGTATTTGTACAATGAAGTTCGCGAATATGTGGATTTGGATGCATTGAAAAACAAGTTAATCACGCCAAAATCGACTTGGTTTGGCCGCAAATTGTTCAATGAACATATGGTGTATATTCAGGGAAAAGATTTTTGGTTTACCATCAACCCAATGGTCGATTTGCAATTGGGGAAAGACAGTGAAGGCGTTAAAACGTACAACAACACACGTGCCATTCAGGTAAACGGCGCAATTGGCAAAACGCTAAGTTTTTCAACGAGTTTTTATGAAAGTCAGGGCCGGTTTGCCAATTATGTAAACGAATATGCCGAATCCATAAAACCTTCCGGCGGAAATCCGGCAATCATTCCCGGACGCGGTATTGCCAAACCATTTCAGGAAGATGCTTATGATTATCCGGTCGCGGAAGCTTATATTTCCTATACGCCGAGCAATCATTTTAACTTTCAGTTTGGTCGCGGCAAAAACTTTATAGGCGATGGATATCGTTCTTTATTTTTGTCCGATGTGGCATCACCTTATCCGTATTTTAAAATTTCCACCAATTTTTGGAAGATTAAATACACCAATTTTTTTATGTGGATGCAGGACGTAAGACCTGAATTGACGGTTGACGGCGCTTACAAACAAAAATATATGGCGATGCATTATTTGGATTGGAACGTCACAAAAAAATTCAATATCGGATTGTTTGAAGCGGTTATTTGGGATGATGCAAACGACAGAGGTTTCGATATCACTTATGTAAATCCGCTCATCTTTTATTCCGCAGTGGAGTTTGCCACTGGTTCAAGAGCGGGAAATACAACGCTCGGACTTAGTTTAAAATACAAAATGAAAGCGATTACATTTTATTCCCAATTTTTGCTAGACGATTTTAGGGTAAGCGAAATGACCAGCAGCAACGGCTGGTGGGCCAATAAATTTGGCGCGCAGTTTGGCGTAAAATATTACAATGCATTTCATGTGGAAAATTTATTCCTGCAGGCCGAATTCAATGCGGTGCGCCCTTATACCTATTCCCATGATGAATTGAATTATAATTTTGGACATAACAACCAACCGTTGGCGCATTTATGGGGCGCTAATTTTAGGGAAGCGGTCGGAATTATGAATTACACCAAAAACCGCTGGTTTGCAAACGCAAAAATAGTGGTTGGCAAAAAAGGATTTGATTTTGCTGACGGAACAGATACAAAAAGTTATGGCGGCGATATTTTTGCTGATAATGATGATCGGGTTTCAGATTATGGCAATAAGA
Source organism: Lutibacter sp. (assembly GCA_036567345.1). GTDB lineage: Bacteria > Bacteroidota > Bacteroidia > Flavobacteriales > Flavobacteriaceae > Lutibacter. The sequence continues at coordinate 106,308 of DATCUQ010000020.1, forward strand.
TTGGTCAGGGAAATGTAGCCAATGTTTTTATAGGCGATTTGCAGTTGGGTTATTTGGTGAATCCTGCCACCAATTTAAAATTATTTGGCGGTTTAAACTATAGAAAATTTGATCCAACAGCGCCGGCCAAAGGTTTTTCGGCATCAAATTCCACCTGGATTTCCTTCGGATTGAAAACCGATGTATTCAATTGGTATTTTGATTTTTAAGACGATCATACAAAATCAAATCAAAAAAAAACCGGAATTTCTATAATTGAAATCCCGACTTTTTTCGTCTTTGGGTTATTTTTTACATTCCGGTGGTTTCAAAAAATTCTTTTTCAATGGCTTCCCTATGATCGGGATGCGCAATTTTTACCAGTTCTTTTACCCGTTGTTTAATGGTTTTTCCATATAAATTGGCAACGCCATATTCGCTAACAATATATTGAACGTGTGCTCTGGTGGTTACAACTCCCGCACCTTTATTTAAAAATGGCACAATGCGGCTAATTCCATTTTGGGTCATTGACGGTATGGCGATAATGGCTTTTCCGCCTTCGCTTAAACTGGCGCCTCTTATAAAATCCATTTGTCCGCCAACGCCTGAATACAATCTTGTTCCAATAGAATCGGCACAAACTTGTCCGGTTAAATCAACTTGAATTGCCGAATTTATCGAAATCATTCTTGGGTTTTGCTTGATTACGGAAACATCATTCACGTAATTGCATGATCGCAATTCAACAAACGGATTGTCATCCACATAATCGTACAACCGTTTGGATCCCATTAAAAATGTGGCCAAGGCCCTGCCGGCATTTACGCCTTTATAATTGCCGTTAATTACATTTTTTAAAATCAAATCAATAACGCCATCGGAAAACATTTCGGTGTGCAAGCCTAAATCCTTATGATTGCCCAATTTGTGCAAAACAGCATTTGGAATGCTTCCAATACCCATTTGCAAGGTACTTCTGTCTTCAATCAATTCAGCAATAAAACCGCCAATTTTATCTTCTGTGGGTGTTGGTTCTGCCAAAGTATGCTGGTGAATGGGCAGATTTACTTCAACAAAAGTGTCCAGTTCAGAAATATGAATGATGCCTTCGCCGTGAACCCGCGGCATTTGCTCGTTTATTTGGGCAATTACGTGCTTTGCATTGTCTATAACCGCCAAAGTGGCTTCCAGCGAAACCCCAAGAGAACAATAACCGTGCTTGTCGGGTGTAGAAACCTGAATCAGGGCTACATCAACAGGAAGGATATTTCGTTTAAATAAATTGGGAACTTCACTTAAAAATACCGGCGTGTAGGAACCATTTCCGGCTTTAAGGGTATGGCGCACGTTTGCGCCGATAAAAAGCGAATTAACGTGAAAACTGTCTTTGTATTTTGGGTCGGCGTAAGGCGCTTCGCCTTCGGTGTGCAAGTGACAAACTTCTACGCCACGAAGTTCTTCGTGTCGCGCCGCCATGGCATTAATCAATTCTTGTGGTGCTGCGGCTGCCGCTTGAATATATATTCTGTCGTGTGATTTTATAACTTTTACAGCTTCTGCTGCGCTAACGGCTTTATAGATAAACATAAGTCGAATAATTTTCGCCAAATGTACAATTGATTTTAGCTAAAAAAACTGTTTTAAATCATTTTTTAGACTATTTTTTGATGAGGGGTTTTTTCAGAAAAATCAAGTATAAAAATTATTTTTTTGAAGTACCTTTGCAGCATAAATTTTATGATAAAATGATAAAACTTAAAACGAGAGCCGAAATTGAACTGATGCGTGAAAGCGCCCTGATCGTGTCAAAAACTTTAGGGATTTTGGCCAAAGAAGTAAAACCAGGCGTTAGCACTTTATATTTAGATAAATTGGCCGACGAGTTTATAAGAGACCAAGGTGCTTTTCCAGGTTTTTTAGGAATGTACGGTTTTCCAAATGCTTTATGCATGAGTCCGAATGCCCAAATTGTTCACGGAATTCCAAATGATAAACCATTGCAGGAAGGCGATATTATTTCCATTGATTGCGGTGCTTTAAAAAACGGATTTTACGGTGATCACGCCTATACTTTTGAAGTTGGGGAAGTGGCCGATGAAACCAAAAAATTGTTGAAAATAACCAAAGAAAGTCTGTATATGGGAATCCGTGAGTTTAAAGCCGGTAACAGGGTTGGTGATGTGGGTTATGCCATTCAACATTATTGTGAAAAGCACGGTTACGGAATTGTTAGGGAATTGGTTGGCCATGGTTTAGGGAAAGCAATGCATGAAGATCCCGAAATGCCAAATTATGGATTCAGGGGAAGAGGTAAAAAATTTACGGAAGGAATGGTGGTTGCCATAGAACCTATGGTGAATTTGGGAACGCACCAAATTAATCAATTAAAAGATGGCTGGACCATTTTAACTAAAGACGGCAAACCAAGTGCGCATTTTGAGCACGATGTTGCCATTATAAACGGAAAACCTGAATTACTTTCTACTTTCAGCTATATTTATGAGGCTTTGGGAATTGAAAGTGATGAAGAAAATGAGTTTAAACAGAAAATTTAGGTCAAATGATTCAGGATATTTCCAAAATTGAACAGAAAGAAATCATCAAAGGTTTTAACGGGCGCTTTTTTCACACAAACAGTTTCACCATTGCTTTTTGGGAGATAGAAGAAGGTTCCATTTTACCCGAACATTCACATATTCACGAGCAATCAACCCAAGTAATTGAGGGAAAACTGGAAATGCTTATTAATGGTGTCACTACAGTTTTGGAAGCGGGAATGATTGCCAACATTCCTTCAAATGTTATTCATAGCGGCAAGGCGTTAACAAATTGCAAAGTGACTGACGTTTTTTCTCCAACTAGGGAAGACTATAAATAAGTGGAAGGATTATTCAAATTCATACTCAATAAAATACCGCGACCAATACTTATAAAAGTGAGTTATTGGGTAAGTCCGTTCTTGGCAATTTACTTAAAAGGTTCTCGCTTTACCGATCCAATTGACGGCAAAAGTTTCAGAAAGTTTTTGCCTTATGGCTACGGAAAGCAGCGTAAAAACGCGTTGGCGCCGGGCACGCTTTCATTGGAGCGGCACAGATTGTTGTGGCTGTATATAAAAAATGAAACCGATTTTTTTACGGCACCAAAAAAGGTTTTGCATATTGCGCCCGAGCAATGTTTTTTAAAACGGTTTAAAAACCTTGAGAATTTAGATTATTTAACAGCCGATTTATATTCTCCCATTGTTGATGTAAAAGCGGATATCTGTGATTTGCCTTTTGATGAAAATACCTTTGATGTCATTTTTTGCAACCATGTTTTGGAGCATATTGAGGATGATAAAAAAGCAATGAGCGAATTGTACCGAGTTTTAAAACCCGGCGGAATGGGGATTTTTCAAATTCCGCAAGATTTAGGCCGAGAAAAAACCTATGAAGATTTTTCTATTACCAATCCTGAAGAGCGCACCAAACATTTTGGGCAATATGACCACGTTCGTGTTTATGGCAAAGATTATTTTGACCGTTTGCGTGCCGTTGGTTTTAAGGTGGAAGAAGTAAATTATTCAGAAAAAATTTCTTCGGAACTTATTGAAAAATACTGTTTAACGAAAAACGAAATTTTGCCTGTTTGTTATAAATAAATTAATTGTTATAATTAATCAAGCCTTGAATTTGGAATGTTTAGAGTTGTTTTAATTTAACTCACTTTAAAAACTTTAGCGCACTTTAGGCACTCCAAGTACTTTAGGCACTACTTATTTGTCGAAATTGTCGGATTTATAAGTCTGCATTTCACCTTTATCATCTACATAAATCAGAAAGGCTTTTAATTCTGGATGGCTTTTTAAAAATATTTTGGATTTCTCAAATCCCATTTCCATAAAAGCCGTTGCGTAAGCGTCAACATCGGCACAATCCGATTTTGAAATTACTGATGCGCTCAGCAAATTGCTCTCTTTGGCATAGCCTGTTTTCGGATTTATGGTGTGCACATATTTTGTGCCGTCTTCTTTAACTTTGAATTTCCGGTAATTTCCGGAAGTGGCAATGGATTCATTTTTAAGTTCAATAACGGTGGCAAAAGAACGGCTTCCGTCTGTATTCGGATTTTCAATGGCTATTTTCCAAGGCAATCCTTTTTCATTTTTGCCTCTTGCCCTAATTTCGCCGCCAATTTCAACCATATAATTTGCGACGCCGTTTTTTTCAAACATTCGGCTCACCATATCAACCAGGTAACCTTTTGCGATGGCATTAAAATCCAAATAAATTTCCGGATATAATTTTTTTATTTTCCCGTTTTCGAGCCGTACTTTGTCATAACCAACAAAATTTAAGAGTGCCGCTACTGTTACGGAATCCATATTTTCAATGGGTTTTTCTGGACCAAATCCCCAGGCATTCACTAAAATGCCAACTGTTGGATCGAAAGCGCCTTCAGTTTCTTTGTAAATTTTTTCCGATTTTATGAATACCTCCTGTAAATTGGCATCTGCAAAAACAGTTGTGTCGCCTATATTTATTTTTGAAAGATCTGAAGTTGGGATATAAGTGGAAGCCGATTTGTTTATGGCAGCAATTAAACTGTCTATTTTGGTTTCATAATTATGGGCTCCAGCATCCAAATAACGGATTGTAAATGTGGTTCCAATCGCATTTCCTTCAATTATTTTTAAGTCGGTTTTGGTGTCTTCACAAGATGAAAATGCGACAAAAAGTAAAATAATCAGATAATTTTTCATGGTCATATTTTAAGTTATAATTGGAGGTGTAAATATAAAACATATTATATCTTAATAAAATCATAAAATCCCCAAAAATGAAATAGAGGCGTTGGTTTTTTTTTTATATTTGTTCTTACACTAAATCAATTAAATTATGAGAAAAATAGGAGTAATGATGTTAGTAGCATCTGTTGTTTTAAGTTCATGTGTATCACAAAAGAAATATACTGAATTGGAAAACAACTTTAACAAAACAAGTTCAGAATTGGTTGACACCAAAGCCGATTTAATGAAATGCAGAATTGAAAGTGAAAGCAGATTGAATGCTTTGAACCAACAAGTGGAAGATTTAAGAAAAGACAAAGAAAAAACATTGGAATATGTTGAAAACTTAACTGTTTTATCTAAATCCGCTTCGGAAAGCATCAAAGAAACATTGACTCAAATGGGGAAAAAAGATGAATATATTCAATATATTCAAAAAGCGATTACCCAAAGAGACTCTATGAATTTGGCTTTAGGCTTCAAATTAAAAAGTGTGTTGAAAGATGGATTTAGCGATGAAGACATTCAAGTTGATGTTGAGAAAACGGTTGTTTATATCTCAATTGCCGACAGATTGTTATTTAAAAGCGGAAGCCATGTGATTTCAAATGATGCGAAAAGAGTATTGAAAAAAGTTGCTGACGTTATCGCTGCACAACCTGAATTAGAGGTTATGGTCGAGGGATATACAGATAATATGCCTATCAATACTTCTGATATGAAAGACAACTGGGATTTAAGTGTAAAACGTTCAACTTCCGTAATTAGAGTTTTACAAAAAGACTTTAATATTGAACCAAGCCGTTTGATTGCTGCCGGAAGAAGCGAATATATGCCATTACAATCTAATGCCACAGCTGATGGTAGAGCAAGAAACAGAAGAACACGTATCGTTTTAATGCCTAAATTAGATCAGTTTTTCAAATTACTGGAAAGTAAAGTTGAATAATTAACAATATAATTTATTAGAAAAAAACACGCCAAAGGCGTGTTTTTTTGTTTTGTAAATGAGGGGAAATAAGTTTAGTTTAATTCCACATCCAATACTTGTAAACCTTCATACTGGAGCAAGTATTCTTCGTTTAAATGAGGAGCTGAGCCGGGATTGCTTGCCTTGCCCAAACCCACATTTGCAAACAGCACTTTGGCCTTGTTTTTTTGGGCATGCAGTTTAATGGTTTCCATCCAAATAACATCATAAGGAATATGGTATTCAGAGATTGCGACCACTTTTACGACCACAAAATAACGTATGCTCATTTTATCAATACACACAAACTGCGGATTCATTTTTAACTGGCTGTTAATGGCAATAAATTCATAGCCTTTGGCCTCCAAGTCTTTGCCAACGATATTCATCGCCAAATTATGCATTTCTTGGTTTGTAAGTGGTCTGCTCATATTTTAAATGGATTATATAAAAAAATCCGACACAAAGGTATCGGATTTAGTTTTTTTGTTTTTTTGATTTTCCGGATTAACCTCCAAAGTCATCAAATCTTATATTTTCATCAGCCAAACCAAAATCCTGACCCATTTTTTGAACAGCTTGGTTCATTAACGGCGGTCCGCAAAAATACAATTCAATATCTTCAGGAGTTTCGTGTTTTGATAAGTATTCATTAATTACGGCATTGTGCACAAAACCTGTAAATCCGTCTCCTTCACTGTCGTTTATATCTTTTTTATTTACCCAATTGTCTACCGGTAAAGGTTCAGAAAGTACCAGGTAAAACTTAAAGTTAGGAAATTCTTTTTCTAATTCACGGAAGTGATTTGTGTAGAACAATTCACGTTTGGATCTACCGCCGTACCAATAAGTTACTTTTCTTCCTGTTTTAAGGGTTTTGAAAAGATGATACAAATGCGAACGCATTGGAGCCATACCGGCGCCACCGCCCACATACAACATTTCGGCATCAGATTCATTGATAAAGAACTCACCATAAGGCCCTGAAATAACCACTTTGTCACCAGTTTTACGGGAGAAAATGTAAGAAGAGGCAATACCTGGGTTTACACTCATCCATCCATTTTTAGCCCTGTCAAAAGGTGGCGTGGCGATACGGACATTCAACATAATTTCTTTTCCTTCTGCAGGATAAGAAGCCATAGAATAAGCTCGCACAACAGTTTCTTTATTCACCATTTTTAAAGGCCATAGGGCAAATTTATCCCATTCCTCTTTAAATTTATCCGGAGTTTCATGTTCTTCGGGATGCGCAGTAATATCTATGTCGGAGAAATTGACTTCGCAGGGAGGAATTTCAATCTGAATATAGCCACCGGCTTTATAACCCATATCTTCAGGAATTTCAACAACAAATTCTTTGATAAACGATGCTACGTTATAATTCCGGACAACCGTTCCTTCCCATTTTTTAATACCAAATACTTCTTCAGGAATACTGATGTCCATATTCTGTTTTACCTTCACCTGACAAGCCAAACGGATTCCCTCTTTTAATTCTTTACGGCTAAAATTGGGTGTTTCTGTCGGCAAAGCTTCACCGCCGCCGGAATGTACGTGACATTCACATTGCAGGCAAGTTCCACCACCACCGCAAGCAGAAGGCAAAAATATTTTTGCATTTCCCAAAGTGGATAATAAGGAACCTCCAGAAGAGACTTCAATTTCCTTTTCACCGTTAATTCTAATTTTTACGGGACCTGAAGGAGCTAATTTTTGTTTTACAAACAATAGTAATGCAACCAATAATAGCGTGATAATTAAAAATGCTGCTACTGCTGCTAAAACTGTATTTACGGTACTTGCTGCTAATATGATCATTATTCTTTAATTTCTTGTTCGTTCTTAGCTAAATCAATAACGTCTTTAGTAACCTCAACTTTATCTAGGTTATTTTCAATGACCGCTGTTTGTTCCACAGGTTTTTCTTCTTTACCGCCTGTTAACATTCCTCCAAAACTCATAAATCCAATGGCCATTAAACCTGTAATAATAAAAGTAATTCCCAATCCCCTTAAAGGTGGCGGAACATTTGAGTATCTAATTTTTTCACGAATCGCTGAAATAGCCAAAATGGCTAAAAACCAACCCAATCCTGAGCTAAAGCCATAATTAACAGCCAATGCAAATGTTGGAATTTCACGTGATTGCATAAATAGAGATCCACCCAAAATAGCACAGTTTACGGCGATTAATGGTAAAAATAGCCCCAATGAATTGTATAATGACGGAGAAAACTTCTCTATAATTATTTCAACCAATTGTACCATTGTTGCAATGGTGGCAATAAACATAATAAAAGACAAGAAGCTTAAATCGTATTGGGCATATTCAGGTCCTAACCAAGCTAATGCGCCATCTTTTAGCAAGTACACATCCAACAACCAGTTTAAAGGAACTGTAATCACCTGTACAAATACAACGGCTGCCCCCAAGCCAACTGCGGTTGCCACTTTTTTAGATACGGCAAGAAATGAGCACATTCCCAAGAATGTTGCAAATATCATATTATCTATAAATACTGCCTTAAAAAATAATTCTATATGTTCCATATATTTCAGTTTTCAGTTTTCAGTTTCCAGTTTCCAGTAATTTTTGTTTACTGCTACTGCTAACTGCGAACTAATTTTAGTTTTGTTCGATTAACGATGTATTTCTTGAGCGTTGAACCCAAATGATGATTCCTATGGTTACCAATGCCATTGGAGCCAACAACATAAATCCGTTGTTTTCATATCCATAAGCATATACACCCGTTTTCTCAATGGAACTGCCCAAAACAGGGTATCCGAGTAAAGAGCCTGAGCCTAATAGTTCTCTAAAGAAAGCAACGATAATTAATATTATTCCATATCCTGCAGAGTTCCCAATTCCATCCAAAAATGATTTCCAAGGCGTGTTCGCTAAAGCAAAAGCTTCAAAACGACCCATTAGAATACAGTTCGTAATAATTAGCCCCACAAAAACAGATAATTGTTTTGACAATTCATAAGCATAAGCTTTTAAGATTTGGTCCACAATAATTACCAAGCCAGCTGCAACTACCAACTGTACAATAATTTTAATTTTTGTGGGAATGACATTTCTCAAAAGTGAAATTACCACGTTCCCTATTGATACAACAAACATTACGGATATAGCCATAACAATTGAAGCATTTAATTGGGCTGTAATTGCCAATGCGGAACAAATACCTAAAACTTGTACTGTAATAGGGTTATTATCTGCTAAAGGATCAGTTATTAATTTAGCGTCTTTTTTTGATAGAAGTCCCATAAATTATTTTTTTAATGTTTTTAAATAAGGCATATACATTGCTAAATCTTTTTTAAGCATTGCAGATAAACCAGTACCTGTAATTGTTGCTCCGGCAATGGCATCTACTTCAAAGTCGGTTTTATTTAAATTTTTAGGGTCAGAATTTCCTTTTACAGCACTAATTCCTTTAAAGGTATCACCATCCAAAATATGTTCTCCTTTAAAATCATCCATAAAAAAGCGCTCTTTTATATTTGAACCCAAACCAGGTGTTTCACCTTTATGGTCAAAATATACGCCTTGCACAACCAATTGCTCATCTAAAGCCACATAACCCCAAATGGCATCCCATAATCCATTGCCTCTTACAGGAACGATAAATAATTTTACACCGTCTTTTTCCCCAATAAACAAAGGCAATCTCCTTTTATAGTTAGGGTCTTTTGCTTCTTCTGCTTCTTTTTTAATATCAATTAAGTAGGCGTTGTTATCTTCAACGGCTTCGGTTCCGGTGATTACCAATTGCTTGGTAATGTATTTTGAAAATTCACTGCCCACAATATCTTTTGAAACAAAAGCGACGCTGGTTTCATCATTTTCATTGACGCCCATTGCGTATAAAATATTTAGTTGTTTTTCTATACGTCTGTTCTCGGATACTTTATCACTTAAAGCTGATGATACAAAAGCCAGCAATGCGCCAACAATAATTACCATTCCCGAGGCGAACAGCACTGTATATACGTTACTTTCAAGATTCTTTGCCATATTATGCTGTTTTTGCTTTTAAACGTTTTAATCTTCCTTTAACATTGCTTCGCACTATAAAATGGTCAATGGTTGGAGCGAATACATTCATTAATAAAATGGCCAACATTACGCCTTCCGGATAAGCGGGATTGAATACCCTGATCATAATAGATATAAACCCGATAAAAAATCCGTAAATCCATTTTCCTTTATTGGTTTGCGATCCGGTTACTGGGTCAGTTGCCATAAATACAACCCCAAATGCAAATCCGCCAAGAATTAAATGATGCCAATATACGGTGTTCATTAAACTGTAAAACTTACTTCCTTCTGTTATCCATCCAGCATTCACAACTCCGTTAAACATAAGTCCCATTACCAAAGCGCCGAGAACAGCCGATAACATAATCCGCCAGCTCGCTATCTTGGTAAAAATTAAGAATATGCCCGCCAACAAAATTAAGAAAGTGGAAGTTTCTCCCACGGAGCCGGGAATAAACCCAAAAAACATATCATAAACCGAATAGGCCAATTCTTTTCCCTGTGCCAAACTTCCCAGAATGGTTTCTCCAGATACGGCAGCCACATCAACTCCTGCAGCCATTTCATTGGCTCTTTCAACTGCACCGCTCACCCATACCTTATCGCCGGTCATCCAAGTTGGATAGGCGAAGAATAAAAATGCACGAATTATTAAAGCCGGATTTAAAATGTTCATTCCCGTACCTCCAAAAATTTCTTTTCCTATTACAACACCAAAAATTACGGCTACAGAAAGCATCCAAAGCGGTATGTCTACAGGCACAATTAATGGCACTAACATTCCCGTCACAAAATAGCCTTCTTCAACTTCGTGTCCTTTAATTATTGCGAAAAGAACTTCAATTCCTAGTCCAACAACATAAGAAACTACCACAAGCGGCAGTACTTTTAAAAACCCAAACCAAAACGCATCCATAGATAAAAATTCTACGGGTGTACCAAATGCTTTAAAGTGTTGAAAACCTGTATTGAACATTCCAAATATCAAACAAGGAATTAGAGCCAACACCACCATGGTCATCGTTCTTTTTAAATCGTCGGCGCCTTTTATGTGTCCGCCTGAGTGCGTGGTCTCATTAGGTGTGTATAAGAAAGTATGAACAGCTTCAAAAGCAGGCAACCACTTTTTCCCCTTGCCATTTTCTTTGATAGTATGTAATTTTTCTTTTAATCCCATAACCTTATCCTATTTCTTTTAACATTAAGTCTAAACCTTTTCTAATAATTTCTTGATGTGGCTGTTTAGATACACAAACAAATTCTGTTAAGGCAAAATCTTCAGGAGCCACTTCATACATTCCCAATTGCTCCATTTCATCTAAATCCTGATACATACAGGATTTTAAAATTTGCATTGGATAAATATCTAACGGAAAAACTTCTTCATAAACTCCGGTAACCACAAAGGCTCTGTGTTCACCATTTGTATTGGTGTTTAAATCGAACTTTTTATTTGGCAATAACCATGAAAAAGTCAATGCTCTTGAAATAGATATTTTATTGAATACAGGCAAATTCCATCCAAACAATTCATAGTCGTTTCCTTCGGGGATTACGCTAATCATGTTGTCATAATAACCTAAATTTTCTTTTGGATTTTTGGCTTTACCGGTTAAAACATTTCCGCTGATAATTCTGTTGTTATTTCCTTTTAGTTTTCCATCAACCAAAGAAGTTATTGTTGCGCCAATTTTTGTTTTGTAATATTTTGGAGCTTCAACGGAAGAACCTGCCAATGCAATTGTGCGTTCGGCATTAAATTTACCCGTTAAAAACAATTCTCCAATAATCACCAAATCTTGAGGCGTAACTGTCCAAACAGTTTCTCCTTTATTTACAGGGCTTATTTTGGCAATTTGAGTTCCAACATTCCCTGAAGGATGCGGCCCTGAAACTTTATGCAATGAAATATTATTTAGTCCGGCCAAGGGTGAGTTTGCGTTTTTTCCAACGGAAACGTGAACTTCTCCTGTGGTTAACTTGCTTAAAGCAGTGATTGCTGCCTGTAACTCATTTTCTTTTCCGGCCAAAACATAATCATAATCGGCTGCCAAAGGTGCGCTGGCATAAGCAGAAACAAAAATCGCTTTTGGGGTATTTGCCGTTTTTGCAATGACATCATAAGGTCTTTGTTTGATAAATGGCCAACAACCGGATGCCAATAAATGACTTTTAATCTCTTCGGCTTTCATCGCCTTTGGATCTTTCACGCCAAAATCAACAAATTGTTGCTCAGAATCGGCTTTAATTTTAACGGCCAACAGTTTTCTTTTTTCACCACGAATAATATCCACCACTTCACCGCTAACCGGTGAGGGAAATTTCATTTCCTCATCGGATTTATTGTAAAACAAGGCTTCTCCAGCTTTTAGAGTTGCGCCAATTTTTACGGATAATTTAGGAATAATACTGTGGAAATCTTCAGGTTTTAATGTGTAAACATCACTAGTTATCGCATTTTCGGTAAGTTTGGTGGCTTCACCTTTTAGCTTAATATCTAGACCTTTTTTAATATGAATGTCCTTTGACATATATCTTAAGTTTATTTAATAGTCTTTAAAAAACGGAGCAAAAATACAATTTATACATTAGCATTTTATGTTTTTTGTCATTTTTTTGCATAACTATTTTGCTCATGCCAACTATATTTTAGTTTTCGTACTTTTAGCATAATATTTGCTTTACTAATTTGGTAAAATCGCAAAATTAAAATTTTATTTTATGCTTAAAAACAGTTTTATATTTTTTTGGTTTTTGTGTTCAGTGCAATTTGGATTTTCCCAAAACAATCATAAAGATGCCGAACATATCAAAACCATTATTTTAAAACCGACCGCCATCAATTCCTATGCGCCAATTGTTCAGCTTGGTGAAAAATTAATGCTGACATTTGATGATTTAAATGCCGACGAACACACTTATTCCTATAAAATTGAGCATTGTGATCTTGATTGGAACAAATCCGACTTGTCGCAATCCGAATTTATTGATGGTTTTTCAGGAGACAGAATTCGTGACTACGAAAATTCATTTAACACCCTTCAGCCTTATACAAATTACAGGGTAACAATTCCAAATGAAACCACAAAAATCAAAATTTCGGGAAACTATTTAATTTCTGTTTTAAATGAAGATGATGAAGTGGTTTTTAAACGTCGATTTGTAGTTTATGAACCCAAAGTAACTGTGGGTGTTGCCGTTTTTAAAAGCAGGGATATTTCCTTTATCAACACCAAACAATCGGTTGAGTTTACCGTAAACACGCCCAATATTTTAATTAATAACCCGAACGAAGAAATAATTCCGGTGATTCTTCAAAATAACAATTGGCAAAATGCCATCATCGGTCTAAAACCACAATTTTTTAGAGGCGACCAATTGCTTTACAAATACAATAAGGAAACAAGTTTTTGGGGCGGAAATGAATTTTTATATTTCGATTCAAAATCCATTCGAAATTCTACCATAAACATTGCCAATGTTGAATTGGGTGAAGATTTATACCACACCTATTTATTTACCAACGAAGAAAGAAAAGATCAACCCTATACTTTGTATCCAGATATCAACGGAAATTTTGTGATCAGAACATTAAACGGGGAAAATAACAATACAGATGCCGATTACAGTTGGGTATATTTCTCCTTAAAAAGTTCCCAAAACCTTGAAGGAAAAGACGTTTTTGTGAGCGGAAATTTTAACAATTGGCAGTTAAATGATGCTAACAAACTAAAATACAATGAAACTTTGGGCTTGTATGAAACCAAAATTCTTATGAAACAGGGATTTTACAATTATCAATACGTAACCAAAGCGATTGACGGCACCATTAGCACCCATGACATTGACGGCTCTTTTTACCAAACGGAAAATGATTACACGGTTTTGGTTTATTATAAAAAAATTGGAAGCAGGTACACAAAAGTGATTGGTGTTGGTTATGGCAATTCGGAAAAAATAAATAACTAATATTTTTGTTTGAAAATTTTAGTATCTTTGAACAATAAAATGAAGTAAGTATCTATGGTACAACAAGTAACAAACGGCATTAAAATTTCGGTCACCTCTAATTTTGAAGGCACAAACTATCAAAATTTTAGGATGTATTTTGCTTTTAGCTATGAAGTCACCATTGAAAACCAAAGCAATGACACGGTTCAGCTTTTAGAACGCCAATGGACAATTTTTGATTCTTTAAACCATAATGAAGTTGTTGAAGGCTCCGGGGTTATCGGAAAAAAACCCATTTTAAAACCCACAGAAAAATACATTTACCGGTCGAATTGCTTTTTAACATCTCCCATTGGAGCGATGAAAGGTTTTTACAATATGGTAAACTTTTCCAATTCAAGCACTTTTAAGGTATATATTCCCACTTTTCAGTTGATGGTTTCCAGTATTCATAACTAAACCTATTAAATTTAAACCTCAAAAGTTTCAATTAAAACAAACAAAAGGGTTTGAATGTTTAAATTAAGGACAGCCACTTTTGAAGGAAGAAAATTTTTGTTCCTGTTGCGGCCAAAAAGATACGACCGACCGATTAAGTTTCAATAATTTTATGAATAGCCTGTTTTCGGAATTCTTTGCTTATGACTTGCGTTTTTGGAGAACGTTTAATCCATTGCTAATCAAACCGGGAAAAGTTGCCAAAGAATATATTTTAGGAAAACGTGAAAGATATGTAAATCCGTTTCAATTATACTTGCAGGTTTCCATCCTTTTCTTTCTGATTTTAAGCATTTCTAATAAAATTGATATCGCCAAAAACTCGATAAAAGATATTGCGACAGCCAGCAAAAACAACGGGGATTCCCAAAAGACAAGCCTGAAAAATAAAATAGCCGAAAGCAAACAAACCTAATTTTTAATATGGAAAATGCATCGTTGGTTTTTGTACTTTTATTTCTTGTTTATTTGTGTAAGGCATTGCGCAACTTTTACGGACAAGGGCATTTTATCACCACTGTTAAATTTACGTTATTGAACACATATTATGCTTTTTTGGGTTTGGAGGGAGTTGCGATTGTGGCGATAGTTTCTTTTATGGGTATGAAAAATTAATAGCAGTTTTTGTTGAATGCACAAGGTCTTCATAAACCATTTCAATAGTGTTTTCAAGTTTTTTTACAGAAGTGATGCTCACCGTTTCAACATATTTGCGTTTCATTAATATTGACTGTTTTTCATCTGCTGTTTTTTGATGGTGAAATTGCAAAATTGCTTCAGAAGTAACATCATTTTCAGAAAGCCATTTTTGAAACAAATTTTTGCGTAATGCCTTAATTTCAGGTGTATATAAGGAAGAAGAAGACCATATTTTTGGCTCGTTTATATGTTTTGTGAGGTGTTTTTTATGTCCGTCCCAAACCAATTCAATCAAATTCAATTCGTTATTATTCCAGTCAGCCACGATCATCGTAAAAGGTTCAACGCCCAGCAAATCCAGGTTGTCAAGATAAGGCCGAATGCTTTTTTCTTTCAATAATTCTTTGGCAATTAAACCACGGCTTTTGCTGTAATTATCCTTTCTTTTGTGTTTTTGGAAACCGCCGTTCAATACACAAACCAATCTTTTTTTTGAACTCACCCCAATCCAGGTTCCGCCGGCAACTTTGTCCTTCGGAAAAAGCATTTCAACGCCATCTTCTTCATAAATTTTTGGATGAAACGTTTTTCTTAGCCTTTGTTCATCGCGGTTAGAAGTCAGTATGAAATCGGTATTTGATAAAGGCAAAAAAGTAACAGTGCACATTGTATTAAAATTTGATTATTGAGTATTAGGCCTTAATATATAAAGTAAATTCAATTTTGTAACTTTGCAAAACAAATTTAAATTAAAAAACCTTAAAAATATATACCATGGCTTCAGGATTTTACAATGTACCAAAAGCAGTTAATGAGCCTATAAATTCTTATGCTCCAGGAACTCCAGAACGCAAAGCGTTATTTGACACCTATAAAAAAATGTTCAATGAGCAAATTGATATTCCTTTTTATATAGGCGGAAAAGAATACAGAACAGGAAACACGGTTGATATTCATCCGCCGCATGACCACAAACACTGTGTGGGAAAATACCATGTTGCAGAAAAGGAACATATTGAACTGGCGGTTAAAAAAGCTGCGGAAGCACGCGTTAAATGGGCAGCGACCAGCTGGGAACACCGGGCGGCTATTTTCTTAAAGGCAGCCGATTTATTGTCGGGTCCGTTTCGTTACAAAATGAATGCGGCAACAATGATTGCACAATCAAAAAATGCTTTTCAGGCTGAAATTGATTCCGCTTGCGAATTGATCGACTTTTTGCGTTTTAACGTGCAATTTATGACAGAGATTTACAATAACCAGCCGGCATCTTCTGCAGGAATTTGGAACCGAATGGAATATCGCCCGCTGGAAGGATTTGTATATGCAATCACGCCTTTTAACTTTACCGCAATTTCAGGTAATTTACCAGCCGCACCTGCTTTAATGGGAAATGTGGTTATTTGGAAACCGGCAAGTTCCCAAATTTATTCTGCACAGGTAATTATGGAATTGTTTAAAGCGGCAGGTTTGCCAGACGGCGTTATCAATATGGTCACTGGAAATTCGGCCATGATTACAGATGTTTTATTGAACAGCCGCGATTTTGCGGGCGTTCACTTTACAGGTTCCACGCCGGTATTTAACAGTTTCTGGGAAACCATCGGGAAAAATGTGGGCAATTATAAATCATATCCTCGCATTGTTGGAGAAACCGGAGGAAAAGATTTTATTTGGGCACATCCAACGTCAAATTCGCAAGAAGTTGCCACGGCAATTGCACGAGGCGCTTTTGAATACCAAGGCCAAAAATGTTCAGCCGCATCACGTGCTTATTTGCCAAAAAGCTTGTGGGGCGCCATTAAAACTTCCTTGGAAAATGATTTGAAATCGTTTAAAATGGGGTCGCCGGAAGATCCGACAAACTTTATAAATGCGGTAATTGACAACAGGGCGTTCAAAAAATTATCGGGTTATATTGAAGAAGCGAAAGCAGATGCAGATGCCGAAATTATTATTGGCGGCGGTTACAGCGATGAAGTTGGTTATTTTATTGAACCTACAATTATTGTGACCACCAACCCAAAATACAAAACAATGTGCAATGAATTGTTCGGGCCAATTATGACCATTTTTGTTTATGAAGACGAGAAATGGGAAGAAACCCTTGATTTGATTGATTCCACAAGCGAATATGCTTTAACGGGCGCTATTTTTAGCGGCGACCGTTATGTGATTGACATTGCAACCAACAAATTGGAAAATGCAGCCGGTAACTTTTATATCAACGACAAGCCAACAGGCGCCGTTGTTGGGCAACAGCCATTTGGAGGCGCTCGCGGTTCGGGAACAAACGACAAAGCAGGTTCTGTTTGGAATTTATTGCGTTGGGTAAATACCCGCACCATTAAAGAAACTTTTGTGCCGCCAACAGATTATAGATATCCTTTTTTGAAAGAAAGCACTATTGAAACTGTGGAAAAAGAAGTGGAAACTGCCATTGAAAAATTGAAAGTATTTGGCAAAGATTTATCGGATAAATTCAAAAAGCAATAAAATTCAAAATAAAAAAAACGCGCCAATCAGCGCGTTTTTTTATGCAATAAATCAATCAATAATTTTTTATTTATCCTCCAGTCAGTTTGTCGGCGCCGGCCAATAATCCGTTTAATTCTTGTGGATTATGTATTAAAATTGGAATGTGTTGCGGACAAATATAAAATTCACTTTCCTGATAATAAAATTTTGTTAACGGAACTTCTGAAGAAGGTTTTTTACAAACTAAACATGCGTTATCTTGACTCATAATTTTTACGATTTAATATCAGACAAATTTACCTTTTATTATTTGGTTAAAAGATAACATAAATCATATTTATTTCTTTTTTAATGGAATATGCACCACTTTTTTGGTCTCGAAAAAATCTTCTTCAAAATAATGCGTTAAATCGAACAACTGTGCTTTTGGGAAATGCTGCAACTCTTCGGTTAAATCGCCGCCTTTTAAATACAGGACGCCGTTTTTCAATTCATGTTGTTGTTTTTTGGCGATTTTGGCTTTGGTCCATTTTACAAATTCATCCATATTGGTAACCGCACGGCTCACAATAAAATCGAATTCCCCTTTCACTTCTTCGGCCCTTATGGCTTCGGCTTTCAGGTTTTTTAATTCCAAAGCTGCGGCAACTTCTTTCACCACTTTAATTTTTTTTCCGATGGAATCCACCAAATGAAATTGGGTTTCGGGAAACAATATGGCCAACGGAATTCCAGGAAAACCGCCGCCTGTTCCCACATCCAAAATGCGGGTGCCGGGTTTGAAGGGCTGTACTTTCGCAATTCCCAAGGAATGCAAAACGTGTCGAATTGGCAATTCATCAATGTCTTTTCTGGAGATTACATTTATTTGGGCATTCCAAAAAGCGTATAAATCGCCTAATTGTGAAAATTGGGAAAGTTGATTTTCCGATAAATTGGGAAAGTATTTTAAAATGATGTCCATATATTTGCAGTATTGTGAGCGCAAAATTACGGTTTCCTAAATTAAATTAACATCTTTTGAAAAAATGTTATATTTTTCACAAATTTATTTAACGAAGCATTAATGGCGTAATTTTGGCGCTGTAATGGCTATATTGATACATAAAAATTATTATGACTACTAATACCATCAGCTTTTCCAGAACGGACAAAGCAATTTTTTTCAAAACATTAAATAAAAGGGTGAACGCTTATTTTAAGGAAAATGGGCTAAAACGTACAGGCAATTGGAAATTATATTCCAAAGCCATCATTATGTTCAGCGTATTTTTAGTGCCTTTGGTTTTAATTTTAACGGTTTCCATGCCGCAATGGGTGTTGCTTTTATTAACCTTTGTGATTGGAATTGGCATGGCAGGCGTTGGAATGAATGTGATGCACGACAGTAACCACGAATCTTTTTCGAGCAAAAAATGGGTGAACAAAATCATGGGAAGCAGCATGTATATTTTGGCTGGGAACGTTTACAACTGGAAAGTGCAGCACAATGTTTTGCACCACTCGTTCACAAATATACACGGACACGACGAGGATATTGATGCCGGCAGAATTATTCGTTTTTCCAAAAATGCCAAATGGCTTCAAGTGCATAAATTTCAAAAATATTATTCTATTTTTTTATACGGATTGTTAACCATTAACTGGGCAATCACCACCGATTTTATACAGATGCGCAAGTATTTGAAGCGCAAACTTTCTTATGGAAAATTCCCGAATCCGGCAACGGAATGGTCCACGTTAATTGTGACCAAATTGGTTTATTATTTTATGTGGATTGTTTTGCCGCTTTTGGTTTTGGACATTGCCTGGTGGAAAGTGTTGATCGGGTTTTTTGTGATGCATTATACCGCAGGAATGATTTTAAGCGTTGTTTTCCAGTTGGCGCACGTGGTGCCAAACACCGAAATGCCATTGCCGGATAAAGAAGGCAATTTAGAACACACTTGGGCGGTGCATCAATTGTACACAACATCAAACTTTGCGCCTGCAAATAAATTTATTTCTTGGTACACCGGTGGCTTAAACCATCAGGTTGAACACCATATTTTTCCGCATATTTCCCATATCCATTATGGAAAAATAGCTAAAATTGTAAAAGAAACGGCACTGGAATACGATTTGCCGTATAACGAATATAAAACTTTTCAAAAAGCAATAGTTGAACATTTTAACCAATTAAAAACGCTTGGCGCAAAGCCGGCGTACGCATAAATTTTTCGATATGACCAATCAACTTTCCGACAGAATTAACAACTTACCGGTTTCAGAAACCTTAGCCATGGCCGCGAAAGCCAGAGAGCTAAAAGAACAGGGAAAAGACATTATTAGTTTAAGTTTGGGAGAACCAGATTTTAACACGCCCGATTTTATTAAGGAAGCCGCCATTCAGGCCATTCACGACAATTACAGCTCTTACAGTCCGGTTGACGGTTATGTGGATTTAAAAAAGGCCATTTGCGAAAAATTTAAACGCGACAATCATTTAACATATCTGCCCAACCAAATTGTGGTTTCAACGGGCGCAAAACAATCCATTGCCAACGTGGCCATGGTGTTGTTAAATCCGGGCGATGAGGTGTTGTTGCCTGCGCCATATTGGGTAAGTTATTCGGCCATTGCCATTTTGGCGGAAGCCACGTATGTTGAAATTCCATCCACTGTTGAAACGGATTTTAAAATTACGCCGGCACAGTTGGAAGCTGCCATTACGCCAAAAACAAAATTGGTATTTTTCAATTCGCCAAACAACCCAAGCGGCACCATTTATAGTGAAGCGGAATATAGGGCTTTTGCAAAAGTGTTGGAAAAACATCCGAATATTTATGTTATTTCCGATGAAATTTATGAACACATCAATTACGGGGAACCTAATTTTAGTTTTGCGTCAATTCCAAGTATGTACGACAGAACCATCACCGTTAATGGCGTCGCAAAAGCATTTGCGATGACCGGCTGGAGAATTGGTTACATTGGCGCACCGGAATGGATTGCGAAAGCTTGCACAAAAATGCAGGGACAAATTACTTCGGGCGCCAACAGCATTGCGCAACGTGCAACCATCGCGGCTTTGCAAGCACCGGTTTCTAAAATAAAATATATGGTTGATGAATTTCACAACCGCAGAGACATTGTTGTTGATTTGCTAAGAGAAATTGACGGATTTAAATTAAATGTACCTGGAGGCGCATTTTATGTTTTTCCTGATGTTTCCGCTTTCTTTGGAAAAGAAATTAAGGGTTATAAAATAGCAAATGCCGCTGATTTCTCCATGTTTTTATTGGCAGAAGCCAATGTGGCAACCGTTACCGGCGATGCTTTTGGCGCGCCAACTTGCATCAGAATTTCCTACGCCGCATCGGAAGCGCAGTTGCGTGAAGCCATTAAAAGAATTAAACAAGCGTTGAGTTAATACGACCAAGTCATGCTGAATTTATTTACTCACCATTTTTATTTTTTGGAGTTCGTGAATCTTCGATTTCAGCATCTTTTCAATTGAGTTTGAATTTTGTATTTTGAATCATCTTGAGAAAACCGGGAAATTTGCTCGGTTTTTTTGTTTGGGAAATTGTTGCTGCTTTACAACATATTATTTGAGTTTTCTTTTATTCGGATTTTGACGATTTGAAAAAAATGAAATAATTTCAATTTGTTCGTTTGTAAGTCTATAATATAAAGTATTATGAGATAAAATTACAACCCTCCTTATGTCTTTTTTAATTTCCGAAACCTGAAATAAAGTTGGATTTTGCGAAATAAGCTCCAGTGTTTCTTCAAGTTTCACGGCAAGGTTGTGTAATTCTTTTTCTGTCCAGTTTTCTTCAAGGTATTTAAAGGTTTTTTCTAATTCATTTAATGCAAAATCAGTCCAAAGAATTTTATAGCCATTTTTCATAAAGCTTTCTTGCTTTTGAATGTGCATTTAGTTTTCCGGATTCTGCATTTTCCAACCCTTGTTCAACCGATTGTTTCTCATTTTCAGAAATCGTATTCCACCAATCATTATTTTCACGTCTTCTCAACTCCATTATTTTTTCTAAAGTGCTTATGTCTTCAATAGTTGAAAGCCATTGAATTAATTCCAATTTTTTATTTAGTATGTTTAAATCAATATTCATAACTCAAAAGATTTAGTATTTCAAAATTACAATTTTATTCTCATAGATTTTATTACGTTCTGTTAAAACTGTAATAATTAGCAATTTCTGATTTAAAAACTATACAGAAATCAAATACTTTTAGGCTGGTTTATGAAAATGACTCACACAAAATTTTTAAATTGAACGTGGGCAATAATTGCCCTTGAAAATAAAGCGAGGGTAAATTTTTAATATTTTCGCCCTTGTATAAACTAAAAACGCCATTTGAAAGAACGGCGTTTTTTTATGGAAAATTTATAAGCGTTTATAAACAGTGACTCTTATGCCGTTGCACCAAAAGTAATATTCTTATAGATTTGTATAATCCTCTTTATAAATATTTAAATTTGTTCAGAAAAGATAAAATAAATAGTAATTTCATAAAATATTTTTAATGAAATACACACAAAAATAAAATGGCTAGAGAAAATTGGACAAGAGAACAAACTATAGTGGCATTAAATCTTTATTGCAAAATTCCATTTAATAGAGTTAGTTCAAATCACCCAGATATTATTAGAACTGCAAAAATTATAGGGAGAAGCCCAAATTCCGTAAAAATGAAAATTGGAAATTTTGGAAGTTTCGACCCAGAATTAAAGAAGAGAGGAATTGTAGGATTGGCGAATGCAAGTAAATTGGATGAAATTGTATGGAATGAATTCAATAATAATTGGGAAAATCTCGCTTATGAAAGTGAGGTGTTAATTTCTGATTTTGCTAATGAACCAATTGAGATTACAACACATATAAATATTGATGATTTGCCATTAGGAAGAGAAAGAGAAACAATAATAAAAGCTAGAGTTAACCAAAGTTTTTTTCGTTCAACAATTCTGTCATCTTATAATCTAAAGTGTTGTATTACGGGTTTGTCAATTCCAGATTTTTTAGTGGCTAGCCATATTGTTCCTTGGGCAAAAGATGAAAAAATTAGATTGAATCCTCATAATGGTTTGTGTTTAAATTCAATTCATGACAAGGCATTTGACAAAGGTTTTATAACAATTACCCTTGATTATAAAATTAAAGTTTCCAAATATTTAAATGAATATAAAAAAGAAGATGCCGTAACAGATTTCTTTTTGAATTATGAAAATAAACCAATCATTTTACCAGATAAATTTCTTCCGTCAAAAGAATTTTTAGAATACCATCATCAAAATGTTTTCAAGCTATGAATAATTTTTATCAAATTGAAGTTTTTTATATACGGCCTTCAAGAACAATTGAAACTATTTTATTGGAAAGTTCAAGTAAAAAAAGAATTGTATATGTTTATAACTACGAAGGATGGCATTTTCGTGTTTTTAACAATATTATGGAGGTAATAAATTTTTTTGACGATAAATTTGAACCTGAAATTAGTTTTGAAGATGAGGAAAAACTTGATGAATATCTACAAAACTATGATTTGAATAATCAACAAATTTGTTGGAATAATCATTAACCGATGACAATTATTAACAGGTTTTCTGTACCTAACTTTGGTGTGAATTCAATAGAAAATAATTTAGGATTGGGTTTCAAGCCAATCGTAGTTGATTCTAAATTATTTAATATTAGGCCAGGCACAAATTTTATTTTTGAAGTTGAGAATGATCTAAAAACTTCTTTAGATGAATTTAACAAGGAAACTTACAAACCATCGGGTAATATATCAAAAATCACTGCGCGCCTTCAAAAAATTAACGGTGAACTAGGTTTAAAAATTAAATTTAAAGAAGTGCAATCAAAGCAACTTTGGAGAAATTTGAAAATGATTGACGGTGATTTACCTGAAGTTCTTGCATATTCTTTATTATATCGATGGATTGAAAGAGATACTTCTTTATTAAAAATTTCTAAAATATTAGAGGAAAAAGACCCGCTTAATTTTTATAATGGCGAAAAATCCAGCCAAAAACTTTATGAATACAAACTAAAAAGATTTTTAGCGGAATGTGCTATGGGAATGACATCAGAAACGCCATGGCACGGTATTTATGATGCAACTGGAGGCGTGATAATTGCAAAAGAAGATGGGGATATTGTATGTTTTCATATTTACGACTTTAACCTTTTTAGAGAATATTTGATAAATAACACAATGTTCGAACAACCATCAACTGGTGAAGATGGAGATAATCCAGGACATCTTAGAACAACAAAGGGAACAAAAAAATATTATTACGGATGGTTATATGAAGAAAACGAAAAATTATATTTCAAAATAAATTTACAAATTCGTTTTAAATAATGCCATAAAATGAATCGAATTACGCCGCAACAACGCTCCAAAATTATGAGTGCCATTAGAAGCAAAGGCACCAAAGATGAAGTCCGTTTGGCAAAAGCTTTGTGGCATTTGGGTTACAGGTACCGCAAAAACAACAAAACCGTTTTTGGCACGCCCGACATCACTTTCAAAAAACTAAAAATCGCCGTTTTTGTGGACAGTGAGTTTTTTCACGGAAAAGATTGGGAAACCGAAAAAGACTGCGTTAAAACCAATACGGAATATTGGCAAAAGAAAATAGAACGCAATATGCAGCGCGATTTGGAAGTAAACAATTACCTAAAATCGCAAGGCTGGAAAGTGATTCGTTTTTGGAGCGAAGAAGTTGAAAAAAATTTGGGTTTGTGCATCACAAAAATTGAAAAGGAAATTTGTTTACGGCAATAATAGCCACAATTTTTTTCGTAATTCAAAAATCGTAAATTGTAATTCAACCAGCGTTAAGGATTGCAGCGGAAATACTTTTATTGCGAGGTATCGCAATAAAAGATTGGAGCGAAAAGCCTGACCCACAGGGAAACGCCCAGCCTATTTTAATTCACCATCACGGTATCGGAAGTTTTAAAAACCCAAAATTTTTGTCCCATAAAACTTACGGAAGCACTGAGGCCGGAAGCGCCAACGAAAGCGATGAGGTATTTGAAAGGCAAATCGACAAGGTTTCTGTATTGGTGCAAAATATACAACAATCCGGAGTTGGTGCCCACATTTATAAGCAATGCGATACCGTACAAAAGTCCAAATTTAACGAGCCTTTTTTGGGAGCGGTCCTTTTTTTTCCAGGTCCAAAATTTATTGAAAAAATAAGTCACTGTCATTCCGCACATAAAGGAGATGCTTTTCGAAAGGGCTTCATTGCCAACTGCTTGGAAAAGTTTTTCGGGGAGCGTGTTCAGAAGGATGAAATAGCACAATAAATCGACCGAAACAGCCAAAAGACCTATGAGCGTGAATTTAACGAGCTGTTTTTTTAAAGGCGAAATTTCTTTTAATTTCATGGTTTCATGTTTATTTCTGGGCTTTTGCAACAGTAATTTAAACCTTTTTAATGGTACGGTTTGCTATGTTATGCGGTAAATTTTTTGCAAATATATTTAATAGCGTTGTTTTATGAATTATTCTTGGTCATCTTTTTTGAAGATGCTGCCAATGCCACGGCCAATTTTTTGTGCTGCTTCAATTCCTTTTCGCAAAGGTTCGGGCGTAATATTGTCTTCATACCTTTCCATGCTGTAAGCCATGCTGAATTGTTGCGGATAAATAACGATTCGGCTGTTTTTTTCAAAATGTTTTTCGAGTTTTGAAGGCAAATTTTCCAACACATTCATGTGCGAAGCAGCGCCTTTACGCGCGCAAACCAGCACTATTAGATCATCTGGGTTGATTACTTTTGACAACACAAAAAAGTCGTCCCAATCTTCGAACAAATAAGGCACAATGGATGCGGTTAACCTCGCTTTTTTCATGAGTTTGTTAACAGAATTTCGAGTTGTTTCATTGCAGCACAACAAAATAGGAATGCTTAATTCTTGCGCCAGTTTCGACATTTTTGTATACCATTGTTCAAATCCGTTTTCATGTTCTCCCAAAGGCGGAATCACGATCGCAACTCTTTTATGCAACACCAAAGGTTTTTCAAAATGGCAAATAAAAGTGGTTTTATCGGTATTGTTTAAGATACTGTCAACTTTTTCGCCAATCAGTTTGTCCATCAATCCCGAGCGCTGCGGCCATCCTAAAATAATGATGTCGGCCATAATTTCTCTTGAAATACGGGCGATACCGCTTGCACGGTTATGGTCTATGGTGGTAATAATATTTACTTTAGTTTCTGATGCTGAAGCTTGTTTTACAAACTCTTCGAGCTTGCTTCTTGTTTTCAGAATGTTTATTTCCGCTTCGGCATCATTGGAAACCACGGAAAGAATAGACACTGGATTGGCCGATTTTTTATCCTTGATGAATATGGAAAATTCGAGCAGTTTTTCAATGCTTTCTATATTGGCGATTGGAATTAGAATGTGTTCATTGGTGAATTCGCTCGATTTTTTTAAGTCGGAATGATCGTTCTCCATTTCTATGACAATTTTTTTGGCGGCTTTTTCGGTCGCAAAAGATGCCACAATACAGGTTACCAAGATCAAAATAATGGTTCCGTTCAAAATATTTTCATCTAAAATTTCGGCCTTGTAACCCACCAATATAATGGCAAGCGTTGCGGCGGCATGAGAACTGCTAAGGCCAAAAATTAGCTGGCGTTGTACCGCTGAATATTTAAAAATAAGTTGCGTAAACAAGGCGGCGAACCATTTTCCGAACAGGGCGACAATCGTTAGCGTAGCTGCCACAATAATGGCTTGCGGACCTTTTGTGAGCACGCTTATGTCTACAATCATTCCCACCGAAATCAGGAAAAACGGAATAAACAATGAGTTTCCTATAAATTCGATCCGGTTCATTAATGCTGAAGAATGCGGAATCAATTTGTTAAGGGTCAAACCGGCCACGAACGCTCCGATGATGGATTCAACGCCAGCCACTTCAGCCAAAAACGCGGCAAAGAAAACAACGGCGAGCACAAAAATATAATGTGAATGTTTTTCGCTTTCCAATTTGCTGAAAAACCATTTGGCAATTTTAGGAATCAAATAAAACATAATGGCGGAAAAAATGGCCAATGAAATACCCAGTTTAATCCAAAATTCCTGGTTTAAATTTCCTTCGCTGTTGCCTATGATGACTGCCAAAATAATAAGCACAGCGGTATCTGTGAGGATGGTTCCGCCAACAGTGATGGCGACTGCCTGATTTTTGGAGATTCCCAATTTGCTCACAATTGGGTAAGCAACAAGTGTGTGCGTTGCGAACATGCTGGCAGTAAGCAAACTTGCATTAAAATCGTATTCCAGAAAATAAAAACAAACAGGAAAACCAATACTCAAAGGAATGATGAAGGTAAAAAACGCGAATAAAACACTTTTGTTTCTGTTTGCCTTAAACTGGTTCATGTCCAATTCAAGTCCGGCAATAAACATGATATACAGCAAACCAATGGTTGAAAATAAATCAACAGCTGAATTTTTTTCCAGAATATTTAAGCCGTGAGGCCCAATGATAACCCCTGAAATAATTAAGCCGATAATGCCGGGAATATTTAACCTTCTGAGAAGAATAGGCGATAGCAGGATAATAAGCAGAATTAAAGAAAATATCAACACCGGATTTCCCAGCGGCAATTGAAATTCGTGGATCAAATGTTTAAAAAAATCTGTCATTTGCTATTCTTATGGTTAAGACCATTTGGCCATAATTCGCAGTAAATATAAAGGAATTAACTTACATATAAATGCCTTTTAGAGAATGCCCCAATATTTTTTTAGTTTGTTTTAGGGTTGCTAAGTTCCATTCTCATCATAATGTCAGTTTGTGGGTCGTCACCCAGCATAAAAATATGTTTGCTGAAGGCTTTAAACCCATTTTTTTCATAAAATTTTATGGCGCCTGTATTTTCTTCCCAAACTCCCAGCCAAACATACTTAACCTTGGCTTGATTCGCCATTTCAAGTGTTTTTTCAAAAAGCTGTTGTCCAATTTTTTTGCCTTGAAATTCATTGAGCACATAAATACGTTCCAGTTCAAGCGCTTGTGGATCTTGCAATTCCGTTTGTGCATCCCCAAAATTGATTTTCAAATAACCAACGGTTTGGTTGTTTAAAGTTGCCAAATAAAATTGGGAATTAGGATTGTTTACTTCACTTGCTATTTGTTCAAAAGTGTAAGCTTCAGAAGCATATTTTAACATATTTTCTTCGGAATTGTTTTCGGTAAATTTTTCAAAAAAAGTTTGTCTGCCAATATTTTGAAGGAGTTTTATATCAGCTTGATTCGCTTTTCGTATTTTAAGTTTGTCCATTTGCAATAGCGTTTGTTAATTGAGCTTTTTTCGGAAAAGCTTTTTTGAAAAATGGCATTTTATGTATTTTTATTCCCCGTAAATCAGCTGAAACTTGGCCAAGGAAAGCATAGTTGCATTGTTTAGGGTTACGGTATCATTTTTTACGGAATAATTATCGGTTCTATTTAAAGCGTTGAGCAAAGCTGTTTCCATCTCCATATAGTCACAAAACATTTTGGTTGATGCGATTTTAGAAAATTTAATTTTGTTTCCTTCAGTAAGTTCGAAAGTTCCTTGAAATGCATTGCAGCCGCCATTTCCAATAACGCGGCTATTTTCATTTTTAAGCGTTAAGTGTGGTGCGATATCTTGGTTTTTGCCTAAAATTATTTTATTCCCGTTCAACTCAATGAGTTTCCAGTATTTTTCAGAAATTTCGTTGTTGAATTGTACTTTTTTTAATTGGTATTTTTCTTTTAAATCACCTTCAATCCTGTTTCCGTTGGCATCCAGTTTAAAAAGCATGTTTTCGCCAACCAAATATTGATTGGTCGCTTTTGAATCTGCATTTTCCAATGTTATTTTGGCGCCGGCTTCATCCCATTTAAAATTGCCGTTTTCTTTAATGGCTTCGTTGTTTTTTCCTAAATATATTGAAGAAATTACATAGGTTAAATCAGCCTTTAAGGTAATTTCAGTTTCAATGCCTTCGCAATCTGCACAAGGCAAAACACCGCGATAAACGCCTTGCCAGTCTAAAGAAGTTTTGCTGTTGTCGGGTTTTGCCCCTAAGTTCTGAACTGGTTTTGGATTGGAGTTACAGGCGCTGATGATTGTTAAAAGCACTAATAGTAAAGGGAATTTGTTTTTCATAATTTATGTTTGTTATTTATTGTTTTGTTGTTTATTGTTTTGTTGTTTTTCTTTCACAATTTCTCTTATTGAAATCCCCCTTATCAACAAATCCTTCAAGGAACTGTCCAGCCAAAAGCGATGAAAAAGCAAAGAAGGTTTTTGTTATTTTGGAGAGCTGATCCCAATTATGCGCAATACTCATGATAATTCCAAGTCCAACCAATATGGCGCCTATGATTCCAAAAACAACAAAAAGCCTATTGGTTGAATCTTCTCCTTTTATTCGATAGAAATCGCTAATGTTGTCGGCCGTATTTTGTGAAATAACGTCAGCTTTTATAAGTTCTTGCAGGTTTTTTAGCATTTTAATGGTGCTTTTTTATTTTTTTTCAATAAAATTATAAATGTCATTGACAACCATTTCATCAACCTTTCCTTTTGCCATATATTCTTTTGGTTCCGATTTATTTTCGCCGTTCATAAATAAATGGTTCAGTTTTGGATAACTTATAAAACTGGCTTTATTGTTGTTTTTTAAAGTGATTTTCCACAAATCAAAATCTTCCATGGTTACTTGATAATCCCTTTCGCCCTGAAGAATTAACATGGGGATTTTGACGTTTTTAACCTCTTTTAAAGGATTGTAATCCAAAACGGATTTCCAGTAATATCCCGAAAGATTAAACGGAAGTTTTTCTTTAGGCGTATTTACATTAAACGCCTTTGAAGTCAGCAAGGTAATTTGTTCTTTAATTTTCTCTATTTCTTCCTGTAATTCTGGCGATGGGTTTAGATTGTACAAATAATCATATTGTTTGGCAATGAGTTTTTCCAAAGGCCGTGCATTTCCGGCCAAAAGAATGATTTTGGAAATTTGATTTGATTTATTGGCAATTCTGGGCATTAAATTAGCGCCTAAACTGTGCCCTAACAGGATGATTTCATAAGCTGCAAATTGTTCGTTTTCCTTAAAATAGTTAATAATATTGATGATATCGTTGGTTACTTCATCATCAATGGTGCTTTGGTCGTTAAAACTTTCGGGATTTGTGAGCGTTCTTTTGTCGAACCGGTAAGATGCAATCCCTTTCAGCCATAAACTTTCAGCAATGTCTTTAAAAGGCTTGTTTTCATAAATGGTTTCGTCCCGGTCTTGCGGTCCGGAACCGTGCACAAAAATCACCAATTTTTTCAGATTATTTTTTTCGGGTAAAAGGATGGTTCCTTTTAAATTGATGTTTCCGCTTTTGATGTTAAGATCGTTTCCCGGCAGATTTTTTTTAATGAATTCTCTATGTGGCGCAAAGAAAAAACCCAGAATTTTGTTGGTTTCATTAAGGGTTATTTTTATGTCTAATTTCATTTTTTCAAAATCGGCATAATAAAAATAGGTGTTGTTTTCTTGATTGATTTCAATAATATTGTTAAATTTCCCCAACTGATTTTCCAATTGTTGTTCGGTAGTTTTTAACAATTCCTCAGAAATTTTGCTTTTTATGCTTTCATCAAAAAAGGAATAGGCTTTTTCGTAATTTTTTTCCAGAAGCAATAATTTTATAAATGTTTCCCCTGTTTCTTTGTGTTGATTTTGGGAAAAGGAAAATAATGAGATTAATAAAAGTACAATTGTGAACAGGTTTTTCATTTTTGAATGACTAAATTTAGCCTATAAATTTAAGATTTAAATTTGCAATTAACCAACTCTAAAAAATGCAGCAATTTTATGTTACTTAAACATATAATAATTTTATGGGGAATTAAAAGAATTATTTAACCGTTTAAATCTTGACCAACGTGCCGCCGGTTTGAGTGGGTTTGGGACTAAATTAAGATTTATTTTTGTTTTAAGACTAACATATTACTCGGCTTTCTTAAATAAGTATCATCATAAGGAAACGTCTTGCTGAAGTTTAAAAACGCGCTACTTTTATTTGTTGCTAACTTTTGCTATTGTAAATGAGCAAAGCTGTTTTTGAATTTTGCAGTAAGCGATTGCTATAATTCAATTTGAACATTCTTTGCAAATACGACAGATTACGATGTATAACACAGAGAATATTTGTTCCACGGTTTTGTATATAGTTTTCTAACCCTTTTTCTACATCGGTATTGACCACAATATCAACGTTGAGATTATCGGTTCCAATATTCTCGAGCCACATCTCTTTTTTACTTTTAGCCAGTACCGCGATTCTCTCAGATTCTACTACGTGTAGGCAATTTAATCTGAAATTATATTTCTGTGCGTTCTCTAACAATTGTTGAATAATTGAATATTCATTTGAATTCAGCATAACTGCAACGGTGACACTATTTATGGCAACAAATACTGCTTTTTCGGGTACAGCCAAAAATGGAATGTCAATATAATTGATGAGTTTTCCTGTATTAGAACCAAATAATTTCTTGTCAATGGTATTAGCGCCTGAAGTTCCCATTACTACTATATCTATTGACTTTTCATATATATAATCAGACGCTGTGTCATGAAATATACCTTTCTCGAAATGAAACTCAACAGGAACGTTTAATTTATTATTTTTATGTGCTATTTTTTCAAGTTTTCTCGCTTCGGCCCTAAATCTTCCCCATTCTTCATCTTCCAAATTCTCGTTAAAAATTTTAGCCAACGGATGCACATTTAGCAATTCGTCCGGGTCTTTAGTTTCTACAATAGGAACAATGTGAAGTATATGTATCTTCGCATTTATTTTTTCGGCAAGCGACAGCGCATAGATGAAAGCATTCTTTGCCACATCAGAAAAATCCGTTAAAAATAATATTTTTTTCATTTTAAACTTTATAAATGATGCTTTTTTTCAAAGTTTAATATTTTTGTAAGGCCCAGTCCTATCACAAAAGTGTCATAGGCATTACGTTTTACTTCATACGTTGCAGAAAGGCCAAGTTCCCAATCGAGAGGGAATCTCTTCCATATATTCTGCTCCAACAAGAAACATGGAAAAATCTTTTTCCTTGCTGAACTCTTTACCGACTCCTGCCCACAATCCCAAAGAATGTAATAGTTTATGCGTAGCTATGGCATTTACAGACAACGGATATTGTATTTCAATAAAATTATTTTTCTCTTCACCGTTCTTTTCTTCAATAATAAAACTTTCAAAAAATCATATCAGAATGTATGCCTAAAGCGAACCGTCTAATGTACATATTTATTTATTTTAAAAATATAATTCTCAAATTTTATTTAAAACTTATAGCCTCGTATTGTATTTCCTTTTATTACTTTTCTTAAAAATACGATCCTTCGGGTATTGAATTGTCCGTAAGGGTGAGTCAATACAAAAATCAATATAGGTATAATGAGCCAGCACAAATATCCCAACACAATTTTGAATGAAGCCAGCATGGCATTGATTTGCATTGTTGGGTACATACTCATTCCGTCATTAAAATATCCCATATCTAAATACATTGAAATATCACTCAAACTTTGCCACTGTCCCTGATAGGCTGCCCAACTAAGAAATGCTCCGGCAAAAGCGGTTGCCACAAAAGTGCGCATCATCATCATAATTCCTATGATGCTCCGTAAATCGTCTATCTGTAAATTTAACATAGCATAATACCAAATCCCAATATATAGGATTCCCAATCCCAAACCTTTTAAGAACATCGGAAAATATAAATGTTCTATATTCATTTGGGGTTGTATCATCAGGTAAAGCATTAGGGTATGAAAAAAAAACACCACAAAGCCAGAAGTAATGTAGTATTTTACATTCCATTTTTTTTTAAAACCATGAAATGCAAGAATCCCGGCTATAATAATTCCTGGAACCATCCATAGGTTTAGTTTTGCATTAATAAGGTTGTTATACCCTAAAACATACAGTGTATATTGAGTGAAAATACCGGTAGCTGCCAAATATGCCCCCATAAACATCAGTATTAACCTGACGGATTAATAACGGAAATTTATTATGCTGCTGCATATTTTATGTCATTATGTCTAAAATATTTCTTTACTCTTTCAGGATTTTGAACCAACATATTCATATGGTTTTCTAAATTTTCTTTTAATTTTTC
>DATCUQ010000021.1:0-48190 GCA_036567345.1 Lutibacter sp.
TGGTATTGAACAATATAAGATGCAAAATTATCGATAGGGTTTTTAGCGTTATTAACAGAAAAACACCTTACATCAATACATACAAATTTGCAAGCTAAAATAAATCAAATTTGTCTTGTGTTTTATCATAGAATACGCAAATCGAATTACGAATTATGATTTTTTAACTAACAAACATCCTCAGCTGGCGCGAGCGTCGCGCTCGTGCTTCTATTCAACGATCTTTTGAGGTTCAGCAAACTACAAACTCGCACTAGCGAAAGAAATTTTCAATAAAATAAGTGAAGGCATTGTTCAAATTTGTTTTTGCCGGTTTTGACAATCCGACGCCAATATCCCAGTGATATCCTTGAATTTTCATCAAATAGGCTTTTGGTTTTTTGGCATAAATAGTTTCGCAAAGATTCAAAATCTGGTTTGGAGGAACCGAGTGGGTAGAAAAAGAAACTTCTTCCGCGGGATAAATACGCTCAAAATCAAATCCGCTTTTCAATTCCGATTTACAGGCATCAATAAAAATAACAGTTTTATAGTCTGAAATTAATTCCGCATCTTCCACCATCAATTGGTATTTACACAGCAAATTATCTGCATTAAATCCTTTATTTTCAAATAACTCTAAAAAATTCCAGCCTAAGCCATCATCTTGGCGCGTGTTATTTCCAATCCCAATGACAAGTGTGTTATCTAATTTTTTCATCGATGATATTTCCGTAAGCATCTTCCAATTGCACAATTAATGGCATTTCACCCAAGGCATGCGTGGCACAACTCAAACACGGGTCGTTAGCTCTTATGGCTATTTCAATCTGGTTTAGCATAGGCTCGGTAATTTCAGGTTTGTTGTTTAAGACACTTTTCGCCACCACTCTTACGCCAAGGTTCATAGCTTCATTGTTGTGCGTTGTTGATACAATTAAATTGCATTTGGTAATTAAACCTTTGGCATCTGTATGATATTCGTGGATTAGCGTGCCTCTTGGCGCTTCAATAATGCCAATTCCTATTTGCCTTGGCGTGCCTTTGCGCACCAAATCATTGTTCATGAGCGAATCATCCAACAAAAATTCTTTCATCGCTTCAGCACTGTACAACAATTCAATCAATCGTGCCCAATGGGTGTGCATAGTCATATTATTGGGTTTGTTTTGTGTGTATTCCTTAAAAATTTGTCGTTCCTTTTCGGCCAGCGGCGTTCCCATATAAGCGCAGGTATTTAATCGGGCCAAGGGTCCAACACGGTTCCATCCGTTTTCCCTTCCATATTTGGTCATATAAGGAAATTTTAAATAGGACCAAGGTTCAACAGCTTCTTTAAAGTGGTCACGATAGTCAACATCTGCAATATTTAACAATTCATTTCCCTCAAAATCAACCGATCTTAACCGACCGTCATACAATTCAAAAGCGCCGGTTTCTTTGCGAACCAAGCTCAAATGATTGGAAGGAAAGGCTGCAAAATTGTCAATCCAGCTTGCATTTTCAAGGTAATATGTTTTTATAAAATCGACCATTTCTTTAGACCAGGCAATCATAGTGTCAACGTTTGGAATAAGCATGCCGTCAAGGAAATAAGCGCGTTCTTCGGCTTTAAATGTTTTGTGGACACCACCCGGAACGGCTAAAATTCCGTGAATTTTTTTACCAGCCAAGGCTTTAATGATCTCTTGCCCAAATTTACGCATCAAAATGCCTTTTTTGGCAAGTTCCCTGTTTTCTGCAGCAACGGCAACCACATTTCTTTTTTCCGCAGGGGCATCAATTCCGAATAAAAGATCAGGGGAAGCCAAATAGAAAAAGTGCAAGGCGTGCGATTGAAAAACTTGTCCGAAATGCAATAATTTCCGCAATTTTGTGGCAGTTGGCGATAAATTTTCAGGATCAATCCCAACCAATTGGTCAATGGCTTTTGCGGCGGCCAAATGGTGGCTCACCGGACAAATGCCGCAAAGGCGCTGTACCAAAACCGGCGCTTCCCAATACGGATGCCCCTGAATGAATTTTTCAAATCCCCTAAATTCCACAATGTGTAAAAAGGCATCGCTCACGATTCCGTTTTCGTCAAGTTTTATGGTAACTTTCCCGTGTCCTTCAACACGTGTAATCGGATCTATAGTTATTTTTCTGGCAACCATTTTTAGCTATTTTTGGATTAATCATATTTAAAATTAGGATGCATAACGGAATATTCTTCTTTAAACAGCATGTTTTTAACCACATTCCAAATATGGTTTGCATCTGGCGGGCAACCCGGAATATGAAGGTCTATTTTTACGATTTCGTGATTTGGATAAACGTTGTTTAAAATTTTTGGAATCTCTTCGTGATTTGGAATGGTTGTTTCATTTTCCTCACTGGTCATCGAATCAAGATAAGATTCTTTTAAACAGGTTTCCAAAGGAAAGGTATTTCTCATGGCCGGCAAGCCTCCCCAAATGGCACATTCTCCTACAGAAATTAATATGTCGCAATTTTTCCTGAATTCGCGCAGCACTTCAATATTGTGGGTGTTGCAGCAACCGCCTTCAACAAGTCCGATATCACAGTGTTTGGTGAATTTTTTTATGTCGGTTAAGGGCGATTTATTCAATTCTATGACTTCAAATAGATCTAAAATTCCTAAATCTATGTCGAGCATGGACATATGGCATCCGAAACAGCCGGCAAGCGAAGTGGTTGCGACAATTCTCTTTTTTGTGGTGGCTCTTTGTTTTTTGATGCCATTTATAGGCATCATATTTTCTTCGGCAATGATGTCAAATTGCCGGTCTCCAAATGGCTTGCTGAACGATTTTCCTTTGACTAAAATAGAACCGGTCGGACAAATTTGCATAGCGTGGGCAGCTTGCAATTCTGACAATTTAGCCTCTTGTTCATAATCAATGGCAACTATGGTTTTATTTCCTTTGTTTGTGAAATTGAACACTTTGTAGCCATCAAAAGTTTTTACTTCCTCAACACAGCGCATGCATTTAATGCACCTGTTTTGGTTTACCACAATGCGTTCTGGGCGAGCATCGGTAATTCTGTCTATAAATAAATGCGGAAATCGCGTGTATTTGATACCGGTTTCGTACCCTAAATTTTGCATTTGGCAATCGCCGCTTTTCTCGCAGGAAGGGCAGAAGTGGTTTCCTTCAACAAACATCATTTCCAAAATGGCTTTGCGGGTATCCAACAATTCTGGGGTATTCACTTCTATATCCATATCATCAGTCACATGAACGGTGCATCCGGCAATGGAGCGCCCGTTTATTTTTACCGTGCAAACCCTGCAGGTACCCAGCGGATTTAGGTGTTTAAAATGACACAAGGTTGGAATAAAAATACCGTTTCGTTTTGCGGCTTCTATTAAGTTAAGCCCTTTTTCAGCTGTACAAGATCTTCCGTCGATTTTAAATGAACAATTTTCCATGGGTTTTTCTAAATTATCAAAAATTAATTGTTAGGTATTTAATATTTGTTAATTTTTACAACTCACAACTCACAACTCAAACTTTAAACCTTTTAATCCTATCCCCAACCTCCCGTAATAAATACGGGACAGGCTTTTCCGAAGGGAAGGGAGTTTGATTTGAAATATAAAAGACCTTTAATCTTTTAAAATTCCCCCTTTGGGGGTTAGGGGGCTTTTGGGGTTAGGGGGCCTGCGTATCCTTTATCAAAGAATCATAATTATAAACTGCGGCTTCCATATCAAATTCCACGTTTAAATTTTCATTGGCTTTTATAATTTTTTGATTGAAATATCCTTCAAATTTATCGAGTGCCATTACCAGGGTATTTGCCGAAAATTGTCCCAATCCGCACCTGCTGGTCAGTTTAATGATTTTCCCCCATTCCTTTATTTCTTCTAAATCCTGTGCGGTGCAAATTCCTTTTTTAATTTTTTTAATTTTTTCATGCAAAATCTGATTTCCTGCACGGCAAGGCGTACAAATTCCGCAAGATTCTTCCTTGAAAAATTTGGTGTAGTTCTCCAAGATTTTTGTGATGCTTCTAAAATTGTTAAAAACCATGATAGATCCGGCACAGCTTAAATCTTCCTTACAAATTTTGCGGTCAAATTCGGTATTGTTGATGCAAATGCCCGACGGACCGCTTATTTGAACAAAATGAGGTGATGTGGCCTGGCAGAGGTGCAAAATTTCGCTCACGGTCATTCCCCATTCAATTTCATAAATGCCCGGTTTGGCAACATCGCCGGAAATACTCAAGATTTTTGTTCCCTTGCTTTCTTTGGTGCCAATGGTTGAAATAAAATTAGTGCCCAATTCGATGATTCTTGCGGCCATGGCAAAAGTTTCCACATTGTTTACGATGGTTGATTGCCCTAAATAGCCATATTCTGTCGGGAAATATTTTTTGATTCTCGGCTCCCCTCGTTTTCCTTCCAACGATTCAATTAAAGCTGATTCTTCCCCACAAACATAAGCGCCGGCACCAAGCTGGATTTGAATATTAAAATTAAATTTTGGGATGCCAAGGATGTCGTTGCCCAAAAGATTGTTTGCATAAAACTCGCGCAGGGTATTTTCTATTTTCTCAAGCAGGTAGCTGTATTCGGCGCGTAAATAAATGAAACCATTGGTGGCGCCCGTAACATAAGCCGAAATAATCATTCCTTCAATAACCAGCCCCGAAAGGTTGTTCAAGATCGATTTGTCTTTAAAGGTTCCCGGCTCTCCTTCATCGGCATTGCAAATTATATATTTCTTTGCGGTATTGCTTTCTTTGCAGCTTTTCCACTTTTTGCCTGTTGGAAAAAACGCACCGCCGCGACCGTCGAGATGGGATGCGGTTATCAGGTTTAAAATCTCATCGGGTGTATGGTTTTTTAATTTTTTTAAGGCAAGTCCCATTTCATATTTTCTATAAAAAATGGTTTTATTATCAGAAGGAATGTATTGTATTTTACTGGTAGGATTGCTCGAAATAAAGCGCAAAGAATTGCCGTTTTTCAATTGTTGAATAATGATTTTCACTTTTTCGGGCGTTAAATTGGTAAACGGAAAAAAGTTGATCAATGCGGCAGGTTCCTGATCGCTCAAGCCAATACAGGATGTTTCGAAAAGTGAAAATAGCGGATTTTCATCATAACAGCCAAAAGTGCAGCCGGTTTCTTTTTCAAAAGCTGCTTTTATTTCTTGAAAGCCTTTAAACTCAGCTACAATGCTGTTGTTTAAATAAATGATGTATTTTCCTGTGGGTTGCCTGTGGAAGAAATGGTAAAAAGAGACGACTCCTTCAATTTCTATTTTTGAAACGCTTAATTTTTGGGCAATTTGGGCAATGGCATTTTCTGAAATATAACCAAACTTATTTTGAAACTCCCAAAGCTTGTTTAAAAGACCTGTTCTATTCATTTGGAAAGAATTTACAGTTTCTGAACTTAAAGTTACAAATAAAATTAGTTTTAACGCTTGATTTATAAATGTTTAAATCGATTTATATTTAATTCAAAGTTTTTAGGTGGATATTTAAAGATTGGCAATGAAAAAGAGATATATCCTGAATTAAAATGCTAAAAGAAGCTATTTTACTATTATTTAATTTTTGTGAATTATGTAATAAAATGATTAATTATCAGTTAATTATTAAATTATGTGATAATAATAATCTAAAAACAAATTTTAAATTTATTAAATTTAAAATTTGTTGAATGGTTTTACTTTAGCTAATTTTAAAAAGAGACTGACTAAAATACCGAATTTTTTAACCGCTGGGACGCTAAGTTTTTACGAAAGGAACGCAAAGTCCTTATTTTAAAATTTAACATTTTGCGAACTTTGCGATTTCTTTGCGGGCATTGCGGTTAAACCGAAATTTTGGACAGCCTCTTTAAACTGTATGTTTTTAAGAAGCTACAAATTAAATTTCACACCCATAATCATATTTCTTCCAATATTTGGAATCCCGTCTGTTTTTAAACGCGACAGGTGGGCGATATAACTTTCATCAAATAAATTATTGGCGTTAATATGGACATCAAAAGTTGTTTCGCCAAATTTAACAGTGCCTCCAAAGCCAAAATTCACCAATGAATAACCTTTTGAAGCAGTTTCAAACCCGCTGACATTATTTTGATTGAAGGTGCTGGAAACATTTAAGGAGGCGAAACCATCGGACAGCCAATTTTTAATGTTAAACTCAGTTCTTAAGGTATTGTTCCAATTATTTGCCGGAATTAACGGTAAATAATCGCCGTTTTGTTTTTCGCCGGTAACGGTTTCAAAACTGCTTTCTATATGCAACCAGTCCAATGGATGCGGATGAAAATGCACACCAACTTCACCGCCATACAGTTTTGCATTATTTTGGACATACTTAAAAACATCATTATTTTCAAGTATTTCATCCGTTGGCGAGGTGTAAATATAATTGTTCACGTGATTGTAAAAACCATTCACAAAAAATTCAAAATGATTGGTGTTGTATTCAACATTTAAATCGGTTTGAATGTTTTGCTCTGTTTTTAAATGGCTGTTTCCAATTTCATATCGGTTGGTTCCC
Source organism: Lutibacter sp. (assembly GCA_036567345.1). GTDB lineage: Bacteria > Bacteroidota > Bacteroidia > Flavobacteriales > Flavobacteriaceae > Lutibacter. Next base: position 6,514 of record DATCUQ010000021.1, read on the forward strand.
TCATGAACGCCGTTTGAAGTGAGTTCAGCCAAATTGGGCGCCCTAAATCCGGAAGCGGCATTTAATCTCACAATTAAATTATCGTTTAAATTGGTTTTATAACCCAATGAAGCGTTAAAACTGTTATACGATTTATCAATGGCTTCAAAGGAACCTTCTTCGCTAACAATTCCGTAAGCTTCTGAAGTAATGGCCCTGTTGTCAAAACGCAATCCGGCCAAAATCACATTATTTTTCCATTCATAATTGGTGGTGCCGAAAAAACCGAAATCGTTGGTGACGGCATCAGGAATTAAATATTCTTCCCCAAAATTTTTATTGTTTTGATGCATTCCCTGAATTCCAAGGATAGCTTCGAGTTTTCCGATTTTTGGCAGATGGTATTTTGCGTCGTAGTTAAAAGTGTTCAATTTCATTTGTAAAACCGCAACATTGCTGTCTTCATATTCACTCCTGTCATTGGCGATATAGCCAAAATCCACATCCAATTTTGAATTTGAGAAAAACAAAATATTGTTAAAACTCAACAAATGGTTAAAAACACCTTGTTTTGGATACGAAGTTTTTTTGGTTGTGGTTTGTTCGGCAATACCCTCTTCCGGTATTCCTAAATCCAAATTATTGTAATTGTACCTGAAAACACTGGAGATTTTTGAATCGCTGTAGCCAATGCCCGCCTTAAAATCGGTTTCATTGTAACGGGTATTTGTTACCCGATCTCCACCTGCAATATTATAATCGGAATGTGTATTGTAACTTCCCCTTGCCAAAAACTTCCAATTTTCCGTAGAAGTTTTTAAGCCTATTGACGAATTGCTTCCTAATGTATTAGAGAATAATTTTTGATCGAAATTGGCGACAAAAGTGTTTGCTTCCGCAAATTTTTCGGGGATAAAATACAAAACACCGCCCAAAGCATCTGACCCGTAAAGCAAAGAAGCCGGACCTTTGATGACCTCCACGCTTTCAATGCCGGAATCGTTCAATCCCAATCCGTGTTCGTCGCCAAATTGCTGATTTTCAATCCGAACGCCTTGTGAATACACCAAAACACGATTCCCGCTTAATCCGCGAATTACAGGTTTCCCAATGGAAGTCCCTGTTGAAACTTGCGAAACTCCCGGAATGGTTGTGAGTCCTTCAATAAGCGTTGAGGTTCCTTTTTGCTGCAAGGTTTTCATTGTTTCATGTTCCACTTTCATCACGTTTTGGGATTGTAATTTATTGAAAACGGTGGAAACAATCACTTCATCCATCTTAAATACTGCCTCTTCCAAAATGAAATTAATGACAGTTTCCTTTTCTGATAGTGATATTGTTTTTATCTGGGTTTTATAACCGATATAAGCAACGGTGATTTTAATGGCGTTATTGGGTAAATTGGCCAATTCATACCAACCGTTTTCATTGGTGGATGTTCCTTTTTGAAGTTCTTCAACATAAACGGTAACGCCCAATAAGGGCTCATTTTGGCTGTTGGTGATTTTGCCTGATAGTTTGTTTTGCGAATGCGCAATTAAGGTGAATCCTATTGAAAATAGGATAAACGTATATAATTTCATTTTTGGTTTTTTTATTGATAAAAATTATAATTCTTTGTTATATCAATAAAAATGGGGGCGCCCTGGAAGATTTGTAATGAAATTTTACAGGAGCCGTTTGTGCTTCTGCAGTAACTATTTTTTCTTCTTTTATGATGTTTTCAGCAAGGTGAATTTCTGAAGAAAAATCAATTTTATTGGTGTCTATTTTAAAATGAAAAATGGAACAGTCAATTTCGTGATGGTCAAAATGAACGATATTTTGAGACTTACAAACTGAATGTCCATGTTTTTTAAACGAATGATTAAACTGTACTGCAAAGGGCAGCAGCACAGTTGTAATCAATACAAAAGAAATGATATTTTTAAAAAGCACTTTAATTTTGAATTCAATTTAGGCGACTAAACTACAAAATTAAAATTAATCTTTCACGCCCAATTTGCTTAAAATTTTGTCCATTAAACACCATTTTGTAAATGCCGACTGCAATAAATTGGCGCCAACAAAGGCTGTAAACCACAGCCAGTTTATGTTTACTTTTACGGCGAGCAACAAACTGATTAATATAAAGGCGCCTGCAACGGCTCTTACGATTCTGTTTTTCATTTTTATAATTTGTTTTTGGTATTTAGTATATAGTGTTAAATATCAGTAGTTTATTATTTTTTAAACCTGAAACCTGAAACTTGAAACTTTTGTTTTTTCAACTATGCAACTCAATTCGATTTTTCAATATTTAAGACAACGACATGAATTTTAGACAATGTTTTTTGCTTTGAATTAAATTCATCTGCCCTGTTAAAAAAGGCATCCACATTTTCTTTTTTTACAAAAGCAAAGAAAATGATGGACTGGCTTTCGTCCATTTCTCCGGCAAACCAGTTGCTTCCAACGGATTCTTCGGATAAATCCCTAAAACCGTGAACTTCTTTATAAGAATAGATGTGAATATCCGATTTTTTCAGCATGAGTTTTATGTCCTTGGAAAACTCCTGGATGGCGGTGATGACTAGTAATTTCATTATTCTTTTGTTTTTAGGTTATCGTTATCAGCGTTATTTTCCCATTTCTTTTTTTCGGTCATATAATAAACCATTGGAACAATTACAAGGGTTAATATGGTTGAAACTATTGCACCTGCCACCAATGAAATGGCCAACCCTTGAAAAATTGGGTCGAACAAAATAATGGAAGCGCCTATTACCACGGCTCCGGTTGTCAGTAAAATTGGCGTGGTCCGCACGGCGCCGGCATCAATAATGGCTTGTTTTAGCGGAACGCCGTCGTTCAATCTAATTTCAATAAAGTCGATTAACAATACCGAATTTCGAACCATAACTCCCGCCAAGGCAATCATTCCAATAAATGAGGTTGCGGTAAAGAAAGCGCCCAATAGCCAGTGCCCCAATACAATTCCAATCAAAGAAAGCGGTATGGCCATCATCATCACCAAGGGTGTTTTAAAGTTTTGGAACCAGCCGACAATCAGCATATAAATAATAATGATGACCACCAAAAATGCAGTTCCTAAATCCTGGAAAACTTCCAGGGTAATTTGCCATTCCCCGTCCCATTTCACTGCAAAATCACTTTCGTCAGAAGGTTGTTCCAAGTAAAGTTCATTTAGTTTGTAGCCTTTTGGCAATGCAATTTTTTGTAATTTCTCTTTCATTCCCAAAATGGCATACACCGGACTTTCCAAGGCGCCTGCCATATCAGCCGTCACATAAACCACTCTTTTTTGGTCTTTTCTGTAAATCGATTTTTGTAACGTATCTTGTTTTATGTGCACCAAATCACCAATCGGAATCACATGGCCCTGACTTCCTTTTATTTTGATGTTTTGTATGTCGGCCAAACTTGTTTTATCCGCGTCACTTAATCCCAACACAATATCAACCTGGTCAAACGATGTTTCATCATATAAATAGGAAATCGGATATTCTTTTAAAAGATAGGTCAGATTGCCAACAATTTGTTGCGGCGCAATGCCGTTCAACATGGCTTTTTCTCTGTCAATTTCAAGTCTGTATTCAGTTTGCGCGTCTTCAACCATCCAGTCGATATCCACCACATCGGTGGTGTTCTTCAAAATTTCCTTAACTTGTTCAGCCACTTTAATTTGCTCTTGGTAATCAGGCCCATAAACTTCCGCAACCAATGTCGATAATACCGGCGGTCCTGGCGGAACTTCTACCAATTTCACATTCGCGCCATATTTTTTGGCAATTTTAATAATTTCCGGACGCACTTTTTTGGCGATGTCATGACTTTGCAAATCACGATTTTCTTTCAGCAATAAATTCACTTGGATATCGGCCATATTGCTTCCGCCGCGAATGTCGTAATGACGAACCAATCCGTTAAAGGTAATAGGGGCAGAGGTTCCAATATAATTTTGGTAATTTACCACCTCTGGCGTTGTGGCAATAAATTGCGCAATTTCCTGGGTTACGGCAGCCGTTCTTTCCAGCGTGGTTCCTTCAGGCATGTCAATAACCACCTGAAACTCGTTTTTGTTGTCAAATGGCAACATTTTTACGGCTACCGATTTGGTAAAAAACATCATTATTGATCCTGCCAATAAAACCAAAGTAATTCCAATAGTAACCAAACGCTTTTTGTGGCTGTCCAACAAGGGCTGCTCTAATTTTTTATAGATTTTATAAACCATTCCGGTTTCCAAACCCTGTTCTTTTTTGTGTTCCTGGCTGTCTTTTTCGCGCAATAAATGATAACCCAAATAAGGCGTCACCGTTAAAGCGACAAAAAGCGACAAAATCATGGCAATGGAAGCGCCAATTGGCATCGGGCTCATATAAGGTCCCATCATTCCTGATACAAATGCCATCGGCAAAAGAGCGGCAATCACCGTAAAAGTGGCCAAAATGGTCGGATTTCCTACTTCATTGATGGCATAAATCGCTGCCTGTTTAAACGGCAATCGCTTCATTTTAAAATGCCTGTGCATATTTTCGGCGATAATAATACTGTCGTCAACCACAATTCCCACCACAAAAACCAAGGCAAACAAGGTAATTCGGTTTAGGGTATAACCCAACAAATAATAGCTGAATAAGGTTAAGGCAAAGGTTAGGGGCACCGAGAAAAATACCACCAAACCACCGCGCCAGCCCATGGCCAGCATCACCAAAATGGTTACGGCTAAAATCGCCACGCCCAAGTGAAGCAGCAATTCGCCCACTTTATGCGAAGCAGTTTCTCCGTAGTTTCTGGTAACATCCACGTGAACATCAGCCGGAATTAATGTTTGTTTTAAGTTTTCAACACGCTCCAAAATCTTTTCCGAAATTTTCATCGCGTCGGCGCCTTTTACTTTTGCGATTGATAGTGTTACGGCATTGTATTCGCCGGAATTGGAATCGTATTTTTCGTTATTTTTTCCATAACCAAAAGACACATAACTGTTCGGTTTTTCAGGACCGTCCAATATTGTGGCAACCTGTTTCAAATAAACCGGCATATTATTGTTAACGCCAACCACCAAATTTTCCACATCTTCTGATGAGGTTAAAAATTTTCCTGTGGTGATTAAATATTCCTGGTCATTTTGCACAAAACTTCCGGATTGTGAGCTGCTGTTGTTGGCTTGGATCATCTGCATAATTCCAAGCGCGTCAATGCCATTTTCGGCCATTTTATCTTTGTCCAACACCACTTTTAGCTGACGGTTTCTGCCGCCAATCACTTTGGTTATGGAAACATCTTTTACCTTTTCTATTTCAGAAGTGACTTCTTCCGCTATCTGGCGAATTTGAAAATCGTTATACGTATCACTCCAAAAAGTCAGCCCCAGCATAGGAACATCATCAATCGAGCGCGTTTTTACCAAAGGCTGGGTTACGCCCGGAGGAAATATTCCCTGGTGTCGCATCAACTCATCATACAATTTCACATAAGAGCGCTCTGTGTCTTCACCCACATAAAATTGCACAATAATCATCGATTGTCCGTTCATCGCAATACTGTGCACGTGTTGCACGCCCTTGATATTTGAAATAACTTTTTCTAATGGTTTCACCACACGGCTTTCCACCTCTGTCGGACTTGCCCCAGGATAACCGACCAAAACATCGGCCATAGGAACAATAATTTGCGGTTCTTCTTCTCTTGGAATAAGAAATGAACTGTATATGCCAATCGCCATCAACGCAACCATCAACAAAATGGTCAGCTTAGAATTGATGAATATGTTGGCTATTTTACCTGAAATTCCTTCTTGCATTATTATTAAGTTTAAAGTTTAAAGTTTAATAGTTTAAAGTTTTTTAATGCTGAAAACTGCAACTGAAAACTGATTACTGATTTTTTTATTTTTTATTTGGGCCTGCCCGCCTTTTTGGTGGGCCTGCCCGCCTTTTCGGAGGGCGTGTCCCTCCCAAAAGGTCGGGCCGGGCTTTCGGCTAAATCTTTTGTTCCGCTGCGCTTCACAAAAGGATACCGCCTCAATCCCTCACGCGGGCATTAAAAATCTATAATTTGAAGTCATTTTCAAATTTCCAAATTTCCAAATTAGTTAATTAAAATTTTCGCTCCATTAAACAATTTCCCCTCGGCAGAAACAATAAATTGCTCATCCGCAGCCAATCCCGATAAAACTTCAACGTTATCTCCAAAGGTTTTTCCGGTTCTTAACCACCTTAAAATAGCGACATTTTCATTTCCAATCGCGTAAATGCCCGTTAATTGTCCTTGTTTTACCAATGCGTTTTCCGGAACTAAAATCCGCGTAGTTTCGGTTGATTTTTCCATAGGAAATTGCACGGAAGTGTACATTCCCGACAGCAATTTTGCATCAGTTTTGTCTAAAACCACTTTCACCAAATATTGTCCGCCCGTATTTTTTGCCGAAGTGCTCACTTCAGTAACGGTGCCTTTTAAAAGTTCATTGGTCGATTTTACCACAACATTCACGGTTGTACCATCCTTAATTTTTGTAATTTCAGTTTCTGGAACCATGGCAATTACTTGAAATTTTCCTGGAGTTTCCATTCCAATCAACGGCATGCCCGGATTTGCCATATCGCCTTTGTTGATGAATTTTCCGGTTATAACCCCGCTAAAAGGCGCCGTAATATTGGAGTAGGAGAGTTGCGCATTTACCTGATTTTTCATCTGATTGGCAGCTTCAAGGCGTGCTTTTGCCATTTCATAATTGGCGGTGATGTCGTCCATTTCTTTTTGGGAAACGCTGTTTTGCTCGTACAATGTTTTAAAACGATTGTAATCTTTTTCCGCATTTTTAAATGCGGCTTTTGCTTCCGTAATTGAGGCAGTTACCTGTGCGCTTTGCGCCGAAATATCGGCACTGTTAATGCGCAACAACAATTGTCCTTTTGAAACTTTATCGCCAACATTTGCATAAGTTTCGGTAACATAACCCATCATTCGGGTGCTTAAGTTGGCGTTTTGCACGGCTTCAATTTTACCGCTTGCCGATAAAAAAGTGCTTCCCACAGCCGATGGCGTGCTCACTTTTACCGTTATTGCCGGAGCCGTATCTTTTTGTGCTGCTTTATCTTTGCCGCAACTTGCCGTTAAAATTAGGGCTGCCATTGCGAATATTGTTGTGATTTTTTTCATTGATTTTATTTTTTTAGGAATGGTTTTGTATTTTATTTTTGCCATTTACCGACTTATTTTATTAAAAATTCCACGTAGGCTTTTGTATAATTATAGTTAAAAACAGTTTGTAAGTATTCAAGTTGTTTTTGCATATATTGTGTTTCTGCAATCAACAAATCGGAAGTTTTTTCCAGACCTTGCTCAAACCTGTTTGTTCTTATTCTCAACGCTTCTTTTGATTGTTCTGCAGCCAAATTTGTTAGGTACAACTTATTTTCGGCATCTTTCAACTGGCGTTTTGCCATATTAAAATCCAAATTGCTCTGATTTTTATATTGTTCTAGGCTAATTTCGGCTTTGTCGAGTTCCGCTTTGCTTTTTTGAATTTTCCCGATGCGTTTATAACCGTCGAACACATTCCACGTTAATTGTGCGCCAACCAAATAGCCTTTTGCATCCGTTCCAAATAGTTGGTTGTCGTACATTTCATAACTTCCAAACGCGTTTAAACTTGGCAAGTAACTCATTTTGTTTGCTTTATGCATATTGTTGTACGCTTTTGTACTTTGTTCCATCGCATCAATATCAGCCCTGTTTTGGGAAAGGTTTTCATTATAAACGGACAAATCCAATTCCGCTTTTAATTCAGAAGAAGGTTTTAAAACCGTTTCATTTTGCTCGCCCATTAAAAATTTAAGGTTGTCCGACGCGTTTTGAATGCTGCTTTTGGCACTTAACAACTGATTTTCAACTTCGGTTAAATGAACTTCCACCGATAAAATATCAGCTTTTTGCATAAAGCCCTGTTTAAAATTATTGTCGGCAATTTTTTTGTTTTCCAGTGCCGCTTCTTTTGCTTTTTCCAAAACTTCCACCGCTTTATACGCCACCTGCAATTGCATATAGGCTTTAACAACTTCCAGTTTTACGTAATCTTTTGTTCTTTCCGACTGCAATTCAACCGCATTCATTTTTGCTTTTGCGGCTTTGCGCATAAACAATCCGTCGGCATTAAAAATAGGTTGCTGAATCTCAATTTTGGTGGCGAAATTTTTAATTTCATCGGGATCATTCAACAGTGCCGGATTAAAATCGGCTTGGGTCAATATTTCCTGATTTAATTTTGAGCCAAATGACATCAGCGGATTTGTGGTTGTAATTGCCGTATGGGAAATGGAAATATTTGGCAGAAAAACGGAATTTGTCTGATTGAAATCGGATTTGGCTGCTTGGTAATCTTGGTCTGAAATTCTAATGATATAATTGTTTTTTTCAACTTTCGCCAACACTTCGTCAAGGGATATTATTTCTTGTTGCGCATTCATAATTAATGCGTTAAAAAGAAAAATCCCAATGAATACACTTTTTTTTAGTTGCATAGTTTTATTTTTTATTGGCGCAAAAGTAATTGGGGCTGAAACGTAACGCAGTAATATACGTTACAGAGATATGTAACATTTATGACATGATGTTCCATGATTACTCCATACCCATTAAATTATTAATCTTGCGTTAATAATAAAATGATTTTGAGCAATATGTTCAGTTAAATGCCAAATAAAACTACAAAAACCCCTAAATTTAGGGGTTTTCGTTAAATAAGTTGATAAAAGATGTTTGGGACAATTCCCTGATTGCTATTTGAATTTCACGAAAGTTGAACAAACCAGAAAGGGATTGAATACCTAAAAAAAATACGAATTATTGAGGAGTTGTTTCGTTATCATTCGGTTTTTCGTCAAAAATAGTTGTTTCGCTAACCTTGATGAGGTGATTTCCTTTTCTCACCCTCATATTCAATGCTTCAACACCCAGTGAAAATGCAATGGCAAAATATAAATAGCCTTTTGGGATGGCGCCAACTTGCTGGCCAAATATTTCTGCGTGTGACAAATGCGCGCCTTCCGTAATTAACATAAAACCAATTAAAATTAAGAACGACAATGCCAACATTTGGATGGTTGGATGCGCATTCACAAATTTGCCAACAGGTGCAGAAAATACCATCATAATAACCATGGAAATCACCACGGCGGTTACCATAATTAATAAAGCGCCTTTTATGCCATTGGTCATTCCAACAGCGGTTAAAACTGAATCAAATGAAAAAACGATGTCAATCATCACAATTTGAATTACCACACCTTTTAGTGAAGCAAAATTCACCTTTTTTGCAGTGGTTGCATCATGTTCAATGCCTTCCACTTTATCTCGAATTTCGCTAGTGCTTTTGTACAATAAAAAGAGTCCGCCCAAAATTAAGATGACGCTTTGCCCCGTAACCCCAAATTTTAACCAGGATAAGTTGATGGTGTAGAAAGGGTCTTTCATGGAAATTAAGAAAGAAATACCAAACAACAATCCAATCCTAAAAAACATTGCCAACATCAATCCAATTCTTGTGGCTTTTTTAATCTGGTCTTTTGGCAGTTTTCCTGCGGCAATGGAAATAAAAATAATATTGTCTATTCCCAAAACAATTTCTAAAAAAGTAAGCGTCAATAACGCTATCCAAGTATCTGCGTGTAAAAATATTTCCATAAATTTTTAGTTTGATATTTTTGTGATTTCCCCTTTTTGAACATAATTTGAATGCCCGATCACCGCTTCAAATTCATAAGAATTGTCTTTGATATTGGTGATTTTTATATGAATTGGATCTTCATCAATGGCGGTTTTTGGATGCAACATTTTGAGTGTGTAATTAAAATTGTTTTTCCAGGAGATGGAAAGCGTGTCAATCCTGTCCTCATATTTTTCAATTTGAAGAGAATCCTTTCGTATGATAATGGTTTTTTCGTACCCTTGACCGGCAGGAATTTCAAAAGTTCCCGATTTAAATCGATCAGCATCAGGCGCTTTAATTTTATTTTTACATGAAAGCAGCACGACTAGTAATAAGGGTAACAATATCAGTTTTTTCATTATATTCCGGTGTAATTGCTTGGTGTTATGGCTTTTAATTCTTTTTTGATTTCGTCAGAAACTGTTAAGCCGTCAATAAAATCGCCCATCGATTTTTGGGTGATTTTTTCGTTGGTTCTTGTAAGTCCTTTTAAGGCTTCATACGGATTTGGATAGGCTTCCCTGCGTAAAATTGTTTGGATGGCTTCCGCAACCACCGCCCAATTATTTTCCAAATCTTCCGCAAATTTTTCTTTGTTGATGATTAATTTGTCCAATCCCTTTAACGTTGAGTTGAATGCAATAATTGTGTGGGCAAACGGAACACCAATATTTCTGAGCACGGTTGAATCGGTTAAATCGCGTTGTAACCTTGATAAAGGCAATTTTGCCGATAAATGTTCAAAAATGGCATTCGCAATTCCCAGATTTCCTTCAGAATTTTCAAAATCAATCGGGTTTACCTTATGCGGCATGGCAGACGATCCAACTTCACCTTCCTTAATTTTTTGTTTGAAATAATCCATAGAAACATAGGTCCAAATGTCTCTGTCAAAATCGATGATAATGGTGTTGATGCGTTTTAATGCGTCAAAAATCCCCGCCAAATGGTCGTAATGTTCAATTTGCGTGGTTGGGAAAGAATGGTGCAATCCCAAAATATTTTCCACAAAATGCGTTCCGAAAGTTTTCCAGTCTATTGTCGGATACGCCACTTTATGCGCATTGTAATTTCCGGTTGCTCCACCAAATTTTGCGGCGTGCGGAATGTTTTTCAGTTGATTCAGCTGTTGTTGAATTCGTTCAACAAAAACGGCAATTTCTTTTCCCAAACGTGTTGGGGAAGCCGGCTGGCCGTGCGTTCTTGCCAACATCGGGATTTCCGCCCAATCGGTTGCCAACTGATTCAGTTTGTCTAAAATTAAGTTCAATTGCGGCATATAAACAGCCTCAAAAGCATCTTTTATCGACAATGGAATTGCGGTGTTGTTAATATCTTGGGATGTCAATCCGAAATGGATAAACTCTTTATATTTATGTAAATTTAACAGGTCAAATTTTTCTTTGATAAAATATTCCACGGCTTTAACGTCGTGGTTCGTAATTTTTTCGATGTCTTTAATTTTTTGTGCATCATCCGCAGAAAAATTAGTGTAAATTTTTCTTAATTCAGCAAAAAGCCATCCGTTAAAATCTCCCAATTGCGGAAGTGGAATTTCACACAAAGCAATAAAATATTCTATTTCTACTTTTACGCGGTATTTAATGAGCGCTTCTTCGGAAAAATACAGCGCCAAAGATTCTACTTTGTTTCTGTATCTGCCGTCAATGGGCGAAATGGCATTCAATTTGGATAAGGACATTTTTTAGTTTTATGTTGAAAGGTGTAAAATTAATCAAATAAACATTAGTTTGAAGTAAAAAGTTTAATTTTTGGCAGTAGGGACAGGTCGCGACCTGTCCGTTCGAAAGGAAATTAATCAATTGGACAATGAAAGAATTTAACAATTTTACAATTCAGCAAATAAACGATGCAAGGACTAAACGATTAAACATCCTTATTTTCTTCTTTATCTTTTTTTTTCGGGGTTAATTTATAAAGCAAATAAGCGAAACCAACAATTACGTGCAAAATCACCACAATCATAATGGTGTAAAACCAAAAATCAGAAATTCCCATGATCAAAAAAATTATTTCTAAATTTACAAAAAGTTTGGCATATCTTTAAATTTTTAAAATTCACAAATTATGAGGTCTTCAATTCTGGTCGTTATGGCACTATTATGCAGTATTCCAGTTATTTCGCAACAAGTTTATAATAAAAAGCAACCTTTTGCGCACACTTTTTCGATTGTTGCCAGAGATACCGTTACCGGTGAAATGGGCGTTGCGGTACAATCGCATTGGTTTTCCGTGGGCACATCGGTGATTTGGGGACAAGCAGGCGTTGGCGTAGTTGCCACCCAATCGTTTGTGAATCCGTCTTTCGGTCCGCGTGGTTTAAGTTTATTGGAAAATGGTTTGACGCCAAAAATGGCAGTGGAAACTTTATTGGCATTGGATGAAGGCAGAGAGGTTCGCCAGCTGGCAATTTTGGACGTGCATGGAAACGTGGAAGCATATACCGGAAAAAACTGCATTGAAGCGGCCGGACATATTATTGGGGATAATTTTTCGGTTCAGGCAAATTTAATGGAAAAAAACACGGTGTGGCCAGCGATGGCTCAAGCTTTTAAAAACACAAAAGGAACGTTGGCCGAGCGCATGTTGGCGGCCTTGGAAGCGGCACAAAATGAAGGCGGCGACATTCGCGGCAAACAATCTGCAGCCATTTTGGTCGTTAAAGCCAAGTCAACCGGAAACAGTTGGGAAGACAAAACGGTGGATTTGCGCGTGGAAGACAGCGAAAATCCGTTAAAGGAAATGCGCAGGCTGCTTACGGTTCATACCGCCTATGATTTTATGAATAAAGGGGATTTGGCGGTGGAAGTTGGCGACAATAGTTTGGCAAAAGAACATTATATGAAAGCCCAAGAATTAAATCCCGATAATCTGGAAATGAAATATTGGTATGCCGTAACTTTGGCCAATAATGGAGAGTTGGTTGAAGCAAAAGCTATTTTCAAAAGTATTTTTAAGCAAAACAGCAAATGGAAAGAATTAACGCATAGATTGATGAAACCCAAATTGCTGACCATTTCAGAAGAGCAATTACAGGAAATTTTAAAATTATAAATGATGAAAAAAGTACTCTTAGGATTCTTGGTTGTATTGATTTTAATTCAGTTTATACGTCCTGAAAAAAATGAGTCGAAAAATGAAATGAATGCGATGAGCACAGTGATGGAAATTCCGGTTGAAGTGACTAAAATTATTCAGACTTCGTGTGCGGATTGCCATTCAAATTCCACCAATTATCCTTGGTACAGCGAAATTGCGCCGGTATCGTGGTATTTGGCGCAACATGTGAAGGAAGGAAAAGAAAATTTGAATTTTTCTGGATGGACCGCGTATAATAAAGACCAGCAAGAACATATTTTAAAAGATATAAAAGAAGTGTTGAATGAACGTGAAATGCCTTTGAAAAGTTATTTGTTGATTCATAAGGATGCAAAACTGACGGAGAATCAATACCAAATATTGTACGATTGGGTCAATTCCATAAAAATTGAATAAAATGATGCCATTTATGAAAAAACTGCCTTTCAAAAATTTGTTGTTTTTTCTGATATTGTTTGTGTCAGGAACTGCAATAGGACAAGAAAAAATAAATCAGTTGGATGCGCAGGGAAGGCGCACCGGCGTTTGGAAAAAATACTACGACAATAACAATATTCGTTATGAAGGCCAGTTTGTTGCCGGTAAAGAAATCGGTGTTTTTAATTATTATGGAGAACTGAATTCCAAACAACCAGTGATTGTTAAAATTTTTTCAAAAACTAATGATATAGCGCAAGTATCCTATTTTTATGAAGACGGAAAACTGCAGAGCGAAGGTAGTATGAACGGCATTAATCGCATCGGCAAATGGATCTATTACAATACCGACGGAAAAACAATTGTTTCAGAAGAAAATTATGAAAACGGCCTGCTTCATGGCACAGCCACAACCTATTTTGCGCCCGGAAAAATAACGGAAAGTTTGACTTTTAAAAATGGGCTGCTTCACGGAAATGTGCTTCGTTATTCCTCCGAAGGAATCTTATTGGATGATTTGCAATATGAAAACGGAAAACTGCACGGACCCGCAAAATATTACAATGTTGCCGGCAAACTTGTGAGAAAAGGTGATTATGAAAATGACCTGAAAGTTGGAAATTGGGAATATTTTGAAAACGGAGAATCCATACCGGCAAAAAAAGTAAAGGAATAATTTAAAAAAAAATCAGCAAATTGAACATCGAAAAAATTTTCAGCAACAATAAAAAATGGATTGAAGAAAGGCTCAATATTGATGAAAATTATTTTAAAAATTTATCAACCGGCCAAAATCCCGAGATCCTTTATATTGGCTGTTCAGACAGCCGTGTTTCTGCGGAAGAATTGATGGGCGTGCGACCCGGTGAAGTTTTTGTTCACAGAAACATTGCCAATATGGTTCCAAATACCGACTTAAATGTGATGTCGGTCATCAATTATGCGGTGACGCATTTAAAAGTTAAACATTTGGTGATTTGCGGCCATTATTATTGCGGCGGCGTAAAAGCTGCGATGCAATCGGAGGATTTGGGATTGTTAAATCCGTGGTTGCGGAATATACGCGATGTTTACAGATTGCATAAAAATGAACTCAATTTAATAGCCTGTGAAGATGAAAAATACAACAGATTGGTGGAATTAAACGTGCAGGAACAATGCGTAAATGTGCTAAAAACTGCCGATGTCCAAAAAGCATTGCTTGAAAAACGCATTACGGTTCACGGTTGGGTTTGGGACATTCATTCAGGAGAATTGATCGATTTAAAAATTGATTTTGAAAAAATACTGGATGATATCAGAGAAATTTACCGTTTGCATTAATCCTTTTTTAAGATGAACACTGATATGAATTTAACTCCGATGGTTTCCGCAACGTGGCTTTTTGAACATCTTGAAAATCCAAACCTGGTAATTTTAGACGCAAGCCCGAGGGAAAATAAATCCAATTTGGTTCCCGAATTTACAAATCTCCAAATTAAAGGCGCACGCCAATTTGATATGGAAAAGGTATTTTTAGACAAGAAAAACCCAATTCCGAATATGATTCCCGATGAAAAGGTTTTTGAAGCCGAATGCAGAAAATTAGGGATCAACAATGACAGCCTGATTGTTGTTTACGACAATTTAGGCGTTTATACGGGTCCGAGAGTCTGGTGGATGTTTAAGGCGATGGGACATTCCCAAATTGCGGTTTTGGACGGCGGATTGTCTGCCTGGAAAAATGCCCAATTGCCAACAGAACCAATTCGTGAAAACGAAACTTTTTCGGGGAATTTCACAGCGAAATATAAACCTGATTTGGTGATTGATTCCAATACTTTGCTGGAAAATATTGATTCAAAAAAATTTCAGGTAATTGATGCCCGTTCTGAAGAAAGATTTTTCGGGTTGATTCCTGAGCCAAGGGAAAATATGTCTGGCGGCCACATTCCAAATTCCATAAATCTTCCGTTTGAAAAAGTGTTGCGTCAAGGGAAAATGAAACCTAAAAGTGAACTGACCAAAATTTTTAAAAATTTAACTATTGAAAATCAACCCTTGGCTTTTACCTGCGGCTCAGGAATTACGGCCTGCATCATTTTATTGGCAAGTGAGCTGATTTCAGAAAATAAAAATGTGCTGTATGATGGCTCGTGGTCAGAATGGGGACAACAAGGAAAATTTCCTGTAGAACAATAAAGTTAGGCTACTTCAATAGGAATGAAGATAAACAATATCTTTCAAACAAAATCAAAAATAACCCTGTAATTCAGAAACAAATTTTAGCGAATTAAAGCAAAAAAGTATTTTGTCAAGCACCAGGTAACAAGGTATTAGGCAATAGTTTATAAGTGTATTGCTTGATAAAAAATATTTTTTTCAAAAAATTGGGAATTTGAAAATTAATTATTACATTTGTGGCTAATATTATTTTAAAATTTTTTAAAGATGAGTAAAGGGACAGTAAAATTCTTCAATGAAGCTAAAGGATTTGGATTCATAAAAGAAGATGGTTCGAACAAAGAACATTTTGTACACATTTCTGGATTAATCGACGAAGTACGCGAAGGTGATGAGGTTGAATTCGATTTACAGGAAGGTAAAAAAGGATTAAACGCAGTAAATGTAAAAGTTATTTAATATATACTAATTACCTTTTTTCAACCAAAGCTTATCACTCTGATAGGCTTTTTTTTGTGCCTTATTTTTTTATGAAAAGTTTCAATCTTTCAACATTAACTTTTTGTTCAAAAAACTTATCTGTATCTTTGCAAACTAAAATGAATTTAAAATGAAACGCGTAATTGTCGGACTTTCGGGCGGTGTGGACAGCAGTGTGGCGGCCTATTTGTTAAGGGAGCAGGGCTATGAGGTGATTGGCCTGTTTATGAAAAACTGGCACGATGATTCGGTAACCATTTCCAATGAATGCCCTTGGCTGGAAGACAGCAACGATGCCATGTTGGTGGCCGATAAATTGGGAATACCGTTTCAGGTGGTGGATTTAAGCGAGCAATACAAAGAACGTATTGTGGATTATATGTTCAAAGAATATGAATTGGGGCGCACGCCGAATCCGGATGTTTTGTGCAATCGGGAAATAAAGTTTGATGCTTTTTTGAAAATTGCCATGGAATTAGGAGCCGATTATGTGGCAACCGGACATTATTGCCGAAAAGGTGAGGAGCTAATCAATGGAGAAACCGTCTATAAATTGTTGGGCGGAAAGGATAAAAATAAAGACCAATCCTATTTTTTATGCCAATTATCGCAAGAACAATTGTCGAAAGCCTTATTTCCGATAGGGGAATTGACAAAACCTGAAGTCCGTAAAATAGCTGCCGAGCAGGATTTAATCACTGCGGAAAAGAAAGATTCTCAAGGATTGTGTTTTATAGGAAAAGTGCGATTGCCGGAGTTTTTGCAACAGAAATTAAAACCTAAAGAAGGTGTAATCGTTCAAATACCAATTGATTCTGAAATTTATAAAAGGGAAATTCCTTCATTCAAAACAAAAGAAGCCGAGTTGTCGTTTTTCTCAACAAAATACAAATACCAAATTTCCGACGGAAAAATAGTGGCGAAACACCAAGGTGCACATTATTTTACCAAAGGACAACGCAAAGGCCTGGCGGTTGGCGGCACCAAAGAACCGTTATTTGTGATAGATACCGATGTCAATGAAAATGTAATTTATGTGGGCGAAGGCAAAGTCCATCCGGGTTTGTACCGCAATGTATTGTTTGTGTCCAATGAAGAATTGCATTGGATCAGGCCCGATTTGGCGCTGAAAAATGGAGAAAACCTATCCGTTTTGGCACGCATTCGTTACCGTCAGGCATTGGATGAAGCCACATTATACCAAGTGGAAAAAGGATTGTATGTGGAATTCAAAAATAAACAGTCGGCCATTACCGAAGGCCAGTTTGTGGCTTGGTATATCAATGAGGAATTGTTGGGATCAGGTGTAATATCGTAGGTTCAAGCACTGTTTTTCAATAAAAATGCCTATTTTCGAGTTTTAATTCTGTAATATTTTTATTGTGAAAGCAAAACTACTTATAGCACTCTTATTTTTATTTTCACAAAATATTGCATTGGCGCAAGTGGAAGACGCTTGGGTATTTATCAAGGATAAACCAAGCCAAACTTCATTTATGGCTTCGCCTTTAACGATGTTGTCGCAACGTGCTTTAGAAAGAAGAACGCGTTACAAAATTGCAATCGATTTTAAAGATATTCCTGTTGAAGCTTCCTATATCACACAAATAAAAAATGCCTCAGGAATCACAATTAAAGCCAAATCGAAATGGTTAAATGCACTTCATATCCAAGGAACCCAAGTTGATATTTCTAAATTGGTGAATTTAAATTTTGTAAGTAAAGTTGAATATGCCAATAAATCCATAAATCCTTCGGGCAAAAACAGAAAGCAGGAAAAAATTGTCAATAATTCAAAAAAAATGGATTTCGCCAATTTTAACTATGGAAATTCGACCAATCAAATTCAAATGTTAAATGGAAATGTGCTGCATCAAAATAATTTTACCGGTGAAGGCCTGCAAATCGCCATTATAGATGCAGGATTTCCTAATGTTGACAATTTTGACGGATTTAAACGGATAAGAGACAATAATCAAATTTTAGGCGGTTACGATTTTGTGCACAGAAATGAAAATTTTTATACAGGCAATTACCACGGAATGTCGGTGTTGTCAACCATTGCAGGTTATGTGGACAATCATTTTATAGGCACGGCGCCCGACGCAAAATTTTATTTGTTTATTTCTGAAGATGCTGCGAATGAAACGCCTCTGGAAGAAAGCTTGTGGGTTGAAGCTGCTGAAAAAGCGGACAGTTTGGGGGTTGACGTCATCAACAGCTCATTAGGTTACACTACTTTCGACAATCCAAATTACAATTATGTCTATGCAGATATGGATGGAAAAACGACTTTTATTTCAAGAGGCGCAGAAATTGCTTTTTCTCGTGGAATGATTGTGGTGAATTCGGCAGGAAATGAAGGAAATGCTCCCTGGCACTATATAAGTGCGCCGGCTGATGCCGCTTCGGTGTTGAGCATTGGCGCCGTAAATGCAACCGGTGTTATTGCAAGTTTTAGTTCTTATGGCCCCACGGCCGATAATCGTGTAAAGCCAGATGTTTGTGCGCAAGGTTCTGGAGTTTATATTATTAACGCCTCAGGTGAAATCGCCATTTCAAACGGAACTTCGTTTTCATCACCGGTGTTAACAGGCGTTGTTGCATGTTTGTGGCAGGCTTTTCCAAATAAAACCAATGCGGAAATAATTAAAATGGTAAAGGAATCGGCCCATTTATATGCCAATCCCACCGCACAGGAAGGTTACGGAATTCCCAATTTTGAGTCCATTTTTAACCTGCTGAATGTTCAAGAAACGGAAGAGATTTTGGAAGTTGTGGCCTATCCAAATCCGGCCATCACCGAATTAAAATTTAAATTTCCCGATCAGGTGACAGAAATGGAATTGGTGATTTATAATATTTTGGGAAAACAAATACATTCAGAAGCAATGGCCAAATTAAATCCGACAATGGATATCTCTAATTTATCACAAGGTTTGTATTTTGTGCAGATGAAATTTGACGATAAAATAAAAACGATTAAAATCCTGATAAACTAAATGGAAAACAGTATCACCAAATTATTCAACATCCAATACCCGATAATTCAGGCCGGAATGGTTTGGAACAGCGGATGGAGATTGGCTTCTGCAGTAAGCAATGCTGGCGGATTGGGATTGATAGGCGCAGGTTCTATGTATCCGGATGTATTGCGTGAGCACATTCAAAAATGTAAAAAAGCCACCCAAAAACCTTTTGGCGTCAATGTGCCGATGTTGTATCCAAACATTGAGGAAATTATGCAAATAATTGTGGAAGAAGGCGTGAAAATCGTATTTACTTCTGCAGGAAACCCAAAAACGTGGACATCCTTTTTACACGAAAAAGGGATTATTGTAGTTCATGTGGTGAGCAGCGTGGCATTTGCGTTGAAATCGGAGCTGGCTGGTGTGGATGCCGTAGTTGCTGAAGGTTTTGAGGCCGGCGGACATAACGGTCGTGAAGAAACCACGACTTTTACGTTGATTCCTATGGTAAAGGAAAAATTAAAAATACCTTTAATTGCCGCAGGCGGTATCGCTACAGGAAGAGGAATGTTAGCGGCCATGGTTTTGGGCGCCGATGGTGTTCAGATTGGCAGCCGATTTGTGGCGAGCCTTGAATCTTCGGCACATATAAATTTTAAGGAAAAAGTGGTGAATACCCAAGATGGCGATACTTTGTTGACTTTAAAGGAATTGGCACCGGTAAGGTTGATTAAAAATAAATTTTTTAATGAATTGAGCGAATTGTACAAACAATGCCCAACGGCCGAACAATTGAAAGAAAAATTGGGGCGTTCAAGAGCCAAAAAAGGGATGTTTGAAGGTGATTTGGATGATGGAGAACTAGAAATTGGCCAAATTGCCGGATT
Source organism: Lutibacter sp. (assembly GCA_036567345.1). Taxonomy (GTDB): domain Bacteria; phylum Bacteroidota; class Bacteroidia; order Flavobacteriales; family Flavobacteriaceae; genus Lutibacter. The sequence continues at coordinate 26,244 of DATCUQ010000021.1, forward strand.
GATCCACGAAATTAAACCGGCAGCTGAAATTGTAAATGAAATTATGGATGAATTTAATGAAGCGAAAAAATCATTTTGTTAAAAACCATACTAATTCTTCATGCTGAACTTGCCTGCGCGTCATGCTGAACTCGTTCCAGCATCAGCATCTGTCAAATATTAATAAAAGTTACTTAATCGTATTTCTTTGCAGGTCCGGTTCCCGGTTCTTTTTTCGGCATCGGACCTCTTAAATGAATGATCAATCCGTTCAAGAAATTGCGCAAAATTTGATCGCCCACTTCTTTGTATTTTTCATGGTCTTCATTTCTGAAAAAAGCGCCCAACTCACTTTTTGTGATGTCAAAGTCCACCAGTTTACAAATTTTCACAATATCCTCATCGCGCAATTTATGCGCCACACGAAGTTTTTTAAAAATGTCGTTATTATTTAGTCCCATAGCTGCAAAGGTACTTATTTTTTGAATGAAAATCGGGTAAAAAAATTTCAAGTAATTCTTAATATATTAGGTAATAAAGTCTGCTTTTTAATAAAAAATGACCCATCGTTTCAGAAATAAGTCTTTTTTCTATTTTCTAAAAGCAAAGCGATCTTTAGCTTTTTTTAAAGATTTATTTTGCAAAAATTAATTTTACGGCAACAAACAACATAAACACGCCAAATATTTTCCGAAGCATCCGCTGGTCTATTTGCAAAGCTATTTTTGAACCAATAAATCCGCCAATCGCGAAGAGCAAAGAAACGGTCAAAGCAATTCGCCAGTCAATATTGCCGCCACTGCCGGCAGTATGGTAGTTATAAACCGCCAGAAATGTGACGGGCGGCAACATAACAGCCAAGCTTAAACCTTGTGCATTGTGTTGTGTCAGCCCTAAAAATAAAACGAATAACGGAACCATAACAATGCCGCCGCCAACGCCCACAAGGCCGCTTAAAATTCCGGCAGACAGCCCAATAATAATTAAAATGAGAATTGTAGTCACAGTCATTTTCATCTGTTTAAACTTTATTTTTTAGCGGTAACAGCTGCTGTTCGCCTTTAATCATTTCTTTATGTATCAAAATTTGTGAGGCTCGTTTCATCTGTTTAAATGTTGTTTTTTAGCGGTATCAGCTGTTACTTGCCTGTCGGTAGGTATACCTGCCTGCCGGTAGGTAAACATGCCTGCCGGCAAGGCAGGTTCGCCATTAAATATTTCTTTGTATCAAAATTTGTTTTGTTCGTTTTATTTGATTTCAGATGGAATTTTCAATTGATAGGTCTTTCCTGTTTTATTCTCCAAGGTATTTTCACGCAACCACGGATTGTGCAATTTCATGATTTTGTAATTAATGCCTAAATCTTTTGAATATTGCGCAATATCGGCAATTGGCGTACTCACTTCAACAATTTTGGTGGGTGTTGCCGTATATAAATCTTCTTTATCGAAAACATATCCGTATTTATCAGGATGTGACATAATTTCTTTAAGGGCAACGATTCTCAATATATAACGTTCTGTTTCATCTCCCAAAAGCAAATCATAATAACTGCTCACTTTTTGGGTTTCCATTTTACTGGAAACACCCCTATTTCCGGCGTTGTATGCCGCCGCCGCCAATGTCCAGTTTCCAAAACGCACTTTGGCTGATTTTAAATAATCGCAGGCCGCCTGTGTCGATTTTTCCAAATGATAACGTTCATCAACATTTGTGTTGACTTCCAATCCGCTTTCTTTGGCGGTGCCTTCCAATATTTGCCAAAAACCTTTGGCTCCGGCAGAAGAAGTTGCGTTTAGCAAGCCACTTTCAATAACCGCTAAATATTTAAAATCGTTAGGGATTCCATTTTCTTTCAAAATAGGTTCTATCACAGGAAAAAACTTATTGGCCCTTTTTAAAAGCAGCAGGGTATTGGATTGCCAATAGGTGTTTGTCAATAATTCTCTGTCTATTCGTTCTTTGATGTCGTCGTTTTCAGTTGGAACGCGCTCTCCCGCAAAATCTAAATTTTCAGGGATTTTCAGTGCCCTGATCTCGTAGGTTTCGATGGTGTTTTTATCGCCTTCATGAAGGGAATTGTCATTCTTTGAATCTGATTTTTTGGCTGCAAAAATTAACAATGAACTTATCATTATCACCGCAATCAATCCTAAAATTTTAATTGACTTGTCCATTTTGTTTTCATTTTAAGGGTTTGTTAAGGGGCAAAATACAAATTTATTTGATGGGAACACTTTGCTTATGTTCAATTTAACATTTTATTTAAGGGAATCTATAATAATTTTGCTGATTGTTTTTGCTTTGTTGATAATCATAATATGGGTTCCTTTTTCAACAGGAATACAATTTCTTATATATTTAAACGAAAAAATTGCATCGGCAGTACCGTGGATGTGAAGTATATTTTCAATTGGTTTGGTCTGTTTCCAATGCAACACATTGTAAATAGACCAGTTTAAGTACTTTCTGTCTCTGACTGAAAAGTATTTTTTGTATAATATTAAACGTGTTTTTGAAGTATTCCCAAATGCTAAAAACGAAAATATTTCAATATTTTCTACCAATTTTGATGGAAATAATTTATAGATTTTAAATTTTTTGATGAGTCTTAAACCTTTTGATAATTCATTTTTGCTTTTAAGGCTTGAAATGATGATAACTTTTTTGCATTGAAGGTGTTTGCTCATTTCCTGCACCATAATTCCGCCAAAAGAAACGCCTATTAAAACCGGATTTTCTTCAAGCACCAGATCTGACATTCGCTTGGCGTAGGCTTCAATGGGTTCGTGGGCCGTTAAAGGAATTAGCCATTCCAAAAAATGAAGTTCAAATTTGTCTTTTGGAAATTGTAAAAATTCAAAAATTTCCGGACTTGCAGCCAATCCGGGAACAAAATAAATAGGTATTTTTTTAGTTTCCATTAACTGTTTAAAATGTTTAAAATGATGGGTTTTAATCCGCTGAAGAAAAATTCAACAGCAATCACCATTACAATCAAACCCATTAATCGCATCATAACCTTATTTCCTGTTTTGCCAATTTTTTCGGTAATTTTACTTGCCCCAACAAGTATTGCGTAAGTTAAAAATAAGATGAGAGCCACTGTTGTGATCAAAACTATTTTTAAGGAAATAGTATTGGCGTCTTCCATTAAAATAATGGCATTGGTGATGGCTCCGGGTCCGCATATCATCGGAATGGCCAAAGGCGTAATGGAAATATCTTCCACATAAGCATCAATTTTGTCTTCATCTTCCGTATGTTTAAAACTGCCCAATCTGGCCTGCAGCATATCCCATCCCATCGTGAAGAAAATAACGCCTCCAACTATTCTGAAACTGTTTACTGAAATTCCGAAGAATTTAAATAAAATTTGCCCGGAAAAAGCAAAGGCAATGATGGTAAAAAATGCCACCAAGGTCGCTTTTTTTGCGGTTTGCTTACGACGTTCTTTGCTCAAAGTGGCTGTCATCGACATAAATATCGGCATGGTGCCCAGCGGATTTATCAGGGTAAAAAACGAGGTAAAAACCAATAAGGCAAAAGGATATAAATCACTCACAATTTTTATTTTTTAGATATCAATTTAGCCAACAAAAGCAGGCTGTTTTTGCCAATCAAAACGAACAATGCCATCTTCATTTATTTCTGTTAATTTAATTTCGTGCAGCGTATTTACCAATTCAGGATTCCAAGGTGTTTTCACTTTTACATAATTTTCGGTAAATCCGTAGATATAACCGTCTTTATTTTCACTTTCAAATAAAACAGTGAAATTTTTCCCCAATTGGCTTTCATAAAATGCCCTGCGTTTTTTAACGGACAAGCCCCTGAGCATTTTGCTTCGTTTGTTTCTAACATTCTGCGGAACAATGCCTTCCATTTCAACCGCTTCCGTATTTGGCCTTTCTGAATAGGTGAATACATGCAAATACGAAATATCCAATTCGTTTAGATAGTTGTAGGTTTCCAGAAATAATTCGTCAGTTTCACCCGGAAAACCAACAATAACGTCAACGCCAATGCAGGCATTCGGCATTTTATTTTTGATGGCTTCAACGCGGTTGGTATAAGTTTCTTGTAAATAACGGCGTTTCATTAATTTAAGCAAGGTGTCGCTGCCGCTTTGAAGCGGAATATGAAAGTGAGGCACAAAACTTTTTGAGCTGGCCACAAAATCGATGGTTTCTTTTTGAAGCAAGTTTGGCTCAATGGAAGAGATTCTGAAACGATGGATTCCTTCAACATTGTCCAGCGCTTTTACCAAGTCGAGAAAAGTGTGCTCATGTTTTTTGTTTCCAAATTCACCTTTGCCGTAATCCCCAATATTTACGCCTGTAAGCACAATTTCCTTAATTCCTTTTTCTGAAATTTCTCTGGCGTTTTCCAGCACATTTTCCAAAGTATCGCTTCGCGAAATCCCCCTGGCAAGCGGAATGGTGCAATAGGTACATTTATAATCGCAGCCATCCTGCACTTTTAAAAAAGCACGCGTTCTGTCGCCAAAAGAGTAAGATCCCACGTAAAAATTGGCGTCTTCAATTTCACAGGAATGCACTTGGCCCAAATCATTTTTGGCAAGATTGGTGATATAATCGGTCACTTTAAATTTTTCGGTGGCGCCCAAAACCAAATCAACCCCATCAACGGCAGCCAATTCCTCAGGTTTTAATTGCGCGTAACAACCAATGGCAATCAAAAATGCTTTTTCGTTTAATTTTAAAGCCGATTTAACGATGGTTTTAAATCTTTTATCGGCATTATCCGTAACAGAACAAGTGTTAATTACGTAAATATCAGCCACTTCCTCAAACGCAACACGTTCAAAACCTTCTTGTTGGAAGCTTCTGGCAATGGTGGAAGTTTCAGAAAAATTAAGTTTACACCCCAATGTGTAAAATGCGACTTTTTTTTGTGCGCTCATTCTTGTACATTTATCGGATGCAAAAGTACTGAATTTTATTTTTAATAATGATTGCGAAAACACCAAAACCACCTTATTACGCCGTCGTATTTACTTCAATTAGAACTGAAGGCGATTTTGAATATGCTGAAATGGCCGATAAAATGCTTGATTTGGCTGAAAAACAAGAAGGTTTTTTGGGGGTTGAATCGGCAAGAAATGAGTTGGGCATTACAGTGAGTTATTGGGAAAGTTTGGAAGCCATAAAAAAATGGAAACTGCAAACAGAGCATACAGAAGCAAGAGAAAAGGGCAGAAGCATATGGTATAATGCATTTAAAGTCAGAATTTGTAAAGTGGAACATGAGTATGGATTTGAGAAGTAGTTATTGGTTGTTGATTGCAGGTTTTTTATTGGTTTCGTGTTCAATAAAAAATAATAAACTTGATGAAAACTCGGTTTTTAGGTACAATGAGCACGCAAACATCACCACCTTAGATCCTGCATTTTCAAAGGATTTGCGAACTGTTTGGGTAACCAATCAATTATTTAATGGCTTGGTGCAACTGGATGACAGTTTAAATGTTCAGCCTGATATTGCCCATTCCTGGAATATTTCCCATGACGGGAAAATGTATTCATTCAATTTAAAACGGGACATAAAATTCCATAAACATATTTTGTTCGGAAAAGATTCCACAAGATCGGTGACAGCAAGTGATTTTGAATACAGTTTTAACCGTTTGCTGGATCCAAAAGTTTCTTCTCCCGGAAAATGGGTGCTGGAGTTCGTTTCAACATTTGAAGCAAAAAACGACAGTACTTTTGTCATCCAATTAAAACAGCCTTTTCCGCCATTTTTAAGTTTGTTAAGCATGAAATATTGCTCTGTGGTTCCTTTTGAGGCGGTGGCTTATTTTGGAAATACATTTAGGGCCAATCCGATAGGAACCGGGCCTTTCCAATTTAAATTGTGGGTTGAAAACACAAAATTGGTTTTTCGAAAAAATAAGGATTATCATGAAAAAGATGAAAATGGAAACCGACTGCCTTATTTGGAGGCTGTTGCCATCACTTTTTTACCCGACAGGCAGAGTGAGTTTTTGCAATTTATTCAGGGAAATATCGATTTTATGAGCAGTATTGATGCTTCTTATAAAGATGATTTGTTGACTTCAGACGGGCAACTTAAGGAACATTACAAAAATCAGATTGATATGGTCACCGGCCCTTATTTAAATACCGAATATTTGGGCATTTATATAGATGCCGCCGAACAGGAAGTGCATTCCATAAAAATCAGGAAAGCAATTAATTATGGTTTTGATCGCATAAAAATGATCAAATACTTGAGAAACGGCGTTGGAACACCTGCAGTAAATGGCTTTATCCCAAAAGGTTTGCCTTCATTCAATTATATGGAAGGCTACACTTATCAGCCAGAAAAAGCAAAGGAATTGGTACAATCTTATATCGCTGAAACCGGAAATTTAAATCCGTCCATTACCATCAGCACAACCAGTCAATATTTAGATTTGTGCGAATATATTCAGCGAGAATTAGAGCGCACAGGCTTGCAAGTGAATATTGATGTGATGCCGCCTTCCACCTTGCGGCAAACAAAAGTAAACGGACAATTGAGCATATTTAGAGGCAGTTGGGTGGCAGATTATCCGGATGCGGAAAATTACCTTTTTATATTTCACAGTAAAAATTTCTCGCCAAACGGTCCGAATTACACGCATTACAGTTCAAAGGAATTCGATGCGCTTTATGAAAAGGCCATCCAAACAACCGACAATCCGAAACGCTATTTTTTATACCAAAAAATGGACAGTTTAATTATGGCTTCAGCTGTTGTAATTCCCTTATATTATGATGAAGTTGTGCTGTTTACACAAAAAAATGTCAGTGGTTTGGGAATTAATCCTGTTAATTCATTGAATTTGAAAAGGGTGAAGAAAAGTTGATACGTTAAATGTTAAAAGTTAAATGTTTAAGGCAACACCGAACAGTCTTAAGCGTCTATTAATCTGTTAATCATAAATAAACGCTCTTGATTAAAGGATCTTTAAACGGGGAAATCACTGCCTCAAAAGAATCTTTTCCGTTTGAAACATTAAATAATTTTTCTGAAAGCGGCAACTCACCTTCGGTGTAAGGATAGGCGGTAATTGGTTCAATACACAACATATTGGGCACTTCTGTCCACAACATAAAGTTCTCAAAACCTTTAGTCTTTATAGAAATATTAAATCCTTTATTTTTGATCAATTTAATCTCTTGAGTATTTAAAACAGGATAGGCCGTTGAGCCGCCATCCATGATTTTTTGAAGTGAAATTTCCTGGCCTTTTGTTTTGCAAATTTCAGAAGGGTCTCCCGATAATTTAAATGCCGGATGATAACCCAACATAAAAGGCATTCCTTTTTCGGCCTCTATCTCAAAAGTAATTTTTAGGGAATCGTTTGACAATTCGTATGATTTTTTAAATCGGAAATCATAAGGCCACGACAATTTTTCCTTTGGAGATTTTTCCGGGAACTTTGAGTTTTTTACGATGGTATTTGCGACATAATCCTTTTGGAAAACGGCAAAATTTTCACCGCTTTCCATTAAGCTGTATGCCAATTCCCTTAAAAGTCCGTGCTGATCCTGAATCGCGCTGCCTTTCGGTGTTGTAACCATAAAATCATTCGCTTCGGTTGGACCAATAACAGGAAACATTTCGGTGTCGGAATTTCGCCATCCGGGTTGTCCTTTTTGGTGAATCAACTCTTCTTTATTTTTTATAAAACTGACCAATTCGCCTTGATCAATTTTAACAATAGAATTCTTGTCGGGGCTAATTAAAATTTGGGGTTCCATGATATTTTTTTTTATTTTACTGCTACTAGTATTCTTTGGTCATCCAACTTCAATCTTTTATTTTTTAAACTTTAAACTTTTTTCCGTTCCGTTAATAATTCCCCCTTCGGGGGTTAGGGGGCCATTATTCTCCACAATATAACCCATCATTTTTTTAATCAGGTGAACCCTGTCAACACCGCCCACATTGTGTTCGTGCATTGGATAAGTGAAAAAATCGATTTGAACTTTTTGTTTTACGGCTTCTTGCAACAAAGTCATACTGTGTTGCGGAACCACGGTTGGATCGATGCTTCCGTGAATCAGCAATAATTTGCCGTCTAAATTTTTAATGTAATTGTGCACTTTTGCTTTTTCGTATCCTTCAGGGTTTTCCTGGGGCGTATCCATATAACGTTCGCCGTACATCACTTCATAATATTTCCAATCGGTTACCGGTCCGCCCGCAACAGCAGTGGTGAAAACACCCGGATTGCGCAGCATTAAACTGGTGGTCATAAATCCGCCATAACTCCAGCCGTTGACCGCAATTCTTTTGCTGTCCACAAAATTCAGCGATTTCAAATAGTCAATCCCAATCAGTTGGTCTTCAATTTCCAAATCCCCCAAATTGCGGTGAATACTGCTTTCAAATGCAAAACCTCTATTTTGCGAACCTCTGTTGTCGAGCGTAAAAACAATATAATTTTCTAAGGATGCAAATGCCACCATCCATAAATTGGAACCTGCCAGCCAAGAGTTTTTTACCAATTGCGCGTGCGGACCGCCATACACATATACCAAAACAGGATATTTTTTGGTGGCATCAAAATTGGCTGGTTTTGTGATTTTTGCATACAAATCATCACCATTTTTTCCTTTCAGGTTTACAAATTCGGTAGTTCCCAAGTTGTAATCTTTCAGCGGATTTTCAGCAGTGAATATAGAAATAGATTTCCCTTTTTTTGTGGCAACAATGTCGATTTTTGTTGGGATGGTTAAACTGCTGTAACTGTCGATTAAATAATTTCCGTTAGTGCTTAATTGGGTGGAATGGGTGCCGTTTACTTTTGAAAGTCGGTCGTATTTGCCCGTTTTTAAATTTACTTTAAACGTATGCATTTCTCTTGGATCGGTTCCTGTTCCAGTAATAAACACATCTTTTCCGCTTTCGTCAAAACCTAAAATTCCGGTTATCACCCATTTAAAATCGGTCAATTGTTTTACCAGTTTTCCGTCGGTGGTATAATGGTACAAATTCATAAATCCGTCACGTTCGCTAAACCATAAAAAGTTGGTGTTGCTGTTGGGTATAAACACAGCATCGTGTTCTGGTTCCGTCCATTTTTCATTGGTTTCTTCAAACAAAGTATTCACTTTTTTACCTGTTGAAACCTCATAACGGTTGTACCAAACGTGATTTTGGCCTCTGTTTATTTCTGCAACCAACACAAATTTTTCATCGGGTGTCCACGATAAATTTGTCAAATAATGTTCATCAGAAGTATTGATGTCAAGGTAAACAGTTTGCTGTGTTTTAAGGTTGTAAATGCCAATTTTAGCAATTTCGCTTCCTTGTCCGGCCATTGGATACTTTATATTTTTAAGCGTAGCAGGGTAGGTGGTGATGTCAACCAAAGGATAATCCGTCACATTGGTTTCATCTTTTTGGTAAAATGCCAAATAATTTCCTTCCGGACTCCAAAAAGTTCCTTTAAAAATGCCAAATTCACTTCTGTGAATGGCTTGTCCGGAAACAATGTTTTTATCTTCAATGGCGGTTACGGCAATTTTTGGGTTTTCCGCAGTTCCAATATATAAATTGTTGGCCAGGGTGTAAGCAATTGCCTTTGCTTTGGAATTGTATTCGGTATTTTCGCCAGCTTCATCAAATTGTATGGAAGTATTTTTTGACAAGGTATTGTAGTTAAAAGTTTCAATAAAATTTTTATTGGCAAACACCAGTTCATTGGTTGATATTTCCATTAAACGCGGGAATCGCGTTAATTCTTCATAACTTTTTTGAAGATCAGCGAATGGAATATTTTTAGTGACCTTATTTGTAACTGCATCCGTAAAAATCAGCGCATTGTCTTTTTGAAAAACGTAGGTGTTGGAATGGTTCACCCATTTAAGATCGCTTAACGAAGAAGGATTCAACCCTTTTTGATAGCCCAAAACGGCGTCTTCCAGACTTAATGTTTTTTGTTGTGAAAATCCTAAAATAAAGGTGCATAAAAACAGAAATGAAAATATTTTTTTCATAAGGGGGATTGGTTTTTTATAAATGTCTGCTAAACTACGGAATTATAAATTTTTTAGTACTGACACTTATCAGTTTCTCCTAAAAATTTAATCGGGCCATTATTGGAAAATGGTCAGAATATTTTACATCAAAAGTCTTAAAATTATTGACTTCAATTTTATCATCGGTTAAAATATAATCGATACGAACGGGCAATTTAAAATCGTAGCTTCTTCCAAAACCTTTGCCTGCAACCTCAAAGGCGTCATTTTTCCCATCTTTTAATTGATGATAAACCCAGGAAAAAGCAGTGGTGTTAAAATCTCCGCAAATGATAGATTTAAGATTGGTTTTTTTAATATGGTCTGAAATTAAGGTCGTCTGATTTGCCTGTATCTTAAAGGCTTTTTGCACCCTGGTTTTAAATTTTTCAGAATTTTCCTGAGTGAAATAATCGTCTTTCGGGTTTAAATTTAAACTTTCAAGATGAATATTATATACGCGAACGGTATCTTTATTTCTGACAATATCTGCAAAAATGGCATTGTTTCCGGAATTGGAAAAATTCAGGGATCCCGAATTTATGATTTTAAATTTCGAAAAAATGGCATGTCCAAAATGGTTGTTGTCATTGCTTATTTTGATGTACTCATACGGATATTTTAGCCCTATTTTTAAGGATGGATGAAATTCCTGGATGCATAAAATATCCGGTTCTTTGGAATTGATGAAATCATATATTTTTTCATCCACATTTTTCTCATTAATCCATTTATAAAGGTTGAACATTCTCACGTTATAGCTCATAAGTTTTACGTCATCGGTCAACAATACATCTTTTTCCTTAAAACTGTAAAATTTTGTAATGTACTGATAACCAATAGCCAATACGATTGCGGAAAGTAAAAATTGTTTTTTGAGCCTGATGATCCAGTAGAGCGCAAATACTGCATTTATAATTAAGAAAACGGGGATTACCAAACTGATCAATGAAAAAAATGAAATGGTATTGGGCGAAATATAATAACTCAGATACGATAAAAGCAGCAGTGTGGCGAAAAGCGAATTCAGGATAAAAATAAATTTATCGATAAGGGCTAAATTTTTCATAGTTTATTCTTTTCCGGATCTAAATAAAAAGTCTTTTTCTTCTTGCGATAAACTTTCGTAACCTGATTTGCTTATTTTGTCTAAAATATCATTAATTTTTCGTTGTTTGGTTTTTGAAACTTCTTCCGAAGTGCTTCTTTTTTCCGATTTATACACGGTTTTTAAAGGACCAGTTTTTTTTGTTCCAAAGGCATTGGTAAAAAAATCCACCATGCTTTCAAACCATTTTCCGATATCGTTTCCTTTTTCGGATTGCTTTGCATAAATGAACCCAAAAACAGCACCACTTATATGCGCAATTGCAGATCCTTTTTCCGGATTTGCAATTTGCAGGATGCTTAACACCACCCATATCGCTGCCATTACCCATAATTCAACGCTGCCAACGAAACGCAATTGCAGTGCATAACGAGGTATTTTGGTTGCAATCGCTATAAAAATGGCTGTTACGGCTGCAGAAGCACCCGCCAATGGTAGCGCTCCGCTTGTGTCGATGAAATAATAGTATCCTAAAAAAACGACGCCTCCAAAAATACTTCCTGAAAAGTAACAATTTAAAAATTGTTTTTTGCTGTAAAAATCCAAAAATAAATTTCCGAGATAGTATAAAACCAACAGGTTCGATAAAACATGAAAGAATCCCTGATGTATAAACGCAAAGGAAATCAGTGTCCAGGGTTTGTATATAAAATCATCTAAACCAGCCGGCAAAGCGAACCAATTAATGATGAAATTTTGGAGCAATACCGTTATTAAAAATAAAAATACGTTGATGTATATTATTTTTTCAACAATATTGGCTTTGTTAAAAGCCTCTTTTATGTCGTTTATGAAGGCCAAATTAGTCCCAGCGTTTAAATTGGTTTTGCTTCCAAAACCAAGCGATTATAAATCCGATCAGCGCGCCGCCCACGTGGGCAAAATGCGCTACATTCCCAACTGAATATTTTGTGATTCCGAAGAATAAATCTCCCAAAATGATTACGGGAATAAAATATTTGGCTGAAATAGGCACAGGGAAAAATATCAATGCCAATTTTGCATTCGGGAATGCCATGCCAAATGCCACCAAAATTCCGTAAACAGCGCCTGAAGCACCAACGGCAGGCGTATGGTAAGTGGCGTAAAACTCTGACAGTTTATCTCCCGAAACTGATTCCAATATTTGCGGATTGTAACTTCCGGTATTCAAAATATTTTGAATATCCGTGCCGGTTAAACCTATGCTGACCAATTGGTCGTAAACCGAATTGAATTGGTAATAATTTACCAAAGTGTAAATGGCGCCTGCACCCAAACCTGCTGAAAGGTAGAAGAATATAAATTTGTTTCTTCCCCACATTTGTTCAAGCGGCGTTCCGAAGGCCCACAAACCATACATATTAAACAAGATGTGGGCAAATCCGCCGTGCATAAACATATGCGTTAAAAATTGCCAAAATCCGAATTTTTCATTTTCGGGAAAATATAAGGCAAATAAGTTATCTAAATTTAAAGCAGGCATTAATTGCGGCGCAATAAAAAATATAACATTTATAATGATAATATGTTTGACGGCCTCTGTTATTCTTCCCATAATTTTACCTCATAACAACGGTCAGTTGTTAAATTTTTTATCAATTTCATCAATATTTACTGTAATAAACGTCCTTTTTCCAAAAGGGGAGCTATCCGGTTGTTTGCACAAAAATAGTTTATTTACTATATCTTCTTGCTCTTTTAGGTCAAGTTTTGTGCCTATTTTAATGGACAAACTTTTCGACAGGCTTTTTGCCATAATGTCAAGCTGGCTGAAACTTGTGTCCGGAATGTCGTTTTTAATGTCTTCCAGCAGTTGTTCAATTATAGGGGTAATTTGGCTTTCAACAATATTTACAGGCATACCTGTTACCACAATGTTGTCATTCAAAATTTCTTCAAATAAAAATCCGATGCTTTCTAAATCGTCTTTTATTTCCTTGATCAAATTAATGTCCACTTTGTTGAAAGACAATTCCAATGGAAACAACAATTGCTGGCTCATCGCATCCCTGACGGTAATGTTTTCTAAAAATTCTTCATATAAAATTCGCTGGTGCGCCAATTGCTGATTGATATAAACAATCCCCGATTTGATGCTGCTGACGATGTATTTTTTATGAACCTGATAGGTTTTGCTGTTCGCTTTTTCATCTGAAAACAACCCTGAATCAGCTGTTTCAGATTTAAAATCGATGCCGGTGCTGTCCAGGCCGTTGTACAGACTTTCCCATTCCATATTTTTTTCTCTTCTGTATGGAAATTGAATGGATTTTTGCTCCTCAGATTTAAACGGATTAAAATCTGGGTTCACGTTCACCCTTGGGTTTGGCAAATTTGTGCCTTTTAATTGGTAAGGCGTATCGAGTGTCGCATCACGGTCAAAATCCAGTATTGGCCCAACATTGTATTGGCCTAAACTATGTTTTACGGTAGAACGTAAAATGGCGTAAAGCGTTTTTTCGTCATCAAATTTTATTTCCGTTTTGGTTGGATGGATATTGATGTCGATGCTGTTTGTGGGTACGGTCAGGTACAAAAAATAGGTAGGATAATATCCGCCCGACAATAAATTTTCAAAAGCGCTTGAAACGGCGTGGTTTAAATAGGAATTTTTAATAAAACGGTCATTTACAAAAAAGAATTGCTCATCTCTTTTCTTCTTCGCATATTCGGGCTTGGTGACAAATCCCTTAATTTCAACCACATCGGTAATTTCATGGATTGGCACTAATTTTTCATTTGTTTTTTTGCCCAAAATGGCCACGATGCGTTGGCGTAAATTGCCGGTGCTTAAATTGTAGATTTCACTTTCATTGTGATAAAATGAAAACGCAATGTTGGGATGTGCCAAGGCAACACGCTGAAATTCGTTTACTATGTGACGCGTTTCTATGGTGTTGGATTTCAGAAAATTTCTTCGGGCAGGAATGTTGTAAAATAAATTTTTTACGGAAACTGAAGTTCCTGTGGACGTTGAAACATTTTCTTGGGAAATAAAGGTGCTTCCCTCAATTTTTAAACACGAACCGAGCTGTTGGTCTTCCTGTTTTGTTTTTAACTCCACATGGGCAATGGCAGCAATGGAAGCCAAAGCTTCTCCCCGAAACCCTTTTGTGTGCAGATTGAATAAATCTTCCGCCTTTTTTATTTTTGAAGTTGCGTGGCGTTCAAAACTTAAACGCGCATCTGTCTGGCTCATCCCTTTGCCGTTGTCTATAACCTGAATAAGTGTTTTTCCGGCCTCGCGAACAATCAGTTTAATGGCGGTGGCATCTGCATCAATGGCATTTTCCAACAACTCTTTTACTACAGATGCGGGTCTTTGGACAACTTCACCTGCCGCAATTTGATTTGCAACATGATCGGGCAATAACTGAATGATATCTGGCATTAAAATAAAGAGTGTAAATCAAAAATATAGGCAGCAATGCCGACTAATATCGCGATAATTAATGCCAATCTTAAATTTGAGGACCTGTTTGTTGCACTTCTTTTATTTTTTATCCAATCGTTTTTTAAATTGTTTTTTGTAAGCCTTATTCTTGAAATTTCAGGATCATTTCCGTCAAGATTATGATATTTAATTTCCAAATTATGCAAACGTTCTTTCCGCTCATCATAATAACGAGGCTTATAATTGTAAACGGAATGTGCGCTGGGCTTAAATAAATTACCAAACATAAAATAAAATTAATCAGTAAGTTACAAAATTACTGAATTAAAAAGTTGTGGTCAAGTTTTGTGGATAATTTGCGTGTTAAAACGTTGTTAATGCGGCCATTTTTATTGCTGCAATAGCACATTCCACACCTTTATTGCCATGTTTTCCGCCAGAGCGGTCAATGGATTGTTGTTTGTTATTGTCGGTCAATAAGCAAAAAATAACGGGAACATCGTATTTAATATTCAAATCTTTTATGCCTTGCGTAACGCCATCACAAACAAAATCAAAATGTTTTGTTTCTCCCTGAATGACATTTCCAATGGCAATGACAGCATTTACTTTTTGGGTTTCAAGCATATGTTTGCAGCCAAAAATAAGCTCAAAACTTCCGGGAACATTCCATCGCAAAATATTTTCTTTTGGGATTCCGTTTTCAAGCAATGTTTTTTCTGCGCCTAAATATAAGTTTTCGGTAATGTCGGCGTTCCATTCAGAAACAACAATCCCAAACCGAAAATTTTTCGAGTTTGGGATGGTTGTTTTATCGTAATCCGATAAATTAGTTGTTGCCATTTACCTCTTATTTTTTAGATGCAAAGGTAGCTTTATTGATATAAATGTCAATGGTACTGGCTTCAACAGAAGTAGGATAGTCGTTTTTAATTCTTTCGAACAATTCTAAAGCCTTAGGAAAATTCTCCAATTCCATCGCTGTATTTCCAGCTTTGAAAAGGAATAAAGGCGTAGAAAAATTATTGTCTTTTAATTCTGCAGCTTTCACATAATAGTCAAAAGCATCTTCTGGTTGGTTAATATCGGCAAAAGCATCACCAATGGCTCCTTTTGCGGTTGGTCCCAGCAATTCGTCATCCGAAGAAAAATCTTCTAAATAATCAATGGCTTCTTTATATTTTTTTAATCTTAAGTAAGAAATACCGGCATAATAGTTTGCTAAATTTCCTGCTTTTGTGCCGCTGTATTCGTCTGCGATATCTATAAATCCATATTTTCCGTCGGCACCGTTTAAGCCTAAGGTGAATAATGAATCTGCAGCCACGGTATTGTTTATGGCATTTTCAAAATAAACTTTTGGGAATGCAAGCTCGTTTGCGGCTTCTTTTTCTTTAGGCGCTTTCACGTATTTTTGATAAGCCAAGTAGCCCAAAATTGAAGCGACTATAATTCCTAAAACAATAAAAATAATATTTTGATTTTTTATGATATATTGCTCTGATTTTGAAGCCGTTTGGTCTAAAGTTTTAAAAACTTCAGCGGTAGTCGATTTGTCTTCAATGCTATTGTGAGCATCTTTTGCTTTACTTCCTGTCTTTTTGTATGTTGCCATTTCTTAGAAATTTGTAGGCGCAAAAATAGAATTTTTAATTGGAAAGTAAAAATGCAATTGTGTCTAAATTTTCATTTATTTTCAATAATTTTAAACTTTCAAAAAATATAGATGCATTTACAAAAAATAACACTGGTAAATTTTAAAAATTTCGAGTTCCAAACATTTGATTTTCAGGAAAAAATCAATTGTTTTGTGGGAAATAACGGTGTTGGAAAAACAACTGTTTTGGATGCAATTTATTACCTTTCTTTTGCTAAAAGTTACTTTAATCCGGCGGCCACGCAGAATATTAAACATTCTGAAGACTTTTTTATCATTGAAGGGGAGTATCATATAAATGATAAAATAGACAATGTGGTTTGCAGTTTAAAACGCGGAAATAAAAAAGTGGTGAAGCGAAACGGCAAAGTGTACGAAAAATTTTCGGAGCATATTGGCTTTTTGCCTTTGGTCATCATTTCGCCTGGTGATAGCGATTTAATTGTTGAGGGAAGCGATACCAGAAGGAAATTTATGGACAATGTAATTTCGCAATCTGACAAATTGTATTTACAAACCATCATTAAATACAATAAAGTGTTGGCGCAACGGAATTCATTGCTGAAATATTTTGCGGCTAACCGAACTTTTGATGCGTTAAATTTAAAAGTGTATGATGCGCAATTAGAATCGTACGGAAGCATCATTTTTAAAAAGAGAACCGAGTTTTTGGAAGCGTTCATTCCCATTTTTAAAGAGCGCTATGCAGCGATATCCTCGAGTATGGAACAGGTGAATTTGGTTTATAAAACACAGCTGGATGAAGGCAGTTTGGTGGAATTGTTTGCGCTGAATATGGAAAAGGACCGGGTTTTGCAGTACACAAGTGTTGGTGTTCACAAAGACGATTTGTCATTTGAAATTGACAACTATCCAATTAAAAAATTCGGCTCGCAGGGACAGCAAAAATCCTATTTAATTGCCTTAAAACTGGCGCAATTCGACTTTATAAAATCACAGGCCAACATAAAACCTATCTTATTGTTGGATGATATTTTTGATAAATTAGATGATTTACGAGTGCAGCAACTCATAAATTTGGTAAATAATGAGGAGTTCGGACAGTTGTTTATCAGTGATACGCATAAAGAACGCACCGAAGATGTGGTAAAAAAAACAAATCAACCTTATAAAATATTTCAATTATAATGGCCAAACGTTTCAATGAATTTCAGTCAATTTCAGCGTTGATGAAAGATGTGATTAAAGAAAATAAATTAACCAAAGGCATGAACCAGATTTCTGTGGAAGAAGCCTGGGCAAAACTGATGGGAAATGGCGTTGTGTCTTACACCAGCAAGGTTGAATTAACCGGAAAAACATTGGTGGTGAAACTGAAATCTTCTGTGTTGCGCGAAGAATTGAGTTATGGCAAGGAAAAAATTATCAAAATGATGAATGAGGAGCTAGGTGAAGAACTGATTGCTAAAATAATATTGAGCTGATAAAAAAATCCATTGTTTTTTAACAATAGATTTTTTTAAGTTAAAAGTTAAAAGTTAAAAGTTAAAAGTTAAAAGTTAAAAGTTAAAAGTTAAAAGTTAAAAGTTAAAAGTTTTTTGTAAATATTATAATAATTTCAAATCAAACTCCCTTTCCTTCGGAAAGGGCTGGGGATAGGAATATATTTAAAATATTTCTCTTCCAGAAAAATGGAAAGCGCCTTCAATAGCCGCATTTTCATCGCTGTCTGAACCGTGAACTGCATTTTCTCCCATAGAAGAAGCGTATAATTTACGAATGGTGCCTTCAGCTGCATCAGCAGGATTGGTTGCGCCAATCAATACGCGAAAATCTTCAACAGCATTTTCTTTTTCCAAAATAGCCGCTACAATTGGTCCGCTGGTCATAAATTCAACCAATTCGCCAAAAAATGGTCGCGCACTGTGAACCGCATAAAATGCTCTCGCATCGGCGTCGGTCATTTGCGTCATTTTAATTGCCGCAATTCTAAATCCTGCAGCGTTAATTTTTTCCAATATTGCCCCTATATATCCTTTTTCTACGGAATCAGGTTTCAACATAGTAAATGTTCTGTTTGTTGCCATTTCTAATTGTCTTTAATTTTTAAATCGGCGCAAAGATACTATTTTCTGAATAAATTAGTTGTGTTGCCCATAACTTTGGGTGTAGGTTTCATAAACAGCATTGTTTTCACCCCTAATTTCCATAGTTACGGCATTGGTTTTAAAATCAAATTTTAAGATGCCAAAACTCTTTTTTGAAACCACATTACCCAATCTGTATTTGTTGGGTTCACCTTTAAAATCGGTGTAGGAATGCGTGAGTCCGCTTGAAGTAAAATCGATTAACGAGTATTTTAAATCGGGTATTTCTTTTTTTGAAATTTCCGAAATATGCCTGTCGCCCGACAGAATAATGGTATTTTTTGCATTGGTCAATTTAAGAAGGTCAATCAGTTTGTCAGCTTCATGCGGCATATTTCCCCAGGATTCAAATCCGTGCTCGCTCGATAAAAACTGGATGCTGCTTACGATGATGTTGTAAGATGCTTTTGAATTTTGAAGCTGATTTTTTAACCATTCCCATTGAGTTTCACCCAACATAGTTCCTGCTCCGTACACATTTGGTTTAAATCGTTTTTCAGTTTCATCATCCGCAGTTAAAGCAGTTCTGAAATAGCGGGTATCCAATAAAATAATTTTTATGCTGTTGTTGTTCACATTATAATCTTTGGCATAATAAACGCCTTCCTGATTTCTTCTGACATCATTTTTGGCAACATCAAGAAAGTCCAAAAACAGTTGTTGCGATTCAGCTTTTTTAGGATATTCAACGCCGCCGTCGTTTAAACCATAATCATGATCGTCCCAAGTGGCAAGAACGGGCACTTTTTTGATGAAATCGGCATAGGCTTCATTATTTTTTTGTTTCAGGTAATTTTGCGCCATAAAAGCCATATCATAGGTGTCGGTATAAATAACGTCACCGCCCCAAATCCATACATTTGGCTTGTTTTTTTCAATTTCAGTCCAAAACGGATTGGGAAGTGTCTGGTTGTTGCAAGAACCGAAAGCAATGGTGAAATCACTGCTTGTTTCCTTTGAAACTGGGGACTCAATTTTTTGCTTTTCTTTCGTTTTACAAGAAGAAATCAACAAAAACAAGAACAAGGCGTATTTAAAATAGTTCATTTTTTTGGTTTTAAGTTCAATTTCGGTAAATATAGCGATGTTCAAGAAAAAATAATGAAATAAAATATCGTATAAAATTGTATATTTGCACCCGTATGAACAGAAGTGATATAAAGGAAATAAAAGAGTTGCTTTCTACGCCTAAAAATGTAGTGATTGTGCCACATAAAAACCCTGATGGAGATGCTATTGGCTCAAGTTTGGCGATGTATCATTATCTTGATAAAAAGGGACATAAAGCAACGGTGGTTTCACCAAATGATTATCCTAATTTTCTAAAATGGCTGCCTGGATCAAAAAATGCATTGAAATTTGATATGCAAAACAGGCAATCAAAAAAGGCCATTGCGGAAGCTTCCATCATTTTTTTATTGGATTTTAATGCCTTAAACAGGGTGGGCGATGATATGGAAAATACCCTGAAAGAATTCAAGGGCATTTTTATTATGATTGACCATCATCAGCAACCTGAAGACATTGCAAAATACTTATTTTCAGACACTTCAGTTTGTTCAACCTGTCAGATGCTGTATCATTTTTTGGAAAAGTTAAATGATGTTGAAGCGATCAACGAGGATATTGCCACTTGTATTTACACGGGAATTATGACCGATACAGGGTCGTTTCGATTTCCTACAACCACAAGCACCACACACAAAATAATAGCCGATTTAATTGATAAAGGCGCAGACAATGCCAAAATATACAACCATGTATATGATACCAATTCCTATGCGCGATTGCAGCTTTTGGGCAGGGCTTTAACCAATATGGTGGTTATCAATAAACTAAAAACAGCTTATATTACACTATCACAGGAAGAATTAGATGAATTTGATTATCAGAAAGGAGATACGGAAGGCGTGGTGAATTATGCCTTGTCTCTTGAAAACATTATTTTTGCGGCCATTTTTATTGAAGATGTCGAGCAAAAAATCATAAAAATTTCATTGAGATCCAAAGGAAGTTTTTCGGTTAATAAATTTGCCCGGGAACATTTTGAAGGAGGAGGCCACGACAATGCCGCTGGCGGAAAATCTAAAATTTCGTTGGATGCCACAGTTTCAAAATTTTTAAAATTGCTTCCCGCTTACCAAAACGAATTGCTGACCTCTTATGAAGCATAAATATTTTCTTTATATTTTTTTGGTGCTGACGGTTTCGTGTGCAAATCCAATTCCGCGCAAACCTGTTTTAGGAAAAACGAATACTTTTTTGAAAGAATCCGTTATTTTAAACAAAACGATGAACGCTTCCGAAGAAAATGCTTTCAGGGCGCTTATGGAAAAAGATTCACTTACCGAATATTTGGCTTCAACAAACGGATTTTGGTATACCTATAATCAAAAAAATCCAGATTCCTATTTGCCTGAAGTTGGCGATCAGCTTTTGTTTACCTATGATGTTTTCGACATAAACAACACTTTAATTTACAGTGCTGAAGAAATTGGGGAACAAACCTACATCGTAGATAAGCAGGAAATAGTGGAAGGCCTTCGAAACGGTTTAAAATTAATGGGTGACGGAGAGGTCGTAACTTTCCTGTTTCCATCACATAAAGCCTATGGATATATAGGTGACAGCAATAAAATAGAAATAAATCAACCATTAATATTTAAAGTTCAATTAATAAAAATCAATAAGAAAAATGAAAGCAATTAAAATTTTAACAGTAATTACATTAATTTCAACAATGTTGTCGTGCAACAATAAGGGCGCAGCACAAAAACCATTAAAAACCGAAGTGGATACGGTAAGTTATTCATTAGGAATAGACATCGCCTCTAAATTAAAGGCCAATTTCCCTGAAATAAATAAAGATCTATTTATTCAAGGAGTTATGAATGGAATTGATTCCACAAATATCTTGATCACTGCTGAAAATACCGAACCAATTTTAAGAGCATTTTTTCAAAAAAAGCAAGAAGAAGCGATGAAAAAACAACAAGATGAGCAAACAAAAAAAATGGAAACTGAATTTGCCGGCGTAAAAGCAGAAGGCGTTAAATTTTTAGAAGCAAATAAAACGGCCAAAGGCGTGCAAGTTACTGCAAGCGGTTTGCAATATATTGTTTTGAAAGAAGGAAAAGGAGAGAAACCTCTTGGGACTTCTACCGTAAAAGTTCATTATCACGGAACCTTAATTGATGGGACTGTATTTGACAGTTCAGTTGAAAGAAAAGAGCCAATTGAATTTGCCGTAAACGGCGTAATTAAAGGATGGACTGAAGGTCTTCAATTAATGAGCGTAGGTTCAAAATATAAATTTTTCATCCCTCAAGAATTGGCATACGGCGCTTTTCCACGTGAAGGCGGACCAATCAAACCTTTTATGCCTTTAATTTTCGAGGTGGAATTGTTAGAAGTAAAAAAATAAACGATTATTTGTTTCGGGCAACCAAGCTGTAATATAATCGACCTATAAAATGCCTTTTAAAACATATTTAAAGCTATCTTTATGTTTTTAAAAGGCATTTTCTTTTGATTAATTAACTCACCTTACGCAATACCCACCTCAAAAAACATTGTTTTAACATTTGCATTGTTAACAACTTATATTTCATAAAACTCAGCACTAAAAAAAATAATTATGCAGCCTTTCTTGGTTTGGTCAATATTTCTAATTCATTA
>DATCUQ010000022.1:0-68457 GCA_036567345.1 Lutibacter sp.
TGGTATTGAACAATATAAGATGCAAAATTATCGATAGGGTTTTTAGCGTTATTAACAGAAAAACACCTTACATCAATACATACAAATTTGCAAGCTAAAATAAATCAAATTTGTCTTGTGTTTTATCATAGAATACGCAAAAGGAATTACGATTTTAGATTTTGCATGAAACGTACGGACAGGTCGTGACCTGTCCCTGCAATCATTTTGAAATAATGTGGACAGGTCGTGACCTGTCGCTGCAATCATTTTGAAATAATGTGGACAGGTCGCGACCTGTCCCTACTTCACTTTTACGCCGCCAACATAAGTTTCATCAATCGTAATTGCCGGAATTTTATTCGCTTCAATTTCCATAATGTTCTTGTTCAGCACAATAAAATCGGCCATTTTTCCCACTTCAATGCTTCCTTTTTCTTGTTCCTCAAAATTGGAATAGGCGGCCCAAATGGTCATTCCCTTTAAAGTTTCTTCCCGTGTCAACGCATTTTCCTTATGAAAACCATTTTCAGGGAAATTGTTTAAGTCTTTGCGTGCAACTGCCGCGTAAAAAGTTAACAGCGGACTTACTTTTTCAACCGGGAAATCGGTTCCCAAAGCTATTTTGCCGTAAGTGTTCAACAAAACTTTATAGGCATAAGCGCCTTTCATACGCTCGGCTCCAACTCGGTCTTGCGCCCAATACATATCAGAAGTTGCGTGTGTTGGCTGAACGGAAGGCAAGATATTTTCGAAATAATTGAAATCGGCCACATCCACAATTTGTGCATGCTCAATTCTCCATCGGCTGTCTTTTTTTCCTTTTAAAACTTCTTTATAGGTTTTTAACATCACATAATTTGCCGAGTCGCCAATGGCATGTGTGTTCATTTGAAAGTCAGTTAACGCAATTTTTTCGGCATATTCTTTCAGTTTTTCCAGCGGGGTCACCAAGGCGCCAAAATGATTGTGCTGGTCGCTGTATGATTTTTTCATGGCGGCACCGCGGGAACCCAAAGCGCCGTCTGCATAAACTTTAAAAGAGCGCACATTTAAACGATCCGTTTTTAGGATGCCCTTTTTTGCGTAATAATCAATGTTTTCATCACTTGCCGAAACCATGGCGTAAATCCGCATTTTCAATGCTCCGGCTTGCTGCAAACTGTCAATTAATTCAATTGTTTCTATTGAAAGTCCGGCATCATCAACGGTCGTCAATCCCAAATCAAAACAAATTCTCTCCGCATCTTTTAAGGCTTCAATATTTTCCTTATTAGAAGGAGCCGGAATTTTAACTTCAATTAATTCCATCGGTGCATCAATAAAAATACCCGTTAATTTTCCGTTTTTCTGAAGAATTTCTCCGCCCGAAAAAGGCGTTTTCACAGTAATTCCCGCCAAATCTATGGCGGCCTGGTTTGCCAGCAGCGCGTGGCCGTCTATTCTGGTAATGGCAATTGGCGTGGTTGGAAATAATTCATCCAATCTGTCTTTGGCCGGGAATTCTTTCACTTCCCAATCGTTTTGGTCCCAGCCGCGGCCCGTGATGTAAGCGGCATTGTTTTCTTTTTGAAAATCAACTATGCGCTGCACAACTTCCTCAAAACTTTTGGTTTCAGTCAAATCAACTTTTTGTTTATCCAATCCCAATCCAAAAAAATGGCAGTGTGCATCAATAAATCCGGGAACAATGGTTTTTCCTTTTGCATCATTTACAAAGGTCGCGGCATATTTTGCCTGAATTTCGTCGGTGGTTCCAACCGCAACAATTTTACCGTCTTTAATGGCAAATGCTTCCGCTTTGTCAAAATTGTCATTAACCGTATAAATATTGGCATTGATTACAAGTGTGTCAACTTTTTCTTTCTTTGTGCACGAAATTCCTGCAATAAGCAAGAGCGCTATAATTATTTTTTTCATTTAACAATATTATAAATTGTTATCCAATAAATAAATGACAGAAGCCATTGAAGCTGCGCCCAGTTCAAGTTCCCTTTTGTTCACTTTATCAAAAGTATCTGTTGCCGCATGGTGATAATCGAAATAACGTTGGGAATCTGGTCTGTATCCCACTAAACTAATGGTTTCCGATTTTAACGGCCCAATATCGGCGCCACCGTGTCCTTCATTTATATCGTGCAATCCATAAGGCGCAAGTAAGGCTTTCCAGCTTTTAATCAGCTCTAAATTTTTTCCGTTGGCATCAATTGAAAATCCTCTAGGCGTAAATCCGCCAGCATCCGATTCTAAAGCAGCGATATGAATTTCATTATTGGCTTTTGCTTCTTCTGCATATTTTCTGCCGCCTTTCAAACCATTTTCTTCATTCATAAACAACACGGCGCGAATGGTATGTTTTGGTTTGATGCCGTTTAATTGGAACAGCCTTAAAACTTCAATGGACTGCACAATTCCCGCGCCATCATCATGCGCGCCATCGCCCAAATCCCAAGAATCCAAATGTCCGCCAACGGTGATGAATGTATTTGGATGTTCACTTCCGGTCATTTCTCCAATCACGTTAAAAGATGGGGCATCCGGCAATGTTTCACAACTTTGTTTGAAGTAAAATTTTAAGGTCGGATTTTCTTTTAATTTTTCACTCAATAAATTTGCGGCGATGGTGCTGATTGCTGCCGCAGGAACTTTTTCGTTTTCAGGAATATCGCCGTAACCCATAGCGCCAGTATGCGGAAAATTGTCGATGCTGTGTGTCATGGAGCGGACAATAACGCCCAAAACACCAAATTTTCCGGTCACTTTTGCGCCGCCGCCACGTTGGTCAACGCAACCGCTGTACGAGTTAAAAGTTTCAATGGGCGTGTCTTCAAACGGACGATTAAAAAAGACGATTTTCCCGCGTAGTTTTTCGCCCAAATTTTCAGCTTCTTCCAAACTTTGCACTTCTATAACTTCACCTGAAACACCATTTTCGGATGTTGCAATGGAACCACCCAAAGCGCAAATCGCCACATTGTATTTTGTTTTGTCAACGGTAAAATAAGCTTCTTCTTTTTCGCCCCGCACCCAATGAGGAACCATTACGGGTTGCAACCAAACTTTGTCGAAACCCAAATCCAGCATAAGTTTTTCGCCCCATTCAACCGCTTGTTGCGCTTGCGGGGAACCCGACAAACGACCGCCGATATTGTTGGATAAATAATCAAGCCATTGATACGATTTTCCATTGCTTAAAGCGGTGTTAAACAGCTGTTTAATTGCAATTGAATCGTTTTTATTTACTGTTGGTTCATTGCTTTTTACAGTTTCTACACTGCTAAAAGAGGAAAGTGCAATAAGTATAATTACTGCAGCAAAAAAATGTTTCATTTGGAGTAGTTTTTTAATTGCCTAAAACTACATAAAAAAGTTTAATTTTTTAAAGATTGTTTTTACAAATCAAATTTATAGGTGAGCCCTCCCAAAATTTGCAAAGTCTGCACTTGGTAATTTAAAAATCGGTGGTATTTTTCGCCGAGTGCATTGTTGATTTTAGCAAAAACAGTCAGTCTGTCTGAAAATATATAACCGCCGTTCAGATTTAAATCCAAGTATGAATCATTTGTTACGATGTTTCCATTTTCAGATGTAAAACCATAAGGAATCATAAAATCCTCGGTTTCGCCATTGTAAAATAATTTGGCGCCTGCAAACCAATCCTTATTTTGATAGTCGGCTGAAATAGTTGCCGTCATGGTTGGTGTATTCCAGGCTTCTAACTGGGTGTCAACGTTGTGATTTGAATAGTTAAGCGATCCGCTAAAATTAAATTCTTTGGAAGCGTCAATGGTTATTTCTCCGAAAAAACCCAATGTTTTCACATTGTCGTAAACAACTCCAAAAGAATTTCCGGCTTCATAGGCTTTTTCTACAGGGATATTTCCATCTGTTTTTGTCGGATTTTGGATAAAAAACGGTTTATTTTTTTCAGAAGTATGGCTTACATTGAAATTATAGCCAATATTTGAAGCCAATTTACCTTTTGTGCCAGCATAAGCGCTGTATTGTTTATCTGTTTGCAGAATGTTTAAAGTAGGGGAAACGTACGGATTTTCATTGGCGAAATCTTTATACGAATTTTGCTCCAAATCACCGGTTACACCGGCAACCAAAATAAGCACATCATCAACCAGTTTAACGGAAGCGGTAATATTTGGATAGGCGAAATAATCGGTATTTTTATGTTCCAAATCGTTCACGTAATACAATTTTACGCCTAAATTAATGGTCAGATTTTCCCTGATAATTTCAAAATTCGGACTAAAGCCAAGATTTAAAAAACTGTAATTCACGTCGGTTCCTTCTGTATAAGTTTGTTTGAACCTTCCTGAAATTAAGTCTAATAAAAATTCTCCATTGATTTTTTCGGAAGAAATTGGAAATTCCAATTTCGGTTTCACCATCAATCGTATTTCATTGCTGTTATAATCGTCTGAAAAATTTACGATTTCTGCCGTGGCGCCCTGAAAAAAGGAATCTTCAAAGCTAATTTTTCCGCCACCATAAACGGTTTTGTAAATTTGTTTTGGATTCATGGCATCAATAAAAGCATCAGTATAGGAGATGTCGTTTGACAAGCCATAATAATTTTGCGATTTCAGTTGCGTTCCCGCATTCACTTGCCAATTGAAATCGCGGTCGAATTGTTTGAAGTAAACATCAACTTTTGAATCGGAAAAATTATCATCCAACAGTACATCTTTTATGCTGCCTTCGGACGAAATGTGATTTAAGAAAATTCCGAAGTCGTTATTTTTTTTGTCTCCGAAATGCATAAAAGCATCAAGAAACGGGGTGTTGAAATTTCCATATCCGGCCGAGATATAATTTTCATACAAACGTTCTTTCGGACCTCTTGCAATACTTTGCGCTTTTCCTTTTGAAGGCGTAAAAGTGGAAGCTACCGGGATTGAAAAAATGCTGTAACCCACCTTTTCTTTTCCTGAATTTTTTGTTTCATTTTCAATATTGGGACTCGACCTTACTTTAAACGCATCTGAAATAGTTGGCGCATAAGGTTTTTCAACAGTAATTTCCTCTGTTTTTAAGGTGTCTTTTTTCTTAATTATTTGAGAAAAGGAAACGCTTGTCACTAAAATTAAAAATGAAGTTATAAGGAGTTTGTTATGCATTTTTTTATTGTTTAATCGTTGAATTGTTTAACTGTTTAATCGTTGTGTCATTGCGAAGTTTTTTGCAAAAACTGCCTGTGCCGAATTTATTGCGGTATGGCAATCTGTTACTCGCGTTGTTTAATTTAATCTTTATAAACTAATTTCAAATTTCCAAATTTTTCAATTCTCAATTGATTCATTGGTTTTTGCTTGTTCCGTTTTAATTTTATTAAGCGCTGCAGTGGCTTCTTCAACCACATCGCTAAACTGGGCGAAGTTTTTTATCACGCTTTCTAAAATATAAGTGGCTTGATAAGCATCTTTTAATTTGTAATGATTGTCGGCCATCAACACCAGTCCTTTTGCGCCCCAATATTTGTAAGCGGAGTATTCTGCAGCGATTTTTTGCACAATTTCATTGGAAACTTTATAGTTTCCATCTTTGTTTTGAAAGTATGCGCTGTAATATAAAGCTTCGGCTTTTAACTCGCCGGAAGCAATTTTTTCAACGGTTGCATAGGCGCTTTTGGCTTTAGTTTCGTTATTGGTTTTAATCGCCGAACGCGCAATAATGATGTGTGCATCCGATTTTACCCGGTCTTCCAATTTGTTATTTTTCAAAACCAATTCGGCATAATCCACAGCTTTGCTGTAATTTTTATCGGCGTAATAACCTTTCATCAAGTTCGATTGCGCAAAAATGATGTTTTGTGGCAAGTTGGCTTCACTTTCCAATTGTTCTAAAAGCGGAATTGCTTTTTGCCAATTGTTATTTTCCAAATAAACCAAAGACAGGCGTGAAAGCGCATCTTCAGTAAATTCATTTTGTGGCTGATTTACAACGTAATTATAATTCGGAATTGCTTCAGAATGTTTGTTGTCTGAAAATAATGATTGTGCCAAATAAAAATTGGCATTCAAAGCATGAAGGCCATTTGGAAAACTTCCCAAGTATTTTTTAAAGCTTTCAATCGCTTTTTTATGATTGTTTTGCAAGTATTGTTTTTCGGCCGATTCGTAGGTGTCATTGTCCAATTCTGCATCAGATACATTTACAAAATCAACCGTTTTTACCCAAGAAGCATATTCGTCAACCCTTCCTAAATCAACATAAATTTGTCGTGCATTTTTAACCGCTTGTTTGGCATCGGCCGAATTTGGGAATTGTTGCACCACGGCTTTATAAGTGGTTAAAGCTTGGTCATTTTTATTGCTGTTGTAATAAATCAGCCCTTTTTTAAGCATGGCTTTAGAAACCAGCGGACTTTTTTTATAGTTGGCAATAAGCTTGTCATAATTCTCGATTGCCAATTCATTTTGATTTTTTTCCAGGTATGAATTTCCCAGAACGTAATAGGCATCATCTTTATAAGATGATTTTGTTGCCGAATTTAAAAAGGCGTTTAAGGCTGTTATTTTGGCATTTTCATTGCCTGTAAGTCCGTAACTGATCGCTTTTTGAAATTGCGCATAATCAGCGTCAATTCCTTTCATTTCAATGGCTTTACTGTAATATTCTATGGCGTTTTTATAGCTGCTGGTCACAAAATAGCCATCGCCAATTCTTAAATAGGTGTCGTTTTTTCTAACAGCGTCATCCAAATTGTTTGCGCTGTATTTTTTGAAGGCTTCAATGGCATTTCCATAATCTTTTTGCTTAAAATACGCATAACCTAAATTGTAATGCAGTTCTTTATATTCGGGTGTTTTTGATACTTCGGAATTTGCTGCGAATTTTTGGAAATCTGTTGAAGCTTCCCTAAAATTGTTTAAAAGGTAATTTGATTCGGCTTTCCAAAAAGTTGCCCTTGCAGTAATATTGGCATCCAAAGGAACGGAAAGGGAATTTTCAAAACTCTCTTTTGCCAAATCGTAATTTCCTTCAGCAAAAAGTTCGGTGCCTCTGTAAAATGCCACTTTTTGAAAAAGTGCACGTTCTTTGGCGCTTTTTTTGTCTTTTAAATACTCCAAAGCGCCTTTATAATCTTTTGAAGTAATGTAGGCGCTGATAATCAATTCGTTAATTTCATCTCGATGCGTTGAATTTGGGTACAACTCAATATATTCTTTTAAAACATCGGGAACACTTTTGTACGGATTTCCAATTTCGTAACTTAATTTGGCATAATTTAACCAAGCATCTTTCTGAATTTCCGGTTCAAACTGCATTTGTGAAGCGTTTCTGAAAGCATTTAAAGCTTCTTGTTTTTTATCTGTTTTTAAGTAACATTCCGCCAAATGATAATAGGCATTTTGCGCAACGGCATTGTTTCCGCCAATTATTTTATTGAAAGTGCTAATGGCATTTTCATAATCGTTTTGTTTGTAATAGGCGTAACCTAATAAATAATAATCAGTATTGTTCCATTTTCCGCGTTGGCCTTTATAGTTTTTAAGATGCGGAATCGCTTCTTCAAATTTTTGCAGGTTGAAATAACTTTCGCCCACTATTTTTGAAATTTCGGAATGTTCAATTCCTTTTGATTTTGGAAGTAAAGGCAAGCCGTTTTCGATGGCTTTATCAAAATTTCCCAATTTAAAATTCATATCAGCCAAATAATAGGAAACATTGGTTTTAAATGAGGAATTATCAGCAACTTCACCTAAATAGGTTTTGGCAGTTTCATAATCATCCTGATTGTAAGCGATATAGCCGTAATAATATTTGGCCTGGACACCATATGCCGGAGAATCCAGCAAATTTAAAAAATAGGGTTTTGCTTTTGAGTACTCTTTGTTTGCAAATAAAGAGTACGCATAGTTAAAATTATAGGTTTCTTCCTCTCTTAAAGTTAAATTGGTAGGGTTCACTTTTGCATACCATTTTGCTGCAAAGCCGTATTTCCCAACTTTAAAATAATAGTCGGCAATGTCTATTGAAGCCCTGTTGTGCTTGGTGCTGGTCGGATAATTTTCAACAAATTCCTGCATTAATTCATCAGAATTTGGTTGTTCTAACCGAATGGCGCAATTGGCAATATAATAGTCGCAATTGGCTTCTAATTCATCTGAATTTTCGAATTGGGGTTTTATGTCAATAAATTTTTCCTGGGCTGCTAAGTACGCTTTGTTTTGGTACAATTCAACAGCTTGGTTATAATTGGCGAGGGCGTTTGTGTAAATTGACGTTTGTTGCGCTGAAATTGTTAATGTTGCAAGAAACACAACTAACGGAAGGACAATCTTTTTATAAATCATATGAATAAAAATTGAAAGATTTTAACTATTATGTAATAACGCATTTTTTTTTCGAAATTGCCTTAGCAAAAAATATTTTTTTTAACAATTTGTAACAAAAACTGTTCCCCGTTTAATGTTTTCGGCATAAGTCATTAAATATTCGAAAAAACAGCAGTATTATTAATTGCTTTAATGTTGATATTTTACTTTAAAACAGCTAATTTTGTCAAAAACAGCGCACACTATGCCAGAAGTCATTCTTTCCTTACAAAATGCACAAATATATCAAAGAGAAAATTTGGTTTTGGCCGATGTTAATTTGCAAATTAGCATGGGTGAATTTGTATATTTAATAGGAAAAACAGGAAGCGGGAAAAGCAGTTTGATGAAAACTCTTTATGGCGATTTACCTTTGGAACATGGCGAAGGAAACATTGTGGGCTTCAACTTAAAAACATTGAAAGAAGACGAAATTCCTTATTTGCGCCGCAAACTTGGCATTGTTTTTCAGGATTTTAAGTTGTTGAACGACAGAAGTGTCCATGATAATTTATTGTTTGTATTGAAAGCAACCGGATGGAAAGATGCGGTGAAAATGAACGAGAAAATTAATGAAGTCTTGTTAAAAGTTGGCATGGAAACAAAAGGTTTTAAAATGCCATATTTACTCTCAGGCGGCGAACAGCAACGAATTGCCATCGCGCGTGCTTTGTTAAATGATCCAGATCTTATTTTAGCCGATGAACCAACGGGGAATTTAGATCCCGCCACTTCGGTAGATGTATTAAATGTGCTGAAAGACATACACGACAGCGGAAAAACCATTTTGATGGGAACGCACGATTATGCACTTATTTTAAAATTCCCTTACAAAACCATCAAATGTGAAGGCGGGGAATTGTTTGAAGTGGTTCAGCACAAAAGTGCCCATTAAAAATCATTTCAACTTTTTTTGCTGCTATGCTTTTGCAAAATCAACTTTTCTTTTATAAGTCAAA
Organism: Lutibacter sp.; assembly: GCA_036567345.1. Lineage (GTDB taxonomy): Bacteria > Bacteroidota > Bacteroidia > Flavobacteriales > Flavobacteriaceae > Lutibacter. The sequence goes on from DATCUQ010000022.1 coordinate 9,272, forward strand.
TAGTAAACATTGACCATCAAAATAAATGCGTTTGTGATGATAATTGGATAAGAAGTCTGCAACATAATTCCATAAACAACAAAAAGCACGGCTCCTAAAGAATTTATAATTCTCAGCGTATTTATATTTTTCATCATAAATGAAATAATCAGCGCTAATGAGGCCGCGTACCCAACCCATTCTGTAATTGTAATTCCTAAAAGCATCGTTTATATTTGTATTTGAGCGGACAAAGATACTGATTAAATTGGAATAGGAATTGTCTAAAAAAAGAAACCTCACTCAAGGAGAGTGAGGAAAATTGCTATGAAAAAGATGGTAAGCTATGAAACTTACCGAGGCAAAGATACAAAATAAATCTAACTGCCAAAAATAAATATGTTAAAATTTTGTAAATTTTTAAAATTATTTTTTTTGAAGCAATTCAACACCAATTCCGTTTGTATTTGAAAACAGAACAGTTCCGTTTTCTATTTTTACTCCTGAAGCCACATCATTTTTTAATAACAAAGCGCCATCCATATCAACAAAATCAAGCATTGGAGTTAAGTGGGCAATTGCAGAAATTCCTACTGAAGATTCTGTCATGCAGCCAACCATGGTTTTTAATCCCAATGATTTTGCTTTAGAAATCATTCTTTTGGCAGGCGTTACTCCGCCGCATTTCATCAATTTTATGTTGATGCCATGAAAGTGATTGTAACATTTTTCAACATCACTTTCCACAAGGCAGCTTTCATCGGCAATTATGGGCAAATAAGAGTTGTCAAACACAATTTTAGCGCCTTTCCAGTTGATAGGTGCAAGCGGTTGCTCTATAAATTCCACGCCTAATTTTTGCAGCTCTATGGAGTTTTTTATGGTTTCGTTCACATTCCATCCGCAGTTTGCATCAATTCTAAAAACGGCGTCGGTATGTTTTCTTAATTCAGCCACTATTTCCAGATCGTTTTTTGTGCCTAATTTGATTTTGTAAATTGGCCAAGGCATTTCTTTCATTTTTGACACCATATTTTCAATGGAATCAATTCCTATGGTATAATTTGACTGGGGAAGATTTTTCAATTCCAAGTTCCAATATTCATACAATTTAAGGCCTTTTTTGCGCGTAAATAAATCTGTATAAGCTTCATCTATGGCGCATAACAAAAACATGCTTTCTTTGAAATGCGGGAACAAATATTCCCAATATTCTTCAGGTGTTTTGGAGGAAGCAATTTCAATAATCTCGCGCTTTTGAATCAATTCTTTTTTAAATTGTTCAACAGTGGTTTGGTAAAAAGGGTTTTCAGTGGCTTCTCCAAAACCAGAAAATCCATTTTCCTGAAGTTCAACAATGATTGAAGGAATCTCGGTTCTTGTGCCTCTTGAAATGGTGAAAGGATGTTTTAATTGTAATTTATAGGATCTTATTATTAACTTCATTTTAAATAAGGGCTTCTCTTAAAATAGTGATTGGATGTTTGGAAATTCTGTTTGTTCCATCCATAATTTGGTGTCGGCAACTTGTTCCGGCAGCAGCAATAATAGTCGTTTTTTCTGTATTTCTAATTTTTGGAAACAAGGTGTCCTCTCCAACTTGCAAACTTAAGTTATAATGTTCTTTTTCATAGCCAAAAGAACCCGCCATACCGCAACAACCTGAATTTATGATGGTCACGGTATAATTTTTAGGAATTGAGAGCATTTTAAATGTGGGTTCTGTGCTGCTCAAGGATTTTTGCTGACAATGGCCATGGATTTTCAGTGTTTTTACAGTAGTTGTAAAACTTGAAGCCAATATATGGTTTTTTTCAAATTCTTGTTTGATGAATTCTTCAATGGTGAAGGTGTTTTCGGAAATATATTTTGCGGCTGTTTTATCATCGGCCAGTCTCAAATATTCATCCCTGAAAGTTAAAATGGCGGAAGGTTCAATTCCCACCAAAGGCGTTTCTTCAGAAATTAATTCTTTGAAAAAGTTGACGTTAACATTGGCTATTTTTTTGGCTTCATCCAAAAATCCTTTTGAAATAAAGCCGCGTCCGCTCTCTTCATGTTTGGTTATATGAACTTTATAACCCAGTTTTGTGAGCAATTCAATGGTGTCTATGCCAATATGGACATCATAATAATTGGTGAATTCATCAACAAAAAGATAAATTTCTCCATATTTTTGGGGCTGCTTTGCCAAACGATTTTCATTTTTTCGGAACCATTTAAAAATGGTCGTTCTTCCCAATTTTGGAATGCTCCTTTCAGTGGCAATACCCATTAATTTTTTAATGATTTTGGTGTTTAAAATCAAGTTTGTTAAAGTAGGGGCGAGGCTTCCCAATTTGTTGTATTTTACGTTATTGGCGAACAATTTCGTTCTGAAAGGAACTTTATTTTCTTTGTAATATTGGTATAAAAATTCTGCTTTTAAAGCCGCAACATCCACATTGCTCGGACATTCGCTGGCACAGGCTTTACAACTTAAACATAAATCGAAAACATCATACAATTCTTTGTGGTCGAATTTATTTTTTTTTGTCGAATTGGTCAAAAATTCCCGCAAGGCATTGGCGCGCGCTCTTGTGGTGTCTTTTTCATTTCGGGTTGCTCTGTAACTCGGGCACATGGTTCCGCCGGCCGAAGGCGGTTTTCTGCAGTCGCCGGATCCATTGCATTTTTCTGTGGCTCTTAAAATTCCCAAACTGTCTGAAAAATCCTGAATGGTTTCTATTTCTGGTTCTTCACGGTCAATTTCATAACGCAAACTTTCGTCCATCGGAAAAGGATCTGTAATTTTTCCTTTGTTAAAAATAGCATTCGGGTCGAAAGTGTGTTTGAAGCGTTGCAACAATTCGTAATTTTTTTCTCCAATCATCAGCGGAATAAACTCTGCGCGAACAATGCCATCGCCGTGTTCTCCGCTAAAAGAGCCTCCGTATTTTTTGACGAGTTTTGCTGTTTTTGTGGTTATTTCCCGAAATAAAACAACATCTGCTTTCTTTTTTAAATTTAACATCGGACGCAAATGTATTTCACCGGCACCTGCATGGGCGTAATAAACGGCATCTTGCCCGAAATTTTCCATCATTTTTGAAAATTCGGCAATGTAATTTGGCAAATCTTTTACTTCAACTGCCGTATCTTCAATACAGGCAACCGCTTTGTCGTCGCCTACAATATTTCCAAGTAATCCCAATCCGGCTTTGCGAAGTTCAACTGCCTGATTTATTTCCTGGCCAATCAATTTTGGATAGGCATAACCAAAGTTATTTTTTTCTAAATCTTCAATGAGTTTATCTGCCAATTTATTGGATTCTTCGTCAGAATTTGTGCAGATTTCCAACATCAACAGCGCTTTTGGATCGCCTTCAACAAAAAACCTGTTTTTGAGCTGTTCCCGGTTGTTTTTGGTGCAATCCAAAACAGTTTTATCCATCAATTCACACGTGTACAAATTGTGCTTCATAGCAATAACAACGGCTTCCATACTTTCCTGAATGCTGTTAAAATGCGCCACAACCATCATGTTTTTGGCTGGCGGCAAGTCATTTAGCTGAATGGTAATTTCAGTGGTAAAAGCCAAAGTGCCTTCGCTTCCTGTTAATAAAGTTGCAAGATTTACGGTTTTTTTTGTTCCGCCAAAAAGTTCAAAATCCAGCAAAGCATCAACGGGATAACCATTATTTCTGCGGTGGATTTCCTTTTTTGGAAATTCCCTTAAAATTTCCTGTTGATTTTCTTCATTCGAAAGTTCGTTAAAAATGGTTTGGTAAATCCTGTTTTCCAAAGAGTTGCCTATCCTTTTCTGATTGAATTCAGCAATGTTTACTTCATTAAAAACAACTTCGGAACCATCGCTTAAAATTGTTTTTAACTCAAGTACTTTATCACGGGTAACGCCATATTTTATCGAGGTTGTGCCGGATGAGTTGTTGCCAACCATTCCGCCAATCATGCATCTGTTGCTTGTTGAGGTGTTTGGGCCGAAAAATAATCCGTAGGGTTTTAAAAAAATATTGAGTTCGTCACGTATAATTCCGGGCTGAACCGTCACTGTTTTCTGATGTTCATCAAAAGCCAGTATTTTTGTGAAATGTTTGGAAACATCGACAATCAAACCATCCCCGACACATTGTCCGGCCAAAGAAGTTCCGGCGGTTCTTGGAATAAGTGTGATGTTATTTTTTGTGGCGAAATGTACAATCTTTTTTAGGTCTGCATTGTTTTTAGGATATGCAACGCCTAAAGGAATTTTCCGATAAACGGAAGCGTCGGTTGCATAAATGCTTTTGTGCAAATTGTCAAAATGCACTTCACCTTCAATGATTGCAGATAGTTCTTTCAGATTTATGGTTGCTGATGACATTATTTTAATTTAGTATTTTGTCAAGGGAGCATGCGCCCTTGTTTTGCCCTTCGACTGCGCGCAGGGTAACAGATTTACGATTATTTTTTAATGAGCAATTTGTGAGCTTCACTTTCAATATTTTAACTTCTAATATTTTTCAATTTAAAACTCATAAACAACCCCGCTGCAATGGTCTTTACTGGCGCCTGTGACACTTTTTAAACAATTGTTTTTGCCTTCGTCTTTTAAAAAGCCAAGCAACCCAAAAACCAAAGCTTCTTTATAATTTATGATGGTTTTTTCAGGAATTATTAAGTTTGTATCAGTGTACAATTGTAATCTTTCAATCAGAAAAGTATTGAAAGCGCCGCCACCGGTAACCAGCATAGTTTTTCCGGAAGCTGAATCTATTTTTTTTGAAATTTGAAAGGCTATGTGTTCAACAAATGTTCTTAGAATGTCTTTTATGCTGAGGTTGTGCTTGTCAATCATTGGAAAAATTGTTTCCGCCACAAATTCGTATCCTAAAGATTTTGGTTTTTCACTATTATAAAAAGGTAATGAATTTAATTCCTCCAAAAGATTTTTTTCAATGTTTCCTTCGGAAGAAATGTTGCCTTTATCGTCATATTCCATATTTAATGAGGTAACATAATGGTTCAAAACAATGTTTACCGGACAGATATCAAAAGCAATTCTTTGCTGATTTTTATTGAATGAAATATTTGAAAATCCGCCCAAATTTAAGCAATAATCGTATTCAGAAAACAACAATTCATCCCCAATTGGCACCAACGGCGCTCCTTGTCCGCCCAAAGCCACATCCTGAACCCTGAAATCGCAAATGGTTTTTATGCCGGTAATTGAAGTGATATAAGGCCCATTTCCAATTTGTAAAGTGTATTTTTTTTCCGGATTGTGAAAAATGGTATGTCCGTGAGAAGCAATAAAATCGATTTTTGCGATATTATTTTCTGCAATGAATTTTGAAATTATATTTCCTAAATAAATGCCATAATCGGCATCTAACTTCACCAATTTTTCTCCCGATAAATGAAAGCCTTCTTTTAATGCCGATTTCCATTCATTGCTGTAGGAAATAGTTTTCGCCTTTAATATTTCGAAACTATAGTTTTCAGCAGCATTTATTTTAACATGAACAATATCAAGACCGTCTAATGAAGTTCCGCTCATTACACCAATAATATATTTGGTTGTATTCTTCATTTTTTTGGTACTATTATCAGGCAACCAAAATACTAAAAAGTTTTATGATAAATCGGTTGAAATGAACTAAAGTGGCGGTTTCAATTTCTATATGGTATAGATTGATTGAAATCGACATTACACGCTTAAAAATAAAGTTTTAAATGGAATTTAAAAAATGGTTCCTTAAAAAGTATCGCCATCCTTAACGTTAATACCCAGTTGCTGGAATAAATTAATGTAGTATTTTTTTATTCTTTTGGCATGGTCCAGGTTTCCTTCAGCCATAATGGGAAATGCATACATTTGTTTTTCTTCCACTTTATTCACTTTAGTAACCTTAGTGTCATTATTTGCCAAATAAATTTTAGTGTTGGATCCGCCTTTTTTAAAATTAAGAAGAATGCCTCCTAAACCGCCTTTTTTATTCTCTTTATACAAACTGATGCTGCTTACATCTTTTGGGTCGATTTCAGTAACTTTTCTGAATTTAAAAGGAGCGGAATAATTTTTATACAACAGTAATCTGTTGGTTTGTGAGTTGTAAGCAATCGTATTGCTGAACAGGTTATTTGGAGCGCCAGCATTGTTTTTTATCCAATTTGAAGTTTCTTCCAAGCTTTGTGAGTAACTAATTTGGCTGACAATTAAAATAGCTACAATTAAAATTCTGTTTTTCATGGGGCATAGATTATTTAATTCACTGAACAAAAAAGTATAAAAAGAGGGTTTAAATTATACTTTCAAAAAGCCTGCTGTGTGCAGACAAAGTAAATAACAGAATTATTGAAATTTTATTATGCGAGGAGAAAAAAATAGTGGAGACGCCGGGAATCGAACCCGGGTCCAAACAAGCAACCAAAATACCTTCTACATGTTTAGTTTTCGTTTGGTTTTTGACTTAAAGCTGACCGAAAACCGCCCACTTTAAGCCTAGTTTCTTAAGTTTCAAAATGCCAACGAAACAATGGCAAATCTATGTTAACTTTTACGATGCCTCTTTATTGACCGCCGCTAACCAAGGCTTTCAAGAGACATTCAGCTTTCACACCTAGTGTGACAAGGCTCATCCTACTGTAATTCGGATTAAGCAGCTAAAGCGTAGTTATCTTCGCCGTTTAAATTTTTGAAATTGAGATTTACGAGTGCTATTTCATTACTCGACATGCTTATACCTTAATTGACCTTGCAGTCAAAACCAGTCGTCCCCAATAAATCAAAGAACCAATTCTTCTAAGAAGAATGCAAATGTATAAAAATTCAAGCAAACTTATTGTTTGCAATATCCTTTAATTCCTAATACCTTTGAAGCAAATCTTATACCAAATTATTATATGAAGATAGGAATCCTTAAAGAACGGAAAAATCCGCCAGACAGAAGAGTTGTGTTGTCTCCAAAAAAATGTGTCGAACTTTTAAAAATTTATCCACAACTTGAAATCAAAGTGGAAAGTTCTGACTCGCGTTTTTTTACTGATGAAGATTATAAAAAAGAAGGAATTGGAGTTTTTGGGGATGTGTCGGATTGTCATATATTAATGGGTGTAAAAGAAGTTCCTGTTGAAAATTTAATTCCAAACAAAAAATATTTTTTCTTTTCCCATACCATAAAAAAACAAAAACACAACCGCAATTTATTGAAAGCAATTTTGGCTAAAAACATAGAGTTGTACGACCATGAAAACATCGTCGACAAAAATAATGTCAGGTTGGTGGCTTTTGGGATTTATGCCGGCTTTGTTGGCGCCTACAATGCTTTTAGAACCTATGGTTTAAAATTTAATTTATTCAATTTGCCAAAAGGAGAAGCATTACACGATAAAAAAATGATGATTGAAGAGCTGAAAAAATTGAAACTGCCTGCCATTAAAGTGGTTTTAACAGGAAAAGGAAGGGTAGGGAACGGTGTGAAAGAAATGTTGGACGGCATGCAAATGCGCCAAGTGACTGTTGATGAATTTTTAACCCAAACTTTTGAAGAACCGGTTTATGTTCAAATAGATGTGCTGGATTACAATAAAAGAAAAGACGGCGTTGTTAAAGATGTGAATGATTTTTTCAGAAATCCGCAAGAATATGAAAGTGATTTTATGCGTTTTGCCAAAGTGGCAGATATGTATATAACCGGTCATTTTTACGGTGTTGGCGCTCCAAAAATTTTTACAAATGAAGATGCCAAATCTCCCGATTTTAATATAAAAGTGGTGGCCGATATCAGTTGCGATGTCGATGGACCGCTGGCTTCCACCATTCGTTCTTCCACTATTGAAAAGCCTATTTATGGTTACAACCCTAAAACTGGACAAGAAGTAAATTATATGGATAAAGATGCAATAGCCGTGATGGCAGTCGATAATTTGCCTTGTGAATTGCCAAAAGATGCTTCTGAAGGTTTTGGCGATAATTTTGCAAAGTATGTGATTCCTGCTTTTTTCAATAATGATAAAGATGGCGTTTTACAAAGAGCCAAAATGACTGAAAATGGGAAGCTTATAGGGCGATTCAGCTATTTACAAGATTATGTAGATGGAAAATAACCAGCAACATTTACTGGAACAACTGGCAAACACCAAAATGCCCTTCGGAAAATACAAAGGAAAATATTTAATTGATTTGCCTGAACATTATATCGTTTGGTATAAAAATAAAGGGTTTCCTTCCGGTAAATTTGGTGACATGTTGCATCTCGTTTATGAAATTCAATTAAACGGACTGGAAGATTTGGTGAGAAGATTGAAAAGTTAAAACGCCCCCTAACCCCCAAAGGGGGAATTTTCATAAAGTTAAAAGTTAAAAGTTTTTTTTAAATTTCTAAGCAAACTCTCTTTCCTTTGGAAAGTTTACCTGCCGCGGAAGGGGTTGTGGATAGAAATTTAAACTTTTCTAAAATAAACCAATCCATAAACAATGTGGCAAATTCCAAAGGCAAATCCCCACAAATAAAAAGCAATATCTGGAAATAAAATCGCTAAACCACCAAGGATAACGAAAATAAATCCTAAAATGGCTGTGGCGCCAAAAGTATGTTTGTTTGCGACAATTCCGGCAATTCCATAAAGTATGATAGAAGCGGGAATGATAAATTTCAAAAGTCCGTTTGCCATCAGAAAATATAAAATAATGCCTCCAAGCAGTAATAACACTAAATAAATACGGCGAATTTTTTTTGCTTTAAAGTCCCATTTCCTTAAATAGATTTTTTTTCTTCTTCTCCTGTTTATGAGAACGATTGTAAAGTAGGAAATTAAAATATAGAGAAAAGATATGGCAAATAGCAATATTTCAAAAAAAGAAATGGGCAACACGGAAACGCCTGCAGAACCAGAAGCATATTGCGACAATAAAAGATGGATTCCAAAGATGAAAATTAAAGAAAATATACCCGCAAAAATTCCGGTACTTCCTCTTAATGACAAGTTGTGAATTTTTTTATTCAATCTTTGGATAAATTTAGCAAAAGCTAAAACTACGAAAAAAAACTGTTGAAAAATTATAACTTTTCAACAATGAAATGTTATTAACTAATTAAAATTTAACACGGATTAAGTTTAATTATTCAATAATTTTATAGCTCGATTTTCACCAACCATAAACCTACTTTAAAATGACAGAAGAATTAGTATTCCCAAAAACCTTTACTTATAATGAATTGTTAAAGAGCAATTTAGCATATTTTAAGGGTGATGAGCTTGCAGCGACTACGTGGATGAATAAGTACGCGATGAAAACCAAAACCGGAGAGTTTTTAGAGTCAACGCCCGATGAGATGCATCAGCGAATGGCGGCGGAATTTGGCCGTATAGAAAAAAAATATCAGGAAGGGGAAAAGAAAGGGGAAGGACTGTCCGATTATGGAAAAAATCGAGAATTTTTATCAGAAAAAGCCATCTTTAATTTATTTAAAGATTTTAAATATGTGATTCCGCAGGGAAGCGTTATGTCTTCTTTGGGAAACAATAACGTGATTGCTTCATTGTCAAATTGCGTGGTTGTTCCTCCGGTTTTTGATTCTTATGGAGGCATATTTCATACAGATCAGCAATTGGCGCAATTGTTTAAAAGACGCTGTGGCGTTGGGGTTGATTTATCAAATTTAAGGCCTAGTGGCGCCCAAGTTTCCAATGCAGCGGGAACCACAACCGGAGCGGTTTCGTTTATGAATCGTTTTTCAAATACCACCAGGGAAGTTGCCCAAAACGGCAGAAGAGGCGCCTTAATGCTAACTATGGACATTGCGCATCCAGATATCGAAGATTTTGTGACCATCAAACAAGATTTGACCAAAGTGACCGGAGCCAATATTTCCATTCGCTTGTCCGATGAATTTATGGTAGCCGTTGTAAATGATGACGATTTCACCCTGCGTTGGCCAATTGACAGTAAAACGCCAACCTATAAAAAAGTAATTAAAGCAAGATCACTTTGGGACATAATTATAACTTGCGCCCATAATACCGCCGAACCAGGCTTGATATTCTGGGATCGCCAACATTATTATTCAACATCTTCCATTTATCCCGGATTTAAAAACAGTTCCACAAATCCTTGTTCTGAAATTGCCATGCAAGGCGGCGACAGTTGCCGTTTAATTGCAGTTAACTTGTACAGTTTTGTGAAAGACCCATTTACTGAAAAAGCCAAGTTCGATTTTAAAAAATTCTATGAAGTTGTGTACGAATCGCAACGTTTAATGGATGATTTGGTGGATTTGGAATTGGAAGCCGTCAATAAAATTTTCAATAAAATAATGCACGATAAAGAGCCTGATGAAATTAAAAAGGTTGAAATTGACACATGGAAATTATTATATAAGACTGGTAAAAAGGGCAGAAGAACCGGATTGGGATTTACAGCTTTGGCCGATGCCATGGCCGCTTTGGGCAAAAAGTTTGATACTGATGAAGCGATTGCGGTTGTTGACGAGATTATGAAAACCAAATTGCGGGGCGAGTTCGACAGCAGCATTGATATGGCAATTACCCGAGGGAAATTTGAAGTATTCAGCCCTGAAATTGAAAAATTCTCTGAGTTTGTGCAAATGATGGAAAAAGAATTTCCGGATGTTTATGAACGAATGATGAAATACGGCAGAAGAAACATTTCCATCAGTACCGTAGCGCCAACCGGCAGTTTAAGTATGCTGGCACAAACATCATCGGGTATTGAACCTGTTTATTTATTGTCGTATAAACGAAGAAGAAAAGTGAATCAGGACGATACAAATGCCAAAGTTGCCTACGTTGATGATATGGGTGATGCATTTGAGGAATTTGAAGTTTATCATCCAAAATTAAAACAATGGATGGAAGTTACCGGAAAAACCGATATAAAGGAAAGTCCTTACAGCGGCGCAACAGCGCCCGAAATCGATTGGAAAAAAAGGATTGAAATGCAGTCGTTGGTTCAAAAATACACCACGCATTCCATCAGTTCAACCATAAATTTGGCCACAGATGTTCCTGTTGATCTGGTTGGCGATATTTATATTGAATCCTGGAGAAAAGGATTAAAAGGAATTACGGTTTACAGAGATGGTTCACGAAGTGGAATCTTAATCGCCAATGACACTAAAAAGGCTGAGAAAAAAGCAGATTGCTATGCAGAAACTGTTTTCCCGAAACGCCCTAAAAAAATTGCCGCTAAAGTAGTCCGTTTCCAAAACGATTACGAGAAATGGGTTGCCGTTGTTGGTTTAATAAACAACAGGCCTTATGAAATATTTACAGGAAAAATTGAAGATGCATTTATTCTGCCTGCTTGGCTGGAAGAAGGCTGGGTAATTAAAAATAAAGATAAAAAAGGAGAATCGCGTTACGATTTTCAATTTTTGGACAAAGATGGGTATAAAGTGACTTTTGAAGGGCTGTCGCGCACTTTTGATAAAGAATATTGGAATTATGCCAAATTAATTTCGGGTGTATTGCGTCATGGAATGCCAATTCCTTATGCGGTTGATTTGATTAACAATTTAAACATGTATGATGAAAACATCAATACTTGGAAAAATGGGATTGCGCGTGCATTGAAACAATTTGTGGCGGACGGCACGCAGGCAGTGGATAAAAAATGTCCTGAATGTGGTGATCCTGACGGATTAATTTATGAAGAAGGTTGTTTGAAATGCAAAAATTGCGGACATACCAAATGCGGATAAAAATATGCTGAAAAAATTAAAAAAAGCGACAAAATTTTAAATTTTGTCGCTTTTTTTATGAGCTAAATAAATTTGACAACTTATTTAAATGAATTTATCGTTTTTCTGATGGCCACCAAACGGGTCAATAAATTTTCTAAATATTTTATATCCAACATATTGGCGCCATCACTTTTTGCATTTGCCGGGTCAAAATGGGTTTCTAAAAATAATCCGTCAACGCCAACTGCTATGCCTGCCCTGGCAATGGTTTCAATCAGTTCCGGTTTCCCTCCTGTAACGCCGCTGCTCTGATTTGGTTGCTGTAATGAATGTGTGATGTCCAAAATAGTTGGCGCAAACTGCTGCATTTCCGGGATTCCCCTAAAATCGACAATCATATCTTGGTATCCGAACATCGTTCCTCTATCTGTAATCCAAACTTTTTCGTTGCCGCAGTCCAATACTTTTTGTACGGCGTGTTTCATAGCACCCGGACTCATAAACTGTCCTTTTTTCAGATTGATTACTTTTCCTGTTTTTGCGGCTGCAACCACCAAATCGGTTTGGCGAACCAAAAAGGCGGGAATTTGCAATACATCAACATATTCAGCCGCCATCGCGGCATCTGAAATTTCATGAATGTCGGTAATTGTTGGGATGTTAAAAGTATCGGAAACTTTCTTCAATATTTTTAATGCTTTTTCATCTCCAATTCCGGTAAAACTGTCAATTCTGGAACGGTTTGCTTTTTTAAAACTTCCTTTAAAAATAAAAGGAATCTCCAATTTATCGGTCACTTTTAAAATGTGTTCGGCAATTCTCAAGGCCATTTCTTCACCTTCAATGGCGCAAGGACCGGCCAACAAAAAGAAGTTATTACTGTCTGTATGTTTTATGTTAGGAATCAGATTTAAATTCATGATTTTTAATTTTTTTCAAAGATACTATTTTAAATAGCTGATTAAAACAGAATTATTCTTAATTTTATTGAATGATTTCCCATTATTTTAATAATAACAGTATGAAATATTGCAATCTATTAGTGTTGATATTTTTTTTAGGATGCGCTACGCCTAAAATCGTTTATGATTATGATAATCAAGCTGATTTTAACCAGTACAAAACATTTCAGTTTTATGATGATGTTCTACTGAATATTAATGAGATAGAAGCGAAGAGGGTTCTCGCGCAATTGGAAAAATCCATGATTGAAAAAGGTTTAGAACCCAGTGATGATCCGGCAATTTTTGTCGATGTTAAGCTAAATCAGTTTGAGGCGCCAAGAAATTCGGTGGGTATTGGTTTTGGTAATTATGGAAGACATTCAGGAATAAATATTGGGGGACAAATACCAATTAACAGCAACACGTTAACCAAACAATTTACAGTTGACTTTGTGGATGCTAAAACTGATAGATTAATTTGGCAGGGTTTTTATGAAGGAAATTTTCAAACCAACATTAAAATTAGTGAAAAAGAACAGCTTTTAGCCGAAGCATTTCAAAAATTATTGCGTAAATATCCTCCTAAAAAATAAAAGCGATTAATTTATCTTTATCCGAACTCCTTCACTATGGCTGCTGAATTCCGGCGCATACATGCTTTGGATGTTTGTAATTCCGTTGCTGAAATTGCCTGTATTGTTTACACGCAAATCATATTCAAAAACATAAACGCCTTTTGGCAAATTCTCAAAAAAGAAATTTGTTGAAGCGTCTTTGGTGCTTTCGTAATAACCCAATCCGTCCTTCCATTTGTAGGCAGACAACACATTGACAGGTTCCAATCCGCTGGCGCGCATATCTTTCATAAAAACAAATTCCATTGGTCTGTCAACTTTTAATTCTATTCGCACGGTAATTAAATCGCCGACTTTTAAGGTCATATTTTGGCTTATTTCAGTCAACAATTTTCCTTTATCGGAATTGGTTTTCAAGAACAGTTTTTTAATTAGTTTCAGCGGTGTTTCCGCTGAAGTTACTTTATCCAAATCCTCAAAATATTGCCAATACAATCCGCCCCAGGCAATGCCTTTGTCTTTTTTGGTAATGGTCACTTCGCCCATTTCTGGCGTAATTTCATTACCGTTCCAAGAAGTTTTAAAGTAGCCCGTGCCTGCTTCAATTTTAACATTTTCTTCCAGAAGGCTATGGGGATTGAAAGGCTCAATTTTTTGGTTTCCTACATTTACTTCAACTGATTCGTTTACGGCCAGCCAATCGCTGCCTTGCAATAACAACGCATATACGGCTTCTGTGGTTGCTTTTGTGGTTTTCCAGCTGTTTGTTTCCTTATTTTTCAACAACCAAACTTTTAATTCATCAACGGTTGCGGTGTTATTTTCAATTTCAGAAAAAGCTTCAATCAACAAAGCCTGTGTTTCAATCGGCGCTTGGTGCCAAAACCAGCTGGCGGTGTTTTCTTTCCAGTACATACCCAATTCTTCGCTCACAATGCTATTTTCATGCAGGGATTTTAAAATGGCTGAAGCTGCCGTTTTATTTTGCGTTCTATGTTGCACCAAAGCAATCATTCCTTTTGAATACAAATTGAATTCTTTCCAATAGCTGGCCGATTGCTTGGTGTAATAATTTACGGCTTTTTGTACATTTTCAGTAATTTTTGCTTCTTTATAAAAACTGCGCATATATAAATAATGCAGTTGAATTTGCCCTAAATGATTTTTGGCCAGATAATCTGTTTCCGCCTTTAGACCTTTTTCTTTGGATTTTTCTTGGTCTTTTAATTTTTTGGCTTCCGCTAAAAGTTTGTTATAATCGTCCAAAATTTCTTCGTCTAAAAATTTGATGGCTTTTGAAATCATTTCAGAAGCGGCCTTTTCGTTTATTTTGACGCCCAATTTTTGTAAATGCCCAAAACCTGCGGCAATATGTTGCGTAATGTATCGGTTCGGATAGTCACTTCCTTTAAACCATGGGAAACCGCCGTTGCTGAATTGTTGTTCTTTTAATTTGTTGATGGCAGCTTGCTGGTCGTTCGTCATTTTATTTAAATCGAACAATAACCCGATGCGATTTTTCTGTTCCGTTTCACTTTGTGCATCGCGCAACCAAGGCGTTTCCTGAATAATAATGGATTTCAATTCCGCATTTTTCTCCAAATTTGATATCAGTGCCTCACTCGATTTCCACTGATTGAAGACTTCCTGAATGCGCGGATTTGAATTTACAATATGCGAAGCCAGCGAATTTGCATAGTAACGAGAAAATGTTTGCTCGGAACAGTCGTAAGGATATTCCATTAAATAAGGCAAACTTTGCACCGCATACCAGGCCGGATTTGAAGTAATTTCTAACGTTAATTTATGGTTTTTAAGCGTGGTTGACGCATTGTTTTTTAACTTGTTTAAAGTGAACGTTTTGGTTTGGTTCCCGCGAACCCACATGGACAGCGTTTCGGTCACCAAGATTCTGTTAGACAACACAGGCAAAACATTTTGTTCACCGTCACTAAAATCGCCGGCTTTCGCCATGATTTTATATTGAACGGCTTGAATATCCTCCGGAATTCGCAGTTTCCAACTTATTTGCGTATTTCCTTTTCCATCAACCATAAAATTTTGTGTGGCGGAACTATTTCCCAACAGTTCATCAATTTGTTTTCCGGTGATGGCATCGGTCAATGCTAAAACAGCAGTTCCATTCAGTGTATTTTCTGTTAAATTTGATATTTTGCTTGAAAACACAATGGTATCGCCTTCTCTTAAAAATCGTGGCGGATTTGGCAATACCATCAGTTCTTTTTGCGTAACGGCGGTCAATGTTTTGGTTGCCGTTGCCAATGCTGCGGTATGCGCCAACAACTGCAATTTCCAGCGTGTCAACGCTTCCGGAATCGTGAAATTAAAACTTACGTTGCCATCTTTATCCGTTGATAAATGCGGATAGAAAAAAGCAGTTTCCTGATAGTTTTTGCGAATTTTTATGGATGAAGGATTCAGTTTTTCAAGGTTTTCCTCTTTTTTAGGTGCTGCTTCTTTTCCAACACCAGCAACCACAACTTCATCTAAAGCCATATTTTCAGAAACTTCATATTCAACTTCAGATACTTCACGTTTTACATCATCTTTTTGCATCATTTTTTCTGAATTCATTCCTCTAATTCTAATGGAATTATTCAAACTAAACCCAAACCAATTTAATTGATCGAAAAATTGTTGGAGCTTTTCATTATAATTCTGCGGTAAATTGGCAATAGCAAAATAGCGGTTTCCAAAACTGTTGTTTGCGTTGCGATTGTTATATGAATAATAAATCGGTTGTGCCGTTGGATTAAATTCCCAGTTATGGGGTTTAAATTCATCCAAAGAAGCATCGTACATACTGGCCAATAGTTCGGCGGCAATCTTATCGCCCTTTTCGCCTTTGATCTTAAAACTCCAGGTTTGCTGTTGTCCAGGCTGTAATTTATCTCTGAAAGTTACAGTTTCAATTTCGAGTTCTTTTTTCTCATAAGGCACTGAAATAGGCAAGGTGCCGCTTTTGAAAGCATTAAAATTGCTGAAACTGTAATGAACGGCAAATCCGCCCAAATCTTTTATGGTGACCGGAATTTGAATAAATTTTGAGTTATTTTCCAGGTGAATAATTTGGGTGTCAATTATTTTATGGTCTTTTTCAATATCAATGGTGACAAATAGGTTTTTTGAAGCCGAACCAATTTTTAGCACCACATTTTCAAAGGGTTTGTAACTTTGTTTATCTGTTGAAATCACCAACAATTGATTGTCGGCAACCTGATTCTCGCTTTCGCTGAAAACAGTAAATAACTGTTTGTCAACGACTTTTTGCCCAAATTTATCTGCAGTTTCCAATTCGGCCACATAATTTCCCGAGAGCCATTTTTGAATTTTCTTCAACGGAATTTTGGTGTTTTTTGACGTGTCAAAATTTTCTTCAAAAACCAAAGTGCCTTTTGGCCAGTTTTTGATTTCATTTTCGTTGGCGTAAGCTTCATTCGGAAATTTAGTTCTGAAGATTTCTTCGTTGAGTTCCTGATAATCGGGCGCGTTCCAAGGACGTGTTCTCAACACATTTTTTGGCGCCTGTAATTTGTATATTTTTAAGTTTCCTTTGGCGGAAACAATTTCATCGTTCAGGTTTTTGGTTACAACGGTTATAATGTTTTCCTTTTTGTTTTTGTCGATTTCATTGTCCATCTGAATTTCAGCAATCAAAGCGTGGTAACCAACTTTTATTTCGGTGGTGGCACTGCGGGTTTCGCCATTGATATCCGTAATATCGGCGGTAATTTCATAAATGAATATCGGCAAATTTGCTGGGTCAACGCTTTTGTCGGGAATTGCCTTAAAAGTGATATTGAAATTTCCTTGGGCACCGGTTTTGGTTTCCCCATGAACAATTTCCTGTGCTTGCGTTGCAGGAAAAATTGGTCGATACCAATAAAACCATTTCGGGTATTGCACTTTTCTGTACACGCGATACAAAACTTTGGCGTCAGTTATGGTGCTGCCTGCAAAGGCAACGGCGCTTCCGCTTACGGTAACGGAATCGTTTATTTTATAGGTTTCGGTAATCGGTTTAAATGCGGCTTCAAATTTTGGGCGTTTGTATTCTTCCACCAAAATTTCTGTAGAAGAAAAATTAAAACCGTCAATGGAATTAAATATTTCGCTCTTTTTTGATCCTTTTCCAACTCGAATGGAATAAATCCCGGTTAAGCCATTGGACGGCAAAATAAATTCGCCGCTAAATGAGCCGTAATCATTGGTTTTTAATTCAATGGATGTTACGATTTCATGGTTGACGTTATACAAAGTGACTTCAACAAATTCATTCGCAACGATTTCCGATTTATTTTTGATGCTTTTAAGCACAATTCCTTTGTAATAAACCGTTTGTCCGGGTCTGTAAATGCTTCGATCGGTAAATAAAAATGAATTGATGGTGGTGTTTTCCGTTTGTGGATTTGACGCCCTATGTTCATTTAAATAATAGTCGCCAAAGGTGGCAATTTCCTTGTTGTGGTTTACGGTGATCACCACATTTCTGTATGAAATTTTTGGGTTGAAATTTATCTGGCCCTTGTTATCGGCAATGAAATTTTCATTTATTGGATTGTTATACTTTCCTGTATCGTAGTTTTTGATGTTTACTTTGGCGCCAACCAAGGGTTTTCCGGTATTTCTGTCAACAATTTGATAAGTGTTGCTGTTATTTTGTCGGTTTTCAACCAAGGCAATGTCGGTTGCCTGTATGATCGCAGTGGCGTAAAGGCTGTTTGCGTTTAAGGTTTCAAAGGTTGAAGCATAAATTAAATAATTTCCGTTGGCAAAAGGCGGAATTAAAATCTCGGTGCTGTGTTGCTGATAATCGTTCTCTGTTTTTAAGGTTTGACGGAAACTTGTCAGTAAATGGAGTTTTTTAATAAAAGCAATTTTTGCCGAATCATTGTAAGTCCTTGCAAATTCTGCCTTTTCTTTTTCGCTGATTTTGAAGAGGTGAAAATACAATTCGGGCACATTTTTATAAAAAACCAATACCTTATTGTCTTTTAAATTGGGAACGTATTTTTCAGCGGTAATATTTAAGTTAAGGTTCAAAATTTGCTGTTTTAGCAAATGGCACTTTTGGGCGCCAAAACTATTCGGAAATTTTGCCATGGCTTCCTCACAAATTTCAAGGGCTTTTATGCGTTTAAATTGATTTTCTGTTTTAGTTAAAGGCACATAATCATTCGCCTGGTTGTTATAAACGGAAGCGATTTCAAAATCGATTAAAGTGGAAGATTCTGATGTTGCAAATTCGTTTTTTAAGTTGATCAATGAATTTAAAAAGAGGGTTTCTTTTTCGCCAAATGTTGCGTTTTCTTTTACAAAGGCGAGTCGTTCCAGTTCAACTGCAACAAAAGCGTTGCTGTTTTTTTCCTTTTGGTGAAATGCCGCCAGTTTTTGATAAATTTTTAAGGCGTTGAACTGAAGCGATAAAGGATCCTGAGTTTCTAATTTTATGCCTGAAAATTCTTTGAAATTTGCCAAATATTTTTCCTCAGAAATTTCAAACTTGTAAACCGGATTTGCAATGGAAGTTTCGGGTGTTTTATAAAAATCCAAGGCGTTGTGCGATAAAAAGTCAAAGAGCGTTGGGCGAAATATTTTGGAATCTTTCTGCAATTCTAAAATATCATCAAAATTTTTTAAATATGTTTTTTGTGCCAACACCTCATTTTCTATGGATTTTTGAAAATGAAAATGAATTTCCTTAAAGATTGTCTGCAAATCCCAGGTTCTAAAATCGGAGGTGTCAACTTTAGATTCTGTCGCGGTTCTGTCGAAAAATTTCCATCTGTTTTGCTGATAATATTGCCAATATAAATTGGCAAGCACACTTTCCAGCATATTTTTTGTTGGGAATTCAGTGGCTGAAATTTCTTTTTTGAAGGAATTGATGATATTCAGCTGCGCGTCTTCTTCAAGTACTAAAGCGTATTTCGATTTAAACAGCAAGATTTTTAAGAGTTGCGGCGCATTGTTTTCTTTTTTTGCGATTGCATAAATTTTTTCAACTTCAATTAAAGCTGATTTTGGCAGATTGCTTTCTTCCAGTTTTTGAACTTTTTTCCATACATCATCGTAATTTTTGTACTGCTGCTGGGCTTTAGCGTTTGCCGAAAATAAAATAATGACGGAAAGTATAAAGGCAATTTTTTTCATAATACATAATTTGTTCTTGTAAAGTTATACCAATTTATCTATATATTTTGTCCAATCTAAAATATAAGTTTAATTGGATAATGCCGAAGCAACAAATATTTAGTGCAATGAGGCGAGGCCGATACTGGACTTGTATATTTGCACTTTCGGTATTAACAAATTTGTACCTAAAATAAGATGAATTAGATAAAGGGCTTATTTTAATGAAAAATCGCATAAAAAAGCCGCTGATCAGCGGCTTTTTTAATATTGCATTAATATTAGGTGCGTTAGTTCATAAGCACAAATTCACATCTTCTGTTAATACTGTACTCATCTTCTGAACACATATTTGGTTGAACACAATTATTTAAAGGTTGCGATTCTCCAAAGCCTTCAGATTTTAATCTCTTTTCTAAAATTCCTTGGCTTGTTAAATATTCTAAAACCGATTTTGCGCGCTTGTCTGATAACTTCAAATTGTAGGCATCACTTCCCCTTGCATCGGTATGGGCGCCGATTTCCAATTGCATGTTGATATGTTTTTTCATCAATGCTACAACATTATTTAATTCTAAAGCTGCATCTGGGCGAATATTCCATTTGTCGAAATCAAAATAAATTGGGTTGATTTTGATTTGCGTTTTGCCAGCCTCCGTAACAATGTTTTGTTCTGCATCATCATAAGATTCAATCAATAATTGAATATTTTTATTGATGTCGCCTTTCGCATCTGAAGAAAATTCCACAACAGACGGAACATATAATTTAAGCGTTCCTTTAATTTTATAGGATTTATTATTTTCAATATCAAAGGAATATTTAGCATCTTCGCCAACAACCATTTCATTAATTAAATTGTTATTTTCATCTAACAAAGACACCGATGAACCAGGAAGGATTTCCAGGCTGTTTTTATCCTGCACCAATCCATGAATGACGTATGTTTTCTCTTTCGTAAATCGGTAAATATCGTCATCGCCCATTCCGCCTTCTCTGTTTGAAGAGAAATAACCTTTCTCATTTGTTTCATTGATCACAAAGGCAAAATCATCTAAATTGCTGTTGATGACGTTGCTTAAATTTATAGGGGCAAAAAACTTTCCATCAGCAATTTCACTTTTAAAAATATCCAACCCGCCCATTCCAAAATGTCCGTCGGAAGCAAAATATAAAATATTGTCACTGCTCACAAAAGGAAATTGTTCCCGCTGATCGGTATTTATTTTCGGACCTAAATTTTTTGGGTTTCCGTAAGTTCCGTCATTGTTGATATCAACCGCAAATAAATCGAAAGATCCGATGGTTCCTGGCATATCCGACGCAAAATACAATTCTTTTTCATCAGGGCTTAGCGCAGGATGTTCAACTGAATAGTTGTTACTGTTGAAGGGAAGTTCCGTAATGTTTGCCCACTTATTATTTACAAATTGTGCTTTGTAAATTTTCAGATGCGTCACTTTATTCTTATCCTGATTTTTTTTGCCCGAATCAAAATTATTTCGCGTGAAATACATCGTTTTTCCATCATTTGTAAATATGGCATTTGATTCGTGCATTTTAGTGTTTATGTTTTCAGAAAAAGGAACAACATTTTTTAAGTCCTGATTTTCATCAACATCAGCCTGGTATAAATCCAAATAAGGCTGATTGTTCCAAAGGTATAATTTGCCTTTATTTCTTGTTGATGCAAAAACAACTTTTTCACCAAAATAAGCTGCTCCAAAGTCTGAATATTTTGTGTTTACGGAAACTTTATTAACAATATATGGTTTTCTGATTTCGCTGTTCAATGCTGAAAAAAACGGCAATGTTTCTTGTTTTTCGGCAGGTGCCAATTGTTTTTTCTGCAAATATTTTTGGTGCCATATATCAGCTTCCGTAAAATTTTTAACGCCTTTTAGCGCTTGGGAATATCGAAATAGATAGGTTGCGTCAACATTGGATTCATAAGTTTGAATCAATATTTTGTACCAAGTTTCGGCCTCTTTCATTTTGGTGTTAAAATAATAACAGTCGGCTAGTTTCTCTAACACTTCCTGTGTTTTAGGCGCTTCGTTCAAAAACAATTCTGCCGCATTTAAATACGCTCTTTTTTCAAATAATTGGTTTGCGCGTTTTAAATTTTGCGCAACTGAAAGTTGTATTGAAAAAGGAAAAATTAAAAGTATAAGTAGTATTTTTTTCATTTTGAAAGTCGTTTTTGTTAAAAGAATCTTGGGGATTTATCATAGCCCTTATTAAGGCCAAAAATGTTTAAATCATATAAGATAAAGAGTTCATGCGAACCAGAACTAAATGGGCCAAGATTTGAAATTGTATGGTCGTAAGCATATCCAATTCGAAGTTCAGGCGTGGCTTTAAAATTTACCATGCCGCTAAAGGCATCTTCCAATCGGTAGCCAACGCCAAATTCAACTTTATTGTCGAATAAAACATTGGCGGTTAGGTCGAAAGAAATTGGAGCGCCTTTAACGACTTTTGCCATAAATGCCGGTTTAAATTTAAACAATTCATTGATTTCAAAAACATAGCCACCGGTAAGATACGTGTGTGGTTGTTCAGTGCCTTGATATTTTCCATTATTTCTGTCGAGATGTTCTGCATTTAAAATGGCAGGAATAGATAACCCTATATAATAATTATCGGTATTGTAATAAACACCGGCTCCAAAGTTAAAAAATGATCTATTGATATTTTCCGCAAAATCAGGATCGGTGAACACATCGCCCGATTCCAACACAAATCCATTAAAATTGACATCAAAAAAAGTAACCCCGGCTTTTAAACCGAAAGACAATTGGCCGTTCTCTTCCAAATTTAATTTATAGGCAAAATCTGCGTATAGATCATTTTCTTTAACCACGTCGCCAATATTGTCATTCACCAAAGAAAAGCCGACTTCAACATTTTCATTGATTGGGGTATGTGCAAAAATATTGGAAGATTTTGGAGCGCCATTTGCGCCAACCCATTGGGTTCTGTGCAATGCGCCCAAATTTACAATCCCAATATTGTCGGTGGTATAGGCCGGATTTATGACACTCATATTGTACATATATTGCGTGTATTGTGCGTCTTGTTGCGACCACATCACTACGGTTGTCATAAGTGCAATAAATGATATTAGTTTATTTTTCATTTTTTAGGTATAAAATGTATTTGTTTAAACGATTGATTATCTGCTTAAATATAAGCGGCGTTGAATAGGTTTTCTGTTCTCTTTGTTGAAATAGATAACAAAGAAATACACACCTGTCGGCGATAATTCCCCGTCACCGTTCAATCTGCCGTTCCAATCTGCAGTTGAGGCTTTGGCGGTATAAATTAAATTTCCCCAGCGGTTAAAAAATTCCACTTTAAAATCAGGATAAAGTTCCCGAAGGTTTTTAATTTTAAATGTGTCATTGGTTCCGTTTCCTGTTGGCGAAAATCCATCGTAAATTTCAATATCATATTCATCGCAAGCTTCCAAAGTGACAGTCACTTCAAGAGGATTGATACTTTTACAGCCATTACCATCAGTTTCTATGGCATAATAAGTTTCGCCCTCAATCAATGTTGCGGATGCATTTAAAGGATTTCCGTTTGGATAAGCGTCATACCAAGAAATTGCACCGCCCTTGTTTGCGGAAACATTCAGGTTTAATTCGGCAATGGTCGGATTGTTGATTTTGCAAAATTCGTTTCCAAGTGAAATTAAAGTTGGTGTTGGAATTGCGGTCAAAGTAACATTGGCAACAACCCTAACAGAACTTTCACATCCTGTTGTGGCGTTTGATTGAGCCGCCCAATATGACATTCCGTCAATTAACAGACTTGTATTATCCAATGGCGTAGTTTCTGTTTCCGAAGCATACCAAACAATATTGTTTCCTGATGCATCCAAATTTTCAACAGTTGGATAATCAGACTCGCAAAAAATTTGAGAAACATTGACAATTGTGGCAGGCGCAACATCGGTTATGGAAACCGTTATCTTTAAACGCGCAATACTTTCGCATCCGGTTGAAGGATCGGAAGCCGCAGCCCAATAATCTTCGCCATCTATCAGTAAATCAGTATTATTTAATGGTGTGGTTGCGGCTTCATTGGCATACCAAATAATTGAGGTGCCACTGGCTTGCAAACTTGCTGCTTTTGGGTTATCCGCAGCGCAAAAAGTTTGATTTACTGAAGTGGTTGTTGGTGTTGGCGGATTGATGATACTTACCTTCACCACCAATCTTGAAGCGCTTTCACAACCGGTAGTCGCATCGGTTTGGGTTGCCCAATATGAGGCTCCGTTTACCAATAAATCCGTTGGATTTAAAGCTATTGAGGACGTTTCGGTTGCATACCAACGGATGACGATTCCGCTTGCGTTTAAATCGGAAATTATTGGCGCATTTGGCAAATAATCTTTTATGCAAAATGATTGATTTGCTAATGCCGTTGTTGGTGGAGGCGTTGTATTTATAACAACAGTCACCGCCAATCTTGAAGCGCTTTCACAACCGGAAGTTGCATCTGTCTGCGTTGACCAATATGTTGATCCGTTTACCAATAAATCTGCATCATTTAAAGGCGTTGTTGATGTTTCAGAAGCATACCAAATGATTCCTGTTCCGATTGCGTTTAAATTTTGGACTTTCGGACTGTCAATTTCACAGAAAACCTGATTGGCTTGCGTTGTAGTTGGCGGCAGTATTTTGGTAATACTTACGGTAACTTTTAATCTGTTGGCAATTTCACAGCCTTCAGCGGCAATTGTTTGCGTTGCCCAATAAACGGCGCCATCAACCAATAAATCTGTTGTGTTTAAAGGGGTTGTGGAAGTTTCGGCAGGATACCAAAGCAATATATTTCCGGGATCGTTTAAATTTGCGACTGTGGCTTTTTCAATTTCGCAAAAAGTTTTGCTTTGTTCAATAGTTACAGGCGGCTGTGGCGTAATAACAGTAACATTCACAAGCAATCTGTTGGCGCTTTCACAGCCTGAAGCAACAGTTTGGGAAGCCCAATAAGTTGCGCCATCTGCCAATAAATCTGTCGGATTTAATGCGGTTGTTGAAGTTTCGCCGGCATACCAAAGTATTCCTGTTCCGGAAGCGCTTAAATTGGCGACGGTCGGATTGTTGATTGCGCAAAAAACCTGATTTTGGGCACTGGTTGTTGGCGGCGGCGGCGCACTAATTGAAACATTCACAACCAGTCTGTTCTTACTTTCACAATTGGAAGTTGCATCGGTTTGGGTTGCCCAATAAGATGCGCCATCTGCCAATAAATCCGTTGGATTTAATGCTGATGTTGAAGTTTCGCTGGCATACCAAAGTATACCTGTTCCTGAAGCGATTAAATTTTGGACTTTCGGACTGTCTATTTCACAAAAAGTTTGGCTGGTCTGGGTTGTAGTTGGCGGTGCTGGTGCAATAATGGAAACAGTCACCATCAATCTTGAAGCGCTTTCACATCCGGAAGTTGCATCTGTCTGCGTTGCCCAATATGTTGCGCCATTTGCCAATAAATCTGCATCATTTAAAGGCGTTGTTGATGTTTCAGTAGCATACCAAAGAACATTATTTCCGATTGCGTTTAAATTTCCGACTTTCGGACTGTCAATTTCACAGAAAACCTGATTGGCTTGCGTTGTAGTTGGTGGCAGTGGAATAAGGATAGAAACAGTCACAACCAATCTTGTTGCACTTTCACAGGCAGAAGTTGGATCCGTTTGACTTGCCCAATAATCTTCACCTTCGATAAGTCCTTCATTGATACTTAAAGGTGTGGTGGAAGTTTCGGTATCATACCAAAGTATGCCGTTTCCGGTTACGATTAAATCTGCAACAGTGGCATTTTCAATTTCACAAAAAACTTGATTGACTTGCGCTGTTGTTGGAGGCGGAATTACGGTAATGTTTGCCGTAATTTTTAATCTGATGGCACTTAAACAACCAGAAGTTGGGTCGGGAAGTGCGCCCCAATAATCTTCTCCGTCAACAAGTGCTTCCGAAAGGTTTAATGCGGTTGTTGAAGTTTCCGTATCATACCAGACAACGTTATTTTGATTCATGCTTAAATCTGAAATGGTGGCTTTTTCAATTTCACAAAAAGTCTGATTGGTATTAGCGGTTGTTGGTGGAGGAACTATTGTAATGATTACAGAAATAGTTGCTGAAGCAGGAGGGCAAATGCCAAGCGTACTTGAAACAGTGTAAGTATAAGTGCCGATGGTGTTTATTCCTGGTTCGAAAGTTCCCAAATAACCGTTTGACAACGTACTTGGTCCGGTCCAAATTCCGGTTGTGTTGGGGGTGCCTCCCAACAAATCAAATAAATTTGTTGTCACAAAATTCACTTCACATTCCTGCAATGCACTGCTTTCACCGGCATCAGGAGCAATATCTATAACAACAGTGGTTTTGGCTCTGTTTGAACTTACGCAAGGAAAAGTAATTTCGGCAGCCCAATAATCTTCACCATCAATAAGCAACGCGGTACTTTTTAATGGCGTTGTTGAAGTTTCGGAATCATACCAAAGAATAGTGGTTCCCGTTGCCCTTAAATTGGCAACTGTTGCGCTAGGCGGGGAACAAAATGACTGTATGGGTGCTGTGGTAGGGGTAAGCGGTTCAATTAAACTTACGGTTGTTGGAAATCGATCACTGGTACAGCCGTTTTCTGTCTGTTGCACCCAATAAGTTTTTCCATTTACGAGAAGTGTTGAAAGCGGAAGAAAATTTCCGCCTGTCTGTGCATCATACCATTCGATATTTTCTCCTGTTGCGGATAAACTGCCGACTGTTGGGTTATCAATTGCGCATTTTCCTACTGATACATCAACGTTTGTTGGGAAATCGCCATAAATAATTACTGTAACAGCCAATCTGCTTGTGCTGCAACTATTTCCTGCAATATTATCGGCATAATAAGTTATTCCATTGACCAGAACTTCTGCGGCGCCATATAATTCTCCGCCTGAAGGCGCGTCATACCAAACAATGGTGCCGCCTGAGGTGACTAAATTTGCAATTGTACTGTTATCGGATTTACAAAAAACTTGGGAAGCAGCTCCGGTGGGAGGAGGATTAGTGCATTGCGCAAAAGTTGAGTTATAAGTTAGCGCGAAGATTAAAAAGACAAAAACGGTAATTTTTTTAGGTAATAGCAATATTACTTTTTTCATTAAATATAAGGTTGGTTAATTTTTTAAGCGATAAGCAATAATTTTAAAGGGTGTTTAATACATACTAAATAAAAACAATTTTTGCAACAAAACCGCCTGCTGTGTTATAAGTTATAAACATAGTTGTTAATAGTTTTAACAGAAAAAATAAATGTTATTTTTGCTATATTCTAAAAATTAAAGAATTTATAAATACCGATTTAAGGTTGATTTTGATTTGAGTACAAGTTGATTAGGGATTGAGGCCATTAATTTTGCTCAGCATAAAGGCGTCCTTTTTTTTGGTTTTTATCGGAAAAAAAATAGCTTATCACTTTTTTATCCTTTGGAGTTTGTGAACAATTTATGGACTGAAATGTAAAATCCTTGAGGTAATGATCAATCATTTTAATTGAGATTGCTTAAATAATTTAGCCTTTCTTTTTAATTGTTTTCTTACATTTGGTTCCATAATTTTTTTACATGAACTATCATTTTATTGCAATTGGAGGAAGTGCCATGCACAATTTGGCCTTGGCTTTACATCAAAAAGGAGATACAATAACAGGCAGCGATGACGCTATTTTTGAACCTTCAAAAACAAGATTAAAAATAAAAGGTTTGTTGCCCGAGGATGAGGGCTGGTTTGAAGAAAAAATCACCCCGAATCTGGATGCCGTAATTCTTGGCATGCATGCAAAAGCGGACAATCCGGAGTTGTTGGAAGCTAAAAGGCTGGGGCTAAAAATATATTCTTATCCTGAGTTTTTGTATGAGCAATCTAAGGATAAAACACGGGTGGTCATTGGCGGATCTCACGGTAAAACCACCATTACCTCCATGATTTTACACGTGCTCAACTATCATGAAATCGCGGTTGATTATATGGTTGGCGCGCAGTTGGATGGTTTTGACACGATGGTGCATTTAACTGCAGAAAATGAATTTATTGTATTGGAAGGCGATGAATATTTGTCGAGTCCGATAGATTTGCGTCCAAAATTTCATTTATACAAACCCAACATCGCCCTTTTAAGCGGAATTGCCTGGGACCATATAAATGTTTTTCCAACTTATGAACACTACGTAGAACAGTTTTCAATCTTTGTCAATTCAATTACAAATGGCGGCATTATTGTTTACAACGAAGAAGATGATGAAGTTAAAAAGATAGTGGAAGCTGCCACAAATCCAATTCAGAAATATCCATACCGCACACCAAATTACCGAATTGAAAATGGCACCACTTTTATTGAAACTTCATTGGGTGAAATGCCATTGGAAATTTTTGGAAAGCACAATTTGCAAAATATGGCAGGCGCAAAGTGGATTTGTCAGCACATGGGTGTTGATGAAGCCGATTTTTATGAAGCCATAGCGAGTTTTAAAGGTGCCAGCAAGCGTTTGGAAAAAATTGCAGAAAGTGAATCGACCATTGTTTTTAAAGATTTTGCGCATTCGCCAAGTAAAGTTGAAGCCACCGCAAATGCCGTAAAAAATCAGTATGCAGCTAAAAAATTGTTGGCTTGTTTAGAATTGCATACTTACAGTAGTTTAAATGCCGAATTTTTAAAAGAATACAAAGAGACCTTAAACAGTGCCGATAGAGCCGTTGTTTTTTATTCTCCGCATGCCGTTGAAATAAAACGACTCGAAAAAATTACCGAACAACAAATTAGAGACGCTTTTCAGCGCGAGGATTTAATTGTTTATACCGATCCAACTGCATTCAGGGAGTTTTTATTTCACCAAAATTTTGAAAATACGGTTGTTTTGTTGATGAGTTCAGGCAATTACGGCGGATTGGATTTTGATAAATTTAAGGCGTTAATTTAATTTTTTTCGAAATATTACATCAAAACTCTTAATAAACAGTTGCTTCAAATAAGAATTTTCATAAATAAGAATTTAATTCAAAAATATTACGACTATATTTGAATAAAACTTGCTTATGAATTATGAAAACAAACCTCTGTCCATAAAATCTTGGGCAGAAGACGACAGACCTCGTGAAAAATTAATGTTAAAAGGTAAAGCATCATTATCAGATGCCGAATTAATTGCAATTTTAATTAGTTCGGGCAGCAGAAATGAGAGTGCAGTAGCTTTATCCAAAAGAATTTTAGCTTCCATAGACAATAATTTAAACAAATTGGGAAAGTTATTGGTATCCGATTTGGTAAAATTTAAAGGAATAGGCGAGGCGAAAGCAATATCCATTATCACAGCTATGGAACTCGGACGTAGAAGAAGGCTTGAAGAAGCTGTGGAATTGCCTCAAATTACCGGAAGCAAGGCTATTTTCGATTTAATGCAACCATTGATTGGAGAATTGCATCACGAAGAATTTTGGATTGTTTATTTAAACAATTCCAACAAAGTTTTGCACAAAGAACAATTAAGCAAAGGCGGATTAACAGGTACTTTGGTTGATGTCAGGCTGGTTTTTAAAAAAGGAATTGAGTTGTTTTCAACAGCCATTATTTTATGCCACAACCATCCTTCCGGAAAATTGCAGCCTAGCCAGGCCGATAAATCAATAACAAGCAAATTGAAAATTGCAGGAGAAACCTTAGACATAAAAGTATTGGATCACATAATTATAACGGAAAATGCGTATTTTAGCTTCGCCGATGAAAATATTATGTAAGTATAAAGTTCAAGCAAAAAATTGGAAGTTGAAAGTTAAAAGTCAATTGTCAAAAAGGTCGGTAAAAAACGCCAAAACATAAACAAATAAAAGAATCCACCATAAATGTTGCTCATTTATACACATAAAATTACACCAAGAGTTAATTATATATTCAAACATTTTTTTGTCAGAATTCTTAAAATTCCCATAACATTTACCACGAAAGTCAATGATTTTGTGGTACATAGCGGGCCAAAAATAACCTATTCAAAGGCTCCTTTGGGTGCTGAATTTTTTATTAGGAGTCACGATTTGTTATTTGAGCAAGGCATTAATGATGTTGACATCAAGATTTCTAAATGGGATGACGTTCCTTGCTTTTTTCCGGCCAAAGAATCGTCAACAATTCCATTTGATATTTTTGCGGCAAGTTTTTACTTAATCAGCAGGTATGAAGAGTATTTGCCCCATGTAAAGGATGTACACGAACGATTTCCGGTTGGCGAAAGTTTGGCCTATAAAAATGGTTTTCTGGAAAAACCCGTGGTTGATATTTGGGCTTTTAAGTTTTTGGAACTGCTAAAAAATAAATTTCCAAATTATAATTTCGCCACAAGGGAATTTAAATTAATTTCAACAATAGATGTAAATGTTGCATTCAAATATAAGCATAAAGGGTTTTTGCGTGCAATTGGCGGATCGTTAAAGGATTTATTCAATTTGAAGTTTATACATTTTCGCAACCGAGTCTTGACCGTTTTAAATTTAAGGGAAGACCCTTTTGATACTTTTTCGACCTTGTTAAAAATTAAAGCAGCGCATAATGTGGACACAATTTTTTTCTTTTTAATTGGAGATTACACTACCTTTGACAAAAATATTTCCTCTGCAAATATCAATTTCAAATCCTTAATAAAATCGGTTGCCGATTATTCAAAAGTTGGTTTGCTTTCTTCCTATTTTACTTTTAATGATCCAGAAAGGTTAAAAAAGGAAAAATTAAGGTTGGAATACATCTTAAACAGACCGGTAATGTGTTCTCGTCAGCATTATTTGCGTTTAAATTTGCCTGATGTTTATCAAAATCTAATAGATATAGACATGAAGGAAGATTACACTATGGGCTTTGAAAAATCTGTTGGGTTTAGGGCCAGCACCTGTTCACCGTTTTATTTTTACGATTTGGGTTTTGAAAGTCAAACACCCTTAAAAATATTTCCTTATGCGGTAATGGATGTTACTTTAAAGCAACATATGAAGCTTTCAAATGAAGATAGTTTGGTTAAGATTTTAGAATTAAAAAATGAAGTTCAAAAAGTGAACGGAACATTTATTTCGGTTTTTCATAATGAGACTTTAAGTGAAAATGATTATTGGAATGGGTGGACTGATATTTATAAAGCGACCGTGATATAAAAAGATCGAGATTTCGTTGTTCTTCTAAAAATTATTCGGTATTGAGAAATTTTAAATCCAATTTAAGTACCTTGTTCAAAATAAAATAAATGAAACGAGCCAATCAAATTTTGATACACAGCAGAATGATTAATGGCGACTGCATCTGTACCAATAAAAAATAAAATGTTAACAGATGAAACATATTAAGCACATATTCTTCGATTTAGACCATACGCTCTGGGATTTTGAAACAAATTCTGATATTGCTTTTGAAACCATTTTTAAAAAACATGAAGTAAAAGTTAATCTGCAAAAGTTTTTGAATTATTACCGTGGAATTAATGAGCATTATTGGAAATTATATCGCGAAGAAAAAGTGACCAAAGAAGAGATGAGATTGGGCAGGTTAAAAGATACTTTTGTAAAAATCAACGAAAAAGTTGATATGCAGCTTTTGGAGAATTTGTCGGTTGATTATATTAAAGTTTTGCCGAACCATAACCAACTTTTTGAAGGAACCCATGAAATTTTGGAACATTTGTTTGTGAATTACAAACTTCATATTATTACAAATGGGTTTAATGAGGTTCAGTATAAAAAGATTGAAAATTCAGGGATTGCAAAGTATTTTGATAAGATAATTACTTCTGAAGACGCCGGCGTAAAAAAACCAAATCCCATTATTTTTGAATATGCCTTGGAAATAACAAAAGCCGTTTCCGCCGAATCCATCATGATTGGCGACAATTGGGAAGCCGATATTATGGGCGCAAAAGATGCTGGGTTTGATGTGATTTTCTGTAATTTTAATGCTGAGCCTGTATCTAAAAATATTAAATCGGTTACCAATCTTATGGAAATTAAACGCTATTTGTAGCGCAAGCAGCATTTGGTGTTTATAGTTTCAAATTAAGTAAGTACTTTTACAAATATCAAAAAACAATAGTTTGACAGTAACAAAATTTATACAATTATGAACAAATCATTTTCAATCAGTTTTATTTTAATATTCAGTTTTTCCATACTGTTTGCACAAAAAAGCATCAATTCCTATAAATATATTCTGGTTCCGAAGCAATTTGAATTTCAAAAATCACCGGATCAGCATCAGCTCAATTCTTTAACAAAATTTCTTTTTGAAAAAGTTGGTTTTACAGTTTTGTTTACAGATGATTCGTTTCCTGAAGATTTGGCGGCGAACCGCTGTTTGGCTTTAATGGTTTCGGTTAATAATCATTCTGGTATGTTAAGCACAAAAATGAACATAGAATTGTTGGATTGTTACTCGAACAAGATTTTTTCAACCAAAGAAGGCATGTCAAGAGAAAAGGAATATAAAAAGGCATATCATGAAGCTATCAGAAGTGCGTTTGTTGACATTGAAAACTTAAAATATGCGTATGACGGCACCTTAGCGGCCGATGAAAAAAATAGCGAAAAAAAGACAGAAATTGAGAAACTGACCGTTAAGGAAGTTTTGCCGGCAGTTGAAGTACGGAAAGTGCCCGAAGTGCCAAAAGTTAAAGAAACGCCACCAATGAAAGTGGCGGAACAAATTGTTAAAAATGAAGCCAATGAAGCCACAACTGATCCCGTGAAATCGTTTGTAGTTCCTGTTGTTAATTCAATTGAAGGCAAATATTTTGTCGATAAATGGGGTGAATGCATTATATCGGCCAAAGATGGTTATTATTCTTTTGTGGGCGGTGATGAAAAGTTCGAATTTGCGGTAATCTACAAAACAACCATTTCCAATTTGTTTATTATAAAATGGGCGGCTTTTAAACAACCGCGATTGCTTGAATTGGACTTGCAAGGCAATTTAAAAGTGGAGGATGAAAATGGCGATAAAATTTATAAAAGACTGCAATAGATACAATCGTTTTTTCAAAGGAAAAGCGATTGGTGTAATATAAAAAAGCGTGGTGTTTTGGCACCACGCTTTTTTATTTGGTATTTTTTTAACAGCCTAAAGTTTAATTTATAACTAGTTTTTAGGCAGCATCAATTAAAAATTTAATTGTTTAGCATTTGCCACAAAGTATCTTTTAATTCCATCAATCCTTGTTTTGCAACGGATGAAATAAAAAGCGTTTTAATTCCTTTTGGCAATTCCTTAATAATTTCTGCTTTTAATTCATCATCCAATAAATCGGATTTTGAAATGGCAAGCAACCTGTTTTTATCCAGCAATTCAGGATTGTGTTGTTTTAACTCATTCAATAAAATATCATATTCTTTTTGAATGTTGGGAGAATCGGCTGAGATTAAAAACAACAATATCGAATTTCGTTCAATATGACGTAAAAAACGATGTCCCAAACCTTTGCCGTCTGCGGCTCCTTCAATAATTCCCGGAATATCTGCCATCACAAAAGTTTGAAAATCGCGGTATTCCACAATGCCCAAATTGGGTTTTAAAGTGGTGAACGCATAATCTGCAATTTTAGGTTTGGCTGCAGTAAGAACCGACAGCAAAGTAGATTTTCCGGCATTTGGAAAGCCAACCAAACCAACATCGGCCAATACTTTTAATTCTAATTGAAACCAGCCTTCTTTCATATCGATGCCGGGCTGCGCGAATCTTGGCGTTTGATGTGTTGACGATCTGAAATTCCAGTTTCCCAATCCGCCCATTCCGCCTTCAAGTAAAATTTGTTCTGGATTTTCTAAGGTAATTTCAAATAAAACTTCCTGAGTTTCCCCATCTCTGATGATGGTTCCCATAGGAACTTCAATATAAACATCTTTACCGTCTTTTCCGGTGCTTCGTTGTTTGCTTCCGTCGCCACCGTGATCGGCTTTGAAGTGTTTTTTAAATTTTAGTGGAAAAAGTGTCCACATATTTCTGTTTCCCCGAACAATTATATGTCCGCCACGACCGCCGTCTCCACCATCAGGGCCGCCTTTATCAATGTATTTTTCCCTATGTAAATGCGTGGAACCACGCCCTCCTTTACCGGAAGAAGCATAAATTTTTACATAGTCAACAAAATTTTCTTCAGTCATTTTCGTATAAAATAATTACCCGAATTTGGGTTTAAGGGCGCAAAGGTACAATTTTGAATTGAAAATTTAACTCTTTGTCAATTTAGCGGCAACTAATTTTCTATAAATGGTCAATTATTTCCGACAAACGTTTGGTGATATCATCAATAGTTCCAACGCCATCTGCACCAAAATATTTGCCTTGAAGTTGGTAATAATCCTTTAAAATGGCTGTTTTTGTATTGTATTCATTAAAACGATTGCGAATTTTACTTTCGTCCTGATCATCGGTTCTTCCGCTGATTTTACCTCGTTCTAACAGGCGCGTAACCAATAAATCTTCTGGCACTTCCAACGCAACCATGCCGCTGATGAGTTCTCCTTTTTCTTCCAAAAAGTTATCTAAAGCTTTTGCCTGTGATTCCGTGCGGGGAAATCCATCAAAAATAAATCCTTTGGCATCCGGATTTTTATCAACTTCAGCCTTTAGCATATCAATGGTAACTTCATCGGGTACCAAATCGCCATTATCCATATAGGATTTGGCCAATATTCCAAGTTCAGTTTTGTTGTTGATATTGGAACGGAAAACATCGCCTGTTGAAATATGCAGCAGGTTGTATTTTTCTTTCAGTAAATCGGCTTGAGTTCCTTTTCCTGCACCCGGAGGTCCGAATAAAACAATATTTTTCATTTTTGGCGGCGTTGTAAGTTGATAAATACTGGCAAGATTTCTTCCTAATCCATCATAATCTAAACCATATCCAATTATAAATTTATCAGGAATTGAAATACCGATATAATCTATTTTCAAATCTTTTTTAAATACATCCGGCTTAAAAAACAAGGTTGCTATTTTAAGTTGTTTTAATTTTTTATCGGCAAAGATTTCATAAATCTCCTGAAGCGTATTTCCGGTGTCAATGATATCTTCTAAAATAATCACCGTTTTGCCTTCCAAATCCTCATTTAAACCCACCAACTGTTTTATTTTTCCCGATGATTCCGTTCCTTCATAAGAAGCCAATTTCACAAATGAAACTTTACAACTGTAGTTATATTTACGAACCAAATCGGCAACAAACATAAAGGAGCCATTTAATATTCCAATAAATATTGGGGTTTCATCTTTACAGTCTTCCGTAATTTGGGAAACCATTAAATCGATGGCCTTGTCAATTTTTTCTTCGGAAATGTATTTTTTAAAATAGGTAGTGTGTAGTTTAATGATGCTCATTTTTATGCTTTGTTACAAATTTAATAATCAATGGAGAATATTAGCCTTTAATTCTGATTTATTTGCTAATTTAAAATACAAAAACCGTTTTGACAACTCAAAACGGTTTTATAAAAAAGTTTTAAATGTAAATTATTTTTTTAGTTGTTCTTTTTCTTTATCTGTTTTTTTAACAGTATCATATACAATTGCCGAAGCAACAAATATGGATGAATAAGTACCAACTCCAATACCAACGATTAATGCGAACATAAATCCTTTGATGGAATCACCTCCAAATAGGAATATGGCAAATAACACCAACAATGTTGTTAATGAAGTGTTTATGGTTCTGCCCAAGGTACTGTTAATCCCGGTATTTATGACTTTGCCCAAACTCCAGGAAGTATGTGTTTTGGTAAACTCACGAATCCTGTCATAAACAATCACCGTATCATTTATTGAATAACCCAGAACCGTTAATATAGCGGCAATAAAGGATTGTCCAATCTCCATATCAAAAGGTAAAATTTTATAAAATATAGAGAATATACCAAATACAATTAATACGTCATGAAATAATGCAACAACAGCTCCCAAACTGTATTGCCATTTACTAAACCTTAGTAAAATATATAGGAATATGACCAAAAGCGAACCTAAAATAGCCCAGCCTGCTGCTGTTTTAATATCATCTGCAATTGTTGGCTCAACTTTTATGGTGCTAAGTATTCCAAGTGTTTTTACGCCATCAAAACCTGGTTTAAACTCTTCCAAGGTAAGTCCTGCCGGATTGTATTGTTTTAAACCTGTATATAACAATCCTTGAACTTCATCATCAATTTCCTTGTCTTCTAATTCAATTTTATATTTGGTGGTTATTTTTAATTGACTGTCATCACCATATGTTTTAACTTCCGGTGCGTCACCAAATACGTCTTTTAATGAAACTGAAACATCTGTTGCGCTTGTTGGTTTATCAAACTTAACTACATAAGATCTGCCTCCGACAAAATCTACTCCAAAGTTTAATCCGTTCGTGGATAAAGAAGCGATACTGATTATCAATAAAATACTGGATATTACATAAGCAGGTTTTCTTAATTTTACGAAATCGACATTCATTTTGGTAAACCATTTTTTTGTGATGTTCGTATTGAATGTAAATGCTTTTCCTTTGTTGGCATACCAATCAATTGTCAAATGAGAGATGAAAATTGCCGTAAACAGTGAAGTTATAATACCCACAATAAAGGTGTATGCGAATCCTTGTACCGGACCAGTTCCGAAAACATATAAAATGATACCTGTTAACAATGAAGTAACGTTGGCATCTAAAATTGCCGAAAATGCACCGTCATAGCTAAATCCGTATTTTATGGCTGCTTTAAGGCCTTTTCCATGGTTTAATTCTTCCTTAATCCTTTCGTATATAATTACGTTGGCATCAACCGCCATACCGATGGTTAAAATGATACCTGCAATTCCAGGCAAGGTTAAAACCGCTCCGAAGGCTGTTAAAATCCCGAAAATAAATAATAAGTTTATTATTAAGGCGAAATCGGCTATTACACCTGCTTTTCCATAGTAAAAAATCATCCAGGCAAAAACAATCAGCAATGCCAAAAAGAAGGAGTACATACTGCTGTCAATAGCTTGTTGCCCTAATGAAGGTCCAACAATTTCAGATTGAATAATATGTGCGGCAGCAGGTAATTTACCAGCTTTTAATACGTTTGCAATATCTTGGGCTTCTTCCACGGTCATACTTCCGCCAGAAATGGAAGTTCTTCCATTTGTAATGGCGGTATTTACTGAAGGAGCAGTATAAACATAATCATCAAGCACTACAGCGACAAATTTTCCAACATTTTCAGTGGTCATTTTCCCCCAAAGTTTGGTTCCGTAGGCATTCATGGTCATACTTACTTCAGGAGCGCCGGTTTGCCCGTATTCCTGACTTGCATCTTCGATCACATCGCCTTCAATTGGCGCAAGATCTTCACGATTTGATTTAATCCCGTATAAATAAATTAACTCTGTACTTTCATTGGTATCTGTTGTAACTGCTGAAAATGGTTTGGCATCCCAAAGAAATTTGGCATACTTCATTTCGTTTGGAAGCAAAGACCTGATTTCAGTCATGGCCAAGTATTTGTTTACTTTAGCGGTATCAGATACTTTAGCTGTTCCAATCACAGATGATATTTGGTTCTCGGATTGAGGAACGCTTGGCGTAAAAACAGCGAATAAATTAGCAACTTTTTTGGTGGCTAAGGAGTCAGAAACTTCACCCAATAAATCATCAATATTTTCTTTTGGTGCGGCAGAATCTAATTTAGTGTCTTCTTTAGTGCCTTCTTTTAATAAATTTTCTACAACAGAGTTGGCCTGAATAAAGAAGTTTGCTGTTTCTTGGTTTGAATATACTTCCCAAAACTCTAATTCAGCAGTGCTTTGCAATAATTTTTTAACACGGTCAATGTCTTTTGCGCCTGGCAATTCAATTAAAATACGACCTGAGTTTCCAATTCTTTGAATGTTTGGCTGTGTAACACCAAATTTATCGATACGACTTCTTAAAACTTCAAAAGCAGTATTGATAGAACCTGAAATTTCAGCTTCAATAATTGGTTTTACCTGTTCATCTGTTAATTTGAAGTTTATTTTTTCGCGTAAGGCTTTGTTTCCAAAAATACTTGGATCACTTAATTTAACTTTTCCGTCACTTAATTTTTTAAACTCATCAAAAAATAAATTTAAATAAGTGTCATCGCTGCTTTTTTGTGCCTGATCTGCTTTTGCCAACGCTTCATTAAACGTAGGGTTTTTTGAATCATTTGACAAGCCAATTAAAATATCCTTAACAGACACTTGAAGGATGGCATTAATACCGCCTTTTAAGTCTAACCCTAAGTTTATTTGTTTGTCTTTAATTTCGTTATAGCTAAATTCCGCAAAACCTAAATCTATAATCGGATAATTTGCAATCGAGTCTAAATACGCTCTTTCTAATCTGGCTATTTCCCTGCCATCTGTAGATTTAGATTCCGCATACACTTTTGCTTTATTTTCAACACCATTTGTAAACCAAGTAAATGATAATTGATATAAACTTACTAATCCGAATAGAATAGCGAATAACTTTATAAGTCCTTTGTTTTGCATTTTAAATTTATTTTTATAAAATTCATTTGTAATTAACGTGCAAATATATAATTTCAAATAAGAACTGACAATTCTTTTTTTCTTTTTATGTAGAACTCATCTTGACTTCTTTCAATTGGCTAAAAGATTGCTTTTTTGAGCCTGCTTTTTGTCTTTTTTTCCTTCCGTAGCGTTGCTATGCAACTAAAAAAAGCACTTCAATCAGACCCAAAATAGCTAATTCCTGCCTGCCGCAGGCAGGTTCGCTTCAATCAAAAAAGTCAATATGAGTTCAGGTAAAGTATCATATCAATATTTATAATTATTTTGAATGCTGAATTTTATATATTTGTTACCAAAATTTAAAAAAATGAAACATTTATCAGATATAGAAATAGCACAACATAAAAAATTATTGCATATTAAAGAAATTGCAGCCAAGCTAGGAATTGCAGAAGATGATTTGGAAATGTTTGGGAAATACAAAGCAAAGCTGCCTTTAAATTTTATTGATGAAGAAAAAATCAAAAAGAACAATTTGGTATTGGTTACTGCCATTACGCCAACTCCGGCAGGCGAAGGAAAAACAACAGTTTCTATCGGATTAACGGAAGGGTTAAACAAAATTGGAAAACAGGCTATGGTTGTTTTGCGTGAACCATCTTTAGGACCCGTTTTTGGGATTAAAGGCGGCGCAGCCGGCGGCGGTTACTCACAAGTGGTTCCTATGGAAGACATCAATCTTCATTTTACAGGCGATTTTAATGCGGTGGAAAAAGCAAACAATTTATTGTCGGCTTTGATCGACAATAATTTACAAAGCACCGTAAATAATTTGAATATAGATTCAAGAACGGTGGTTTGGAAACGCGTTATTGACATGAACGACAGGGCTTTGCGAAATATTGTGATTGGATTGGGCGGCACTGTTAACGGTATTCCGCGTGAAGATGGCTTTAATATTACGCCGGCTTCTGAAGTGATGGCTATTTTATGCATGGCCACCGATTTTGAAAATTTGAAAAAACGTTTGGGTGACATTTTCGTTGGATTTACCTTCGACAACAAGCCAATTTTTGCCCGTGATTTAAAAGCCGAAAATGCAATGGCAATTTTGTTGAGAGACGCCATTAAGCCAAACTTGGTGCAAACTTTAGAAGAAAATCCGGCCATTATCCATGGCGGCCCCTTTGCAAATATTGCACAGGGAACCAACACCATTCTTGCGACTAAAATGGGACTTTCTTTGTCAAATTATGTGGTTACCGAAGCAGGTTTTGGGGCAGATTTAGGGGCTGAAAAATTCTTGAACATAAAATGTGTGGCTGCCGATTTAAATCCGAAAGCGGTTGTGTTGGTTGCAACAATCAGGGCTTTGCATCACCATGGCGGGGCTAAAAAAGAGGAATACAATACGCCAAATATGGAGTTCATAAAAAAAGGTTTTTGTAACCTGGAAAAACATATTGAAAACATAAGAAAATTCAATATTGAACCTGTGGTGGCCATTAATTCTTTTATAACAGACACCAAAGAAGAAGTGGATTATATCATTGAAAAATGTGCGGCATTAGGTGTTCAGGCAGTTGTTTCTGAAGGCTGGGAAAAAGGAGGGGAAGGCACCAAAAAATTAGCGGAAGCTGTTGTAAAAGTGGTTGACGCAAACAAATCCCAATTTAAACCATTGTACGATTGGAATGCTCCCGTAAAAGAGAAAATTGAAACAATTGCCAAAGAAATTTACGGCGCCGACGGTGTTGATTTTGATAAAAAAGCATTGTTAAATCTGAAAAGAATCGAAAGACTTGGCTTTAATAATTTCCCTATTTGTATGGCGAAAACACAAAAATCATTTACAGATAATGAAACAATTTTGGGAAGGCCAAAAGGATTTAACGTAACTGTGCGGGAAATTGAAATTTCTGCCGGCGCCGGTTTCATCATCCCAATTTTGGGTGAAATGATGCGTATGCCAGGATTGCCGGGCGTTCCTGCTTCTGAA
The DNA here is from genome assembly GCA_036567345.1 of Lutibacter sp. Lineage (GTDB taxonomy): Bacteria > Bacteroidota > Bacteroidia > Flavobacteriales > Flavobacteriaceae > Lutibacter. Next base: position 49,137 of record DATCUQ010000022.1, read on the forward strand.
GGAATGACCATCGACAACAATGGCGTAATTTCCGGGTTGTCGTAGTTGATTCAGAAATAAATTATAGATTAAAAATTTAACCGCAAAGTTCGCAAAGATTTTCCGCAAAGTTCGCCAAGAATTTATAAATTATTTTTTTTCTTGCGCACCTTGCGATTTTCTTTTGCGTTTCCTGGCGGTTAAAAATAGTTGTTTTGGGAAAGTCCCTATTTTTTTATTTAAAATGCAGTTTCATTCCTTCGTGCGAAGCTATAAAACCCAAATCTTCATAAAATTTAATGGCGCTTGGCCGTTTTTTATCACTGGTCAATTGCAGTAAATGCGCATTTCTGTTTTTTGCCCTTTCAATGGCCCATTCAAATATTTTTTTTCCGATGCCTTGTCCGGTTAAATCTTCCCGAACAAAAACGTTTTCAATTTGGGCCCTTAATTTTCCCTGATAGCTTAAATATGGAATAAAGGTCAGTTGAAAAGTACCTGCAATTTCAGCATCATTTTCTTTTTCCACAACCATCAATTCCTGATTTGGATCTTTATCAATGATTTCAAAAGCCGCGTAATAACTTTCTGGCAAAGGCTCCTGATAGTTTTCCCTTAATTTCCCTAATTTATCGTTTGCCAACATTTTTACAATAAACGGCAAGTCATTTTTTGTTGCGCTGCGGAAAACCATCATTTTTAATTTGGCAAAAATAGTTAAAAAATGTATCGAGAATTATTTCAGATTAATTGGCAAGCACTGGCTTTAATACATTCCAAACGTTGTTGGCCAAGATTTTTTGTCCTTCCGCAGTGGGATGAATGCCGTCTGGCTGGTTCAATTCTTTAATTCCGCCAACATTTTGCAATAAAAAGGGCACCAATTCCAATTTATTTTTTTTCGCAAGATCAGGAAAGATATTTCTAAATTCCGAAGTATAGTCTTCTCCCATATTGGGCGGAATTTCCATGCCCACCAAAACAATTTTCGTGTCCGGATTTTTTTCTTTTACCACATCAATTATTGTCTGCAAGTTGCTTTTGGTTTCGGTTAAAGGAATGCCGCGAAGTCCGTCATTGGCGCCCAGCTCTAAAACAAAAACATCCACCTTTTGATTCAGCACCCAATTGATCCTGTTTTTTCCGCCAGCCGTGGTTTCTCCGCTCAATCCGGCGTTAACAACCTCATAAGGCAAATTTAAGGAATCGATTTTCCCTTGAATTAACGCCGGAAAAGCTTCATTGGGATCCAATCCCATTCCTGCCGTAAGGCTGGTGCCGAAGAATAGAATTATTTTATTCTCCTCAGTTTTTTCATTTTTTATTGCTGCAGCATCAATTTCTTTTACGTTGTTATCCTCTTTTTTATTGGGGCTTTCGCCACAGGAAAAACAAAGGGTAAGGATCAAAAAATAACAAAACATTAACAAGATTCGCATAACATTTGGTGTTTAAATTAAAATCATTTCTGTAATTTTCCTTCTTTTTGAAAAATGAAAAATAGACAGTACTATGACAAAGATATTAAACATTCAGAACTTAGAGAAAACATATTCAAGCGGTTCCAAAAAATTAACGGTGCTTCACGATATTTCCTTTGAAATTGAAGAAGGATCAACCTTTTCAATTGTAGGTCCTTCAGGAAGCGGAAAAACCACTTTGTTAGGACTTTGTGCGGGACTCGACCATTCTGATTCAGGAACCATAGAATTGTGCGGGGTTCAATTAAATGCCCTAAGTGAAGACCAACGCGCTTTGTTGCGAAATAAAAAAGTCGGATTTGTTTTTCAGGATTTTCAATTGCTGCCAACCCTCACGGCGCTTGAAAATGTTGCGGTGCCGCTGGAACTCCAGGGCGATAAAAATGCCGCTAAAACAGGAATGGAATTGTTGGAAAAAGTTGGATTGGCTGATCGTTACCACCATTATCCATCACAACTTTCGGGAGGCGAGCAACAAAGGGTGGCTGTGGCCAGAGCATTTTCTAACAAGCCAGCAATATTGTTTGCCGATGAACCTACCGGAAATCTCGATGCGGAAACCGGCGAAAAAGTGGTGGAATTGCTTTTCAACCTAAATAAAGAATTGGGAACTACGCTTGTTATTGTTACCCACGATATTGAATTGGCGCAAAAAACCCAACATATTCTCCGCTTAAAAGGCGGTAAAATTGTTGAAAATCAAACGGTTTCCCAATGATAAACACCAATAAAGCAGCTTCAAAAGCATCTTTTCAATGGCTTTTAAAAATGGCGTGGCGCGACGGAAAAGCCAGCAGCAAAAAGTTGGTGTTATTTGTGGCCTCCATCGTTTTGGGAATCGCTGCCGTTGTTTCCATCCAATCTTTTGGCGAAACCTTAAAAGAAACCATCGCATTGCAGTCCAAATCCTTAATGGGAGCCGATTTTAAAATAGCCAGCAACCAGCCGCCAAATGAAAAAGTAACCCAAATAATTGATTCTTTGGGCGGTGCCGATGCAAAAGAAATAAGTTTTTCCTCTATGGCTGCTTTTCCAAAAACAGGTGCCGCCAAATTGGTTCAGGTTAGGGGAATGGAGGAAGGTTTTCCTTTTTACGGATTGTTGGAAACCGATCCTGTTTCGGCAGAAAATTTATACCAAAAACAAGATGCCGCCTTGGTTGATGCAACATTACTGTTGCAATTGGGTTTGCAGGCAGGAGACAGCATTAAAATAGGGAAAATTACCTTGCCTATTGCAGGCGCATTAATAGCTTCACCGGGAAGCAATGCGATTTTTAGCTCCATTGCGCCACCGGTAATTATTTCATATAGATTGATTGCGGAAACTGGACTCGTGCAAACAGGCAGCCGCATTAATTATGATTTTTATTTTGTGGCACCTCCAAAGATGGATATGGAGCAACTGAATAAAAAGTTGGGAACAGTTATAGATTTACAAGATGCCGACTTGGAGACCCATATTTCTACCAGCGAAAGATTAGGCAGCAGGTATGATAATTTTGGAAAGTTTCTTAATTTGGTGGCTTTCATTGCCTTATTGTTGGGATGTGTGGGAATTGCTAGCGCCATCCATATTTATATTAAAGAAAAATTACGCGCCGTTGCCGTGCTTAAATGTCTGGGCGCCACCAAAAAACAAACATTTCTTATTTATTTGCTGCAAATTGCCGGAATAGGTTTTTTAGGCGGCCTTATCGGAACCGTTCTTGGTCTGTTGCTTCAGCAGTTGTTTCCTTTGTTTTTGGGAGATCTTCTGCCTGTTGATGTGGAAATGAATTTTTCTCTGCAGGTTATTATAATGGGCTTGTTATTGGGAATTTTCATGTCGGTTTTATTTGCTTTATACCCGCTAATGAATACGTTGTATGTTTCTCCATTACAGGCTTTAAGGGTTCAGGAAGAAGATGTTTCAAAGTCGAGAAGGGCAGGGATTATGGTGCTGTTGGGCATATTTTTGTTCATTTTTATTTTTTCGTTTTGGTTGTTAAAAGATTGGCGGTATTCGCTTGCATTTGTTGGCGGAATTTTAATCACCTTTTCTGTTTTGGCCGGCATTGCCAATTTGTTTATGAAAAGCATTAAAAAATATTTCCCCACTTCTTGGGGTTTTGTGGCGCGCCAAAGTCTGCTTAATTTATTTCGTCCGCAAAACCAAACCCTGATTTTAATTTTGGCCATTGGTGTTGGCTCTTTTTTAATCAGTACGTTATATTTCACAAAAGACATGTTATTGGCCCAGGCTTCCTTGGAATCGAATGCCAAAAATCCAAATATAATTTTGCTCGATGTGCAGACGTCTCAAAAAGATTCGGTTGCCAATGTGATAAGCAGCAAGAGTTTGCCGGTAATAGACAATATGCCCATTGTAACGATGCGGCTGCAAAGTATCAAAGGAAAACCGGTAAGTGAGATTAGGCAAGACTCAACTGCAACAATAAGACGGTGGATTTTGAACCACGAATTTCGCGTTTCTTACCGTGATGCGCTTACAGCCTCTGAAACATTGATAACTGGCGAGTGGACGCCAGAAGTTACGAATACCGAGCTTGTGCCCATTTCAATAAGCGATAATTTTGTTGATGACGCCAAAGTTGCTATTGGCGATAAAATCACTTTTAATGTTCAAGGTGTATTGCTGAACACTGTTGTTGGCAGCATTCGCAAGGTTGATTGGGCGCAAATGCAAATGAATTTCACCATTATATTTCCTGTAGGCGTGTTGGAAAATGCGCCGCAATTTCGGGTGCTTACCACCAGTGTTCCTAATGAATCGGTTTCAGCCGAACTGCAGCAGGATTTGGTGAAAAACTTTCCAAATGTGTCTATTATTGATTTAAGGCAAGTGCTCACGGTGGTTGAAAAACTGCTCGACAAAATTTCGTGGCTCATCAATTTCATGGCTTTTTTCAGCATTTTTACGGGAATCATTGTGTTGTTGGGTGCCGTAAAAACTAGCAAATATCAACGCATCAGAGAAAGTGTTTTGTTGCGGACGCTTGGCGCAAGAAGCAATCAAATTCTTAAAATAACCGCTTTGGAATACCTTTATTTGGGTATTTTGGGATCGCTTTCCGGTATTTTATTGTCTTTGCTCAGCAGTCAACTATTGGCCTGGCTGGTTTTTGATATGCCATTTATTCCATCCTTAATTCCATTTTTGGTGTTATTGCCAGGAATTACTTTGTTGGTTTTGGCAATTGGGTTGGGAAATAGCATTGGCGTGATAAAAAGTCCGCCGTTGGAAGTGCTTCGGAAAGAAGTTAGGTAATTTTGAATTTTAATTTAGCAGGTTGTTTTGCGATACAACATAATAAAGGGATTTTGAAATCAGTTTAACGGTAACTCTTGTTACTTTATAATTTTTTCTTCGCTGTCTGCAATTTCAATAATAATTGGAGGATTGGAAGAAATTTAAAGCTATTGTTAGGCATCAAATTAAATTACAAAAAGTGAAGACCCATTTATTGAATTGGGTAACTGCTTTTTAATCAATTTAATATTAAATGCAGATAGTATTCTTTTATGCCCTAAAGTTGATTTTATATACTAAAATATATCGCAAATGAAACCATCAGCACCAAAAAAAACTTTATGGATTGTTGCCCTAATTTTAGGGATTTTTAGGAATAGTTGGCCATTTTGTCCACATTCAATATATTTCGCAATATAGTTTTGGGCTACTCTTAGGCGGATTTGTTTTATTGGCGCTTGGCACCACTTTAAGAGGTTTTTAGGATTGCTGCAATAAGCAAAAATTAAAATAAACGGGGCTGTCATTAAGTAAAAAATTTCGGACAGCCTTATTTATGCTTTTCTGCCTTAGAAAATAGTTTTGAATATCAATTTCTTCTCAAGTTCAGGATTGCAAGAAATGGTAACGTAAAACGTTGAACCTTCGCCTTCTTTACTTTCCACCCAAATTTTTCCGCCAAGCAATTCCACATAAGCTTTGGCAATTGACAAGCCCAATCCCGCACCTTGGAATGCCATATTATCATAAATATGAGCCTGTATAAAACGTTCAAATATGGCTTCCTGCCGGTTTTTTGGAATTCCAATTCCTGTGTCTTTAATGTAAAATTTAGGACAATCACCTTTGATGTCATAACCATAAGCTATGGTTCCTTTATCGGTGTATTTTATGGCATTTTTTACCAAGCTGCTAAGAATGGCATATACCTTTAAAGGTCGGTTTTAAAGCGTTCAGCAAACTCTATGAGGTTTTGACCTTTGAAAATTTCCATTTTTTCTTTGTTTTATAAGCCTTTAAAGATATGAAATTAAATGCCGACCTCAATAAATCTTTTTTAAATTTTACACATCTGTTTGCTAGGTGTTTTATCCTTTCAACGATAAAAGTTTTTTAGTTTTCTTCTGGTGCTCGTCTAAACGAGCACCTGCTTACTTGTGTGAACAAAACAAAGCGTTGTAACGCGGCTCTTATTAATAAAATTTAAAGGTTCGACATTTACATTACAAAAAACGGTATGTCTTCGCCCATTGGCAAGTACTTTTTTAAATTTAACTTCCCTTCAAAAATTGGCAAAACAGACTTTAACAGGTGCTCGAACGCTTTGCAATTTGGACATGCGAGTGTGTAATACATTTCGAGGTTTATCATCTTTTATTTTTTGAATTTTGACAAAAGATATTCTTGAACTGTTGTTGGCTTACGGCCGAGTAGTTGTGTTAAATCAGTAGTAGAAACATTCATAGTATCAGCTGCAAATGCAACTGCAAATGCTGTAAACATACGAGCGTAATCCTCTGGAACACCATATTGCAATAAGGTTTGCTGATAAGCGTCCGGTTCGGGAGAAACATAATTGATTGCAACTCCGGTAACTTTTGAAATGTAATTGGCTATTTCTCTAAAAGATATGGGTTGTTCGTTTCCTATGGTATAAGTTTTATTTTCGTGTCCGTTTGTAGTTAGCACATTAGCAAGAGCTTCAGCAACTTCGTTACGCAACACAAAATTTATTTTTCCCTCGCCTGCCGGAACAAAAATGGTTTTGCTTTCCAATACCTGTTCACCCACGTAATCCATTAGCATATCCAAATAAAAACCATTATCAAAAAGGGTATAAGTAATGCCAGATTCTTTAAGGTATTTTTCTGTTTCTACATGATCTTCGGCAATAAACCAAAGCGGAGATTCTGGGTCTTCATGGGTTCTCATAAAACCGGTATAGATGATATGCTTCACGCCATTTTCTTTTGCAGCCTTGATCGCATTGATGTGCTGGACCGCTCTGCTTTTGGTCATTTCGCTGGAAGAAATCAGAAGCATCGTTTCCATACCTTGCATTGCCGAGCGCAGGGAATCTACATCATCATAGTTGCCTATTTTTACATTTATTCCTTTAGATTTTAATGCCGCTGCCTTACCTTCATCTCTCGCCAATGCTGAAATCTCATAGGCTGCAATTCCTTTTTGTAACAGAAAGCCAATAGTTGCTTTTCCTAGTTGTCCTGTTGCTCCGGTGATAAAAATTTTACTCATGGTTTTATTTTTTAGTGAAATTAATTTTAATAATTCAAATATACGTACTTTTGCTATACTTTAGTAACCAATACACCAAAGTATAGTGCTATACTTTAGTATATCTCAATAAAATAGAATATCAAATGAGTAACGTATCACAATTAACGCAAATAAAGAAGTGTTCAGGCGAGTTTGTGTTAGCCATTAATGACACCATGAATGTACTGAACGGAAAATGGAAACTACCCATAATAGGTTCTTTGCTTTATGGGAAGAAACGATTTAAGGAATTGGAAAGAGAAATTCCCAAAATCACGCCTCGTATGCTATCCAAAGAATTGAAGGACCTGGAAATCAATAGCATAATAACCAGAACTGTTCAGAACACCATACCGGTTAAGGTAGAATATGAACTTTCAGCGTCTGGGAGGTCGCTCAATACGGTTTTGGATGCCATGATTACATGGGGAAAACAGCACCGAGAAAGAGTTATTGGAAAAAATCAAAAAATTTCAGAAGATGTTGAGGATTAATAATATCTTGGAATTAGGCCTTTTTAAGTGTCTTGGGTAGGATTTTTCTTTGTGGCAAAAACAAAAATGCCCATATAGACTAAAACTTCATTTTTTTGTGCTGTTGGCTTAGAAAGTAACCGGAATTAAAACAACTTAGGAAACTCGAGTCTCGGAAAGTCAAATCGTTTTGTGACAAGAAACGACATTTTTTTTCTTATTTTAGGTCGTTTGTTAGTTGTGAGACACGGCTATATGCTGATGGTGACTTATTGCTGCACTAAGACAGGCTGCGTTTACTCTTAATTATTCAACTGCTTTCAAAAATTCATTGTCCAAAGGCGAAATTGAAGGCCCGAAATAATTTGTGAGATTTCCTTTCTCGTCAATCACATACTTACTGAAATTCCAATCGGGTTGATGGTTGTTCCAGCCATTTGCTTTGCTGTTTGTAAGCCATTTAAAAACAGGATGTTGCTCCTCTTTTTTTATTACAACTCCTTTCTTTGCTATCGGGAAAGTTACGCCATAATTCAGTTGGCAAAATTGTGAAATTTCGTTGTCATTACTTTTTTCCTGTTCTTTAAAATCGTTGGCAGGGAAGGCAATTATAGCCAGTTTTTCGCCCAATGTTTCGTGCAGTTTTTGTAATTCGGCATATTGCCCTGTGTAACCGCAATTTGAAGCAGTATTTACAATCAAAACTTTCTTTCCCGCATAGGTGGAAAAGTCAATCGGTTTTCCATCGTTCAATGTTGCCTTTTGTTGGTAAAAAGGAATTATTGGTGCAGTTTTATTATTATTGTTTAAAACCGTTCCGTTTTTACCGCCTTTAGCCGCTTTGCGAATAAGCGGATAAAAAAAACGCAAAACTTCTTGTTTGAATGTTGCCATAATTTATTTGTTTATATTGTTGTTAATATTTGTAAGAATATTCTCTATGTTAATTTTTAAGTTCTGAAAATCATCAATTGAAATACATATTGAATCAGCAAGTTGCTGAGGAACTTGAACTGCTTTTTTGTGCAAATTGTCTCCTAACGCTGTGGTTGAAATCTCAACGACACGTTCATCGGTACTTTTTCTTTTTCTTGAAATGAATTTCTTTTGCTCCAATCTTTTAAGTAATGGCGTTAGTGTGCCACTGTCAAGATTGAGTCTTTCTCCCAATTCGGAAACTGTTTGTTTACCTTGTTCCCACAGAACAATCATTACCAAATATTGCGGATAGGTCAATTCTAACTTATCCAAAATAGGGCGGTATTGATTTACAATCTCTTTCGCCAAAAGATAAATAGGGAAGCACATTTGATCGGCTAATTTCAATTGCTCTTTCATAGATATATTAATTTCAGTGCAAATATAAATAAATAAATTATATTTTACACAATTTAATTTGATCAAATATATTTGTTCAAATTATTATTGCTGTTCATTAGAATTTCAAATGTTCAATTTAGCGCTAAACCAGCCTTTTTAGCAAAATCCCTATGGGCAGTGCTTTTAGTATTCTCGTGAGTCATAACTTTCTATTTTTAAATGCACAAACAAATTTTCTCCATTTACCTAAATTCATTTTCAAATTAATATCTTTGTCATTATTTGAATTTTGCAATAATGGAAAACATAAGCATAAAAGAATTTTATAAAGAAATATTTGGCAACAGTAGTAATCAGCTTGATATTTTATTGGAGAGTAATGGTTCAAATGATTTAGGGCATTTCAATGTTTTTGATAGTGAAAAGTTTTACCACAGCAGCAAGAATAAATCTGAAATGGCCTACAACCGAAGGTTGTATTACAAAATCAGTTTGATAAAAGGCAAAAACCTCGTCGAGTTTGCAGGCAAATCTGTACTCATTGAAAAACAAGGAATTTTGTTTGCTACGCCAAAAGTTCCTTATCGATACCTTCCGCAAACAAAAGAGCAATCCGGATTTTTCTGTGTGTTCACAAAAGAGTTTTTGTCTAAATCAAAAACCGGATTGATGATAGATAAACTTCCAATTTACCAACCCAATAGCGATTTTGTCTATCAGTTGAGTGATAGGCAATACCTTGAAATAGAGTTGATTTTCAAAAAAATGGATACAGAATTGTCTTCTGATTACGCTTTCAAGTATGATTTGTTACGCAATTATGTTTTAGAGCTTATACATACTGGACAAAAGTTAACGCCTATGAAAAGTTTGACCAACTCAGTAAATGCTTCAGGCAGAATTTCATCTTTGTTTATCGAATTGTTGGAAAGACAGTTTCCAATTGAAAATGAAACACAAACTATTCAACTAAAAGCACCCATTGATTATGCAAAAACCTTGGGAATACACATCAATCATTTAAACAAAGTGTTGAAAGAAACTACCGGCAAAAGAACAACAGAAATCATCAATGGCAGAATAGTTGAAGAGGCTAAAATTTTGTTGAATCAAACCCCATGGAACGTGTCTGAAATTGCTTTTGCCTTGGGTTTTGAAGAAGTGGCTCATTTTTCAAACTTTTTCAAAAAACACACAAGTCTTTCGCCTTTGAAATTTCGTAATTGATTGTTTTTTGCAACTATTGGATTGCTTTTTGCAAAGAGTTTTTTATTATTTTTTTTACCTTTGTTATCAAATAATTACTAAATAAATAGAATATAATATGAAAAAATCAACAATTTTAGGAAACAGTGCACTACACGTAAACCGAATTGGTTTGGGCTGTATGGGAATGTCGGAGTTTTATGGTTCTTTTGACGAATCAGAATCGATTAAAACTTTGCACAAAGCCATTGATTTGGGGGTTAATTTTTTTGACACAGCCGATATGTATGGTTGGGGAGCCAATGAAAAACTAATAAGAAGAGCATTTGAGGGCAAGTGGGATCAAGTTGTTTTGGCAACAAAATTTGGAGTATTGAGAGGAGAAAATGGCGAATGGCTCGGCATAAATGGGCAACCTGATTATGTTAAAAAGGCTTGCGAACGAAGTCTTTCAAATTTAGGGATAGAAGCCATTGATTTATATTATATGCACCGACAAGCAGAGGATGTTGAAATTGAAGAGACCGTTGGAGCAATGGCAGATTTAGTCAAAGAAGGAAAAGTAAAATACATTGGTCTGTCAGAGGTTGATGCAGCAACCATACGCAGGGCTCATAAAGTACACCCAATAACCGCTATACAAACAGAATATTCTCTATGGAGTCGTGAACCTGAACAAGAAATTTTTGATGTTTGCAAAGAACTGGGAATTACTTTTGTGGCATACAGTCCGTTAGGAAGAGGTTTTTTAACAGGAGCTATTAAAAGCAGCGCTGATTTTGAGTCAACCGATTTTAGATTAAACCATCCACGATATACGGATGAAGCTATTAAAGAAAATATCAAATTTGTGGAAGTGATAGACAAGGTGGCAAAAGACAAAGGTGTAACAAAAGCACAAATTGCATTGGCTTGGATTTTGAGTCAAAATGATGAAATAACGGCTATTCCAGGTACGAGAAAAATTCACAGATTGGAAGAAAATTTGGGAGCTTACAATGTCGTACTTTCTCAAGCCGATTTGGAATTTATTAGAGCATCATTGCCAAAAGAAACAGTTGGCAGTCGGTATTAAAAATCAGGTTTTAATATGCAGAAAGAGCTACCTTATTGTAGCTCTTTTTTTTCCTTCCGGTGCTCGTCTGCGATGAGTACCTGCTTACTTGTGCGAACAAAACAGAGCGTTTGTAACGCGGCTATTATAAATAAAATCGCTCTTGCCGGGAGGGCGGAGCGAAAAGAAAATGTCCGGTGAACATTTTTAGCGAACGAGCCAGCCAGCCGGCGGTGAATAGAGAATAAAATTTCCGCCAGGATTTAGAAGATCATTCATTGATGGCGCTGCAAATGTAGTATTTACTTATGCCAACACATCATCATCACATAATTCCGGTATCAGCACTTCTTCTATTACAAGAGGTTTCCCCAATTGATATAAGCGTGCTGCTTTCATTGTTTTTTCCATATTTTATACTCCTTATCTTTTGTTTTATTTTTTGAAATTTGTTTCTGTACTTATTTGTCCGGATGCCTGCCTCAAAATATTAGCCAAATGAAATTCCTGGTTTTGTATGAATATTTTCATTTTTGAAATTGATGCAGAGGCAGCTTAATTTAATTCCCTTATTTTATAATGTTCTTTTAACAACTCCTTTTATTTCCTCATTATTCAAGAATCTCTTCACATTTTCTGCTGCTTTACCTGCTCCTTCTATCATAATGTTTTCGACAATAGCTGAATTATGCGGCGATCCTATGAGATTGGGCAATTCAAAAAAGGGATAATTGATTTTGAACTGCCCAAATTTAAACGGCTCGATCCACCACGCATCAATTCCGGCTGAAAAATCGGGGTGGCTCTTCAAATGTTCATATAAATCTTTTTCTTTAATAATCGGTCCTCTGGCCACATTTATCAATATCGCATCATCTTTCATCAGCGCTAATTCCCTTTTTCCGATTAATCCTTCTGTTTCGTCTGACAGAGGAATGGAAATGACCACAAAATCGGAATGAATTAAGAGGTGATCCAAATCGTCTAATCTGCCTATAAAATCAACATCTTCAGCTGTTTTTCCGCTTGTGTTTAATGCCATTATTTTCACATCAAAACCACGCATCAATTTTGTAACTTCTTTCCCAATTGAACCGAAGCCGATAATTCCGAGCGTTACGCCCTTAACCTGCCTGGTAATACTTTTCATTTGTTCAAATTTTCCTTCTGCCATGCGGTTATGGTACAATCGCAATTTTTTTGCCAGTGCAAGAATCATTGCGACCGTATGTTCAGCCATTGGTGTTGCATAAGCCCCTTGATTTGCCGCAATTAAACATGTGTTCGGAAACATATCGAATTCCAGGTGATCATAACCGGCAGACAATAGTTGAATAAGATGAAAATTACGGAACAGGTTTTTATTAAACTGTTCTAATTCTTTTGTCGGGTTCCACGCAATTATTATGTCACTTTCCAATAATATTTTTTCTTTTCCATCTGTTTCTGTATAATCACCTAAAAAAGAAATCACATGATCCTTAAAAAAGTTCCTGTAAAATTCTTTTTCTTTTTCGTTGGCTTTGTATGTCACTAAAATATTTTTCATTTGCGGTAACTTTGAAGAAGACTCATTAATTGATTGTTAAGTTTCGCATTTTGGGCCACCTTAGTGAGGTCTTTATCATGCTTTTTGCAACGGCTTCTGAAGGGTGGTTCCTACTATAATTCCAATTTTCAACATAGTCTTTTTTTCTTATAAATTTAAACATTATAAATTGAAATATGTTCACGAATTATCCCAACTTGTTAAAAAATGCCACCCAAAATAAAATGCACAGATTTCGATTTTTTATTTTATTCTGCTTTAGCAAATTTAACAAATTAAATTGATCACTAAAAAAAACACTAAATTAAATACTGGTACTGTTTTATAATTTGTAGCAAATTTTTGTACTTTGCAATTTAAATTAAGAACAAGTAACAAAACAGGTTATAGGCTTGGACCAATTCCAAACCCGGAAATGGCTGTCATGGCATCACCAAGTAGCACTCAACATGCCAGTAAGCAGTTTTATGTTGAAGGAAAAACTATTGAACCAAGACGAAGTCCGGCTGATGTCAGCAAGGACATTATGGATTTCAAGGTAAACAAATTTTATCATGAAATGACCGATGAACTGATGCTGGAGAATCTATAGCAGCGTCACAAAAAACGACAGCGCGATATAGATTGCTGTTATTCAAAACGATAAATCTGTTAAAGTTATAATTAGTTAAAAAAAGTTTTTTACCGGATTGACCTAAAAAATAAAATTATTAAAAATGATAAATACCCAGCTAACAGGAAAAAGGGTTCTAATTACAGGATCCTCAAACGGATTGGGCTTTGCAATGGCCAAGGCTTTAGGTCTAAACGGGGCTACAGTGCTAATTGTTGCGCGCCATGCTAATGGTTTGGACAAAGCACTCAAAGACTTAAAAGATCGGCAAATTGATGCCTATGCATTAGAAATGGATGTCAGAAGCGAACCATCCATTATGAATGCTGTAAAATGGGTTGAAAAACAATGGGGAACGCTTGATATGCTTATTAACAATGCAGGTATCGGCATGCGGACGGTTAATCCTCATTTTTTGACAGAACCCAAACCATTTTTTGAAGTGAGTGCAACCGGATTTCGCGATTTGATTGATACAAATCTCACCGGTTATTTTCTGGTTGCAAAAGCATTTGTGCCCTTTTTTATCAAACAAAAGAAGGGTAAAATAGTAAACATTGGCATGAACCATGAAACAATGAAAAGAAAGGGGTTTATTCCTTATGGACCTTCACGGGCAGGGGCAGAATCCTTATCACTTATTATGGCTGAAGATTTAAGGGATTATCAAATAGATGTAAATATGCTTTTGCCTGGCGGAGCCACAGAAACAGGAATGGTTCCAGATGAATTTAAGCAATCCCTGCCAAAGGATTTTAAAATATTAAGTCCGGATATAATGGCCGAACCCATAGTTTTTCTTGCAAGTGATGAAAGTGACGGAATAACCGGACAGCGAATTATTGCAACACAATTTAACGACTGGAAAAGAAATCATTTCAATGCAAATTAGAGAAGTTTTGGGAACGGCTCTTAAATATTTTGCCAAACGGGATGAGGCAGTAATTGCTGCCAAAGTATCTAACCGGATGAGTCCGGCAACTAATGACGCAGAGATTTCCAACAAACAATTATGAACTCTGTCAGTATCAGTCCCAGACAGTTAAACCCAGATATGTCAATAGTTGTCAATAGGAAATAATTTCTAATGACAAATCCGGGATGATTGGATTTGTGACAGCAGAAGCGATTATGTCTTTGACGATGTAATGTTTATTGTATAGAAGTATCTGTTTATTTTGAGATTTTAACGTTTTGTGTGTTGCCGAAGTTGGCGATTTAGGAGTACTTCACTGTCAACCTCAACTAAAGTTTGATTGGAAAACTGCACTTAATTAACCACTGAACCGCTGATTTTGGAAATACGCTGTTAGCGGCAGGCAACTTCATTTATCTACTTTTGTAAAAATTCAGTCAACGGCTTTATAAATCTGTCAAATGATTCTATATGAGGAAGATGTCCTACGTTGTCCAATTCTACCAATGTCGAGTTTGGTATGGCTTTTTGTGTTTTCTTTCCTAATTCATTGTAAAGTCCCATTTTCAACTGTATGTCTTTCGGGGCTCTTTCTCTGCCTATCGCTGTCCTGTCACGTGTACCGATGATAAGCAGTGTCGGACATTTAATGTTTCCGAATTCATATACCACAGGCTGGGTAAAAATCATATCGGTAGTCAGGGCTGCATTCCACGCGACAATAGGATAATCTTTGTGGAGTGTGAAACCCGCCAAAAGATTAAGCCAACGGTCATATTGAGGCTTCCAGGTATTATCATAATAATATTTCAACTGGTAGTTGCGATAGCTTTCCACCGTATTTTTCAATTCGCTCTGATAGTTAGCGTCAATGGTTTGATAGCTTGCCAGAACTTTGTAATCCTCCAAACCGATTGGGTTTTCCAGAATGAGTTTATCTGTCATTTCAGGATAAGATAATGCAAATCTTGTGGCAAGCATTCCGCCCATAGAATGTCCCAATACCATAATTTTATTGATTTTCAGACTGTCGAGAATTGATTTGGTGTTATGGGCCAACTGCTGAAAACTGTATTGGTAGTTTACAGGTTTGGTGGATTTTCCAAAGCCAATTTGGTCGGCTGCAATTACACGAAAGCCTTCTTTACTCAGCTCTTTTATGGTTTGCTCCCAATAAGCCACATTGAAATTTTTTCCGTGCAGGAGCAGTATGGTTTTTCCATTAGGATTTGATGGCAACACATCTACATAAGCCATTTTCAGGTCTTGTCCCTGCGATTTCAACGGATGTAATTTGACCTCAAAAGGATAGTTCACAGTAGCAAGATCTTTATCCAACGCTACTAATTTATCTTGGGAGAAGCAAGGGGAAAATGTTGTGATAATCAAAAGTATTAAAATATTTATTTTCATTTTTCAATAATGTTTTTTTAGTTTGTCTGCATCAGTATGATGAATTGCAGTGTGTGTGTCTTTGCTTACTGCCCGCTGTGTGAGCCCCGCATAAGCAGCGCTCACACTTAGTGAAGGTAAATGAAAAAATTCAAAAACGCAAACTTGAATTTAGAAAAGCAACAATAAGTGTGATTATTTTTCCAAAGGGTGAAAGCCCCTTACGTGCGGAGTAACGACCCGAAACGTCAGCAAGTTGGGTGGCCGATACAGTGAAGAAATACGGTACTGACCCTTCGACTTCGCTCAGGATAAACCGAGCAGGAAGTGCATAAGAGGCAATTTAAAGCGGATAAGCATCTACAGCAACGCGACGATACAAAGAACACAAAAATCGTTTTGCAGTAGATGTACCGGGAATTAAAGGAAGGAAAAAACTCTTGCCGGGAGGGCGGAGCGTAAAGAAAATGTCCGGTGAACATTTTTAGCGAATGAGCCAGCCGTGAATAGATTTGGTTTCTATGTGCCATGAAGTCAGCAGAAGTCATAGCACTTATTGGAAAGGAGCTAACCGAAAGAAGCCAAAAAGGTTGAAGGACTCACAAACAAGGAAAGACCGGCAAGGCAGGGGCGTCAGTTTCTGGCGGAGCCGACTACTCGATTACCTGCTAGCTATTTTTATTTCAGTTTCTATTTTCTGCTTTATTTTATAAAACATTTTTACATTTATCAGTATTAAATGAATTTTTTTAATACTCACAGAAGCCTTGTTAATAGAATATTAGTTAGATTTTAATTTCAAGTCATTTTTACTTTTCTGTTGAATTATTTTTTGGAAAAAAATTATAAACACCTTTTCCTTCTGCAATTAGTTCATCATTTTGGAAGGCTTTCATTTTCGTTACAAGTATTCTATTTCCAAATCTAACAATTTTGCCTTCTACAATTATTGATGATGCTACTGCTCCTTTTAGATAATCTACTCTTATGTCAATTGTTGATAACTTGTCCTCAAAAGATTTGAAGTGAGTTCCGCCAGCAATTCCGCCAACAGAATCCATTATTGTTGCAATAATTCCTCCGTGCCATCTGTTTCTTCTAAAATCTCCGACTACTTCATCTCTAAAAGGAACACTAACCCTTACAAATCCTTTTTCGAGAACTAATAATTTTAGTCCTAAAAATTTATGAATTGGAATGTTTTGTTCAATTACTTGTTTAAATAATTCAATGTTTTGTTCTGTCATTTCTTTGAGTTTTATTGTGTTTAGCTTGCAGGTAACCGCTGTGTGAGCCCCGCATGAGCTGTGCCCACACTTAGTGAAGGTAAATGAAAAAATTCAAAAACGCAAACTTGAATTTAGAAAAGCAACATTAAGTGTGATTATTTTTCCAGAGAGTGAAAGCCCTTTTATGCGGAGTAACGACCCGCAACGTCAGCAAGTTGGGTGACCGATACAGTGAAGGAAGCGAGACTGCAAAAGTTGGTGCCGACCCTTCGACTTCGCTCAGGGTAAACTGAACAGGAAGTGCATTAGAGGAACAAGTATCTACGGCAAACTTCGAGATTTAGACGGATGGCTTCGGAATCGACTGCGCTATTGCATATAGACAGACTGGAAAAAACCCGAAAGGAAAAGGAAGAATCTAATTCGACTAGGAATAGACCAAGACCACGCCTATGCTTTTAGCCGAACAAGGAAAGGAGGCTGGGCAGTGACCCAAAGCCCTATTTTAGGAACAACGATAACACTTAAAAGGCTAAAACAACGAGGATATAAGGCGATGTTGGATGTTTACATAGAATTCAAGCCATCATTTTACAGCCTGTCCCGAATCTATTTCGGGAAACCGCCGTGTACGTGACCCGCTTGGTTTACCCTGAGCCTGCCGCAGGGTACGGTGGTGTGAGAGGCGCACTCCGTCAGTTTCTGGCGGAGCCGTCTACTCGATTAGCGGTTCGTTGTTCTTTTATCATCGTCATTAGCGTATTCCAAGATATCACCCGGCTGACAGTCTAATGCATTACAAATAGCTTCCAGGGTGCTAAATCTGATTGCTTTTGCTTTTCCGGTTTTTAAAATAGAAAGATTAGACAGAGTTAATTCAACTTTTTCTGACAGCTCATT
Organism: Lutibacter sp.; assembly: GCA_036567345.1. Lineage (GTDB taxonomy): Bacteria > Bacteroidota > Bacteroidia > Flavobacteriales > Flavobacteriaceae > Lutibacter. Next base: position 66,778 of record DATCUQ010000022.1, read on the forward strand.
AAGTGACATCTTTCGCTTTGCCATCATTACATCTAAGTTTACAATAATTGGCATAGCTTATACGGTTAAATCGTTTTCGTTTTGAATATCTACTCCTTTTTTAAAAATAGTCGCAATAATATAGATTACAGCTCCCATTAAAATAAATGCTTGACTGTCTGCCCAAAATTGGTTCAAGTTGTCGGTAACAAAACCGTAATGCATTAAATTTTTAACTAACTGACTGGCAATGTAACTTAACAGTCCAATTGAAAGGGTGTAATAACTAATTTGTGAAAATTGTTTCGCAACAAAAGTGCTGAACGGTTTTGACAAATCCATTGTGTGCATTAGTCTGATAACTGTGTAAAATAGGCAGGCTTTTAAAATTGAAATGGTTAGAATAAAGCTATAGACACCGAAAAAAGCTAATCTACTGTCGTTATACATTTCAGTTAAGTCCAACTTTTGATAAAGATTTTGGACAAATTCAGGCTTATACAGACTGAAAAAGAAATTTGTTATTAAGCCTCCTGCTTCAATGCCTAAACCGACAAAGATGAGCCAAGCCACAATATATAAGCCCCAAAATACGAAGTTGTTTGTTTTTGACATGTTGTTTAAAGTTAAAATTATATCGCGAATATAACAAATATTTATTGAATAGCAATAAATATACATTTTTATTCAAAAAATATTTGTCGCGCAATAAAAACTAACAAACAGGATTCTTTTCAATGAGTTGAATGAGTTAATTTCACATTATCTGGTTAATTCAGAAGTTGAGTGGTCGAACTTTTAATTTTGTTGTGTCTTCTGCCTTAACTTACAACGTTTTGCAGCTACCCGAAGGTGGCGATTTTCAGCACAAATGTTCAATTGAAAAACTGAACTTGAACTTTGCACTAAACTGTCATAGAAGCACATCACCCGCCATTTTGCAAAACTGCTGTTATGCACAGTGCGTTACTTTTTCAGTCGTCCTATTTCGGTTATAATTTGTTCAATGACCTCAGTATTATAGATTTTCTTTTTTCCTCCTACTTTTGTTGAGTAAACAAAAAATACTTTTCCTCCGAATTTTTTCTCAAAATTTTCGTGGTTTACTTTGTGCATTTCAATCCATTGGTATTGATTTAATGCTTGACCAGACTCAATTGGCTTAATCTGAATACCAATGTATTTTTCTCCAACTTGAATAAAAAAGTCAACACTATACGCTCTATCCCAGTTATCAGGTACCGGTTCAATTTTCATTCCAACTGCCCCTTCTAATTGTCCGTAAATGGTTTCGATTTCAGTTCTATATCCATCATAAGTTCTACGTAGCACCAAATTATATGCGTATTCTATACATTATTCTTCTGTAATAGAAGCTAATTCGCTTTGAACAACTTCTGATAATTTAATGTATAACGTTTGTCCTAATGAAGTTATATATTCACGAGTGATATTTATTCCATTCTTCTTCTTTTGTTTACCTTTTGTGAAGTAATACTCTTCCCATTCTTTGTATTCATTAGGTGCACAATCTCGAATTAATTCAGCTAAAGCACCAACACTATTAACCTGACGGATTAATAACGGAAATTTATTATGCTGCTGCATATTTTATGTCATTATGTCTAAAATATTTCTTTACTCTTTCAGGATTTTGAACCAACATATTCATATGGTTTTCTAAATTTTCTTTTAATTTTT
>DATCUQ010000023.1:0-74239 GCA_036567345.1 Lutibacter sp.
CTAATACGCGACATAAGTATTACTTAGTTAGGCATATAGTTCACCTCTGCTTTCCTTTATTAAAATTAATATTTTTTCTTATAAATCTCTCTTGTAAATTTTTAAATGAATACTTTCACAAAGTAAAGGTTAGGGATTGAAGTGAAAATCATTTTTTGAGGTTTTTCAACGAAAAAAATATTGAAACGAAAAACCCGACCCGCAGGGGAACGCCCACCGAAAAGGCGGGCAGGCTCAAATTTATAGCGCACTTTTAAACAGTTGCGCAATATTTTTTTGCGGAAGCTATTAGTTTTTCCGACAAATTATAAAGCCATTTTAACTGCTCCGAAATCAGCAATGTTTCTCTTAATTTCACTCGGGTTGTCATGGAATGCTCCTCTCCAAATGCAATTTCATGGTCGCGTTTTTTGGAAAGATTCTCAAAAAAAGTATCGTATAAATTTTCTGCGTCCTCAACATTCGTTGAATTTACATCTTTTACAGCCCCATTTTTTTCCAAAACCAGTTTTGCCAATTCAAGATTTGAGCAGATATTTTCCACATAAATATTGAATTCTTCGGGAACTTCAGAGGTTTTATTGTTTTTGATAAAAGTTCCCAAAGCGGTTAAAGACGACAAAAAAGTATTGTTAAAAACAACAATTTCATAAATGGTGGAGAGTTCCACTTGTTTGGATTTAGGATCCTGGCTCATCCGTTGAAATGCCGCATTTAAGTCGCCAATGTTTAAAAAAGCTTCTTTTCTCGATAATTTATAGACCGTGGAAACTTCGCCTTTTTCGCGATAAAAAACGGCTATCTGCTTTAAAAAATTTTGGTTGGATGTAATGGCTTTACTAAAATTTTCACTGATATTTTGAAATTGCCAAGTTGGCCATAAAAAATAATTGGAAGCAAATGCCAAAGAGGCGCCAATTAAAGTGTCGAGAATTCTAAACTGAATAACCGATAAAATATTGGGCTCAAAAATTGCATAGACGAAAATAACATTTATAGTGATAAAAACTGCGGCATTTCTAAAATTTAATTGTACCAAAGAATAGGCCAAAGGCAGGGAAATTGCAGCTACAACGCCATAAACAATGGTATTTTGGGTAATCAAAATAACAACGGTTGCAATTGCGGCGCCTATTAACGTGCCAACTACCCTGTGAATGGACCTGGATTTTGTCAACCCAAAACTTGGGCGCATAATGATAATGATGGTCAGTAAAATCCAATAGGGATTTTGCATGGAAAATGATTTTCCTATGGCAAAACCAAGCAAAACAACCACCGCCAACCGCAAGGAATGCTTAAAAATCGGAGAATTAAAACTGAAATTTTCTGTTAACTTTTTAAAATCATAATCCTGTGGCGTAATAAATCTGCTGGCTTCCCTTGAACTTAAAATTTCATCATTTTTTCGGTAATTGTTTAACACACGTTCTATCGCCGTTATGTTTTGCGCCTGTTTTTCCTGATAATTTTTAAGATTTAACAACATTAAAGTTCCGACTCTGGCTTTTGGCAAGCCCACTAAAATGCGATAGTAATCGATATGTCGGTTTATATTTTTTAAAATTTCCGGAATTTTGTCGTTCGCCCGGAGTTTTTCTTCTTTCCGAATCACTTTTGAAATGTGCTCCAGCTGATTTGCGATTTCAAAGACCAGTTGTTGGAATGCTTCAATTTTCTCTTTGTGTTTTTTAAAAACCGCATCAAACTTCTCATAATCCACCGGATTTGCGATGGCGAGCTCCAAAACATCCACCAATTCGGTAAAAATTAATTGCTGTCGTCGGGTTCTGTTTGAAGTAACGGAATTTCCCCTGTTCGTTAAAATGATTTCTCTCAGCGTTTCATGAAGTTCATTTATTTCAATTTGAAGCTCAAATAATTTATGTTGCAATTCGATTCTACTAACTGAATTGACCAGCAGTTCTCCCCGAATTCTTAAATATTCAACCGTTTTTTCCATGGTTTTTGAAAACAGTTGATCAACCTGTATTTTTGGAAACAGCAGCGATTTTAAATAAGTAAGCGTCAGATACCAAAAGCCGCCCAGCGCAATTAATGACGCATGCAACAGCAAACTTTCTTTTGAGTAATCGTTGACAAAACTTAAAACAATGGCCAATAAACTTCCAAATGATATCAGAGAAGCCCTAAAACCAAAAACCGAAATATAGGAAACGAGAAACACAAAAATGCCCAATAAAGGCAATAGCAGCCATAAAATATTGGCGACAGCGCCAAAAAGCAATGTTAACCCAAACGATAAAAATGTGGCGATTAATATCCCAAAAAACACGTGTTTATTGCTTCCTGGCACATCGGTTTGCGAACAAAACAATACGCCAAGCGCCACGCTAAAACCAACATGAATGTTGTTGAAAATATATTGGCTCAACAAAACGGGAATCAGCATGGCCAATGCCAAAACAATTCCTTTCAGAAAATCTAAACTTTTTAAAAATCTGTTTATTGATTCTGGCATAAAATTCAATTCAACGGCAAATTTACACCGTATTTTTCACTTCATTTACTTTTTGTCTTTATATTGGCACAAATAACAATTATTTAAAGAAAGTCTAATGTTTGTCCATAAACATCCATACAAACCGTTTATTCCAAAAAATGCGACCAAGCTCATAGTCGGCACCTTGCCGCCTCCGCGATTTTCAATGGGAAATTTAAAAAGAGGCGATGTTGATTTTTGTTATGGCAGCATTGACGGACAATTGTGGAAAGTTTTAGATGAGATATTTGCGCTGAACCTGCATTTTGAAACCACTGATTTGGCCGTTCAACAGCGAAAAAAATTCCTGATTGAAAATAATTTGGGCATTTGCGATATTGTTGCATCTTGCGAACGCCAAAAAATGGATGCTTCCGATTTGGGAATGTCAAAGATTGTTTTGCGGGATTTGTTGTTTTACATCAAACAAAATCCTTCCGTTCACACGCTTTTATTAACTGGAGGAAACAGCAAAAACGGACCGGAATATCATTTAAGAAGACAATTAAAAGAAAAAAACATAACGCTCAAATTAATTGCTGCGGAAACGCCAAAAATTCATGAATTTGAAATCCAAGAAAATGAAACAAGCAGAAAAATAAAAGTCATTTCATTGACCGCGCCTTCCGGAAGCGCAAACCGGGCGGTTGGAAGCAACCCACAATACCAATTCTTAAAAAAACAAAACCCTAAATTCAATACGTTTGATTTTAGGGTATTGCAATACAAAAAATTCTTCTGATTATTTATGCGATCCGTCGCAAAACGGCGCGTTTTTGGTTTGTTTGCAAGCGCACAAATATTTTGTTTCCGTTTTTTCGGCAGTAAAAACAATCGGGCTCATTCCTGAGCCTTTATGCAATCCGTTGCAAAAGGGCTGACTTTCAGACAAGCCGCAAGCGCACCACGCGTATTTTTTTCCTTCTTCCAATTCAACTGCCAAAGGATTGTCTCCGGCTCTTTTAGGTAATTCCATTTTTTTGATTTTTTTAGATTTTGATAAAGATATTAATTTATTATTTTGTTCACAAATTTATGTATGTTGGCCGTGCCATTTTCAGCCAAATATTTCACGAATGCCGAGCCAATAATGGCGCCTTTTGCATATTTGGTCGCTTGTTTAAACGTTTCTGCATTCGAAATTCCGAATCCGACAATTTGTGGCGATTTTAAATTTAAGTCGGCAATGCGCTTAAAATAATCATCCTGAGATTTTCCAAAAGCATTTTGCGAACCGGTAACGCTGGCCGAACTCACCATATAAATAAATCCGTCCGAAATTTTATCGATAAACTGAATGCGTTCCAATGAAGTTTGCGGCGTAATTAAAAATACATTGATCAGTCCGTATTTTTCAAAAATGGTTTTGTAATTTTCGTTGTACACATCCAAAGGCAAATCGGGAATAATCAATCCGTCGATGCCAATTTCAGCGCATTTTTTGCAGAAATTCTCCACGCCATATTGCATCATCGGATTAAAATAACCCATAATTATTAAGGGAATTTTGACCGTTTTACGAATATCCTTTAATTGACTGAACAAGACTTCCGTAGTCATTCCGTTGTCCAATGCTTTTGTGGAACTTGCTTGTATTGTTGGGCCGTCGGCCAGCGGATCGCTAAAAGGCAAACCGATTTCAATAAAATCGACCCCGCTTTTCTCCAAGTTTTCAATAATGGAAACCGTGTCATTTATTTTCGGAAAACCCGCCGTAAAATAAATGGACAACAATTTTTTATTTTCCTGTAATTTTTGATTGATTCTGTTCATCTTTAAAATTTTTTTGACAATTCAATAAGGAAGACTTTGTGCATCTTTGTGTTTTTATTTGTGCATCTTTGTGAAATAGCTATTACACAGAGAATTGCAAAGTTTCACGGAGTTTCACTAAGAAGAACTTCAAATCGTCAATGGTTTGTGCTTCAATTATAGTTTAAAATATTTTACATAAGTGTCCAAATCCTTGTCGCCGCGTCCAGATAAATTTAACACCACAACATCGTTTTCCTTAAACTTTTTCATGTTGAAAACCGCCAACGCGTGCGCACTTTCAATGGCCGGAATAATTCCTTCCAATTTACACAATTCCAAACCGGCTTCCATCGCTTCGGCATCGGTAATTGAAATAAATTCCGCGCGTTTTGATCTGTATAAATGTGCGTGTAATGGTCCGATTCCCGGATAATCCAATCCTGCGGAAATAGAATAAGGCTCCGTTATTTGTCCGTCCTCACTTTGCATCAACAAGGTTTTGCTTCCGTGAATCACGCCTTCTTTTCCCAAAATGCTGGTTGCGGCACTTTCACCGGAATGAATTCCCAAACCGGCTGCTTCAACGGCAATTAAATTCACGTTTTCTTCATCCAAAAAATGGTAAAACGCTCCTGCGGCATTGCTTCCGCCACCAACACAGGCAATCACATAATCCGGATTTTCAGTTTGTTCCTTTTCAAGTAATTGCTTTTTTATTTCTTCTGAAATCACCGATTGAAACCGCGCCACCATATCGGGATACGGATGCGGCCCAACGACCGAACCAATGATATAATGCGTGTTTACCGGATTGTTGATCCAATCGCGGATCGCTTCATTTGTTGCGTCTTTTAGCGTTCTGCTGCCCGACAAAGCCGGCACCACTTTAGCGCCCAACATTTTCATGCGAGCCACGTTTGGCGCCTGGCGCGCAATGTCAATTTCGCCCATATACACCACGCATTCAATGCCCATCAAAGCGCAAACCGTGGCGGTTGCAACGCCGTGTTGCCCTGCGCCTGTTTCTGCAATTACCCTGGTTTTTCCCAACTTTTTCGCCACCAATATTTGTCCGATCGTGTTGTTTATTTTATGGGCGCCGGTATGGCACAAATCTTCCCGTTTTAAGTAAATTTTTGTCTGGTACTTTTCCGAAAGTCTTTTTGCAAAATACAGCGGCGTTGGGCGGCCTATATATTCCTTCAGCAAATCCTGAAATTCCTCCTGAAAAGAAGGCTCCTGCATAATTTTCAAATAATTATCCTCCAATTCTTTCACATTCGGATACAGCATTTCCGGGATAAAAGCCCCGCCAAATTCTCCGTAATAACCTTTCTTGTCCACAAAATAACTCATAATAACAAACTTTTAAATTCTTTAATTTCTTTGATGTTTTTTAACCCGGGTTCCAATTCAAAACCACTGTTGATGTCGATTCCCAAAAATGCGGGATGCTTAAACTTCTTGATTTCGACCGCATCATTTATACTGATGCCTCCGCTCAACAAAAAAGGTGTTTTTCCTGTATAATTTTGAAGCAAGTCCCAATTGAATTTGATGCCGTTTCCTCCATAATTTTTTCCTTTTGTGTCGAATAAAAAAAGAGCCACATGCTTTTCAAAAGGCAAAATTTTGCTAAAGTCAAAATTTTCATCGACAGAAAATGCCTTGATGATTTTGATGTTTTTTGCTGATAATGCTGAACAATATTCCTGAGTTTCATTTCCGTGCAATTGCACAAAATCCAATGTATGTTGATTTACTTTTTCAATAATTTCTTCGATGGTTTCATTGGCAAAAACGCCCACTTTTTTGGTGGTTGAAGGAATTTCAATCTGCGGAAAATTGATGACAAAGCGTTTTGATTGCGCGTAAAATATAAATCCGACATAATCCGGTTTCAAAGCCAATAAGCCTGAAATATTTTCACTTTCCCGCATTCCGCAAATTTTAATCTGCATAATTACCTGATTTGAGAAATAAATTCAAGGCAAGCCAATCCCGGATCCTCGGTTTTCATAAAAGTTTCGCCAATTAAAAACCCTTGAAATCCGTATTCTTTAAGTCCGGTAATAATTCTTGGGTCGCTGATGCCGCTTTCGGAAACTTTAATGCAATTCTCCGGAATGTTTTTTATCAATGCAATAGAATGCTCCAAATCGACCTCAAAAGTTTTAAGATTCCGATTGTTGATGCCGATGATTTTATGATTCAGGTCAATTTTATCCAATTCTTCCTGATTGTGCACTTCATACAACACTTCCATTCCCAAATCTTCGGCCAATTTCCCATAATTTTTAAGCTCTTCTTTTGTCAAACAGGCCGCAATCAGCAAAATGGCGTCGGCGCCAATCGCTTTTGCCTCCACAATTTGAAGTCCGTCCACAATAAAATCCTTCCTTAAAATCGGAATGGTTTCGTTTACGGCGCGCGCCTGAATTAAATCGACAATGCTTCCGCCGAAAAATTGCGATTCGGTCAAAATAGATTGTGCGGCAACATTGGCATCCAAATAGCCTTGCGTTACTTCGCCAATCGACACATTATCATTGATCATTCCTTTTGAAGGCGATTTTCTTTTGAATTCGGCAATAATTCCTGTCGAATTTTTAGCGGTCAACGCTTTTTTCAAGGAAATTGGCGTGCGGTTAAAATTCGGACTTTTTACCAATTTTTCCAAGGAAACTTCTCGCATTAATTTGGCGACTTCCAGCTTTTTATGGGCGATTATTTTATCTAATATGTTCATAATATTATTGATTTATCAATTTATGCAAACTTTCTTTTGCCTTCAATCCGAACAAGGAATCTTTGGCTTCTTCAAATGCGCTTTCAAACGATTTGTTGCTGTCAATTATTTTTAAAGCGAAGGCGGCATTTACCAACACTGCATTATTTTGGGCTTCGGTTCCTTCGCCATTTAAGATGGAACTGAAAATTTCGGCGGCTTCTTTTACGGTATTTCCGCCGTAAATATCCGACTGGTTCAATCTTTTCAATCCCAATTCTTCAGGCGTGATCAGTTGCTCATTTTCTTTGGTAAATAACTTGAATCCGCTTGTCAACGCAATTTCGTCATAGCCATCCAAACTGTAAACAATCCCGTAATTTTTCGTTGTTTTTTGCAATAAATAATTGTAAATTCTTGCCACTTCCAGGTTGAAAACACCCACCATTTGATTTTGCGGGCGACTCGGATTTACCAACGGCCCCAACATATTGAAAAATGTTTTCACGCCCAGCTCTTTCCGCACCGGACCAACCGCTTTCATCGCCGGATGAAACAATGGCGAATGCAAAAAACAAATATTGGCACGCTCCATCTGGCGTTTTAAAACAGCTTCATCATTGGTGAATTTATAGCCCAGAAACTCCAGCATATTTGAAGAACCGCTAACAGAAGAAACACCGTAATTCCCATGTTTGGCAACCTTGTTTCCGGTTCCGGCAACAATAAATGAGGTTAAGGTTGAAATGTTGAACGTATTTTTTCCGTCGCCGCCCGTTCCGCATAAATCGATCGTGTTAAATTCCGATAAATCCACTTTTACCGCCAAATCCAGCAAGGCTTCCTGAAAACCGGAAAGTTCTTCCACAGAAATTGGCCGCATCATAAAAACGGTTAAAAACGACGCCATTTGAGAAGCATTGTAGCTGTTGTTCGCAATTTGCACAAGCACTTCACTGGCTTCCGCTTTTGTTAAATATTGCTGTTCAATTAATTTGCTTAATATCGTCTTCATATTGCGTTTGCTTCTATAAAATTTCTGACAATTTGTTCGCCAATGGGTGTTAAAATAGATTCGGGATGATATTGCACCGCGCTGATGTTGTACTTTTTATGTTGCAAAGACATCACCGATCCAAATTCATCAACCGCCGTAATTTCCAATTCTTCGGGAAAATCACTTAATGAAGCGATCCAGGAATGATAGCGCGCTGCTTCAAATTCCGCAGGAATATTTTTATAAATAACCGCATCCGGACTTTTCACTTTCATCGTGGTGGCAACGCCGTGAAAAACATTATCCAAATTCTCTAACGAACCTCCAAACACTTCGGTGATGGCCTGCAAACCCAAACAAACACCAAAAATTGGTTTTGTTGCGGCGTAGGTTTTAATCACTTCTTTTAAAATTCCGGCCTCATCGGGAATTCCCGGTCCGGGAGAAAGCATGATGATATCGTATTTTCCAACTGCTGAAACCGTAATTTCGTCATTTCTGAAAACCGCAGGATATTCACCCGTAATTTTCTCGACCAAATGCACCAAATTATAGGTAAATGAGTCGTAATTGTCTATGATGAGTATTTTCATTTTTATATTTTTTCTGCTAAAATCAGCGCTTTTTTTAATGCCGCCAATTTGTTGTTTACTTCCTGTAATTCGCCTTCTTCTGTTGAATTGATCACAATTCCCGCGCCTGCCTGATAAAACAAGATGTTGTTTTTACTCACAAAAGAACGAATGGCAATGGCCAAATTCACCGTATTGTTTAGTCCAATAAATCCGACCGCGCCGCCGTAAAATCCGCGGGTTTGGTTTTCATATTTGTCAATCAATTCCATCGCTTTAAACTTTGGCGCGCCGCTTAACGTTCCTGCAGGAAACGTGTCGCCCACAATTTCAATGGCTTTTCCGATGGGTTTTCCCTGTATGGTTGACACCAAATGAATCACATGGCTAAAATATTGCACTTCTTTAAAAACTTCCACTTTTACGTTGCTCGCGTGTTTGCTTAAATCGTTTCTGGCCAAATCAACCAACATCACATGTTCTGCATTTTCTTTTTTGTCTTTTGACAATTTTTCGCCCAGCAAAATATCCTGCGCCATAATTCCGGTGCGTTTAAAAGTTCCTGCAATCGGATTGATAATGGCTTTTTCTTCATCAATCTTAATTTGTGCTTCTGGTGAAGAGCCCATCAATTTAAAGCTTCCGTAATCGAAATAAAACAAATATGGCGACGGATTTATGGAGCGCAAAGCCCTGTAAACATTGAATTCATCGCCCGTAAAAGATTGCTGAAACTGACGCGACAACACCAATTGAAAAACATCGCCACGTTTGCAATGCTCTTTTGCTTTAACCACATAATTTTTAAAATCGGCATCGGTACAATTGGAAGATTCTTCGCCGGCGGTTTCAAAATTGTACAATCCGTAAGTGCGCGCATTAATCAACGTTTCAATTTCATGAATTCGTGACGCTTCGCCTTCTTCAATATTTTCAATTAAAATAAGCTCGTTGTTAAAATGGTTGATGGCGATGATGAATTTGAAAAAGCTAAACTGAAAATCGGGAATTTCAGAAGCCGCTTTTTTGGCATTTAGTCTGATCGTTTCAAAATACTGAATAGCGTTGTAAGAAATATAGCCGTAAAATCCGTTGAAACCTTTTATGGCAGCATCACAATCCACTTTTACCGTATTGGTGTAGCTTTCAAAAATCGGATAAAAATCGCGATTTATTTCCTTTCGGTTGAATTCCTTATTTTTATAATGGTACGTAAATACATTATTATCCGCCTTTAAGGTAACAATGGGTTCAGCGCAGATAAAGGTGAAACTTTCCTCTTTGCTGTGATAATCGGAGCTTTCCAACAACAAACTGTTGGCGTATTTGTCCCTGATTTTCGAATACATTCCAACCGGCGTTATCGTGTCGGCCAATAGCGTTTTAGAAATTGTCTTAAATTTTAATTCTATCATTTTATTTTGTTCAAATAAAAAGGACTTACCGCGAGATAAGTCCTTTTGTTATATATTTTAAATAGAAATATAGCAGTTTCGGCTCGCTTATAAATTAAGAGCGTTCCACCACCAATTAGTATTTGTATTTTTTAATGCCATTTGCTGCAAATTTAGCATAGATTTTTAAATACACAAATTAAATGTAAAATTTATTTTGCGTATTTTTGTTGAAAACCTTTCAATGAAAACAGTTAAAACCCGAATTCTAGTTTCTTTTTTACTTATTTTCTCTGCCATAAACGCACAAGAAAAATTAATAGGAAACAAAGATGTAACCATAGAAAACAGAGATCTTTCAGAATTCACGAAAATTGAAGTCATTGATGACGTAACCGTTTTATTGGTTTATAACGACAAACAATCTGTAATTGTTGAAACTGATTCCAATATACAAAGTGCCATAATTACTGAAATTAACAACGGATCGCTTGTTATAAAAACGAGCACTAAAATAGTGAGAGCCAAAGAATTAATCGTTCATGTGAATGTAAACAGCAAATTGGATGAAATTTATGTTTACAACAAAGCCAAGGTAAAATCGAACAATTCCCTTCGAATTGACGCCATTGCTTTAAGTGCTTTTGACAATTCGGATATCAATTTAAAACTGAGTTCAAAAATTGTTCATATCAATGCAAAAAAAACAAGCAATTTAGAATTGGAAATTTTGAGTGAAGACACTTTTATAATTTCAGAAGAGTCAAGTAACATCAAGGGAATTATTGACACCAAAAATATGGTTATCCATACTTTGGACAGGGCCTCCGTTAATTTGAGCGGCAATGCCACCAATTTTGAAATAGAAACGTTACACAACAGCGCTTTTAAAGGAAAAGAATTTAAATCCGCAACTGCTGTGGTAAATACCTCAAACAATTCAATTGCTTATATAAATGCCACTGAAACTGTAGATTTATCAATAAAAAATTCAGGGGAAGTTTATTTATTTTCGAATCCTAAAATCACTTTGACAGAATTTTTTGACAAAGCTGGCCTCTTCAAAAGGTAATCATTTAACAATCATAATATTTTGGGCCTGCCCGCCTTTTTGGTGGGCGTTCCCGCTAAAAAGCGGTCGGGTTTTATGTTGCAATCCGTCATCCGAGATGGATTACTGCTGGCGTAGCCAAAGTAATCCAAAGCCTGTGCCGAATTTATTTAGGTACGGCAACCTGTTGTGAACTAACGAAATGCAGTGAAGCGCCAGGCTGCTCATTTAGCACTTAGCAATAAATAATCTGAGCTTTAAACCTGTCTGCCGGCTGGCTTTCACTTTTTTTCAGACAACCCACAACCCACAACTGTCAACCGATACCAGTTACCCGTTACCCATTCATAGAGATTAAAAACTCTTCGTTTGAAGTGGTGTATTGAATTTTGCTTTTGATGAATTCCATAGCTTCTACCGGATTCATATCAGCCAAATATTTTCTTAGGATCCACATACGTTTTACAGTTTTTGGATCTAACAATAAATCATCTCTTCTTGTGCTCGATTTAACAAGGTCAATCGCCGGATAAATTCTTCGGTTGGCAATATTTCTTTCCAATTGAAGCTCCATATTACCGGTACCTTTAAACTCTTCAAAAATCACTTCATCCATTTTCGAACCTGTTTCGGTTAATGCTGTGGCAATAATGGTTAAGGAACCACCATTTTCTATATTTCTCGCAGCGCCAAAAAATCGTTTTGGTTTGTGCAATGCATTGGCATCAATACCTCCCGATAAAATTTTACCTGATGCAGGCGCAACTGTATTGTAAGCCCTGGCCAAACGTGTGATGGAATCCAATAAAATAACAACATCGTGTCCGCATTCAACCAAACGTTTTGCTTTTTCCAAAACAATATTGGCAACTCTTACATGTTTTTCTGCCGGTTCGTCAAAAGTGGAAGCAACAACTTCTCCTTTTACACTTCGTTGCATATCAGTTACCTCTTCAGGTCTTTCATCAATTAAAAGAATAATTTGATAAACTTCCGGGTGATTTGATGCAATTGAATTCGCAATGTCTTTCAGCAACATTGTTTTACCTGTTTTGGGCTGCGAAACAATCATTCCTCTTTGTCCTTTTCCTATCGGACAAAATAAGTCCATAATTCTTGTGGAAAGTGTGCTGTTTTTTCCTGCCAGATTAAATTTTTCCTGCGGAAATAAAGGCGTTAAATGTTCAAATGAAACACGGTCCCTAACCACATTCGGATTTAAGCCGTTTATTTTTGAAACGCGTATTAGCGGAAAATATTTTTCACCTTCTTTTGGTGGCCTAACCACACCTTTTACGGTATCGCCGGTTTTTAAACCAAATAATTTAACTTGTGATTGCGATAAATAAATATCATCGGGTGAAGAAAGGTAATTGTAATCGGATGAGCGTAAAAAACCATAACCATCTGGCATCATTTCTAAAACGCCTTCACTTTCAATAATGCCGTCAAATTCATAATCAGGATCTCTAAAGCGGTTTCCCTGTTTGCGAAGCCCTTTTTCTCTTTGTTGGTTTGCTTGCTGATTTGGTTGTTGGCCTTGTTGTTGTTGGCCTTGTTGTTGGTTGCCTTGTTGTTGGTTGCCTTGTTGTTTGGGTTGCTTATTTTGCTGTTTAGGCTGGTTTTGCTGAGGTCTTTCCAGTTCTATGTCGGCACTGTCAATAATATTGGTTTCAATGCTTTCAGGCTGGCTTTCAAATTCAACTTTTGGCTGCTCAAGTCTCGCCGCTTTTTTAATGGCCACTTTTACCGTGCCGGTTCTAACTGCAGGAATTTCGACAGTTTCAGTCTCTGTAATAGCAACTGGGGTTGCCGGTGCAATTTTTATGGCTTTTTTAAATGGTTTTTTTACAGTGGTGGCTTGTGGTGCGTTTACTGCTGCTTCTGCAACTTCCAGAGTTTGAACAGCGGCAAAAAGTTCTGGCGCTTTTTCTCTTTGTGGTTGTGAAGCAGGAAGATTTTTATTTGTTTTAGGTGAATTGGCTTTTAAAATGATTCGTTTGCGTTTAGGTTTGTCGTCATCAGATAAAGTCTCGTTTATTGCAGGTGCTTGCGGAACAGCGGCTTGAATGTCTAGAATCAAATAAACCAATTCCAGTTTTTTTAATTGACTAAACTTCTTTGCTCCAACGGTTTTAGCAATCTCTTGTAATTCTAAAAGAGATTTATCCTTTAGTTCGGAAATTTCAAACATTATGTAAATATGTAATAATTGTTAGTGAATAAATGTTTTTATCTTATTAAATTAAGAATTTCATTTTGAGTTAATCTGGGTGGTGATTAGTTTTAGTTGTAGGTCCTGTATTCTATTATGCGGTAGGACATTGCAAATATATAAATTTATTTTAGATAGTTATCTTTTATTCATTAAAAATAAAACGTATTTTTGCTGGCAATTGGTATAAATATGATTCAAAGAATTCAATCGATATATTTATTAATTGCCACAGTGCTGTCTGGAGGACTCATTTTTCCTTTTAATTTATGGATCACTGAGCAAGGAACCGAATTTTACGCATTGGATTCGCTAAGTTCAGACAATTTAGTATTGGCAAGTGTTTTTGTATTGTTCATGGCATCTTCCTTACTGACGCTCATTACAATTTTTCAGTTCAAAAAAAGACAGCTGCAATTTGTTTTAGGGCGATTAACAATTTTGATTAATTTTATTTTAGTAGGCATACTCGTGTATTTTGCACAAAATTTATCTGGAGAAATGCAAGTTTCTGAGAAGGGTATTGGGTTGCTCATACCTATTTTTACTATTGTTTTTGTGGCTTTGGCCAACAAAGCGATAAAAAAGGATGAGGAACTCGTGAAATCTGTGGACAGATTGCGATAAACCTATAATCTTTGTATATTTAGTGTGCTAAAACCATTTCAATTTATTTTGAAATGGTTTTTTGGTTTTTAGGGCACAATGCAAATAATATTATTTTGGGCCTGCCCGCTTTTTCGGTGGGCGTTCCCCTGCGGGTCGGGCTTTCACTACTCGCTTCCCGTGAAAAACGGGAGAGCTCAAACATACCGTTCAATCCCTAACGCAGCTTTAATTATCAATTAAAACCAATAACCATTTAACATTTAACTTTTAGGAACGTTTTTCCAGTTCTATAATTTCCAAATTGGTGATATTGTCTTCATTAATTTCAAACCGAAGCATGGTTCTTACCGTATGAAATCCGTATTTTCCTGCCGCTCCCGGATTCATATGAAGGATGTTCAGTTTCTTGTCGAACATCACTTTTAAAATATGCGAATGGCCGGTAATAAATAATTTTGGCGGATTTACAGCCAGTGCTGACTTAACTCTCGGATCGTAATTGTTTGGATAGCCGCCAATGTGCGTCATCCAAACAGCAACTTTTTCAATGGTAAATTTGTTGTCTAAAGGAAATTCGGCCCTTATTATTGAATCGTCTATGTTTCCGTAAACCGCCCGCAAAGGTTTTAACTTTTTCAGGGCATCAACCACTTCAAAAGAGCCAATATCGCCCACATGCCAAACTTCATCAACCTGTTTTACAAATTTTATAATTTGATCGTCAATATAACCGTGGGTATCAGAAAGCAATAAAATCTTTTTCATGATTTGTGAAATTAGTAACTCACAAATATGGCGTATATTTGCAAGGCACAAAAATAGCATTTCAATTGAGATATTTTATCAAATTAGCATATAAAGGAACCAATTACCACGGATGGCAAGTGCAGCCCAACGCGATCACGGTTCAGGAATTATTGACCAAATCATTTTCAACCGTTTTAAGAATTCCGGTTGAAATAGTTGGCGCCGGACGAACTGACACCGGTGTTCATGCAGAAGAATTTTATGCGCATATTGATATTGAAAATGAATTTAAGGCGGAAGAAATTATTTATAAAGTGAATGCTTTGCTGCCGGATGATATTGTTGTTTACAATATTTTTGAAACCACAGAAAATGCCCATGCGCGTTTTGATGCCGCCAGCAGAAGCTATGAATACCGTATTTTTTTAGGTAAAAACCCGTTTTATGCCGAAACTGCCTGGCAATTTCTCACCGCAAAGTTGGCCATTGAAAAAATGAATGAGGCAGCTAAAATGTTAGAAACATACACCAATTTTAAATGTTTTTCCCGTTCAAATACCGATGTAAGAACGTATAATTGTAAGGTGATGCAGGCCGAATGGAAACAAACAGGTCAGTTGTTGGTTTTTCATATTACAGCCGATCGGTTTTTAAGAAATATGGTGCGTGCCATTGTAGGAACTTTAATAGAAATAGGAAAAGATAAAATGACTTTAGCGGAGTTTAAAACAATCATTGAAAGTGAAAACAGAAGCAACGCCGGACCTTCTGCCCCATCTCAAGGATTATTTTTAACGAATGTAACCTACCCAAAAACAATTTTTAACCATGAGCAGTAAAGTAAGCGGAAAGGCTTTTGACGTAAAAATTTTCAATCGTCTATTAGGCTTTTCAAAAAAATACCGAATGCAATTTTTTATAGGAACTTTTTCGGCAATATTATTGTCGTTGGTTTCTGTGGCAAAACCTATTTTATTGCAGGAAATAGTCAATATTTATTTTAAAAACAAAGACGAGGAAGGCATCCTGTATTTTTCGCTGTTAATGGTCGTTTTTTTAATAGCGGAAGTTTTATTGCAGTTTATTTTTATTTACAAGGTAAATTGGCTGGGACAACATATTATTAAAGACATAAGAGTGCAATTGCAAAAACACATGCTGCAATTTAAAATGACCTATTTCGACAATTCTTCCGTTGGTAAATTAGTGACGCGTTTGGTTTCTGACACAGAAACGATCGCGCAATTTTTCGGACAGGGATTGTTTATGATCATAAGCGATTTGTTAAAAATGCTGGTGGTGGCCATTGTGATGTTATGGATGAATTGGAAAATGGCTTTGATTGCTTTTATAGTGCTTCCTGTTTTAATTTATGTCACCAAATTATTTCAAATCGCCATAAAAACTGCTTTTCAGGAAGTGAGGGTTCAAGTGGCAAATTTAAATGGTTTTGTTCAGGAGCGCGTTACGGGAATGAAAATTGTGCAGCTGTTTAACCATGAAAAAGTGGAATATGAGAAATTTGTCAAAATTAATGATTTACACAAAAAAGCAAATATCAAAACAGTTTGGTATTATTCTATTTTCTTTCCAATTGCTGAAATTTTAGCTTCTATTTCTGTTGGATTGCTGGTTTGGTACGGCGGATTGGATATTGTAAATAACGGAACTACGGAAATAGGACAAATAATCGCATTTATTATGATGGCCCAAATGTTGTTTAGGCCCTTAAATCAAATTGCCGATAAATTTAATACGTTGCAAATGGGAATGGTGGCAGGAGATCGGGTTTTTGAGATTATGGACACCAAAGATCAAATTGCCCAAACCGGAGATTTGGAAGCGAAAAGTTTTAAAGGCGATATTGAATTTAAAAATGTGCGTTTTAGCTATAATAAAGGGGAAGAAGTTTTAAAAGGAATTTCATTTAAAGTTAATGCAGGTGAAACTGTTGCCATTGTTGGCGCAACAGGAGCCGGAAAATCTACCATCATCAATTTGGTAAATCGCTTTTATGAAATTGATGAAGGCGAAATTTGTATCGACAATACAAACATTTTACAATATACTTTGGCTTCTTTAAGAAGTCAGATTGCCGTTGTTTTACAGGATGTTTTTTTATTCACCGATTCCATTTATAACAATATTGCATTAAGTGACGAATCAATAACTTTGGAACAAGTGATAGACGCCGCCAAAGAAATTGGCATTCACGAGTTTATTATGAGTTTGCCTAATAATTACCACTACAATGTGAAGGAACGTGGCGGCATGCTGTCGACCGGGCAACGTCAGTTAATCGCATTTTTGCGCGCCTATGTAAGCAAACCAAGCATATTGATTTTGGATGAAGCCACATCTTCCATAGATTCTTATTCAGAAAAATTGATACAGGAGGCAACAGACAAAATCACCCGTCACCAAACTTCCATCATTATAGCGCACAGGTTAACAACCATTAAAAAAGCCGACAGAATTATTGTGATGGACAAAGGCCGCATTGTGGAACAGGGCTCGCATTTGGAATTGCTGGAGAAAAACGGTTATTACAAAACGCTTTACGATATGCAATTTGCCGGTGAAGCCGTCTAATTATTGTTTAATCGTGTAGTCGTTTATTTGTTCAGTTTTGCTTAAAACTTATAACGTATAACTGTTGCAATAGAATTAGCCAAGGTCATATCTAATCAGTTCAATAAGTTCCTGGGTATTTTTAAACAACACAAATTCCCCGTCTCTTATATAAGATATTTTTCCTGTTTCTTCTGAAACAACCAAACAAAGTGCATCGGTTTTTTCGGTGATTCCTATTGCGGCTCTGTGGCGCAACCCAAAACGGGCCGGAATATTTTTTGCGGAAAGCGGTAAAACTACCCTGGTGGCAATAATAAAGTTATCCTTAATAATTACGGCGCCGTCATGTAACGGACTGTTTTTGTAGAAAATACTTTCCAATATTGGCTGGTTTACTTCTGAATTCATTTTATCACCGGTAGCTTTTACAAAATCTAAATTATGGGTTCGCTCCAAAACAATTAAAGCGCCGGTTTTTACAGCCGACATTGTTGTGCAGGCTTTAACAATGGTTTCAACATCCATCGTAATGTATATTTCATTCTTTAAAAAACTGATTTGTTTTAAAAAACTTCGTCGGTTCGTGAAATTTGTGGAACCCAGCATCAATAAAAATTTTCGAACTTCGGGCTGAAAAACAATAAGTATGGCGATAGCTCCCAAACTAATGAGCGTTCCTAACAATCCGCTAAGCATTTCCATTTGAAGCGCCTGCGTTATTTTCCAAATAATAACAATAAGCCCAATTCCAATAAAAATATTTATGGCAACGCTTCCTTTTAGCAATTTATACACATAGTAAAGCAGTGTAGCCACTAAAACGATATCTAAAATATCAAGAAAATCAAAGTTTAAGAAATCGAGCATTCAATTTGTTTTTGTAAAAATAGGAAAAAAGATGGCATAATTAACAGTTAATTGGGCCAACAAGCCTAAAGTTTATTTTCGTTAAAAATAAATTCGTTGTGATTTATTAAAATGTTTTTGGTGCCAATTGCATGAATGATGGTTCTGTAAAATAAATAATCCTGATAAAGAAGGTTTTGATTAAAATTTAAATGCAACATCGGTTTTTTTTCTTCTGAAGAAATTGCCAAGATCGCCGAGAGTGCAGATTTAAAATTAGATTTGTCGGTTTCAACGGCATTAATCCAAATTTTGTTTTTGATGAAGATCAGGTTTATATTGTTGTAATTGAGATAATCATTCTTATGGGTTTCAATAAATTGTTTTGAAACTAAACCATCATTTATAAAAGTGACCCCGTCAAATGCTAAAAATGAAAGCTTTTTTGAAATGGTGTCCGAATAACTAAAATAATCATGCATCCCTTTTTCTGAATGCATGGAATTTGCATGTTTGTCCTGCAAGGTTATAATGGATGGGATAATTGTTTTTAAAGGCAAGCGCTTGTCGATATTATAGATCCAATGTGTGGTGCTAATGGTGTTTTTGTTGTTAACAACGGCAATGGTATCGTTGTTTTTAGCTTCAAAAAAGAGCCAAACCTGTGAATGGTTTTGTATTTCCTGAATTCCTTTTTCGGCCAAAGTCGGAATTTTCACTTCTTTTTTTGCGCAGCTTAACATTAAAAAAGGAAGGAGCAACAGCGCTAATTTTCTCATGGTTTACTGTTTAGCAATTCAACAATTTTTACGGCTTCCACAGCTTCTTTTACATCATGAACCCGTAAAATCGATGCTCCGTTAAGCAGTGCGACGGTATTTGCGGCAGTTGTGGCATTCAGGGCAGATTCCGCTGTGATTCCCAAAGGTTTGTAAAGCATTCCTTTTCTTGACATGCCCACAAGCATTGGCGCTTCAAGTTTTTTGAACAAATCTAAATGTTTTAACAGCTGATAATTATGGCTGACGGTTTTTCCAAAACCAAATCCCACATCGGTGATAATATCATTTAGGCCAAGTTTATGCAATTCGCCTATTTTTTTAGAAAAATAGTAAAGCACATCGCTCACAACATCATTATAGATAGGTTTTTTTTGCATATTTTGAGGCGTGCCCTGCATATGCATCATAATATAAGGAACCTGAAGTTTGGCAATTACAGGAAACATATTGGCATCCATATCGCCGGCCGAAATGTCATTAATAATGCAGGCGCCGTGATGTATGCATTGATTGGCAACTTCACTTCTGAAGGTGTCTGTGGAAATTAAAATGGCTGGAAATTCGCTTTTTAAAAGCTTAATCACGGGTAAAATTCTGTTCAATTCTTCTTCTTCTGAAATATGTTTTGCGCCCGGACGTGAGGAATACGCGCCAACATCGATAAATGTTGCGCCTTCATCCAGCATTTTTTCAACCTGATTTACAATTGCGGTTGAATCTTTGTATTTTCCGCCGTCAAAAAAGGAATCGGGCGTGCAATTTAAAATCCCCATTACTTTTGGAGCCGACAAGTCGATTAATGTTCCGTTGCAATTAATGCTTCCCATTATTTCACTATTTTGTTAATTACTTTGGTCATTTCTGGCGCTTTGTAACTAAACATTTGAGCTATTAAATCGGGAACGGATTCACTGACAATCAGCATTTCTTTGTTCGATTGTTTCAGGTAGCCTTCCGTTACCATCACATCGAGCTGTTTAATTAAATGATTAAAAAATCCATTGGTGTTTAAAATCCCGACAGGTTTGGTTTCAATGCCAAGCTGTCCTAAAGTCAACGCTTCAAAAATTTCATCCAAGGTGCCAAAGCCGCCCGGCAACGCGATATAACCATCAACCAATTTGTTGATTTTCATTTTGCGTTTGCTCATGGTTTTGGTGACAATCATTTGGGTAATTTTTGTATGGGCAACTTCCTCGTGGCGCAACAATCCAGGGATAACGCCTATCACTTCTCCGTTTTTTTCAAGGATGGTATCGGCTAAAATTCCCATCATGCCAATTTTCCCGCCTCCGTAAACAAGGCCAATATTATTTTCAATAAAATGATTTCCAAGTTTAATGGCTTCATTTCTGTAAATCTCATTAAATCCGATACTTGAACCACAAAAAACAGCAACTTTTTTCATCTGTTTATAATTTATTTTTTTGCTGGAACAGATGCTGTTCGCTATTAGTAATTCCTTTGCGTATCAAAATTTGCATTGCTCGTTTCATTATTTAATTTTGATTTTTTAATTCATTAAATTTGTCGAAATTTACGGAAATAATTAAAAGTATATGCAACAAACTTCAAAACAATATGATGAGGTAATTGAAAAATGCCGTTCATTGTATATAAATAAATTGAAAGATTATGGAAGTGCCTGGCGCATATTACGATTACCGTCTTTAACCGACCAAATTTTTATTAAAGCACAGCGCATTCGTCAATTGCAGCAAAATTCAACAAGAAAAGTGGATGAAGGCGAAGTTTCTGAATTTATGGGAATTGTTAATTATTCTGTAATGGCTTTAATCCAGCTGGAAAAAGGCGTAGCAGAACAACCAGATTTGTCTGCTGAAGAAGCCATCAATTTATACGACCGTCATGTGGCAATCACCAAAAGTTTGATGGAAGACAAAAATCACGATTATGGAGAGGCCTGGCGAGATATGCGCGTAAGTTCACTGACCGATTTAATCCTTCAAAAACTGTTGCGCGTTAAGCAAATTGAAGACAACAAAGGAAAAACCATTGTTTCTGAAGGCATTGACGCCAATTACCAAGATATGATAAATTATGCTGTTTTTGCTTTAATTCACCTTAAAGAATCTGACTGATATGAAAATTTTAACCTTAATTTTTAGACTCATTGTTTCCTTTACCTTTATTTTTTCAGGCTTTGTGAAATTGGTGGATCCTTTGGGTTCTTCCTATAAATTTCAGGAATATTTCAGTTCTGATGTGTTAAATCTTGAATTTTTGATTCCTTACGTATTGCCATTTTCAATTTTCCTGATTATGGCCGAATTGCTGTTGGGCGTAATGTTGTTGTTAGGTTATTTGCCAAAGTTCACAGTGTGGAGTTTGTTTTTTATGATCCTCATATTTTTGTTTTTAACCTGGTATTCCGCCTATTTTGACAAAGTGCTCGATTGCGGTTGTTTTGGCGATGCGCTAACACTGTCGCCCTGGGATACTTTTTATAAAAACGTGGTGCTGTTGGCGTTTATTTTGGTATTGCTTTTTACTACAAAACATATTCGCCCGTTGTTAAGCCTTACTTTTGCAAAATGGGCAACCTTTTTATCGTTCTTCGCCTTTCTTTATATCACCTATCACGTATTGGTTCACTTGCCACTCATCGATTTTAGGCCTTATGCCATCGGTAAAAATATTCCAGACGGAATGAAAGCCGCAGGTACCGAATTGCCGCCGATTCACGATTTTTATTTAGAGAGCAATGATGGAAAAAATTTAACCGATGCCGTGTTACAAAAAGACAAAGTGATGCTTATTGTGGCGTATAATCTGGATAAAAGTGACAAAAAGGGGTTTCCGAAAATAAAGACAGTGACGGATCAAGCATTGAAAAATGGTTATAAAGTATATTTGTTAACGGCTTCTTTGGAAGAAGATTTTTTAGGCATAAAAGACGAGTATAACTTGAATTTTGAAATGTTGTTTTGTGACGAAACCACTTTAAAAACAATCATTAGGGCAAATCCGGGAATTGTAACCCTGCAAAAAGGCACCGTAACCGGCAAATGGAATTGGATAGATGCTGATGAAGTATTTGTCAATTAATTATTAAGAAACTTAAAACCGACAACTTTTAACATGTCAACTTATTAATATGAAGCAGGCTTTAATGGTATTTATAGGAGGCGGTTTTGGAAGTGTGGCCAGGTATTTTTTGGGGAAATGGTTAAACAATATTGAAAATTACTTCCCACTCGGCACCTTTTTGGCAAATGTGCTTGGAAGCTTGTTAATGGGCTTTCTAATCGGTTATCTGGCCAAATCTTCAAATTTAACAGAAACACAGTCCTTATTATTGGCCACCGGTTTTTGTGGCGGATTCACAACTTTTTCAACATTTGCTTATGAAAATCAGCTGTTTCTGAAGAATGGCGATTATGTAAGTTTTTTATCCTACACTTTAGGAACCTTAATTTTAGGTTTTTTAGCCGTTTTTTTAGGTTTATATTTATCAAAAATTCTTTAAAAGCTCTTTTCTTCAACTTCATAAGCAAAGAATACCTATACTTTTTATCATAAAAATTATTTTTAGCGCATACACCCCTAAAATTTAGGGGTGTAAAACCAATTATTTTATAATTAGAAACATCGACCCCAAAAAACTGGGGAAAGAATCCTAATAATTATCAATATATTTTGAATACCCCATAAAAAAATAGGGTTAAATTAAAAATATTCATAAAAATGACAGTTACACCCCATTAAAATTTTGGGGTAAAGAATTATATATATATTTTTGACCCGAAATCAATCAAAAAAATCAATTTATTATGAAGAAAATTGAAGCAATTATCAGAAAATCAAAATTTGATGAAGTAAAAGAAGCCCTGCATCGAATTGAAGTCAACTTTTTTAGTTACTGGGATGTCACTGGAGTTGGAAATGAAAAAGAAGGACATGTGTACCGTGGCGTTATTTACAACACTTCCGATATACAGCGCAGGTTTTTATCCATTGTGGTTTCCGATCCGTTTTTAGATAGAACAGTTGATGCTATTTTAAAAACAGCTTATACGGGAACTGTTGGTGATGGGAAAATATTTGTTTCAGATGTGGAAGAAGTATATAGAATAAGAACAAAGGAAAAAGGGTCTGATGCTCTAAAATAAAATCAATTTACTAACGATAAAAAATATATTATGGATACGAATGCAGTATTAGACTTAATGTGGATTGTGATTGCTGGGATTTTAGTGTTTTTTATGCAAGCTGGTTTTACGCTTGTTGAAACGGGATTTACCAGATCTAAAAACACAGGGAATATTATAATGAAAAATTTAATGGACTTCTGTATTGGGAGCATCGCTTTTTGGGCTATTGGTTATACATTTATGTATGGCGACTCAGAGGGTGTTTTTGGATCATTGATTGGTAAGCCTTCTTGGTTCTTTGACAACTCCGCAGAAATGCATAGTTTGTTTTTTCAAACAGTATTTGCCGCAACAGCAGCAACAATAGTATCGGGAGCTATTGCAGAAAGAACCAAATTTTCAACATATTTAATATTTTCTCTTTTAATGACCTTAATTATTTACCCTATTTCAGGTCACTGGGTATGGCAAAGTGGTGGCTGGCTGGCTAAACTTGGTTTTACAGACTTTGCTGGTTCAACAGTGGTGCATTCAGTTGGTGGATGGGCCTCATTGGTGGCCGCATTTATGGTAGGTCCCCGACTTGGAAAATACACCGATGGTAAATCTAACGCCATTCCTGGTCATAATTTGCTCATTGGATCTTTGGGAATATTTATACTTTGGTTTGGCTGGTTCGGGTTTAATGGAGGCTCACAATTGGCAATTTCAGGTGATAATGCAAATGCTGTTGCCGGAATAATAATTACTACAAATCTTGCAGGAGCTGCAGGAGCTTTGAGCGCAATGTTTATTACTTGGATTATTTACGGAAGACCTGATATTTCCATGACTCTTAATGGGGTTCTGGCAGGTTTGGTTGCTGTCACCGCAGGTTGTGCTGCGGTAAGTCCTTTCGGTGCATTTATGATTGGCCTTATCGCTGGTGTTGTTGTCGTATTTTCAATTGAATTTATTGATAAAAAACTTAAAATAGATGACCCAGTTGGAGCTATATCAGTTCATGGCGTAACAGGTGCATTAGGCACACTATTGGTTGGGGTATTTGCTACAGATGGCGGTCTATTATATGGAGGTGGATTTCATAAATTAGGTGTGCAGGCGATTGGTGTATTTTCGGTAGCAGCCTGGGCAATAGGTGCTTCATTTGTTGTACTGTTTATTTTGAAAAAGACCATCGGTTTAAGAGTTTCTAAAGAAGAGGAAGAAGATGGCTTGGATATTCATGAGCATAAAACAAATGTTTTTAACTAAAATGATTGTGGACAACACAATTTATTAATTTCAAAATAAATTAACCCATCAAAATTTAAAATGATGAATACAATTAAAAAAACATTATTATTACTGATAACAATAGCCTCAATAAGTACCATAAATGCACAAGAAGAACCAAAAACCAAATTTGATGTGGGTGTAGATTTTGCCAGCCGATATGTTTGGAGAGGTCTCGAATTTTCCGATTCTCCTGCTGTGCAGCCTTATGCTGAATTATCAACGGGCAATTTTACGCTTGGCGCCTGGGCTTCTTATGAAACTGGCGGGCAAGTGGTTGGACAAGAATTGGATTTGTATGCAAGTTATGCTTTTGGTCCCGTTTCATTGGGATTCATTGATTATGCATTTCCGGTGGACGGCGCTTCAGACGGTTATTTTAAAATGCAAAATCACGTTGGGGAAGCAACTTTAAGTTTTGACGGTGTTGAGAAATTTCCTTTAACTGTTTTGTTGGGCGTCAATGTTTACAATGATGACAACAATTCAATTTACACCGAATTGGGTTACCCTTTCAAAATTGGAGAAACAGAATTGAAGGCTTTTGTTGGGGCAGGAAATGAAATATATACCACAGACGGGGAATATAAAGTTTCCAACTTCGGGCTTTCGGCATCGAAAGCCATTAAAATCACAGACGCATTTAGTTTAGGCGTATCCGCATCAGCCATTTTTAATCCGGATACAGATGATGCTTACTTGGTGTTTGTGATTTCTTTATAAGAATAGTTATTGGTTAATTATTATATTAGGTTTGGCCTGTCCAGGGTGTACAAAAACTGGGCAGGCTTTTTTATGCTTTATTTATAGGCTTTTACGCCAACAGGAATGGCAATTGGCAAATTATTTTCTGCTGGAGGAATAGGACATGAAAAGGTATGGTTGTAGGCGCAATAAGGGTTGTATGCCTTGTTGAAATCGATGCGAATTGTTTTGCTGCCTTCTTTTGGAATTTCTAAATCTATAAAACGCCCGCCTCCATAAGTGAGCGTTCCGTTTGTGGTGTCATTAAAAGGCAAGAATAAATGCTCGGCATATTCAACCGTGATCATCAATTCCTGGCTTTGGTAAATGCTCAAGGCCATTTTTTTTCCATTCAAGGTAAAATGGGCGATGCCGTATTTTCTGTACAATGGCAAACGGTTGGTTGTTGTTTGCATTTCAAATATGGGTGTGCCCGGCGTTAATTCAAAATCAGCTTCTATATTGTAATTTTCGTCAATGTCAAAAAATTCCAATGCTTTAAATGTTTTCAGGTCTTCTTTAGTTAAAGGTGATCTTGCCGCATCGGCAAATTCCCTGTTTAATTCATATTGGAATAACTTGATTTCATTTTCATGGGTTGCATCTTTTTTCGCGCAGCTTAATAAAACAAAGGCGACAAGTGTACTTATGAAGTATTTCATCTGTTTATATTTTATTTTTTATTGGTACAGATGCAGTTCGCCATTAATCATTTCTGTGTGTATCAAAATTTGTTATGGCTCGTTTCATCTGTTTAAATTTTATTTTTTAGTGGTAACAGCTGCTGTTCGCCATTAATCATTCCTTTGTGTGTCAAAATTTGTAATGCTCGTTTCATCTGTTTAAAATTTATGCCCAAAAATACAGAATATTATCAAAAAAGTACTTAAAGTGCCTAAAGTTAAACAAAAGAATAAAAACTATTTTTTTTGAACTAAAGTATCTACATTTTTTGGCTTAAAATATTTAATGGAAATTAAAAATTAGCTATGACACAAATTTTTGTAATTTTGAAAAAATAGCATGCGCCTTTTGAAAATTATATTTTTAAAGGGTTGAATCCGACTTAGAGTCGGGTTTTTTAGTTTTTAAATGGGAGTAAAATGATGGGATTTTTTATTCGAAAAGAACGCCAGGAAGAATTTTGAATGATGAATTTTGAATGATGAATACAAGCTGCGTTAAGGATTGAAGCGGAAATACTTTTTTGAGGTTTTTACCGAAAAAAAGATTGCAACGTAAAGCCCGACCCAAAGGGGAACGCCAAAATATTAAAGCTATTTTTTGGTGCTTTTATAAAAATTATTAAGATAAAAAATGTTAAAAAGAACATTCAGCAGTTACCGGGATTCGTTTAGCGGACTGTCGAAAGAAGTTTGGTGGCTGGCGTTGATTACCTTTATAAATAGGGCCGGGACGATGGTAATTCCGTTTTTGTCCTTGTATTTAACCGCCGAAATGCACTTAACTTTGTCGGAAGTTGGCTGGATTATGACTTGTTTTGGCTTGGGTTCTTTGTTGGGTTCTTGGCTTGGGGGAAAACTTTCCGATAAAATTGGCTTTTACAAGGTTATGTTTTTCAGTTTGTTAATCACCGGAATTTCATTTATTGCCTTGCAATTTGTGCATACATTTTTGGGTTTTGCCATTGGCATATTTTTGACAATGACTTTTGCCGATGCTTTTAGGCCGGCCATGTTTGTTTCACTTAAAGCGTACAGCAAGCCTAAAAATCAGACAAGATCGCTGACATTGATTCGTTTGGCCATTAATTTGGGTTTTTCATTCGGACCATTTCTTGGCGGATTGATTATTGCCGCCATAAGTTATTCCGGCCTTTTTTGGGTGGATGGGATTACCTGCATCGCGGCAATTGTGGTGATGAAAGTGGTGTTGAAAGATAAAAAGATTAAGGTTGATAAATCAATTGTAATTGTTGAAAAGGAAAATATAATAACCTCAGTTTACAAAGACAAACCGTACTGGTTATTTTTATTGATTATATTTTTAATGGGCTTTGTGTTTTACCAATTATTCACCACCATGCCTTTGTTTTATAGGGAAGTTCACGGGATGACGGAAGTTCAGATTGGTTTGCTGATGTCGGTAAACGGATTTTTGATCTTCTTGTTCGAAATGCCTTTGATTCATTATATAGAAAAAAAATTATTGGACCGAATGAAAATAATTACCTGGAGTTTGGTGTTATTGTCATTGAGTTATTTGGTTTTAAACACTACTTCTTGGGGCGGTATTTTAATTGTGGGAATGTTGTTAATTACGGTTGGCGAAATGTTGGCGTTTCCTTTTACCAATAATTTTGCGATGAATAGGGCGCCAACAGGAAGTGAAGGCCGTTATTTGGCTTTGTATTCCATGGCATTTTCCTGTGCCCATATTTTTAGCGCCAAAACAGGCATGGAAGTTATAGCCCGATTCGGATTTTTAACCAACTGGTTTTTGATGGGCGGCTTGGGCTTGCTGGCAGTTTTTTTGATGATTTGGTTGCGGAGAATATTGGATTTAGAGCGGAATCACATAATTGCGGAATGAACAATAAATAATTTTAGAAGCCCACGGTTTAAACCGTGGGCTTCTAAGGTTTGTAGCCTTAATGCTTTTTATAATTTTTAATCACTTCCATGACTTTTTTACTGTCTTCGGCAGCATTTACTTCTGTATTTTTATAAATAATTTTTCTGTTTTTGTCCAGAACGAAAGTCCAGCGTGATGCGGTGATTCCTCTTGCAAACAAGAAATTCTCACCAGCAATTTCACGGGTTATGGAGCCGCCGTCTTTTGTTGGAACGCCAAATATTTTGGAGATGTCGCCATTGCTGTCGGAGATTAAGGGAAAATTCAGTTGGGATGATTCTTTAAAATATTTTAAATTTTTTACTTCGTCACCGCTAATGCCTATAATTGTTGCGCCCATTTTATCGAAAGTGGCTTTGTCATCGCGGTATGCGCAAGCTTGAGCGGTGCAGCCGCCTGTCATAGCCGCAGGATAAAAATAAACCACCATAAAATCGGATTTTACTTTCCCCGAATTCCAATTGGCGCCGGTATCGTCTGTTCCTGAAAATTCAGGAATTTTGTCCCCAATTTTTAATTCGTTTTCGTTTTGTGCCATCACTGAAAAAGTGATTGTTAAAAGTATGATAAAGCCGGTTATTTTTTTCATTTTTGTATTTTATATGATTTAACTGACTTAATTAATCGTCATTTTTATTGCTAAAAATAGCCAATCTTATAAAGAAAAAAGTCAATGTCCCAAATGCAAGAATTGGAAAAATAATGTTTATTTCTTCTTTTCCTGTTGTCAAATCATTTAAATTAATAAATAAAAAGATTATTCCAATTAAATAGACAATCTTATAAACTATATGTTCATTTTTAATAAATTCTTTTCCATTCATTTTTTTAAATTTAATTATTCAAGCTAATTTTTTGTTTCGACGCTAAATTCTGTGGCGTGGAAATCAGTCTCAAAATTTTTTGTCGTGTAAATATATTTATTTTTTTTCTTTTAATCGCTAAGCTTTTTGCTCAAATTGTTCTGTTTAAATTTTTTAAGCCTTTTTTTGTTCAAAATCCGGATATTTAAATCAATGGAATTCCCCCGATGCTCTGCTATTTTCCATTTCAAAATAACCCAGCTTTAAAAACCATTTAAACCGTTAAAACGGTTTGGCATTTCAACATATAATTTATAGCCCGCGGTTTAAACCGTGGGCTATAAATTATGATTATGATGAATAAAAATCACGTTTGGGAATGGTTTTAACCATTTTTATTGGATGATAAACGGACAATTCTAATTAATGATTTCTATTTTTATTTTTCAGTTTTTAACCATTTTTATTGGGTGATAATTGGACATTGCCTATAAATGATTTCTTTTCTTTGGTTTACGATTACTTTTAAATTCTATACATTTACTCAATGAGGTTCACAACTCACCATTTAGTTGTACTTTTATAATATGATAAAAGCTGTAATTATTGACGATGAAATAAATGCCCAAAGTTTGCTGGAGAAAACCCTTGACAGGTATTTTCTCAATAAATTTAATATTGTTGAAAAATGCAATTCGGTGGATTCGGGTGTATTGGCAATCAAAAATCACAACCCTGAGTTGGTTTTTTTGGACATTCAAATGCCTGAAAAAAACGGTTTTGAATTGTTTAAATCTTTCGATATTGTTAAATTTGAAGTCATTTTCATCACAGCTTACAATCAGTTTGCCATTAAAGCGATCAAGCGCAGCGCATTGGATTATTTGCTGAAGCCCATAAACCATTTGGATTTGGCGGATGCCATTAAACGGTTTGAAACCAGAAATGAAGGCAGTTTTGCGCAAAAAAAGTTGACGCTTTTATTGGAAAATTTGAATGTAAATGATCAAAATGTCAGTAAAATTGCTTTTCCGACTGTTGAAGGATTTGAGCTCATCCATTCCAATCAAATTTTATATTGTAAAGCCGAGAGCAATTATTGCTGCATTAAAAAAATTGACGGTGTCACTAAAATGGTGACAAAAACTTTAAAATATGTTGAAGAAATACTGCCGCCAATTTCATTTAAAAGAATTCATAAAACCTTTGTCATAAATTTAAATTATGTGGTGAGGTACCATAAGGGAAATAAGGAAGTTGAACTAACAAATGGAGAGAAACTCCCTGTTTCTTTTCGAAAAGAAGAAGAATTTATAAATGCAATTCTACAAAAGTACTAAACTTTTCATTTTTCTTTTTTTGTTGGGCACTATTGCATTTTCCCAAAACTATCCCGTTAAAAATTATAACGCATCCAATGAACTGCCAAATAATGCGGTAAGGTCTTTATTTGTGGACAGCAATAACACTTTGTGGATTGGAACCGAAAACGGCTTGGTGAAGAAGGAAAATGACGTTTTTACAGGCTTTTTTGAAGAAGACGGTCTCGCTTTAAACAGTTGTTGGGCCATTGCTGAAGATGAAAATAAAAAAATGTGGTTTGGCAGTTATGGTGGTGGCCTCAGTATTTATGACGGAAATAAATTTACCATAATTTCAGAAAAAGAGGGATTGGTTCATAACGAAATAACCAACCTGTTTTCTTTCGGAAACTATATGTTTGTGGGAACCAGCAATGGTGTTTCTATAATTGACGTGAATACTTTTAAAGTGCTTTCTTTAAATAAACAATCTAATAAAGAGCTGTTTAGGGTTCAGGATTTTTTTGAATACAAGAATCAAATTTACGTTGCCACTTATAATTCGGGAATCTTCAAAATTCTTAATAAAAATGACAAAAATGCCATAGTTAAAATAAATAACCATAAATATATTTATTCCATTTTGGTGGATAATGACAGCATTTACAGCAGCAACAAAGGTTTTTTTACCAAAAATTTAGTGCTTGCTTATCTGGCGGAAAAAGATTCTATTCCTTTAAAAAAATATGGAAAATCAATCATTTGGGATTATGTTAAAAGCAATGACCACAAAATTTTTGCGGCAGCCTGGGGTATTTATGACAATAACGGCGGCATTTATGAAGTGATCAACAGCCATTTAATTTCCAGAGCTGCCGATTTTTATATTACCGCTAAAAATGTAATTTCCTTGGCTTATGATACAGCATTTGAAAAACTATATGTTGGAACCAAAGATGCGGGCTTGTTTGAGGTAAGTTTAAAATCACAGGTGAAATTTAACAGGATTCAAGGAGCAAATATCATGGGGTTTGCCAAAACACAAAACACAACAGCTATGTTGCTGAATGATGGTGTCATTTTAACAAATTCAGAAAAACAACAGCACATTACAACACAACAATTAAAAAAATGGCAAACGGACTATGTTTTAAATTCCAAAAGGCCATTGCCAAAATACCAGGATTATTTTTATGAATTGGATTATGCCCTAAAAGCCAATGACATCAAGTTTTACGATATAAAAACGTCACAGCATATTTTTTGGGTAAACACCAATATTGGTTTATTTGCCATAAAAGAATCGGGCACATTGCTTCGTTATTTGCCATTGCACACAGAAGAAATAAATTTTACCGAAGCCGGGAATCTTTTGGAAACAAATCCATATCACGGCCTTAGGGTGTATCATGATTTGGAAAATTTCAACTATACCTATTTTAAGGAAGAAGACGCCAATACACCCACGATGGTGGTAAATAGTTTGCAACAAGCAAATAAAACGTATTTATTGTCGGTTTTTTCCGGTCTTTTTGTGTGGGAAAATAATGGGTTTAAATCCTATGTGCATCACGGAATTTGGAAAGAAAAAAAATTAAAGCACATTAGCCCTTTAGGCGAAAATATAGCGATATCCAATGAGTTTGGCGATGTTTTTATCATCAATGACAAAGCATTGTTTAAACTTTTCAAAAAAATACCAAGGGCTCAAATTCAAGGCAATTCAATTTCATTTTTAAAGGAATATAAAGGAACTTTATTGATTGGGACAGAAAAAGGATTGACTCTTTTTAAAAACAACCGTTTTATATTTTTAGATGAAGAGCAAGGACTAAAACAGCCATTATTGAGTGCCGATGTTTTTGAAAACAATTTGGTTGTTGGCAGTGAAAATGGCTATTACACCTTAAATCTTGAGGTGCTTACAAACCCTAAAGCATTGGTAAGTCTAGTAAAACTAAAAGAGATTTTTATAAACAACAATAAATTTTATTTGGGGCAATTTGCCAATAAAGCGGAAATAAAATTGGCGCACAATAAAAATACAATAATGCTGAAATTTAGCACCAACGCCCATCCCTATCCACATAAATTATCTTATCAATACCGATTAAATTTTAAAGATGATTGGAGCAATCCATCACCAAATCCCGAAATTTTCTTGCCATTTTTGCCGCCAAAAAATTATGATGTAGAAGTAAAAATTTTAGACCAAAGCACTGGTTTAAGTTATTCGCAGTCGTTGCTGAAATTGACAATTCTTCCACCTTTTTGGAAAACTTGGTGGTTTGTATTGATAATAATGAGCACAATATTTATGGTGGTTTACAGTATTTATAAATTTCAAATAAGGCAGACCAAAAATTTTGAAGAACAGAAAGGATTGATTCAAAAACGTTTTGAAGAAACCAAAATGGAAGCTTTGTTGGCACAAATGAATCCCCATTTTATTTTTAATGCGATGAATTCCATTCAAAACTTTATTATGGACAATGACATAGATAATGCCACGCTTTTTCTGGGCGATTTCGCCAAATTAATAAGGCAAAATTTAGACCATTGCACAAGGCCAACCATTTTGTTAATTGAAGAAATTGAATATTTGCAATCCTATATTCGGGTTGAAAACACAAGATTTAACAATAAAATTTTAGTCCATTTTGAAGTAGATCCTTCAATTGATGTGTATGATGTTAAAATTCCGTCCATGTTGCTGCAGTCTTTTATTGAAAATGTTTTTGTTCATGCATTTCCGCCAAGCATCACAAATCCAACCTTGAAAGTTGACTTTAAATTGTTATCGGAAAATGCATTACAATGCAAGATTGAAGATAATGGCATTGGATTGGCCCATAATTCCACAAACAGTTTACACCAGTCCAAAGGCATTACCTTGGTTAAAGAGCGTTTAACATTGCTGGGTTACAATGTTGATAAAGCAATACAAATAATTTCCGAAAAAAATAAAGGCACTTCCATCATCATCGAATTGCAGGTTTAACGATTACTTTTAAATTCCACACGTTTACTAAACGACAATCCTTGGCTTTAACCTACAATTTATCTTTAATAAAAATTAGGGAAGTTGCTAAATTATCAGTTATGAAATTGTCCCCGAAAAATGCAATTTAATTTAGGGTTATTTTTTTGGGGGAATTTCATTATTGCAAGTTTGGTTTTGGGTAAATCATTAAAAAGGGCAACAATTTTAATTTCTTAATTATTGAAGCAATTAATCGTTTTTAAACATTGGTAAATTGCTAAAAAACACAAAGCCACTAGCGAACAATTTGTTAGTCAGTGGTTTTAATTTTTTAATAGATTCAGGAGTTGATTGAAGTTGGAAATTTATCTCAAAACACACTTATAATGGCATTGTATAAAATAACCACCAAAAGAAAATTTGTCAATGGCAATTTATTGATTGATAAGGGAATGACGGTGCAGGTTTCGTCGTTTGCTGCAAATCCTTTGTATTATAATGACGGTGATGATGTGAACAATGCCTTTATCAGAATTTTTGGAATCGACTTAAAACCACAAGGATTATTGAGTGCCACTTTTTTGGAAGTGGAGAAGATGTGAATATTAATTTAAATTATGATGGTTGTCAAGTTATATTTTGACCATAATTTTTTGCCCACAACACTAAATATTAAGCACTTAAAATGATAGATGAAAATCGTCCCTACAGAAGAATAGAAATTGACAAGATATTTACAAAAGCCAAAGAAGTAATGCATAATGCTGCCTTGTTAAGAGGCAAAGAAAAAGGCCTTGAAAAAGCGCACTATTATGATATTTATACAGGTAAAGAATTAATTGGCGGTGATGCTTATGATTATGAACATATCAGGTCTTCTGAAGAAATTCACAGCAAGTATAAATCCGTTTTATCCGATGACCAAATTGCTTTGGTGGTTAACTGTCCAGAAAATATTGGAGTTACCCTTTCTTTTATCAATAAATCGAAAGGCAAACGCAAAATGGAAAATTGGCTGGGCAATCCTTCCAACATCGTTGTAAACGAAATTGATTTAAAATTGACTTTAGCCAATTTGAAAAAAGCCGATGAAGGGATTGTACGAAGGGTATGGGAGTTAATGAAGTAAACAAGGCCTTTCTAAGAATTTTTAGAATAGACTTAAAACCAAAAGGTTTGTTAAGTGAAACTTTTTTGGAAGTGGAGAAGATGTAATAAAAAATTAGGGATGCTAAAAACTTTAGAGCAGGCTTATTTAAAATGCGATTATATGGCAACGTATAGATTTAATAACTGTGGAATTAAAAAAAACGACACCCTTTTGTCAGAATTGTTAATATCAAAATGATGTAACCAATCAAATTTAAGTGCAACACTTTCACGTCATTCTTGATGAAAAATATTGAATTATAATTAAGTTAAAAATTAAAAAAATGAATTTTAATGAAATTGTTTTAGGAGAAAACAAGGCCTTAGTCCCTGATATTATAAGTGGTATACAAAAAATAGCTGCTTATTTAAGTCAAAACAATAAGGAACTTACCAGAAGGAATTTAGTAACGGAATTAAATGATCTTGTGCCAGAACTAAAATTAATGGATGGTTTAATTGTAAAATCATTAATTAGAGAAGCTTATTTGCAAACTGAGCATTCTCCAAGTATTCAAACTGCAATTTCAGATTGTTTTATTGAAAATTCAGGAAATAAATTAGTTTTTGACCCTAATAGAATTTTTACTTCAAACAGTAGTGTATCTTTTTCAAATGATGACCCTTTAAATTTATACGAGTTTTATCAAAAAACAGAAATTTTAAATAAAAATATTGAAAAATTAGGTGAAGTTGATGCTATTGGAAAAATCAACACTTTGTTAGCCAATATTGACCTTCTTGTGCCTGAAAATATTATGTCTCTTTCAGGAAAACATAAA
Organism: Lutibacter sp.; assembly: GCA_036567345.1. GTDB lineage: Bacteria > Bacteroidota > Bacteroidia > Flavobacteriales > Flavobacteriaceae > Lutibacter. The sequence goes on from DATCUQ010000023.1 coordinate 34,521, forward strand.
GTAGAAGCAATGTTTAACCATGCAATGGATGTATATCAAGTTTATGAAAATCTTATTTCTGAGTATGAATTGTTAAAACATAAAAATTTGGAGCTATTTAGTGATTTCGAATTACTCCGCAATGATCTTAAATATTTAAGGGAAGATATAATTCAATTATTATTTAATATTATAGGAAATGATAAAATGAAATCGCATCCTGATTTGTTTGATTTTTCTATAATTGAGTTTTTAGATTTCGAAAATACTTGGAAAAAATTGGATTTGGCATTTGATTATATGAATGAAAAATTAACTGTTTTTAAAGTAGATCATAAAAACACAATGGATAATATTTTGAATGCTGGGACAAGTCATGCTAATAATGCATTGGAAAATTATGCTAAAATTAAAAAAAAGAGGGGGTATGTTTCAAGAGGGGAAGTAAAAGGACAATTAGCTATGGCGGCATTAGGTTTTGCTTTTGATGCTGTAACTAACATTATTGAAATAAGGCAAAAAGCTGATGAGAAAGTTGTTTTGCTCAAACAAGATATAGAAATATTAAAATATAATCTTCGAAAGGACAGCCAAATAATTGTTGAAGATTTGTTAAGGTTAGGTAAAATTTTTTCTAGGTTAAAGGATACATTAATTCCAGAAACAAAAAAATTTATTGATAAAACAAATAAAATTTTTGATGATAAAGTTAAAGGTGCATATTTTGAAATTGTTAAGAATACAACAATAATTGAATTGACCAATGAAAGTAAGAATTTGAACTCAGAAAGCAGAAAAATAGTTTTAGAATTAGAAGATAAAAAACTGGGAATTAAAATTTGTGAAGATGAAATATCTATATATAATGATTTAATAACAGAACTTCAGTTCGAGTATGATTATGTATTGGATTTAAAACCTTCGAGTCCAAGTTCTATACATAATTTTGTATCTTTTGATCAAGCGCAAAAAAACTATAATAAACACTTAGCTAATTGGGAAAGCATTACCAATCCTGTGAGGTCAAATTATAATTTTTATTTAAATTCAAAAAAGATTGAAGAACAAATTTTAAGAAAATCTGATGAAATAATACTTCAATTAGGAAAAAGATTGGAAGAAACATATACTCAAAAGGAAATCAATTCAATAAAGATTAAAGAGCAAATTATACCAAGTGAGAGTTTTAGACCCTATTTAATTGTTTTGTTTAATGAAATTACACGGTTTGCAAAATCATCAAAAAACGTTTTGGAAGCAAGTATTAATGAAGATTTAATTAAAACAGCTTCCAAAATTGAAAGTGATGAGCTATATAATATTAATGAGATTTTTAATCAAAATTTATCCTCAAATAATGGTTTGTCTAAAAATGACATTTCTTTTTTGAGCAATAAAAAATTCCAAATGGAACTTAAAGTTGGCCTTATTCAATTTGTTGCAGAAACTTTATTAACAGGAGCTCTAATTGAAAAAGTTTCAGAAAAAATAAAGGGGCATTTATCAATAGAAGTATCTGATAAACATATTAATAAAGAGTTGGTTGAGTTGAATAGTTTGTTAATAAATGGATTACATCAAGAAAGCCCAAGTGTAATTTTGGACATAATTGAATCTAAGAAAAATAAAATATTAAATTATTTGAATTCTAAGAAAGAAGAAAATCCAATTTCAAAAATAAGATTGGATGATTTAAGTTATTTAATTGAAAATGGCTTAATTGATTTAAATAATCAGATGGTTACTATCTTAGTAGATAAAAAGAAGAATGTTCTTTCTAAACTTATTACCGACCAAAAAGAAAATGTAAGAGTCCGTTTAACTTCAAAACTACTTGAAAATTCAGAATTAAATATTGAGCAGGCAAATAAATTAGTGAATTTAGCTACAGATGTATTTGTTAGTATTTTGAAAAATCAAAGTGTAAATGCGGAAACAAGTTATTTAAAAGAATTAAATAATAGATTAGATCAAACATTTTTAAAACAGTTTGAAAAGTCTATTGAATCTTTTAAGTTAGATTTAGAACAGAATAATCTTGAAGCGAAATCAATAGAAAATATTTTAAATAAAGCTATGACCGCGGATGATTTGTTGGAAGCTTCTATTTTAATAAATAAAAATGCTGATTATGGAATCTCTAAGAGTGAAATTGATGACGAGATAGATAGTTTTTTAAATAGAGGTGATTTCAATATAGCATTATAATTAACTTAATAATAAAATAATTATGAATATAAATCATTTAAAATCAAAATCTCTTTTAGTGGAAACAGCTTATTTATGGTTTTTTGTTTTTCAGGCACCTTATTCTTACTTGGGTAAATGGGGACTACAGCTTTTATATTGGCTTAATATTATTTATTTTTTTATTATTTTAAGTACTCTATTTAGTGGCGAAAAAGATGTTGACCCATCATTAGTTATTCCCCTAATATTATTTAGTATTTGGCCAATAAACCAATTTTTTGCAATACCATATAAAATAAAAAAATATAATTTAACTATTTATGAAAAAATGTTAAAAACTGATTCTAAAAAATAAGTTGAAATATTTTTTATGGTATTAATTAATATTTTGAAACAATCTATAAAATTAAAATAAAATGACAGCATTATATATTATTGGAATTATTTTAGGTATAATAGCATTTTTTGCATTTGGTTATTATTTATGGTCTATAGCTCTTGAAAAATATGATCATAATATATTTAGTTTGGGGGTCATTATTCGTGGGATAGCATCATTTATATGTTTATTACTTGCAATGGATTGGAAAGGTGATGATGGCTCTGGAATGGTATGGCTAATTGTTGCCTGCGTTTTGTGGCTTTGGACATTTTTAGCAACTTGGACTAAGAGTAATCTCTTTATAGCATTATTTTCCTTAGCATACCAAGTGTTTGCCGTATTTTTAATAATGGAGGCAATAAATCGTTTTAAGAAAGCGCTAAACTAATAAAAAAAGCCACTGATTAACAATCATTTAATCAATGGATTTTTAATTTTTTTCAGAAGTCGTTACTCAGCCACACTATCAATCAGCACATTTAATATTTCTATGGCTGCTTTTGATATTTTTGTTCCCGGGCCAAAAACACCCACCACGCCGGCATCAAACAAAAATTGATAGTCCTGCGCCGGAATTACACCGCCGGCTATTACCATAATATCTTCGCGGCCGTAAGCTTTTAGTTCGGCGATTACTTGGGGAACCAAGGTTTTGTGCCCTGCCGCCAAGGAGGAAATTCCCAACACATGCACATCATTTTCTATGGCTTGTTTTACTGCTTCTTTCGGAGTTTGAAACAAAGGGCCAATGTCCACGTCAAATCCCAAATCTGCATAGCCAGTAGAAACCACTTTTGCGCCGCGGTCGTGCCCGTCCTGCCCCAGTTTTGCAATCATAATTCTTGGACGCCTGCCTTCTAATTCAGCGAATTTGTTGGCCAATTCCTTGGCTTTTTCAAAATCTGGATCGTTTTTAATTTCTTTGCTGTACACGCCGGAAATGGATTTAATGGTTGCTTTATATCGTCCGTAAACTTTCTCCAAAGCATCGGAAATCTCCCCTAAAGTAGCTCTTTTTTCTGCTGCAATGATCGCCAATTCCAATAAATTGCCTTCCTGGGTTTTGGCGCACTCAGTTAAATTTTGCAATGCCTCGATAACTTCAGCGGTATTTCTGTGGGATTTTAAGTCATTTAAACGCGCGATTTGGGATGCTCTTACTGCATCATTATCCACTTGTAAAATCTGTATCGGATCTTCCTCTTCCAAAATATATTTATTGACTCCGACAATAATATCTCGCGTGCTGTCGATTCTGGCCTGTTTTTTTGCGGCAGCTTCCTCAATGCGCAATTTCGGGATTCCTTGTTCAATGGCTTTGGTCATTCCGCCCAATTCGGCAACTTCCTGCAACAATTCCCAGGCGGTGTTTACCATTTCTTCTGTTCGTTTCTCCACAAAATCGGAACCGGCCCAAGGATCGACGGTTTTGGTTATTTTTGTTTCTTCCTGTATATAAATTTGGGTATTTCTGGCAATTCTGGCCGAAAAATCGGTGGGCAAGGCAATGGCTTCATCAAGCGCGTTGGTATGCAAGCTTTGTGTGCCGCCAAACGCTGCTGCCATCGCTTCAATGGCGGTTCGTGCCACATTGTTAAACGGATCTTGCTCTGTCAAACTCCAGCCGCTTGTTTGGCAATGGGTTCGCAACACCAAGGATTTCGGATTTTTAGGGTTGAATTCTTTTACCAATTTTGCCCACAACATACGTGCGGCCCTCATTTTTGCAATTTCACCGAAGTGATCCATGCCAATGGCCCAGAAAAAGGACAATCGCGGCGCAAAAGTATCAATGTCCATGCCCGCTGCAATTCCGGTTTTGATGTATTCCAATCCGTCGGCCAAGGTGTAGGCCAATTCAATTTCGGGTGTGGCGCCGGCTTCTTGCATATGGTACCCCGAAATGGAAATAGAATTAAATTTCGGCATATTTTTGCTGGCATATTCAAAGATATCAGCGATAATTTTCATCGATGGCGTTGGCGGATAAATGTAGGTATTGCGCACCATAAACTCTTTTAAAATATCATTTTGAATGGTTCCTTCCAAGAATTTTTCAGCAACGCCTTGCTCTTTTGCAGCCACAATATAAAAGGCCAAAATGGGTAAAACAGCACCGTTCATCGTCATTGAAACCGACATTTGGTCTAGCGGAATTTGGTCAAACAACATTTTCATGTCTTCAACAGAATCAATCGCCACCCCAGCTTTTCCAACATCGCCCTGCACACGTTCGTGATCCGAATCGTAGCCACGGTGAGTTGCCAAATCAAAAGCAACCGACAAACCTTTTTGGCCTGCAGCTAAGTTTCTGCGGTAAAATGCATTGCTTTCTTCGGCCGTTGAAAATCCGGCATATTGACGAATAGTCCAAGGTTGGCGAACAAACATGGTGGAATATGGGCCTCTTAAATAAGGTTCAATTCCCGCCACATAATTTTCGTGTTCAAAATTGGTTTCTTTCTTGGTTAGACTAACTATTTTTAGTTGTGAAAAATCTTTACGCTTCATCTTTCAGTCTTTTTTGTTCTAATTTTTCTGACAATCTAACAGGGATTATAGGAATAATCAGGGTTTTTTGTGGATTTCTGGCAACAAAAGGATTCGCCTGTAAATCGTGTTTCATGTGGTCTTTTTCATTCGGATATTTATTGGTTCCAAGTAAAACCAATTCTCCGGAATCAAATTGCGCTTGTTCTTTTTGAGCGTTTTCTTTTATTTTCCGTTGGATAATGCCTTCTTTCAGCTGGATTAAAAATCCACCCTTTTTTTCAATGTCCTTAAAAATGTCCAAAGATTTTTCCGCGAGTTGTTTGGTAATGGATTCAATATAATAAGCGTCTGTGGCAAAATGTTGTGCCTGTTCAAAATGGCATTCTTCCTTTAAAATGAGCAATTGGTTACGGGCAATGCGGTCGCCAAAATCGTTGGAATCGTGAAAAAGTGCATCATAAGCGCAATTTGAAATGGTGTTTGCGCCGCCTAAAATAGCACTCATACTTTCGGTGGTGGTGCGCAATAAATTTACGTTATAATCGTAAATGGTTTTGTTGCGCAAACTTGGTTCGGCAAAAATAACCGCGTTGGCACTGGTGTTATATTCACTCAGTATTAAATTATAAACGTATTTAAAAGCCCGTATTTTCGAAATTTCAAAGAAATAATTGTTGCCGACAGCAAAGTTAAATTGAATTTTTTGGGCGATTTCTGCGCCAAATCGGGTTAAATATTCGTTGGCAACCGCCAAAGCATAAGCAACTTGCTGCACTGCATTTGCGCCGGCATTTTGATAAATATCCACATTGACGCCCAAAATAAATGAAGCCGGATTTTTATGAATGAGGGCTTCTAAAGTTTTAAAATCTTCATTCAGGGATTTGTGCCAGTTTCCTGTTCTTGCCAGCTTGCCAACAATGTCAATATTGTAAAAAACCGTTTCATTTTTAAGCAACTCGGCAAGTTCATTTATAAATGCTTCGGATAAAAACTCAAAATGAAAATGGAATTCAATTTTTTTCGCCAATAAGTTTTTAAATAACAATTCGGCATTGAATGGTTTTTTTGCAATAAATTTTAACGAATTGGCGCCTTTATTGGCGGCCTCAATTGCTTTTGAGTTTGCATCGCTTTCTTCGGAGATAATTATTTTTTGGCAGATTTTAAAATCTTCTTCTGCGAGCGGAATTTTTAGTTTTTCAAAATCGTCTGCGTGGTAAAAAGGCTTTATGGCAATGCCTTCATTTGTTTTGGTGAGAAGGGTTTCGTTGTAATCGGCTCCTTTTAAATCTGCCTGAATTTTTTGCTTCCAGGCAGCCGCCGAAACAGGCTGAAATTCATCAGCAATAAAATTACCCATAGTAAAGAATTTTAAACAAATTTCGGAAATAATTGTTAGAAGTCTGCCAAAAATCCGGATTAATTTGTTAAAATATATTTAGCTATTCTTCAGGAATCGTGTCGTATTCAATGATATAAATTTCCTCATTTTCTTTTTTCATTTTATATTGTTCCCTTGCAAATTTTTCCAATTCTTCACGATCATTGTGTTTATTGATAAAATCTCTGTCCTGATTTATTTCCGACTCATAATAATCTTTTTCACTCTTAAGCTTGTCAATTTCCTTGTCAAATTCTCGATGGTTCACCCAGGAATTTTCATCAAAAAAAAGCATCCAAACAACAAATATTGCAAGAATCATTACGTATCGGTTCGTAATAAATCTTACAGATGGTTTGTCTTTAAGTTGCTTAAGAGTCATGAACTAAAGTTTGTGGCTTATTACGGTTCTAACGATATCAATGGCTACCGTATTGTACCGGTCATTTGGAATAATAATGTCGGCGTAATTTTTTGTGGGTTCAATAAATTGCTGATGCATTGGTTTTAAGGTGTTCTGATAACGATCCAACACTTCAGTAATATTTCGGCCACGCTCTTCAATATCGCGTTTTACGCGTCGTATCAGGCGCTCATCCGTATCTGCGTGCACAAATATTTTTATATCAAATAAATCGCGCAATTCTTTGTTGTTAAAAATTAGGATTCCTTCAACAATAATTACTTTTCTGGGATGCGTAATTAAGGTGTCGGCGGTGCGATTGTGTGTTACAAATGAATATACGGGCTGTTCAATAATTTCGCCATTTTTTAATCGCTTTAAATGGTCGACCAAAAGGTCAAAATCGATGGCTTTCGGATGGTCAAAATTAATTTTTGTGCGCTCTTCATAAGACAAGTTGGTGGTTACATTGTAGTAGGAATCTTGCGAAATTACGCAAACTTCATCCGTAGGCAATTCGTGTATAATTTGATTTACAACAGTCGTTTTTCCGCTTCCTGTCCCTCCGGCAATTCCAATTATCAGCATCTAAATCATTAATTTTAAATTCGTTCAAATTTAATCAATATAAAATAGCAAAAACCAGATTTAAATAATATTTTAAATGCTGTTTCAAATTTACAAGTGAGGCCTGTTTAATTTTCAATATTTTGGGCCTGCCCTACTTTTTGGTGGGCGTTCCCCTGCGGGTCAGGCTTTTTGCTGCAAACTTTTTTCATTGCCGAAAAGGCAAAGAAAAAAAGGTTTTCCGCTTCAATCCTTAACGCAAATTGAATTACGATTTTTGATTTACGATTTTAAATGTATCGTAATAAAATATTATCCAAAACAAGATTACGCATTTTTGCGTTTTTTTCTTTGCGGTTAAATAAAAATTTTGTTTGACTGTTATTTTTAACATTTTAATTTGGTTTCTATCATAGAATACGCGGTTTTGAATTAATAATGAAAAATTAAAAAGGAATAATTTATTATTAAGTACGGACAGGTTGCGACCTGTCCCTCCTCGCCAGAAAATTTTCAATATTAGAGCCGACAGAAGGGGCTTCCCTCGGCTGCGCCTGCCTGCCGGACAGGCAGGCTCGGGATAAACTTCTCGCCCATTAACTTTTTATCAAACAATGAGCCGACAGAGGGGCTTCCCTCGGCTGCGCCTGCCTGCCGGACAGGCAGGCTCGGGATAAACTTCTCGCCAGAAACATTTTCAATATTTTTGAGCCGACAGAGGGGCTTGAACCCACGACCTGCTGATTACGATTCAGCTGCTCTACCAACTGAGCTATGTCGGCATTTGTTGCGCCAAAAGCTTTGGCGCTGTTGAAAAAAATATAAGGCTTAAATTTAAGGAATAATTTCAAGAATTGAAATAAAAAAAACCTCTTCGTTTTGAAGAGGCTTCTTGGAGCCGATAGAGGGACTCGAACCCACGACCTGCTGATTACAAATCAGCTGCTCTAGCCAGCTGAGCTACATCGGCTTTTGTGTCTGCAAATTAAATTACTTTAAAAGTAATAAGCAACTATTTCTGCACTTTTTTTTAATTAATTTTCATTTAATTGGCAGCAAGGAAATTGCATCATTTAACCTAATTTTTTTTGGCCATAAAAAAGGGCAATGCTTTTTAAATGCCATTGCCCATTTTTAAATATAAGTGAAATGCACGTGTTATTTTAATAAATTATTTATCCAGTAATTTTGGAATTTCCTCTGTTTCCGGTAATTTTTTTTGGTCTTTTTTACGCATTACATTTTCAACCACTTTAAAAATTTGCTGTTTAAGGTCTTTATATTTATTTAGGTAGGTATTTACTTCTACTTCTAATTTTTTATGATTTTCTATATAGTTTATATTGGCGGTAACGCTTTCGGTTGCAATTAATTTAGAAAGAATTTTCTCCTGTTCCCTTATGAGGTCTTGAAGTTCGGTTCCCAAATTTTTTTGAAGCGATATTTGTTTGACGTTTTCTTCGATTTTTTTATGCAAACCAGCTGCCAAAAAATCAATATAATTTGCGCTGAGCAAATGTTCCAAAAAACGTATTTCATCTTTAATCAAATTTATTTCAGAAATCCATACATTAGAATCATTGTGCAATTCGTCTGTGCTTTTTTCCCTGCCAAACCAATCTTTTTTCATTTTAGTTTTCATCTTAAATCAAATTAGTTATTTTATGACATAAAGTTAATTGCTAAAACTGAGGAATAATTTGATATCCGTCAGTTTGCAAATTTTTAAGATTTTATGGAAAAGATTAATTGATGAGACCATTCATATATTCAAATATTTGAAGCTTTAAATTTTTGTAGTGTATCAAATACATGAAAACTTCTTCCGCTAATTTTTCATATTCCAAAAGGTAAAAATGGCCGCTTTCCATTACACTGATTTCGGTAGTTTCACTTATTTTAAAGCGATAATCATTAATTTTTTCAGTGATTTTGTTTTTTTCCTTTTCAAAATTGTCAAGTTCCAGTGTAAATAATTGCAGGCGTTCGTACAAATTTGGAATTGTGGCAGTGAACGGATAGGCTTTAATGAGCCTTTTAATAAAGGCCAATTCGCCATGGATAAAATCAAACTCGGCTGTCCACAAAGAAATATTGTAAAGCAATTCTTCCATGGTTTTATCTCTCGAAAATGATTTATAAACTGGGTTGGCTTGCATAACTATCTTTTTTAATTCATAGCTAAGTAATTCATTTTAAGTTTTATAAAAAATGATATATATCAAATGGGAAATCAATTTTTGGATTGCGGCCGTTAAAAAATAGGCGAAATTTCGTATTTTTTATCAATTCATAAAATTTCTGCCCCTTATTTCATCAAAATTAATTTTTAAAAGAGATGAATTAGCATCATTGGATGCCTTTCAAATTGAGCAATATCATTTTTTAAAACGGCAACTAATTATAGCTTTATGTTATTATAAAATATACAATCATGAAAAAGCTGTTCCTGTTAATTCTTTGTTTTGGCATTTATTCGGCTGCATTTGCGCAAATTTTAAGTGGTATTGATGAGGTTTATCCTTTGCAAGGTGAATTTGCAGCCATTAAAAAGGGAGATCAATGGGCTTTTATCACAAAAGACGGGAAAATAGCCATTGATTTCAGAAATGATTTGGTGTTAACCAACAAGGTAAATGCTTCAAACCAAACAACTTCATATCCTATTTTTTATGAAGGAAGGTGTTTAATCAAAAAATTAATTGCAAACACTTATTATTTTGGATTCATCAATGAAAAAGGCGTTGAAGTCATTAAGCCTCAGTTTTTAAACGCAACCAATTTTTCAAATGGTTATGCCATTGTTGTTTTGGCGTCAAAAGATTCCATCGGTTTTAACCAAGTGCTAAGGAAACCTATTATGTCAAATTATATGGAAGAATATGTTATTGACACTTCGGGCGAGCTGGTAAAATATTTATACAATCCAAGAAAAAACGTGTCGGCCAATCAAAAAAAAGGCATTCCAACCATTGAATCGAAGTTTATAGCGCCGAATTTGGTTGCCACAAAAACCAAAACTAAAAAATGGGAGATACATCAATTATAACTTAAAAAATAGCGGTTATGTCACTAAATTTTAATCAATATGCAAGAGAAGGCAATGCATTTTTAAAGGATTATGCAAAAAAATTAAATATGCCCGACGACACCGACAAGGCGGGAAGAATTTTGTCTTCTACTTTACACGGGTTGCGTGAAGTAATCACCGTGGAAGAATCTTTACAGCTAATTTCCCAGTTTCCCATGTTTTTAAAAGCAGTGTATGTGAACCGATGGACCACACGCAAAAAGCATAAAGTTAAAAACATGGCCGATTTTATTGATTTAATTCGTGAATTGGACGGAGTCACTGCACTGCACGATTTCGGATCTGAGGAAATTGCTGAAAATTACATCAATTCAACGTTTATGATTTTGCGTAAATACATTTCTTTGGGCGAATTAGAGGATATTAGAACGGTACTTCCCAGAGACATAAAATCAATTGTATATCAAAATTTGATGTTTTAAAAAACGCCAAAAAATAAAGTTATGAAAAGTACTGTTCAAACCTATAAAGAAATTGACATTGATATAGGTGAAATTAGTTTAAAAGGAAATTTAAGGCTTGCCGACCATCCAAAGGGAATCATTTTATTTTCTCATGGAAGCGGCAGCAGCAGACTGAGCATCAGAAATAATTATGTGGCAAGTTTGTTGGTTGAAGAGGGTTTTTCAAGTTTGCTTTTTGATTTATTGTCGGTCAAAGAAGACATGGTTTACGAAAATCGTTTTGATATTGAATTGTTGACGGAACGGCTGGTTAAAGTCACAAAATGGGTGATGAAATTTGAGGAAACAAAAAAACTGCCCATAGGATATTTTGGCGCCAGCACCGGCGCAGCCTCTGCCTTAAGCGCTGCCGCCATAATGGGAAAAAGCATAAAAGCAATTGTTTCCAGAGGCGGCCGTCCTGATTTGGCAATGCCAATTTTAAAAGACATAAAAACACCCACGCTGCTAATTGTTGGCGGCGATGACGAAGTGGTTATTGAATTGAATAAAAAAGCAAAAGCGGCCATAGAAGCGGTATGTGAATTAAAAATTGTTGAAGGAGCCACCCATTTATTTGCAGAAGCGGGAAAATTGGAAATTGTGGCCAAACTTACGGCAGATTGGTTTGATACATATTTAAAAAAATAGCTAAAATAAATTGAGATGTTTACAAACAGGGAAAAAGCAGGCAATTTGGTTGCTGAAAAATTGTTGCAATACAAAGGCAATAAGGATGCCGTTATTGTCACAATTCCGCGGGGCGGCGTTGCTACCGGATATGCAATTGCCAAAAAATTGGACTTGCCTTTGGAAATTGTCCTCTCCAAAAAAATCGGACATCCGTTTAACAAAGAATACGCAATTGGCGCCGTAACTTTAAAAAACAGTATTTTAAGTGATGCGGCTTTGGAAGTTTCACAAGTTTATATTCATGACGAAACCGAACAAATAAGAAAGTTGTTGAAACAACGCCATGAATCGTATTATGGAGACAGAAAACCAATGGATTTGAAAGATAAAATAGTTATTTTGGTTGATGATGGCATCGCCACAGGAAATACAATGATTTCCTGCATTCAACTTATTGAAATGCAAAAACCGTCAAAAATTATTGTGGCTTTGCCGGTTGCGCCGCCGTCTGCATTTAAAAAGATAAAGGAAATGGAAGAGGTTGACGAAGCAATTTGCTTGTCAACGCCGATTAATTTTCAGGCAGTAGGACAGTTTTATGAAGAATTTAATCAGGTGGATGATAAGGAAGTCATAGAATTACTAAAAAAGGCCAATGAAGAGAATGTTTTGAAAAAAGCAAAATGAGTTGTTTTATTGACAATCTTTGGAGATATTATTGAAATCGCATTTTTGAATCACTTGTTTTTCCCTGCTTCCATATCTGTAAATGGTGATGCCTTTGAGGTTATATTCCCAGGCAGTCCAATAAATTTCGGCAATTTCTTCCTTGGAAGTATTTTCGGGTAAATTTATTGTTTTAGAAACCGCATTGTCTGTGAATTCCTGAAAAGCCTTTTGATGCAATAAATGATATTTCCAAGGAATTTCCTGGCTCGTTTCAAACACTTTTTTAAGGGAACTCGGAATTGCCTCATAGTTTTTGATGCTTCCGGTTTCATAAATGTATTTTTTTAAGTTGGTATTCCAAAGTCCGAGCGATTTCATTTTTTCCTTAAAAAGTTTGTTCACTTCAACCTGAGTTTTGCCGCCAAGAATTCCGGAGCGTTTAAAGGCCAATGCAAATAAAGGTTCTATGGAATAGGAAGCATCTGCGATTACAGAAATAGTTCCTGTTGGCGCAATGCTGTTGCAGGTTGCATTTCTAAGCGGATTTCCGTTGAAGTGTTTGCTGTTTTTCCATTCGGGGAACATTCCTTTTTCTACGGCCAATTTTTTGGATGTTTGGTAGCTTTTTTCTTTTATAAACCGCATCACTTTTTTGGCTAAATCAAGCGCTTCCAAAGACGCATAAGGAACATTAAGTTTTATGAGCATTTCTGCCCAACCCATAACGCCCAATCCAATTTTCCTGTTTTTTAGGGTAATTGATTTTATTTGCGGCAATAAATAATGATTTAGGCTGATGACATTGTCTAAAAATCGAACCGCTGTCGTAATGGTTGAAGCCAGCTTGTCCCAGTCTATTTCGGCAAAATTTTCTTTTTGCGTTACCATGTGCGATAAATTTATGGAGCCGAGGTTGCAGCTTTCATAATCGAGCAATGGAACTTCCCCGCAAGGATTTGTGCTCTCTATTTTTCCGATGGCCGGAGTGGGATTATAATTATTTATGGTGTCTAAAAATACAAGTCCGGGATCACCGGTTTTCCAGGCTTCATCAATGATCAATTGCCATAAGATGCGTGCATTTATTTTCTTTTCAATTTTCAGTGTTCTTGGGTTGATGAGTTTCCAAACCTTGTCATTTTTAACGGCTTCCATAAAATCATTGGTGATTCCGACAGAAATATTAAAATTTTGAAGCTCGTTTTGGAAGGTTTTAATCGTTATGAAATCTTCAATATCCGGATGGTTTATATTTAAAATTCCCATATTTGCGCCCCTGCGTTTTCCGCCTTGTTTCACATTTTCTGTTGCCGTGTCATAAATTTTCATAAAGGCAATTGGCCCGGAAGAAGTTCCCTGATTCGATGAAGTTTTATCATTCTTCGGCCTTAACCTGGAAAAATTAAATCCGGTTCCGCCGCCGCTTTGGTGAATTAATGCGGCATTTTTTAAGGTGGTGAAAATGCTTTTTAAACTGTCGTTCACCGGCAAAACAAAGCAGGCGCTTAACTGGCCTTTTGGCGTGCCAGCATTCATAAGCGTGGGAGAATTTGGAAGAAAATAGAGCTTGTTCATAAGGTTGAAAAAACGCTTTTCCCACTCGCTTTTGTTATTTATTTCTGCGGAAGCCAAAAATTTTGAAACGCGTTTAAATAGTTGTTTGGGTGTTTCAATTACAATTCCGTTGCGATCTCTTAGAAGATAGCGATCATTTAAAATTTCCTTGGCATTTTTTGTTAAAGCCGCCATATTACACGCTTATAAATAGTGCTTCATTTCGTTTTTACGTTTTTGAAGTTGCTTTTCTATGTCACGGATGGTTTCATCGGTGGCAGCTTCAAAGCTTGCTTCATCAGAAAAAGCAAAAATTCTTGGACCGGGAAGACTTAATCTTATTTCACAAATTTTTCCTTTTCCTTTTGTGTCATGTTCTAATTTATAAAAAACATCGGCCTTAATGAGCCATTCATATTTTTCGGCCATTTTAAGCAATCTTTTAATGGCGAAAGATTCCACAGCTTCACTTTTAGGCACTTGAACAAATTGAATTCTAATTTCCATAATAAAATTTTTAAATTGAAATTTTACGAACAGTTAAAGTTATTCAATACGGTTGCAATTGCCAATGATATATATCAAATACAGTGACACCAACATTAAATTTAGTTGGAAAAAAGTTGTTTTGGAAACTCTTTAAATTTTACAGATTGGCAAGAACTCTTTTAAGTTTGTCGCCAATTTCCAAAGCAATTGGGGCCAAAGATTCATTGACCACGGCTTGCATGGAAACAATCGGATTTATGGCTGAAACTTCAATAATTCCCGGTTCTTTTTCCTGTAAAATTACGTTGCAAGGAAGCATGGTTCCAATTTTATCTTCGGCTTTTAAAGCTTTGTAAGCAAAAGGAGCGTTACAGGCTCCCAAAATTCTGTAATTGTAAAAATCAACGTCCAGTTTTTTCTTTAAGGTGGCTTTTATGTCTATTTCTGTAAGCACGCCAAATCCTTCTTTTTGAAGTTCTGCAGTTACTTTTTCTATGGCTTCCCCAAAAGTAATATTGTTTAATATGGTTGAATAATAATAGTCCATTTTTTTAGTGATTTTGAATTTATAATTGTTTTTAGCAATTTAGAAATATACGACAATTATTTTATTTTCATTAAAAAGTGTTAAAATAGAAACAGGAGGTCGCAACCTCCTGTTTCCTGAAGAGAATAATTTTGTTCTAAATACTCACTAATTTTTCATAGCATTTTATTTCTAAAACAATACTAAAATTAATTTTATCAAACAATAATTAAAACTCTCCATTTCAATCTTCATTGGTTTTAACAATGAAGATCTATTTTTTATAGAAACAGGAAGCCGTAACTTCCTGTTTCCTGAAGAGGTTAAGTTTTTAAAAACGTTAAACTAATTTTTTGTGTCACTTTATTTCTAAAACAATACTAAAATTGGTTCTAATAAATAAAAACTCGAAACGCTTCATTTCAGTCTGCACTGTTTTTCAACGATGAAGACTTATTTTTTAAAAGAAGCAGGAAGTTTCAAGTTCCTGCTTCCTGAAGAGATGAAGATTTTACTTTTACGTTCAACTGGTTTTTTACACTGCCTTATTTCTAAGACAACATTAAAACTGGTTAACATTAAACAAAACCCTGAAACTCTTCATATTGATCTGCATTATTTCGCAAAACAATGAAGATCTATTTTTTAGGAGAAGCAGGAAGTTTCAAGTTCCTGCTTCCTGAAGCGATTAAGCAGTTAGTTTTATAACGATAACTAATTTTTCATAGCGTCTCATTTCTAAAACAACACTAAAATTAGTTTCAAACAAACCATCACTTAAACCTTCATATTGATCTTCATTATTTTTCAACAATGGAGACCTTTTTTTTGATAGAAGCAGGAGGAGTCGGCCTCCTGCTTCTAACTTGAAGAAATTAAGTTGTTTACTATAACTTTTATTCAATTTCTTATGTCACCTTATTTCTAAGACAAAACTAAAATTAATTTTAGTTATGGACATCTTAAACTCTTCAATATAGACCATATTGCTATGTAAAATGCAAATTTACATGCGTGGGGAAATTTTTTGTTTTTCTAAAAATCAATGAACTTTTTATTTAATGGGGTAAAATTAATGCCAAAATATTAGGTTTAAAATGATATGCATCAATTTGGCATATGATTGTTATCAGTTATTGAAATTTTTTTCATCCATTTTTTCATTAAAATATCACAATTCCATAACCCATATTCAATAAGAATAAGCCAATAAAGAAGAGCAGCATATAAATTACCTGAACAAATTTAATATTGAGATAATCCAAATATAAAACGGTTCTTTTTGGAAAAATAAAGAGTGACAATCCAATAAAAAGCGCCAGCCAGCCAATTAAAGTGATGAGCAGCCGCCAATTGTCTTCCCAAATATTATGGAATAAAATATTAAGCAATCCAATAACAATAGCCGCAAAAGAGATGACAATCACAAATTTTTGGTCTTCTAAATCTTTAATGACTTGTACAATTCTTTTTGGGTTGAAGCTTAAAATCAAAAAGAAAATAATTAAATACCATCCCCAAAATTTGGCTAAAAATACAGATGTTTCATCCATGATTGCAATTTATAATTGTTACTCGTGTAAAACTAAAAATGGAATGTCGGTATGATAACTAATCTCTTCAACAGTTGGCCTGAATAAAATACGTTGAAAAAGATTAAGGTTTTTGGCAATCATAATTATCATATCAATATCCCTGCTTTCCACAAAACATTGAATGCCTTCTTCAATTTTTTTATTGGTAATTTTATGAAAACTATGCTTTTCTTCAGCAAAGAAATTGGTTAAAAATTCTTTATTTTCCTTTTGAAACTCAGTGAATTCTTCCTCTTTTTTAACAATGTGCACAATTCTTAAAGTGGCATTAAACATCTTGGTAAATTCTAAAATGCTGTTCAAAATTTTTGTTGGATAAAAAAGATGATAATCTGTTGGGAAAGCAATTTCTTTAAGGTCTGTGAACGCTGCATTTTCAGGAACAATCAGTACCGGACATTTTACCCTGGTAATTAAATCGCCGGTATTGCTGCCGATCATCACTTTTTTTAGTCCTGATGCGCCTTTTGTTCCCATAACAATAAGATCAATACCTTTTTCTTCAACGTGGCTTTTTACGGCATCAATAAAATAATCGTAATTGTTAAGCGTATAAAATTTATGCTTTGGGTTGGGCGGTAATTCATTAATTTTTGCAAGTAATTTTTTTAAATTGGTTTTTGCCTGTTTTAATATGGTTTTGTCAATAACTTCCACAGCCGGAAGCGGCATTATTGGCGATTCGCCACTGGCGTAATTGTAAATTAAAGTGACATGCAATAAATAAAAATCACAAGCGGTGTCTTTAAAAAACGCCAAAGCGTATTTTAAGGCGTTCCATGAATTTTCCGAAAAGTCGGTTGGAATTAAAATATTTTTCATTTGACCTTTTAAATTAGAGTTATGCTTAAAATTAGGTCCTAAAATTTTAATGTAAAATGATATATATCAAGAGAATTTTTTTGCTAAATCAAATATTTTGACTAATACACTTTTTTCAGTTTCTCAATATTCAAAATTTTGATATTTCTTCCTTCTATGTCAATAAGGCCGTCTCTTTTAAAATCGGAAAGTGTCCTGATAAAAGTTTCGGTGGCAATGCCGGCAATACCTGCAAGATCGGTTCTTGATATTTTTGGATTGTTGTTGTGCGCATTTTTCATTTTTTCTGAAAATTGCAACAGGGTATTTGCAGTTTTTTTTCGGACGGAACTATAGGCCATTTGCAGCAATTGGTCTTTAATTTCCGATACGTTATCCGTCAAATGATCTATCAATTCGAAGGTGACTTCGTGATTTTTTTGTAAAATATTTTTGAATTCGCTTTTTAATAATCGCAATACTTTTACTTTTTCAATGGCTGCGGCCGATTCCTGATACGAAATATTGTTTGAGAACGACGTAAAACCAAAAAAGTCATCTTCCTTATGCAATCCTGTAATTAATTCCTTGCCTTGTTCATCAATTTTAAATGTTTTTACGATGCCTTCACTTATTAAAAACACAAAATTGGAATTGTCTCCTTCATGGTAAATAATTTCGCCGGGCTCAAATTCGAATTCTTCAACATTGTCCGCGAAAAAGTTTTTAAGATGGTTCAATGTTTTTAGTTCATTTTCCGCATAATAAAGCTCTGTGGTTCCAACTTTCTCCATATTTTCTTTAATGATGGCAACCCTGGCCAATCTGCTTTCTATGGCGCTAAATAGTTCCGATTCATCAAAAGGCTTCGTGATATAATCATCGGCACCCAAATCCATTCCTTTGCGTATGTCTTTATGTTCTGTTTTTGCCGATAAAAAAATAAAAGGAATGTGTTTTGTTTCGGGCTCTTTTGAGAGAATTTGAAGCACGCCGTAACCGTTTAATTCAGGCATCATAATGTCGCAAAGAATAATGTCCGGAAGCTGTTTTTTGGCTTCGGAAATCCCAATTTTGCCATTTGCGGCAGTATATACTTTGTAATTGGCCAATTCTAAAAGTTCAGCAGTATTTTCTCTGACTACTTCATCATCTTCTATTAATAAAACTTTTTTCATCTGTTTATATATTATTTTTTATTGGTACAGATGCTGTTCGCCATGAATCATTTCTGTGTGTATCAAAATTTGTTATGGCTCGTTTCATCTGTTTAAATTTTATTTTTTAGCGGTAACAGATGCTGTTCGCCATTAATCATTCTTTTTATTTCAAAATTTGCAATGCTCGTTTCATGATTCCTTAATTATTGGTAATTCAACATAAAAAACAGAACCTGTATTTTCCATACTCTCAAAACTGATAGTTCCTCCCAAATTTTCCAAATGCGTTTTAACTATATTTAAACCGATGCCTGTTCCCTTAATATTTAATACATTTTCTGCCCTAAAATGGCGATTAAAGATAAATTTTTGGTCGTTTTCCGGAATTCCCACCCCTTTATCGGTAATTTTAAATATAAGATTTTTACCCTTTCTATAAATTTTTAAATCAATATCAGTGTTCTCGGGTGAATATTTTATGGCATTATATATAATGTTATTTAAGGTCAGTTCTAAAATTTTCTCATCTTGGCGAAGTATATAATCATCTGAATTTTGGGAAACATTTATATGTTGTCCGCTTTTTAAAAGCATATTGGCGTTGTAAACCACTTCATTAATTACTTTGCTTAAATTAAAAGTCTTGAATTTATAATATTCATTGCTCGAATCTAAACGTTCTAAAGAAATAAAATCGTTTAAAACAATGTTTAGGTATTGCACTTTGTCTGTAATTGTTTTTAAGTGCTTTTCTCTTTTTTCCTGTTGCTCGGTTAATTGGTATTTTTCCAATAAAATTGCAGAGGTTAAAATTCCGCTTAAAGGTGTTTTAAATTCGTGCGAAACAAGCGATAAAAATTTTGATTTTAGCTCATTTAGTTCTTTTTCTTTTTTTAAGGCTTCATTAATTTTGGCCTCTATTTTAATTCTTCGCTGTAATTCTTTTTTATAGTTGAAATTTACTTCTTTTAATTTTTTTATGGTTTTTTCCAATTCAACGGTTCCTTTTTTAACTTTTTCTTCCAGCACAACTTTTATGGAATCTATTTTTTTTTCAGTTTCTCTTTTAATGGTCATATCAATAACAAGCACCATCATATATTCTTGTGCATAAATGGTAAATTGATTTATGGAGATTTCAACAGGAAATTCCGTATTGCTTTTTGTTAAGCCAAATAAGTACAATCCACGGGCGTTCTTTCCTTTGTTAATTTGATTTGTAAAATAGTTTAACTGATTTTTATGGGATGATAAATATCTTTTTGGCAACAAAATATCTTTCGACTGATTGAGCAATTCCCCTTTTTCATAACCAAACATTTTTTCTGCCACGGTATTTACGGCAATTATATTGGTAAGTTGATCAATAATGAATATTCCTCCAGGAATGGCTTCGAACAGGATATTAAAGATATCCTGATTTTGATAAAACCCCGTATTTTTATTGATTTTGAACAAAATTAATTTTAGATAAAAGGTAGTGAAAAAATGAATACATAAGATTGAAAAAACGCAATATTTTAGAAGACAAGCGTTTGTTTGAAAAATATGCTGAGAATGCAACTAAATTTTGACAATATCATTTAATTATACATTTATAAATATTATCTTTATTAGGGAAAAATCCTGAAAAAATTTGTTGAAAAACAAAAAACAGATGCTTATGTTTTTCATTCCTGAAATTGGATTAATTAAGTCATAAATTCTAATACAAAACTAAAAAAAGAGTTATGCTGACATTTAAAAATTTTAACATCGCCGATTGGTTTTCATTTTACAGAATTGCTGCCGCACCTTTTTTATTGCTTATTTTATGGCTGGATGAGCGGGAAGTTTTTACATCGTTCCTTTTGGTAAGTTATTGCACGGATATGATTGACGGTTTTTTGGCCCGAAGGTTAAAAATAACCAGCGCCAGAGGTTCACAATTGGATTCTTTTGGTGATCAAATCACTTTTGTGGTGGCCATAATTGGTTTGTTGATTTATGAATTTGACTTCATGAAAGAACATTCCTTTTATATAATTCTAGTTTTTGTGCCTTATATATTTCAAATGATTATCGCATTTATAAAATATAGAAAAGCAACCGCATTTCATACCTATTTGGCAAAATTATCGGCAATTTCGCAAGGGATTTTTATTCTTTGGCTGTTGTTTTTTGGTCCAATTTATTGGTTGTTTTATGTAATGATTGTTTTGGGTTTGTTGGAAACAATAGAAGAAATTGCACTTATTTTTATGTATGATAACTGGGTTGCCGGTGTGAAAGGTGTTTATTGGGCAGTTAGGGATAAAAGGAGACTTCGAAAAAGAAAAAGAACCCATTAATACGTTTTTCCATGCGCTCGTATTCATTTTTTACCATAATGCTTTTATGCTTGGCAATATTGCTTGTGGATACGCTTGCATTTTATTGGCTGCAATCCATTACCAAATTGCTGCAATCTGTATTTCTGCAAAATTTAATTAACATTGTTTTTTGGATTTTTACCATTGGGCTAATTGCGTCAATTATTTTGTTAAAAATTAGGTTGGAGCGCATGCATCCTTATAGAAAACAGTTGCTGGTAACTTCATTTTACGGGCTTGCGGTATCTTCATTTATTCCGAAATTAATTTTTGTGATTGTTATTTCAATCCTATATTTTACAAATTATGTTTTTTCTGATGACGAATCTTTGATTGCTATTCCAATTCTTGGTTTATTTTCAGGATTCCTGCCTTTTTTTGTCATTCTTTACAGTGTTTTCAGAAGCTTATACCGATTTAAAGTGCATCGCATAAAAATTAATTTTGATGAATTGCCGTCAAATTTTGAAGGATTGCGCATTGTCCATATTTCAGACCTTCACCTTGGAAGTTTTAGGTCGCGCTATCATATTTTGGAGCGAGCGGTTAAAATAATCAATCATTTAGAACCTGATTTTATATTTTTCACAGGCGATTTGGTCAATAACCACGCCTGGGAATTGAAAGGCTGGCAATCTATTTTGAAAGAATTAAACGCCAAAACGGGTAAATATGCAGTTTTGGGAAATCATGATTATGGAGATTATGGCAATTGGAAATCAGAAGAAAGGAAACTGGCGAATTTCGAGTCAATCAAATATTTTTACAAAAAAATAGATTTCAAATTATTGCTGAATGAAGCCGTAATTATTGAAAAAGAAGGCCAAAAAATCGCCATCGTTGGCGTAGAAAATTGGGGAAATCCGCCATTTAAACAATATGGAGATTTAAAAAAGGCTTTAAAAAGTGTTGCCAATATTCCTTTTAAAATATTGCTTTCCCACGATCCATCGCATTGGAATGAAGAAGTTACGGAAAAAACAAATATTGCCCTCACACTTTCGGGCCATACACATGGAATGCAAGCCGGAATTAATATCAAAAGCAAAAATTGGAGCCCCATTCAGTATAAATATAAACAATGGGTCGGATTGTATGAACGTTTTAACCAATATCTTTATGTTACCAGAGGTTTGGGCTGGATGGGATTTCCGGGAAGATTGGGAATGCGTCCTGAAATTACCTTAATTGAGCTTCATCAAAAATAAAAACGCCACTGCTTTTATTTCAGCCAACCAATTGTAAATATTTTTCGACGTCTTTAAGTTTGTTTATGGTTGTTTCGTAGCCAATGTTAAAAATCTCGTCGATATGGTTTTTGTCGAACATGCCAAATTTGGACAATGACGGATAAATTAATAAATCGCAATCCGAAAATTTTTGCGCCGAAGCATTTGAAAAATTTATTCTGATGGCTCTTTGCAACACATCAACGGCATATTTTAGATTATCGGCTTTTATCTCATCAAGCGGACTCACATATACGCCCACTATTTGTTTGCATTCTTTTTTTAATGGCGCAATTGGGAAATTATCGAGAATACCTCCATCCGCATACAAACTGCCATTAACGGCAACCGGCGAGCATATTCCGGGAAAAGCGGACGAAGCTAAAATAGGTCTTATTAATTCTCCTTCTGTAAAAACTTTTTGGGTTCCGTTAAGCATATCTACAGCGGTTATAAAAAGTTTTTTCTGAAGCGCATTGAAATTGTCCTTCGGAAAATATTTTTTAAAATCCTCATAAAAATTTTCTGTGTTTATAAGTCCGGGTTTCCCAAAAGCATATCGGGTTGGATAAAAAAGGGGGACGGCTTTAAAAAATGCCACAATTTCTTCGGGCGGATATCCTGCAGCATAGAATGCGCCCACAATGGCGCCAACGCTGCTGCCCGAGATTTGGGCAGGATGAATGTTGTATTCCTCAAGCGCCTTAATGGCCCCAATATGGGCAATACCTTTCATGCCTCCGCCGGAGAGCGCCAATCCTATACTCATAAGGGTTTGTTTAAAAATTAATTTCTTCTTTTAACCGTATTTCTATTCACATCAGAATTCCTTTTGCTTGTGTTGCTTCTGTTGATATTGCTTTTGTATCTATTATCGTTGTGATATATTTTTATGTCATCTCCATAATAATCATGGATTCTGACTTGACGGCTTCGCCTTAAGTCGAGGTGATTATATCTGGCTGGCAAAAGATCAGCAGCAATCCAAAAATTATTGTCGAGATAAAGGTAACTTCTTGTGGAGAAATCGTAGTAAATATCATGTTCGGGAAAATAGATATAGCGCACTGTTTCCGCCCGGTTCGGATAAAACCAGGGCGGTGGTGGCGTCCCAATTCTTGAAGTGACCACTACGGGTCCGCAACTTTCTAAAGAAAAGACAAAGGAAAACATCATTACAAGCGTAAAAAAAACAGTTTTTTTCATAATCGCAGCATTTAACAAAAGCAATTTACAAAGAAGAAAAAATGTCGAAAATGATATATATCAATTGTGAGAGGCAGTGTCATTAATTTTTCTTTGCTTCTATTTTTTGTTGTCGCTCTAACTTTCTAAAATAACCCCTAAACAGAAAGTTGTGTTTTAAAGCTTCCATATTTTCATTTAAACGTACGCTTCCTTCCTTAATATTTTTCATTGTTTCGTCGATATTATTAACCAAAATAGTGTCGTTTATCATATAATTTACAGTGCCTTTTCCATTTTTGACCTCTAAAACCACCGAATTCAAATTGGTGATTACCGCATTAATGTCCAGGCTTGATTGCTCAATATTATCAATAATTAATTTCATTTTATTTGCGGAAGCGGTATCGCTTAACAGCACCGAAGCCAGACTTTCATCATAATTAATGGCGGTTATAATTTTTTTCAATTCATTCAATGTTGCCGAAGCGCTTGCGCTTGCTGTTCTTAAATTTACCACGGTTTGTTTTACGCTGGAAGCCATTTCAGCATCTTCAATTAACATGCCAATGGTGCCTTTTCCCTGCTTAATGGTTTCGGTTATCTTCAATAAATCGGAAGTTAATTTGGCCGCATTGTCATTGGTGGTGTTCAATGTTTCAAGCATATCGGTGGTTGATGTTTTGTTGTAAGATTGAATGGTATCACCAGGTTTTAAAGCCTCGGAAACTTCTTTTCCGGGCACAATATTTATCACCATGCTTCCAACCAAACCATCCGAGCCAACGGCAGCTATCGCATTTTTTTTCATGTGTTGAAGCATTTTGTCTTCAATAGCCATATCAACGCAAATGGTGCTGTCGTTTAACATCACAATATTTTTTACGGTGCCGATATTAATGCCCGAATATCGCACGTTATTGCCTAATATTAAACCGTTTACATTGTTGAATACGGCGCTTACCCTAAAGGTATTTCCAAAAAGATTTTGCTTGTTGCCGATTAAATAAAGCGCAATTACAAAAATAATTGTTGTAATAAAAATAAACAATCCAAGATTAAATTTTTGTGTGTTTGAAGTTTTCATAATTGAATATTATTTAAAAAACGCCTGAATTTTCTCGTCTTTGTTGGCATATAATTCCTCAAAAGTTCCTTCCGCATAATTAATGCCGTCAATCAGCAAAATCATTCTGTTTGAAATTACCCTGGCACAATCCACATCGTGAGTGATAATAAGCGACGAGGTTTTATAATTTTGCTGAATATTTCGCATCAACTGTATAATTTCTTTTGCGGTTATTGGGTCGAGCCCAGTTGTTGGTTCATCATAAATGATAATTTTTGGCTTCAGGATTATCGCTCTTGCAAGCGCAATTCTTCTTTTCATGCCGCCAGAAAGTTCATCGGGCATTAAATCAATGGCGTCAACCAATCCTACACTTCCCAAGGCTTCAATCACCAATTTATGCGATTCTTCTTCTGATTTATTTTGCTGGCGCATAGGAAATTCCAGATTTTCACGAACGGTCATGGAATCGTACAAAGCGCTTCCCTGAAATAAAAATCCCAATTGTGTGCGCAATTCATTAAATTCTTTTTGCGGCATTTTGCTGATGTCCTTTCCCATAATTTCTAAAGAACCTTCGTCGGGTTGCATTAAACCAACCAAACATCTTATCATCACCGATTTCCCTGAACCCGATTTTCCCATCAACACCAAATTTTCGCCTTCAAACAATTCCATATTAAACCCGTTTAGCACATGGTTGTCGCCAAAACTTTTCTTTAAATTTTTGATGCTTAAAATGGGCACTATGTTTTTTGGTTTTTCCATGCCTAAAGTTCAAAGAAAATATCAGTCACAAAAACAGCTATAAAGTCGACGATGAATAAAAGCATTGAGGTATAAACAACGGCCGAATTTGAGGCTTCCCCAACGCCAACGGTTCCTTTTGTGCAATTATATCCTTTAAAACTTCCCACAAGCCCAATGGCAAAGCCAAAGAAAAATGATTTTATGGTAGCGGGAATAATATCTGAAAATTCCAATGCGTTAAATACCTTGTTAAAATACAATTGAAAAGAAACATCACCCCTAAAGTTCTCTATTAATGCAGATCCAAACAGGGCTATTGTATCGCCAAAAAGAATAAGCAAAGGGAGCATTAGCGTTGTTGCAATTACGCGGGTAACCACCAAATATTTAAATGGATTTGTTCCGGAAACTTCCATGGCGTCAATTTGCTCAGTCACGCGCATGGAACCCAATTCTGCCCCAATTCCCGAGCTTATTTTTCCTGCGCATATCAGCGCAATAATCACCGGGCCAAGTTCTCGAACGATTGAAATACTGACCATGGATGGCATCCAGGATTCTGCGCCAAATTCTGTTAAAGTGGGTCGCGTTTGAAGAGAAAATACCAAGCCCAAGATAAAACCGGTAATGCCCACCAAAAACAGGGAGCGATTTCCCATATTGTAGCATTGCCGCATTAATTCCTTAAATTCAAAAGGCCTGGTGAAAAGCTCTTTAAAAAATCGGCCGGCAAAATAGGACAGTTCACCAATTTCAGTAAAAAATTTATTGAGTGAATTTTTTATTTGAATGGATGTGATCATCAGTTTAGCATTTTTCCATTATCCATTGTAAAGTTATTGCTGATTTCTATGGCATAAAATGATTAATATCAATTTTACAGCCTTAAAAAACGAATTAATTGATTATAATTTGACAAAATTCAAATTCGAGTCCGCTTAAAATGAAATTCAGGAAATTTCTTTTAAAAAAAATGCTAAAAACCATTTAACTATACTCATTACTTGATATTTATCATTTAAAGTTAAAACAGCAGTTTTTAACTTTACGTAAGTATGTTTAAACTTAAACGTGAAATAAGTATTAATAACCACTAATTCTTAAATTATGAAAATTAAAGAATCACAGTATCTCAAACAAGAAAACGATTTCCAGGAATTTTATAAAAAAAGTTCAACGGTTCTTCCAAGTTTGAAAAAGTTCGCCGATGCAAAATTAAAATTGGCTGAAAAAGAAGGCTTAATTGACAAGGGATTTTACGATGCCAATGAAATTTTAGATGAAGTGTTTATGGATGTTTTTAAAACTTATTCTGATGACTTTGATGAAAAAATGGTGAAACAAACCCTTTTTTTAAAAACCATACTAAAAATAAACCATAAAATTGAGCGGGAAAATCAATTCGCCGACATAATAAATATTGATGCCATATTAAAGGATGAAATGAATTCATTGAAAGAAGATTATTCAATAGAGGCTGATGGAGATTATATATTTGATGAAGATCTTGATGATATTTCGTACAAACAAAACAGTTTTAATCCTGTTCATTTTATTTTGGACGAGTCAATGGAAATGGAACTCACCGGCAAATTGGATTTGAGCGATGTGTCGTTGGTTTCAGACAAAAACAGAATCTTGTTTGGAGCATCATTTTATACATTGCCGCCTATTAGCAAAACCATTATTGAATTGTACGTGTTTGGAGATCAGGGAATAGCTGAAATCGCAGAAACTTTGTCCGCAGATGAAAAAACAGTCCAAAAAGTGATCGACAGGGTGAAAGAAAGGCTGGAAAAGTTGTAGAATCAGTTTTTGGGAATCATAAAATAATGTAAAAGCAGCATCAATTTATTTTTAATGTTTTTGCAATTTTCTATAAATCAATTTCCAAACTTATGGGGCAATGGTCCGATCCATAGAAATCTTGATTTATGGTGGCGGATTTTACCTTATTGATGAGCGCTTCACTGATTAAAAAATAATCGATACGCCAACCAACATTTTTGGCCCGTGAATTAAAGCGGTAAGTCCAATAAGTGTAAGCCACTTCTTTTGGGTGAAAATACCGGAATGAATCAACAAATCCTGCATTGGTTATGGCATTCATGCCGTCAATTTCAATTTGGGTATAACCCGCCGTTTTATTATAATTGGCAGCGTCATTTTTTAAATCGATAGGATGATGCGCCACGTTAAAATCACCACAGGCGATTACATGTTTTACTTTTTCAAGCTCTTTTAAATACTCAAGAAAATGGGCATTCCAAACTTTCTTATAACCCAGCCGTTCCAATTCTTGTCCGGAATTTGGCGCATAAACATTTACCAGGTAAAAATTTGGATATTCAGCGCAAATCAATCTTCCTTCCGAATCGCCATCAACCAAAGATATTGAATCGTTGATAGTTATGGGTTTAATTTTACTGAGCAATGCCGTGCCCGAATATCCTTTTCTGCCGGCCGAATTGCTATGAATAAAATAATTTGTAAATGGCAACAATGCATGGTTAACCTCATTATTGGCCGCTTTTGTTTCCTGCAAACAAAGAATGTCCGGATTCAAATTTTTTACAGATTCAATAAAATCTTTATTGATGATGGCTCTTAGGCCATTTACATTCCAAGAAACGATACGCATAGCTTATTTTATTTATTAACTGACAACTTTTTTTAAAAGCATTCCTAATTCTCAGTGAAATTTACTTTCTGTATTTTAAAAAAACAGCCCTAATCAAACAAAGTTAATTAGGGCTGTAAATGATTTAAACAAATAATGATACTGCTCAACATTTATTTTAGTTAAGCATATTCTGGATGATATTGCACTTTTAGCTCATTTTTAACTTCATATACGCCAGGTGCGAAATATGCGGCTCTTTGTGCTTCTTCTTTTTCGGCAATTGAATTAACGGTTCCGCGCAAGGTAACTGTATGTCCGTCAACTGCAACAGTTACGTTTCTGGCATTAACATCTGCAGAGCGTTCAAATGCTTTGGTAATGCGTTCTTTTATTTGGAAAGGTTCCAAAGCTTGTTTTATTTGGATGCTGTTAACCACGCCTTTTACGCCCAATAAATTTTCAACTGCTTTTTTTGCGGCATCTTTTTGGTAAAACCATTTTAGTTCTCCTGATAAATAAACCCAGCCGTCTTCCACTTTTATGGAAATTTTGTCTTCAGGTACAGAAGTATCCCAAGCCAAGGCGTTTACAACTGCTTTTGCAATTTCTTTATCAGTTTTTTTGTAGTCGGTTCCGTATTTAACTTCTATGTCAAGTGCAACTGCTTTTACGCCTTTTACCGCTTTTACGGCCTTTTCTGCGGCTACTTTTTTTGTGTAATTGTCCACAACGCCGTTGAGCGTTACAACACCATCTTCAACAATAACACCAATTTTTGTTTCATCAATGTTTGGCTGCCAAGCCAATTCATCTAACACATCATTTTTAATTTCGGCATCGGTTTTCATAATCATATAGTTTTAATTGAACAATAAATTTAGAAGTCAAAAATACGTTATCAATTTTCCAATTAAAATGAGGGAAATCAATCAGCTGAATTTTTTATGAATAATTTTATGAGGTAGTTTTTTTATTGTTCTGAAAGAACGAAAATGATTAATTTTTGCCGATTGTGTGTTAAGTTTTTCGCCTAATTTGTTTGTTTTAAAACTATTATCCACAATGATTAATTATTTAAAACTATCAGAAATCGTTTTAAAACAATTGATTTATATCAATTCTTAATGGGATGAAAATTTATAATTTTAAGGGGTGAATCAAGGTTTTAAAGAATTAAAATAACAGTAAAACGATGGAATCCACAAATGGCAATCATAATAATTATTTAACTGAAGAAAGTTCATTTCTTCAGGGACCCCGCAATCGGCTTAAAGAATTGTGGTTCACAATTAAAGTTCAATACTATTTTATAAAAGCGTTTAGAAAATTGCACTTTGTTGGGCCTTGCATAACGGTGTTTGGTTCAGCAAGATTCAATGAAAACAATTTCTTTTATAAAAAAGCGGAAGAAGTGGGAGCGGCCTTGGCCAAATTGGGATTTACCGTGATGACGGGTGGCGGACAAGGTATTATGGAAGCTGCAAACAAAGGCGCGTACGAAGCCGGCGGTTATTCCGTTGGTTGTAATATTGTGCTTCCGAAGGAGCAAAAACCAAATGCCTATTTGCACAAATGGATCAATATTCCTTACTTTTTTGTGCGTAAATTTTTGCTGATGAAGTATTCCTTTGGTTTTATCGTGATGCCTGGCGGAATTGGAACTTTGGATGAATTGTTTGAAGCACTTACTTTAATTCACACAAAAATGATCAAGGATTTCCCCATAGTAATTTTTGGCAAGGAATATCATAAGGAATTGTATCACCATATTAAGCTTATGGCAAAAAATGAAAGCATTGAAAAAGAAGCTATGAATCTGCTTTTTATGACGGATTCTGTAGATGAAATGATTGCCCATCTAAGAATTCATGCAGTTAAAAAATTTGGGTTAAAAAATAAATCATATAAATCCAAATGGTGGTTTGGTGAATTAAGACCAAAAAAATCAGTATAAAAAATTGTTAACCATAGGTTGCAATAAAAAAGGAGCCAAAGGCTCCTTTTTTATTGTTTTAATTAGCGTTTAAAGGAAATTTCCTTCTTCATCACATTTTACCCTAATTCGATCATCACCATTTTTCAATACAATTTTGTATCTTTTGATAATTTTACCGGCCTCACCGGCATCATGATAGTTTACCAAGTAAACATCTTTTGCGAAAGTCCAGCCTGGATAGGTTCTGGCAACAGATTCAATAACTTTTTGAGGTAAAGCCACATCTTTAAATCTTTCTGCAGTTCTTAAAATATTGCCATCTCCATCATAAGAGGCTAAAATATAACCATCAGGAATATAAAAAGATACTTCGTATGTTCCATATTCATCTACATAAAAATCAGCATCTTTTACATTGAAACTTGCCACTTTTTGTTCCAATAAAGCAACAGGTATAGAGGCATTTTCAAGACCTGTTTTGTTGAGATATTTGTAATTTGTGGCAGATATCACAACTTCAGACAATTCTTCGGTTCTTATCTGACCATAAGTTTGGATGGTTAATCCAAAAATTATTAAACCATAAATTATTTTTTTCATATGTTAAAATGTTTAAATTAATATCTGAGCAAATAATAAGATGCTTCTAATTTTATTAGTCAAAATTATTGTGATTGGCAATTAAGTGCAATGAGAAAAGTCAATTTTAAAAATATTGGGAATGATTACAAACCAGATTTTTAATTTTGGCTATGATTATTATCAAGGTTTCGACAATTGTTAAAGAGGGATTTGTTTTTTACATTGAAACATAAAGAAAAAAAAGCCTGAAAATTCAAATTAAATTTTTAGGCTCTTTTTTTGGTCGGGGTGGCAGGATTCGAACCTGCGACCTCCTGCTCCCAAAGCAGGCGCGATAACCGGGCTACGCTACACCCCGAAGGTGATTTTTATTTCTGTTCATCTGGGCGTAGTTTATGCCGTGCTTGTCACGGTGCTACACCCCTAATTAGAAATCATTCTAATTTCGGTGTGCAAATATAGAGCTAAAATTAAGTTTTACAAGCAATTATTCGAAAATAAGTTTGTAGGGTCTCAAAATGGCAGATTGCAATTCGTGAATGCCAATATTTCTGCTTTTTCTGATGGTTTCTTTGCCTTCAAAAAACACCAAGATTGTTGGCTCTACAAAAGCGCTGTATTTTGCCGCGATTTCAGGAGAAAAATTCATATCTATTTTGTAAAAAGCCATCTTCGGGAAATCGGCATTCAGCAATTCGTGCACTTTAGGTTCCAAAGCCTCCCCAACATTGCACGAAATTGTAGAAAAATAGACCAAAACGGCAGTATTTTCCTGCAAGATATTTTCAAGTTGCTCCAAAGAATTTATGGTTTTGATTTCGTTCATTTTATTTAAATTATTAGACTCAAATTTACCACATTTTTTAATTTGTAGCGAAAGGAATGTTTCATCTGGTTTTTGGCTATAATGATATCATAAAAAATAATGGCCAAAGGAGTTAATTTATAATAAATAGCCATAAATTTGTTACTTATTAAAATAAAAATTGATCATGTCTGATAAAATTGAAAAAATAAAATGTTTAATAATTGGGTCGGGCCCTGCCGGATACACTGCGGCAATTTATGCAGCCAGAGCCGATTTAAAACCTGTGATGTACACTGGAATGCAAATGGGCGGCCAATTGACCACCACAACAGAAGTCGATAATTTCCCCGGATATCCAGAAGGAACCGACGGAACTGCGATGATGGAAGATTTAAAAAAACAAGCCGAACGTTTTGGAACTGAAGTGAGATTTGGTGTGGTAACCAGCGTAGATTTCAGTAAAGAAGCTGGAGGCATTCATAAAGTTACGGTAGATGAATCCATTCAAATTGAAGCGAACACCATCATTATTTCAACCGGAGCCACTGCCAAATATTTAGGATTGGAAAGTGAACAGCGCTTAATTGGCGGAGGCGTTTCTGCCTGTGCAACTTGCGACGGATTCTTTTATAAAGGTCAGGAAGTGGTTGTGGTTGGCGCCGGTGATACTGCGGCAGAAGAAGCAACTTATTTGGCCAACCTTTGTAAAAAAGTGACTATTTTAGTGCGAAAAGATTTTATGCGTGCATCAAAAGCAATGCAGCACAGGGTTGATAAAACAGCCAATATTGAAGTGAGGTACAATACTGAAATTGAGGAGGTTTTAGGAGAAAAGGTTGTTGAAGGCGTTCGCGTGGTAAACAACAAAACAGGTAAAAAAGAAATAATTGAGGTTACCGGAATTTTTATTGCGATAGGGCACGTGCCAAATACCGATATATTTAAAGGCATATTGGATATGGATGAAACGGGTTATTTAATCACAAAAGGGAAATCCGCCAAAACAAATTTGCCCGGAATATTTGCCGCAGGCGATGTGCAGGATAAAGAATACCGACAAGCAGTTACCGCAGCCGGCACTGGCTGTATGGCCGCTTTGGATGCCGAGCGTTATTTGGGATCCTTGCATTAAAATTTAAATAAAAATTATAAGTAAAGCCTAATATTATTAAATTAGGCTTTTTTTATCCTTTAATTATTGCAATCGTTTTCGTAAAAAGTAGTGCCATTAATAGGAAATGAGCCTATTTAGTATTTAATTTTGCCTAATAAAATTAAGGTCATGGATTTGTTTTCAAATAGTTATTTTGTATTATTTCTGATAATATTAATTGGATTTATTATCGGTCGTATTAAAATAAAAGGGATTTCTTTGGATGTTTCCGCCGTAATTTTTGTGGCCTTGTTTTTCGGTCATTATGGCGTGGTTGTCCCTATAGATTTTCAATATATCGGTTTGGTGCTGTTCATTTTTACCATCGGAATCCAGGCCGGGCCCAGTTTTTTCGAATCTTTTAAAAGGAATGGGCGCGAACTTGCCTTTTTAACCACTTTGCTCGTTCTTAGCGCAGGTTTAATCACTTTTTTGATAACTTATTTCTTAGGCGTTGACAAAAATTTAGCTATCGGATTGCTGAATGGTGCATTAACCAGCACGCCAGGTTTGGCAACAGCCATTGATATTACAGGCTCACCTTTGGCGTCCATCGGTTATGGTATCGGTTATCCTTTCGGGGTAATTGGCGTCATTCTTTTTGTGAATTTTTTGCCACGTATTCTGCGCATAAACATAAAAGAGCAGGAAAAAATATATAATTCTGAAATGACAGCCCAATATCCCGAAATTATAGCCAAACATTTTGTGGTTGAAAATGAAAATGTAATTGGAAAAAGTCTTAGGGATTTAAGCATTCGTTTTATGACCAAAGCCGTTATTTCAAGGATTATGCATGAAAACACGGTGATTATTCCTGATGCCGAAGTTATTCTGCAAAAAGGCGATACCATTAGAGCGGTTGGGTCAAATGAAGCTTTGGAAAGAGTGAAACTGCTGGTGGGTCCGGAAACAAAAAAAGAAATTCCTTTAGACACCAAATACGATGTGCGTTCCATTTTAGTGACGAATAAAGAAGTGGTTAAAAAAACATTGGGACAGCTTCAAATTTTAGAAACTTATAATGCGACCATAACAAGAGTCAGGCGATCAGGAATAGATATTTCACCAAGCCCGTCCATGAAATTGCAATTTGGAGACAAGTTAATTGTGATTTGCACTAAAGAAAATATGTCGGAAGTAAGCCGAATTTTTGGTGATGACAAACTTTCAAGCACCGATTTTTTACCCATAGCTTTGGGAATTATTTTAGGGATATTGGTTGGAAAAATGAGTATTAATTTTGATAATTTTTCATTCGGACTTGGATTGACCGGCGGTATTTTAATTGTGGCGCTTATTTTGGGAAGAACAGGAAAAACCGGACCAATCATGTGGACGATGACCGGCGAAGCAAATCAAATTTTGAGACAGTTCGGATTGTTGTTCTTTTTGGCGGCAGTAGGTACCAGCGCAGGTTCCCATCTTGAAAGCACCTTTCAGGAATATGGCGTGGAGTTATTTGCATATGGAGCCCTAATTACGCTGATTCCTATGATCATCACAACGATAGCGGCACGTTATTTTTATAAATTAAACTTGCTTGTCTTACTTGGAACCATTACAGGAGGCATGACCAGCACGCCAGGATTGGCGGCAACAGACAATATGGTAGATTCAGATGCGCCTGCGATTGCTTACGCAACGGTATATCCCATTGCAATGGTGTTGCTGATTATCGTGGTTCAAATTTTGAGTTTGATTTGATGAAACAGTAGGGACAGGTCGCGACCTGTCCGTACAATTATGAAAAAATCGTAAATCGTAAATCGTAAATCGATTCGTGTCAGGGGTTGAAGCGGAAATCCCGGCTTTGCGAGTTTGTGAAGCAATATGTTCAAAAGATTGCCGCGCTGCGCTCGCAATAATCTGTGTTCTATTGGGCTTTAGAGTTGCGCATTAACAGATTTAATGAGCTTTCAGCTTTGACTTTGAACTTTTAAGACCCAACTCGCAGGCTGGCCCTATCGCTAAAAATGTTCAGTGAACATTTTCCTTACGCCCAGCCCTATCTGGAAAACAGCTTTTTATGCCAAGGTTTTTTGGTTTCGTTTTCTTCGTAGTGGGTGTAGCCATATTGGTAACCATATTGGTAACCATATCCTCTTTCAAGATCGGTGCTGTTAATCAGCATTGCCATATTGGGCAGTCGCTTGTCATCATACATCATTTTAGGAATCGATAACAATCGTTTGTCCAAATAATTGGCCCTTACCACATAAATAAACATATCTGCCAAATGGCTCAGCAATAGGGTATCGGTCACCAAATTTACGGGAGCGGTATCCACAATCACATAATCATAGTGCTGTTTTCCATAGGCCAATACGTCATCAAATCGCCCGTTCATCAATAATTCTGAAGGGTTTGGCGGTATCAGGTTGGAGCTTATAAAATCAAAATTCACTTCGCTTACCGATTCAATAATGTCTGTTACTTTT
The DNA here is from genome assembly GCA_036567345.1 of Lutibacter sp. Taxonomy (GTDB): domain Bacteria; phylum Bacteroidota; class Bacteroidia; order Flavobacteriales; family Flavobacteriaceae; genus Lutibacter. The sequence continues at coordinate 69,007 of DATCUQ010000023.1, forward strand.
AAGGTTTTGTCCATCAAATAATGGGTCAGTCCTTTTTCATATTTCAATTCCAGATAGTCCCCAATTTTAGGCTTTCTGATGTCGGCCCCAACCAGCAACACTTTTTTGTCGGTCAATGACAGCACAGCCGCCAAATTGATGGACACAAATGTTTTTCCCTCGCCGCTGATGGTTGAGGTGATGAAAATGGTTTTCCCGCCGTCTTTTACGCCTGTGAGCATAAAATTGATATTGGTCCGGAGCAGCCTGAAAGATTCTGCGACACTGCTTCTGTCGCTGTCTGAAACCACTATTTTTCTTTCTGAATTCGTTTTCGGAATGTCGCCTAAAATTGGTGCCTTCACCACCGATTCCAAATCTTTTCGGGTATGTAATTTGTTGTCGATTAAGGTCAGGATATAGATCACGCCAAAGGGAATCAATAAGCCCAGCAACAAAGCCGCCAAATAAATGATGTTTCGTTTTGGGGCCACGGGCGCAGTGCTGCCATAAGCCTTGTCTATAATTTTGGCACTTGGCAGGGTTACCGCCAGGGTGATTGCATTTTCTTCTCTTTTTTGCAGCAAATACAGGTAAATTGTTTCCATAATTTGTTGCTGGCGCTGAATGTCCCTAAAAACCCTTTCCTGTTTAGGCACTTCAGAAATTGTTGAAGCGAAGCGGTTTTCCTGGCCTTTAATGGCGTTTAAGGAAATTTTTAAGGCTGCTTTTGAATTCGCCAGACTTTGTTTGATGCTTTCCTCCAAATTTTTTATTTGTCCGTTTAAATTTACGATCACCGGATTTATTTCACTCGATCCTTTGAGGATGCGGTTTCGCTCCAAAACCAATTGGTTGTATTTTTCGGTATTGCCGTCAATGGTGGCGTCTCCAATGCCCAAATTGGCGGGAATCAATTCCCCTGAATTGGCATTTACATAATCGCTCACATACTCGGCCAATTTTAACTGGGTACTTAGCTCCAGCACCTTTTTTTCCGTTTCTGATTTTGACGCAACGGCCAGGCCCGCTTCGGTGGCCAAATCGGTTAATTTGTTCTCCGTTTTAAACTGCTCTGCCCCGGCTTCCACCCCAGACAATTCGGCATTGACAATTAAAATTCGCTTTGCAATAAAATCATTGGTGTTTTTCGCCATTAAATTCTTGTCCTCCACCGCATCATTGTTGTATTGGGCCACCAAATTGTCGAGTATTTCAATCGCTTTGCGTTTCACGGGATCGGTAAGGCTCAAGCGCAATACGCTTGACTGTTTGCTGACCGGCTGAATTTGCAGCGCATTCCGGTAACGGTTCACCACCTGTTCAAAAGGAACGATGTTGACCATCACCTCTTCATTGCCATCAAATTTTCCTTCCGTTAAAGGGGTCACAGATATTTCCCCATAACTTGTTTTTACCAGTTCCCCAAAATTATGGTTTTCAGATTTTTTTCCTTCCGCATCTTTTAAGACAAAGGTTGCAGAAGAGGTTGTTCTCACCGTAAACATGGTATCCAGTTTGTGAAAAACCGAATCGGGCGAAAAGAAATTTATTTTTACGGGGGCATCGCCCCTAAACAACTCCGATTTTATTACGGTGCCCTGTTTGTAAAACTTCACGTTGGTCCCCAAAGATTTCACCACCCTTTCGGCCAAAGACTTGGATTTCAGCAATTCCATCTCATTGTCCAGCGAGGCTTTGGAGCTTCCCATCAATCCCAAATCCGCAAAAGCGGACAACTCTGAGGCAAGGCCTCCCGAATTTTTATCGTCCACTAAAATGGTGGTTGAAACGGTGTATTGGTTTGGGGTGTAACGCAAATAAAAATAAGCGCCCAACAAGGCCACAGCCATTCCCAGCACAAACCATTTCCAGTGAAACAGGTAGTTTTCAAGCTGCTCGCGCAGGTTTAGGGATTCGTCATTGTCGTTTATGGGGTTGAACTGATTGTTGTCTTGCATGAAATATGTTTTATTAACGGGTAACTATTGCCAGTATTGAGATTAAGAATGAAATGGTTGATAAAATGATGCCGGTATTTGCGCCCACCGCAGATGAATTTATCTTGGATTTGTTGGGCTCCACGATTAACACATCGTTTTGGGCCAAATAGAAATAAGGGGAATTCATAATTTCGCGGTTGGTTAAATCGATGTTGACAAAAGTTCTTTTTCCGTTTTGTTCCCGCACCAAAACCACCGTTTTACGCTTGCCTTGTATGGTTAAATCGCCTGCCAAACCGATGGCTTCCAATATCGAAATGCGCTCATTTGGAACCGGATAGGTTCCTGGCGATTTCACTTCCCCCAATACGGTTACCTTAAAATTCGTGAGCCTGATGTTTACGATGGGATTTTTGATGTACACCGCCAATGCTTCCGTTAAGTTGTTGGTGATTTCTTTGGTGGTGTATCCCTCCACTTTAATTTTTCCCAGCACCGGAAAATTAATTTCCCCGTCGGAATTCACCAAATAGGTGATGGGTTTTGGCACTGAAGTGGCATTTCCCGCCTCAAACAAATTAAAAGGCAAGGCAGCCTCGGCATCCAATGCGGATACATTGATGGACAATATATCGTTTTGCTGAATTTTAGGTTCCACTTTTACAATGGTTTCCAACGCGTTTATTCCTTCCTCCTCCTGCAAATAAAGCATTTCCTTTTTGGCAACGCAAGATCCCATGCTTATTAGAAGCACTATCACAACAACTGTTTTTAAACTGTTTTTCATCTATCCTATTTTTAATTTGCTCGCCAGTTTAATGGTCGAATTTTTCGTATATGGAATTGTTTGAAATAAACTCGGGCACAATTTCTTTCATTTTTGAAACTGTTTTTTCGAAATCCAATTCTTTATTAAAAACACACAATTCATTTATTTTTTGTTCAATTTCTTTTGCATCCAGCATTTTTACCTTTGCAATCATAATTTTGCTGTGGTGGGTTTGGATGGCGTTCTCACCATCACCCAGCAATTCTTCATAAATTTTTTCCCCCGGCCTGAGACCGGTAATTTCTATATCGATGTCGTCCGGATATTTCAGGTTCGACAACTGAATCATATTGAGCGCCAGGTCGTAAATTTTTATGGGCGAACCCATATCAAACACAAATATTTCTCCCCCGTTGCCCATAATGCCTGCTTCCAGCACCAACCGGCAAGCTTCGGGAATGGTCATAAAATAGCGCGTAATGTCTTTGTGGGTTAAGGTAATGGGGCCGCCGTTTTTAATCTGTGATTTAAACAGCGGAATCACCGAACCGCTTGAACCCAACACGTTACCAAATCTTGTGGTGATAAATTTTGAAGTGCCGTTGGATTGCAGACTGGTGATGTACATTTCGGCAATGCGTTTGGTGGCGCCCATCACATTGGTTGGGTTTACCGCTTTATCGGTAGAGACCATCACAAACTTTTTGGCCTGGTGTTTGATCACCAAATCGGCGATGGTTTTTGTGCCAAACACGTTCACCAACACGGCTTCATACGGATTGTCTTCCATAAAAGGCACGTGTTTGTAGGCTGCGGCATGAAACACCATATCGGGTTTGTATTTTTCGAAAATGGTATCCATCCTCTTTTCATTTCTCACATCAGCAACAATACAGGTGATGTTTTGATGTTTTTTAAAGCTGAAATATTGTTGCAGGTTGTATAAATCAGATTCGGCCTGATCAACCAGTATTAAGTGTCTGTAATTAAAATTGGCGAGTTGCCTGCAAATTTCACTGCCTATGGAGCCTGCAGCCCCGGTTATCAGCACTATTTTGTCCCTAAATTCTTTATGCAGCGCGGTGCTGTCCAATTCAATCACCGATCTTCCCAATAAATCTTCGATGTCGATGGTTTTAATCTGGGCTGCTTTTATAATAGGGCGGTCTATCCACGTTTTTGCGGGCGGCACAATTTTCACCTTCACCGAAAGGGTTGCCAATTGGGCCACTATTTCTATCAACCTTGCCTGTTTAATATATTGCATGGCAATAATGATTCTGGTGATCTTTTTATCGGCAACAAATTTCTGGGTAATGTTATTGGAAGCGTAGATGGCTAATCCATTCAGCCTTTTTCCTTGCTTTTTTTTGTCGTCATCAATAAATCCCACAATTTGCGCATTGTTTTCTTTGTCATTTTTAAAAATGCCGTAGGTCAGCAATCCTGCTTCCCCGGCACCATAAATCAATATCCGTGGCCCTGATTTAAATCTGGAGAATAAAATGTCGTAAAAAATCTTAAACAAAAACCGCAATCCGATCAGCATGATGATGTTCAGCAAAAAATGGATGACAATTATTGACATGGGAAAATTTAAATTTCCGCTCCAATTAAGATAATTGTTTAATAATACCGTTGCCATCAAGAAAACCATAATTAAAAAACTGGACGAAATCACTTTTACGGAATCCATGATGCCGGTATGGCGAATGATTCCTTTGTAGGAACCCGTGATTAAGAAAGAGAATACCGTGATGGCGATTACAATAGGCAGCTGTATTTTTAGCTCTGACCCATTCAAAACATAATTAAAATTAAAGCGGATAAAGTGGGCGAATAAAAAATTATTTACCACCCAGTATAAATCAATCGCCAAAACCAACCAACTTGGTGCGCTCCTGATAAAAAACTGCTTCCGAATCCTTTTCAACATAATTTCCAATTTTATTCCCCACAACAGCCAAAATCGCGTAATTAGCAGATTTGCCCTATGCTTTTATGTCCTTACAGTTTCCTTTATATTCATCAGATTGCTATGATGATGCAATTTTTGAAGTTTAATGTGATTGTCGTGGTTTTAGATTGTTTTAATTTTTAATTCTGCAAATATAAGTGATTTTTAGATAAGTCAATTCAACTTAGGACAGACAATTGGTAAATTAGCGCCATTTATTTTGTTTTTAATGCAAAACATTGGGGATTTAAAGGATTAGGGAGAGGTTGCTTTGGGGCATTTCGTTAGTTCACAACAGGTTGCCGTACCGAAGTCCCGATAGTTATCGGGATCGGCACAGGCTGTCATTTCAGTCCTCCTCCCGCGCGCCACCTGGCCCTATCGCTAAAAATGTATCCCATACATTTTTTTAACGCTCTGTCCTTCGCAATGACGCCGGTTAGGGTGATTTTGTTAGTTGGGGAGAGGTTGCCGCAGTCGCAACTTCATTTCATTTCGTTGCTCCTTCGCAATGACGCCGGTTAGGGTGATTTCGTTAGTTCACGACAGGTTGCCGCAGTCACCATACTGAAATAAATTCAGCAC
>DATCUQ010000024.1:0-16345 GCA_036567345.1 Lutibacter sp.
GTTTTTCGACACTTAATATAACCTAAAATCAGAATCAAAATAACTGTTCACTTTGCTCCGGAATCAGCTGTACAGTTTGCTCCGGAATGACCTGTTCACTTTGCCCCGGAATGGGGTGTTCAGTTTACCCCGGAATATCCAGTTTTCATCATAATGTAATTATTAGTTGACTTTATGTAATGTTTACATTACATATGTAATTAAAATAAATCAAATGTCAAGTCTTATTTACAAAATTAATAGAAATAAAAAAGGCGATCTACTTTAAAGACCACCTTTTTTGAATAATATACTCCTTAAATACTTAATTGTCAAGATATTGCTACCTTACAAAAATATTCAAATTATGCCAGATCAAAACGATCCAGGTTCATCACTTTGTTCCATGCCGCCACAAAATCGTGCACAAACTTCTCTTTGTTATCATCTTGCGCATAAACTTCCGCATAAGCTCTCAAAATTGAATTTGAACCAAAAACCAAGTCAACACGTGTGGCTGTCCATTTGGTTTCTCCTGTTTTTCTGTCCACTATATTATAAAGATTGTTGGCAACAGGCTTCCACGAGTTATTCATATCCGTTAGGTTCACAAAGAAATCATTGCTTAATACGCCTTCTTTTTGCGTGAACACTCCGTGTTTAGAGCCTCCGTAATTGGCGCCTAAAACGCGCATTCCGCCTATTAGCACTGTCATTTCAGGAGCTGTTAACCCCATCAATTGTGTTCTGTCAAGCATCAGTTCTTCAGGATTTACTTCATACTCCTTTTTCACCCAGTTTCTATAAGCATCGTGCAGTGGCTCAAGTACATCAAATGAATCTACATCGGTCATTTCAGCTGTGGCATCACCACGTCCTGCGCTAAAAGGCACTTTTATGTTTACTCCTGCTTCTTGAGCTGCTTTTTCAATCGCAGCAGAACCTCCCAAGACAATCAAATCAGCAATACTTACTTTTTTATGCCAACCTGATTGAATTTCAGTAAGCTTATTCAATACTTTTTGTAAACGCTCCGGCTCATTTCCTGCCCAGTCTTTTTGCGGTGCCAAACGAATTCTGGCTCCGTTTGCTCCGCCTCTGTAGTCTGATCCTCTAAATGTTCTTGCGCTGTCCCAAGCAGTATTGATAAGTTCTGTTTTGGACAATCCGCTGTTTAATAAGGTTTGTTTTAAATCGTCAATTTCAGATTCGCTTAAAGTATAATCAACTGCAGGTATAGGGTCTTGCCAGATTAAATCTTCTTGAGGTGCATCTGGACCTTGATAACGCGTTTTAGGGCCAAGATCGCGGTGGGTCAATTTAAACCAGGCTCTGGCAAAAACTTCCGTAAAATATTCTTGATCATTGTGAAAACGCTCTGAAATTTTTCGGTATTCAGGATCCATTTTCAAGGCCATATCAGCATCGGTCATAATTGGGTTACGGCGAACGTTTGGAATGTGGGCATCAAAGGGTTTGTCCTCTTCCGCAATATTAATAGGTTCATATTGCCATGCGCCTGCCGGACTTTTCTTTAGCTCCCAATCATATTTTAACAATAAATTAAAATATTCATTGTCCCATCGGGTAGGATTTGTGGTCCATGAACCTTCAAGTCCGCTTGAAACAGTATCTTCGGCATTTCCTTTTCCTTTTGGATTCATCCATCCAAAACCTTGATCTTCCAAATTTGCGCCTTCAGGACTTTGGCCTAAAATTGTAGCATCACCATTACCGTGGCATTTACCTACGGTATGTCCACCAGCTGTAAGCGCAACGGTTTCCTCATCGTTCATCGCCATACGCTTAAAAGTGGTGCGCACATCTTGGGCAGTTCTCAAAGGATTGGGAACGCCATCAACTCCTTCAGGATTTACATAGATAAGTCCCATTTGAACTGCGGCCAAAGGATTTTCTAGCGTATCACGATTTTCATCATTGTCATAACGATTTTTAGTTTCTGCAAGCCATTCTTTTTCTGATCCCCAATAAATATCTTTTTCGGGATGCCAAATATCTTGACGTCCTCCAGCAAATCCAAATGTTTTTAATCCCATAGATTCATAGGCCATATTACCGGCTAAAATGAATAAATCGGCCCACGAAAGTTTGTTGCCGTATTTTTTCTTGATTGGCCATAACAATCTGCGTGATTTGTCAAGATTTACATTATCTGGCCAGCTGTTCAGCGGTGCAAAACGCTGATTTCCGGTATTGCTTCCGCCACGTCCATCAGAAATTCTATAGGTTCCTGCAACATGCCAGGCCATACGTATCATCAGGCCGCCATAGTGTCCCCAATCTGCCGGCCACCAGTCTTGGCTGTCCGTCATTAATGCTGTTAAGTCCTTTTTTACTGCCGCTAAATCCAGCTTTTTGAATTCTTCTGCATAGTTAAAATCGGCTCCCAAAGGATTTGTTTTGGTGTCATGTTGATGTAAAATGTCTAAATTGAGTGCTTTAGGCCACCAATCCATTACCGCGTTGCTTACCTCAGTGTTGGCTCCGTGAACAAACGGGCACTTACCGCCTCCATTAGTTGCTTTGCTATTTTCCATATTTTTCGTATTTAAAATTTTGATCTTTACAAATTAACATATTTGAAATCATATTTTCATATAAATTTAAACTATAAAATCTATATAATTATAAGATAAATTTATAATTTTCACAGCAATATGTTTCTATTAAGCGAAGCAAAAAAAAGGCTATTTGCCAATAAACACAACGATTCGTTTTTAACAAAATCCTTTATATGCGCTAAGAAATGAATAAATCTGTGAGAAATTCCCAATTATTTATCTCATAAATTTAAGTAATATTTCGGAAATCACATACACAGCGCTCAATTTTAATTTTGAATTATGAATTTTAAATTAATCGCGTTAAGGATAGAACTATTGTTTGAGCGCTCCCGTTTTTTCGGGACGCGAGCAGTGATAGCCTGACCCGCAGGGAAACGCCCACCAAAAAGGCGGGCAGGCCCACCAAAAAGGCGGGCAGGCCTACCTACCGGCAGGCAGGCCCAAACAATTATGATTATTTTTCGTGCAAAACCACTTATCGCAACACTTTTATGACAGAAATCCGGTTATTTAAAGTTAAACAACAACGGAAATAGAAACGTTACAATGGCGGTCCAAATGCCGTAAATGGGTATAAATACTGCGATTACATTTTCAACTTTTTGCACTTCGGATTTTCCTCTCAGGATTAAAAATAATTTATGGGCCACTAAAATAAGGTTGATGAATATCAACAAATTGGCACCTAAAACAGCGATTCTGTTGGGCGTAATTCCGAATTCCACCAAGCGGAATGCGATGGCCGAAAGCGCCAAACCATTTAAAATGATGGTTAATACCGAAAGTCCAAATAGAAATAATAAGTTCAATTTTTCGTTGGCGTTTTTGGTTGCCGCGGTTACTGAAAAAAGGATGATGGCCATCACGCCGATCAATAATGCATTGAAAATTAATAAGAAATTGCGGTCGTTGTAGAGGTTTTTACCTGTGTAAATGATGGCAACCAGAAAAATTAAGAGTGTCACAAAAACGATGGGCGTAAATAGTCGCGCAATTACGGGAGAAATTTTATTCACCAATTGCGGGTTATTTTGCACCAAATAGGTTGCCAAAATTGGAATGGCTGGCGCTCCCCAAACCGCAATGTGCTGTGCGAAAAAATCTTCTATTTTGAGACCGATCAGTTCGAATAATCCTATGGTAATCCCGGTAAACAAAATTCCTGAAAGCACCATCACGGCCGTCATTACCACAAAATCGCCGTTGTAGCGAAGAAAATCAATTTTCTTTTGGGTGTCATTTAAATTTCCGCCCACAAAAGTATAGCCCACAACAGTCCATAAAAATATTGGCAAATGAATGCAGGCCAGAATAATGGAGTCGCTTTTATCGTTATCCGGCAAAAAATTAATGTAAAATACCGACAACAAAATAGCAATGAGCGGAAAAAGCAGTTTATTGATTCCGAGCTTTTGTTTATAGGCAAAATAAGCTGTTAACATGGGAAAAACGATAAACCCAATATTACGTGGAAAAAAGAAATCCTCATCAATACTGAAAAATTGCGGGATTTGCGCAATAAGTCCGGCGATAAATATCAAAACAGCCACAAAAATGAGGTCGTTTTTTTGTCCCCAAAATATTTCTTCCTGCGGATAATTGAGTCTTTCGTTCCAAATTTGCGCGGTTGAATTTTCTTTTATCGTGGGATAAATGGCATTAAAATCCTTTTGGAAAGCCGTTTTATTTTTTCGGTATAATTTTTCGAGCTGCTTTGGATTGTCCAAGTTTTGGATGATTCCTGTTTTCAAGTTGCCCAATTCGTCCAACAATTGGGTTTCGGTTGTTGCTGCCATATAAGTTGGTTTTAGAATTTCTTTGTTGTTTAAAGCTGATTTAAATTATTTTAACTCGACAGGTTAATTAACCGCTCAAGCGCATCAAGATGTTCGCTGAAGGCTTTTTTTCCGGCGATTGTTGTGGTGTATGAAGTATTTGGTTTTTTTCCGATAAATTGTTTTTTGACGGCTACATATTCCAGTTTTTCCAAAGCACTTAAATGGCTCGCCAAATTGCCGTCGGTAACATGCAACTGCTCTTTGAGCGCGGAAAAATCGACAAAGTCATTCACCATAAGGATTGACATAATGCCCAACCGCATCCTGCTTTCAAATGCCTTATTTAAATCCTCGATATAATTTTTCACCGCTCGTGTTTAAAGTAAATTTTTATTCCGTAAACCATATGCAGCAACCCAAATCCAAATGCCCAAAAAAGCAGTCCGTAATCCACAAATAAAGAAGCTGTAAGACCAACAGCCACTTCAATAATGCCCAAGTAACGAATTTCGTTTATGGCATATTTACTGGCATTGATTAACGCCAATCCGTAAAAGATTAAGGTGGCCGGGGCGATTAATTCCATAAGGCCATGATAAAATAAAATGAGGCAATAAATGCCGCCTGCCGCCAGCGGAATCATCATATTGAGCAGAAGTCGGGATGCAGTGGCGTCCCAAACAGGCAAACCCTTCTTTTTGGCATTTCTGACAGCAAAATAAATACCCGTTATAAGTGATAAAATCAACACCGCATTAAAATCGGCAAACAGAAATGTATAAGCTTCAGTTACTTCCACAACATTTTGTGCTTCAGAAAATGTATAATATCCCGGTTCATTTAAACCAAGTCCCAGGTATGCGTATGCCGTTGCAACACCTGCAATTGCAATGATTCCAATAATAATCCCAGCAATGCCGCTTAGGGATAAAAACTTGGAGGAACGCTCCATTAAATTGCGTATTTCCCTCAGTTCGACCAACTGATCTTGCTTTTTGTCCATGAATTTTAATATTAAAAGTACTTTGAATTACAAAGTAACAAATAAAAAAAATATCGGGCAAATTTTTTTCAAATAAAGTTCTTTGGTTAAGTGCAATATAGTCTTTAGGTATCGTTACAGACCTAAATTGACCGATAAAAAGCAACCACCAAACGGAACGACTTTCTTCAATTTAGGAATAAAAAATGGGAGAAAGAAACCGAATAAAACTAACTTATTTTAAGAATGTTGGATAATTTGTTGGATAAAACAAAACAAAAAAGCCTTAACAAATTAATGTTAAGACTCATTTTGCTCCTCCTCTTGGGCTCGAACCAAGGAGCAAAAAAGCCAGTGAAATCAAGACCTTCTACAATTTCTAAATTTTTATGATTCCGAATTGTGTACCTTTTTAATAATTTTGTAAATTGTCCTGTCCTTATATATATAATTAAATAGGACACTATTTTATTATGAATGAAGATATTAGTAATGAAGAAATTCAAAGAGGTATTGCTGGAGCCATTGATGCTGATGAATTATTAAAATTATTTGAAGAGTGTGGTATTAATATAAATGAACTTGAAAATTCTTCTACAGAAAAAGAGGAAATTAAAAATATTTATGAAGCAGACATTCCTGAACAAGATTCCAATAAATCAAATTACAACGCATTTGAATTATTTCATTCAAACATTGAAATTTTCCCAAAATTATTAGACCCGTTTCTACAAACTGTTGGATTAGCTTCATTAGTTGGGACTTCTGATTGTGGAAAATCAACATTTTTAAGACAATTATCATTATCCATCGTTTTAGATTTAAAAGATTTCTTGGGTTTTAATCTAAACTCTAAAAATAAAAAAGTATTATACGTTAGTACTGAGGACGACCCATTATCAGTGGGTTTTTCCTTAAAAAAGCAAATATTCCACCTACAAAATAAATATAAATTAACCAACTTAGAAGGTCTTAAAAATCTAAATGTTTTATTCGATTCAAGTAATCTATTATTAAAATTAACTGAAGAACTAGAAAAATCAAAATTTGATTTAATTATTATTGACGCATTTACTGATGTTTTCACAGGAGAAATAAATGCTAACACACAAGTTAGGAAATTCTTGTCTGCTTTTGATAAACTAGCCAAGAAGCATCAGTGTTTAATATTATTCCTCCATCACATCGGTAAAGGTAAATCAATGAATGCTCCATCAAAAGATAGTATTATTGGCTCTCAGGGGTTTGAAGCTAAAATGAGAGTGGTTTTAGAATTAAAACCAGATTTCAAAAATAATAATGTTGATTTATGGGTTTTAAAATCTAATTTTTTAGAGTCAAAATTCAAAAATCAAAGTCATACACTAAAACTTAACAGTGATTTAATATTTGAAAATTTAGGCTTAAAAAAAGTTAAAATATTTGAAAAAAAAATAGAGAATAATAAACTTACTGATAAAGTGATACAACTGCATAAACAAGGGCTTTCACTTAGAAAAATTGAGGAACAGTTAAAGAATACTGAATTTAAGGTAAGTAAATCAGTAGCTGGTCAAATTATTAAGAAATCTAAAAAATAATTTCCCTAAATTTATCTCCTAAAAATAAGCTATGTCAATATTCCAGAGTTCCGTTGTTACAAAACACCTAAAAACTCAGAAAAAAGAAAAAATTGCAATACAATGGGAATTATTTAAAAACCATTTTCACAATCCTACTATTCAGGATAACATTAGAAACAGTAAAGAGGAACAATATCAAGGGGAATTTCTAATAGATTTATTTGTGAATGTGTTGGGCTACACCAAAAACCCTACTCCTAATTTCAATATAACTACTGAGTACAAAAATGTAAAAGACAGCAAAAAGGCTGATGGTGCCATTGTAGTGAATGATGTTGTAAAAGCTGTTATTGAATTAAAAGGAACAAACACTACTGATTTAGGTAAAATAGAGGTTCAGGCTTTTGGCTATAAAAATAATCAACCTGAATGTACCTATGTCATTACTTCTAATTTTGAAAAACTCAGGTTTTATATAGACAATGCCATTGAACACATTGAATTCAATTTATTTACACTTACTGAAAAGGATTTTGAGCTATTATATCTTTGTCTGGCTTTTGAGAATATCCAAAATGATACTCCAAAAAATATTAAAAAGGAATCAATTAGCCAAGAGGATGCCATTACCAAAAAGTTATATAATGATTACTCTTTATTCAAAAGAGAACTGCATCAAAGTTTGGTAATATTAAACCCACAGTTTGATGCTTTAACTTTATTTCAAAAATCACAAAAATTATTAGATAGGTTCCTCTTTTTATTCTTTGCTGAGGACAGGCAATTACTGCCTCCAAACTCAGTAAGGTTAATACTGAATCAATGGAAACAATTAAAAGAACTTGATGCCTATTCCCCACTCTTTGACAGATTCAAAAAATATTTTGGTTATCTAAATACTGGTTTTAAAGGGAAACAATATGATGTATATGCCTATAATGGAGGTTTATTTTTACCTGATGAAGTATTGGACAACATCATTATTGATGATGATTTGTTATACCTACATACTCTAAAACTATCTGAGTATGATTTTATAAGTGAAGTAGATGTAAATATTTTAGGGCATATTTTTGAAAATTCCCTGAATGAATTAGATGAAATAAAAGCACAGCTTGAAGGACAAACAGTTGACAAATCTAAAACCAAAAGAAAAAAGGATGGAGTGTTTTATACTCCTAAATACATCACAAAATACATCGTTGAAAATACTGTTGGAAAACTTTGCGAAGAAAAGAAAGCTGAACTTAACATAATTGAAGATGATTACATTACTGATAAGAAAAGGCAGCAAAAAACAAAAAAAATATTAGATGATAGAATAGCAAAATATAGAAAATGGCTTTTAGAACTTACCATTTGTGACCCAGCTTGTGGCTCAGGAGCATTTTTAAACCAGGCATTAGATTATCTGATTACAGAGCATAAATACTTAGATGAACTGCAAGCAAAACTCTTAGGGCATACCATTATAATGAGTGATGTTGAAAAAGGCATTTTAGAAAACAACCTATTTGGAGTTGACTTAAATGAAGAAAGTGTTGAAATAGCCAAACTTTCTTTATGGCTTAGAACTGCACAACCCAACAGAAAACTGAATGATTTAAACAACAATATTAAATGTGGAAACTCTTTAATTGATGACCCAGAAATTGCAGGAGAAAAAGCTTTTAATTGGCAAAAGGAGTTTCCTCAAATATTTGCCAAAGGTGGTTTTGATGTGGTAATTGGGAATCCTCCTTATGTACAACTTTCAAAAATAACATCAACAACAGAAAACGAAAAAAAATATTTATTAGATAGATATTCTACTTCAGGAGGTAGATTAAATACATATATATTTTTCATCCATTTGATTAACGAAATATCCAAACAAAATGGTCTTTCATCTTATATTATTCCAAATACAATTTTGACACAGGAATATTACTCAGATACAAGACTTCTAATATTAACAAAACTTAATTTATACAAAATTGTCAATTATCCAATAATGCCATTTGCAGATGCTGTTGTAGATAGTGTTTCTTTGTTTATGAGAAGAAATGATAATATAAATGAAATACAAATATTAGAACAAACAAACTTTAAAACAACACTTATAAAAAATACACTTAAAAAAGACTTCATCAATAATTATAAAAATAATTTTGAAGTGAATGGGGATATAATCACAATTAAAATTGACAATGCTAACTACAAGATTTTAGGTGACCTTTTAGAAATTAATCAAGCAATAGCACTGAAAGGTGATAAAAGTCTTTCTGTTAAGCCTAACCATCAAGAAGGTTATCTGAAATTAATTGATGGAAAGCATATAAATAGATACCGTATCAATTGGGGTGGTGATTATTTAGAATATAATGTTGATAAAATACATTCCTGCAAAAGAAGAGATATTTTTGAATCTAATGAGAAATTATTTTTCAGAAGAGTTTCTTCTACTTTAATTTTCACATATGATAATCAACAATACTTTGCATTAAATACTTTAATAGTTTTAAACTTAAAAGCAAATATAACAATTTCATTAAAGGCTCTATTAGCAGTATTAAATTCAAAATTATTAAACCATTTTTATGTAAATAAATATAAATCTACTAAAAAAGTTTTTTCTGAAATTCAAGCAAGTACTGTTAAGTTATTGCCTATTCCTAATATATCAACACAAGACCAATTTAATTTCATTTCTAAAACAGATTTATTATTGGTATCTAATAAAGAATTACAAGAATTATCCCAAAAATTCCAAAGAGCTTTAGAAAGAGAATTTGCATTGGACAGTTTGCCTAAAAAATTACAAGACTGGTATTTACTTTCTTATGGAGAATTTGTAAAAGAGTTGGAAAAGAAAAAAGTCAAACTTTCCTTATCTCAAAAAGCAGAATGGGAAGATTACTTTTTACAAGAAAGCAAAAAAGCATTGGCACTAAAAACCAATATTGATAACACAGACAAAGAAATAGACCAAATGGTTTATGAATTATATGGGTTAACAAAAGAGGAAATTGAAATTGTTGAAAAAAATTAAACTAATGGAAGAAAGCATTATTGATACGCAAACTTTTATAGCCAAAGACAGAGGAGACTCTCTTGAAAGTGGAGTTGAACACATTTTTAAAATGGCTAAATTCAAAACTGAAAGAAATGTATTTATTTCTAAATATGAAATTGATGTTAGAGCAATTCTTGGAGACAGAACAATTATTATTGAATGCAAAAACTATCAAAACAGTAATTTAACAATCCGAAATTTAATCCATCAATGGCATAGTAAGAATGATATAATAAAAGCTCATAAAGTGATTTTGGTATTAGCTGGGCTTAAAATAAATAATAGCGATTATGAATTAGCTTCCCAGTTTGATATGGAGCTATGGAATGAAAATGACATTTCGGATTTATTCAATTTATCTCTTAAACCAGATGAACTCAGAGAAAGACTTATTGAAAAAATTTCTCTAAAAGAAATTACTATTGAAGAACGGTACAGGGATGCTATTACCTATTTAGTAATCAAGCCAATATTATCTGGAATGGACTTACCTGAAGAGTATAAATTTTATTGTTTTAATAAGTGGTTAAGAGCGTTTATTTTAACAGAATTACAAATGATTGAAACTACATCATCTGACAGACTCAATCATATTCATTTGTTTGAAGGAAGTAAAGTAAAAAAGGGCTTTTTAAATTTTAAAACAAAACGAAAAGAAAAAGACTATTGGTTTAAAGTTTATACGGATCTCTCCAGTGAATCTATATTGACTAAAGAGATACAAGATAAATATTTGTCATATATGGATAGTATAGTTGCAGAATACAATTCACAATTGCAATTTTTTGAAGGAAATGATTACCTAACAAAGGCAAGAAAACTTATTTCAACAAGACTTCAGAATGCTATCTATTTTGGTACAGACTGCTCTTTCACAAAAAATGGTATGGGAGGTAGAATTATTGTTTCACTTTTAGAAGAAAGTGATTTCGAAATAAGAATAACACAAATTACAGAGCAAGAGAGTAATGCATTAAACTGGATTGTTGAAGCTGATCACTTAAGGGTTTATAACAATTTAAATAACACTACTGAATACTGTTGGTATTTCAGTTCTTATAATGAAACTGTGGAAAAAGTATTTAGGATTTTAAGTGAATATTATGAGTTATCTCTTAATGATAATATTATTGATATTAGTTTGGAAACACCATATAACTAAAATTGAATGAATAAACAAAATGCTGTCTGCGTTGTGCGGATTGATGAAGAAATTGATATTGTTGAGGAAAGTTTATTGAATGAATAAATTGAATTATGAAAAAAATTATTTTAATATCCTGGGTTAGTCTTCTAACTATAACCTCTGTAAATAAATATCCTAAATTAAAATCCTATTAAAAAATTATGATACAAAATACATCAAATAAACCTTTATCAGAATTATTTTCTGCTGATAATGATATTAGCTATTACATCCCCAAATATCAAAGAGAATATGTTTGGACTAAATATAATTGGGAATCATTTTTTGATGATATTGAGGAAAGTGATGGTGGGCATTTTCTGGGTTCTATTATATGTATCAACACTCAAAGTGACAGTTTAAAACCAGGAGAATTAGAATTAGTAGATGGGCAACAAAGAATGACCACAATAAGTCTATTTTATTTGGCAGTATTCAAATATTTATCTGAAAATATTAGTGACCCAACAGATGTAGATTTGTTGGTAGAACTAAGAGCTTTAAGAAATAGAATCATCTTAAGTAAAAGAAGTGAATTACGTCTTATCCCATCATATTCTAATCACAATTTTGATGATTATAAATGGATTTTTTCTGAGGTCATCAATGAAATAAAAATGACTAAAAAGCCAAAATTTCTTGGTCTTAGACAAATATCTAGGGCATATAATTATTTTTATAATCGATTAAATGAAGTAGACAAAGAAAATAATCCTCTATATACTTTTAAAACTGTTAATTCACTTTTAAACAAATTAAATAGCGCTACACTTGTAAAAATTGATGTTGCTACTCATGCAGATGCTTTTACACTATTCGAAACCTTAAATAATAGAGGTGTTCCACTTTCTGCAATAGATTTAATAAAGAATAAATTATTAGGTCATCTTGAGAAAGTTGACAAAAAAACATCTTTAGACGACAACTTTGATAGATGGAATGATATTATAACCAATCTTACTGACGAATATAATATCCAAGAGAGATTTTTAAGGCAATTCTATAATGCCTTCCATCTAGAAAAAGCAATAAAAGTTGATAAAAAACCTAAGGCATTAAGGTCTAATCTAATTCATATTTATGAAGAATTGATTAATAGAAATGTATATACTTTTTTTGACAGGCTGGAAGAAGCATCTATCATTAATTCAAAAAATATCCAATATGACATTGATGAGCACTCAGAAGAGACAATTAGGGCATTAAGAAATCTTGAAAATGTAAATGGTGTAGATGGTTATATGCTATTATTATTTATAGAAAAAAGATTTGATATTGATGAAGTTGAAAAGATTAAACTAGTCAGTCTATTATGTAATTATTTCATTAGAAGAAATGTTACTGATTCTCCTCCTACAAGAGATTTAACAAATTATTTTATGGATATAATTGATGAAGTCAACAACTTGAATAATTACTCATTTGATGAAATAAAAAATATAATAATTTCTAAAGGGAAACCTGCTTCTGATGAATTATTTGCAGAAAAACTCAGGGGTGATTTATATATTGAAAATGTAGGAGCCACTAGATATATTTTATCTTCAATTGAATTAGCACAATCAGAAACAAAAGAAAGATATACTAATTTTTATTCAAGAAATAAAAAACAGTTTGTTTGGACAATAGAACACATTTTACCTCAAGGAGAAAATATCCCTTTACATTGGATTGATATGATTGCAAATGGAAATAGAGAGAAAGCAAACAACATAAGAAAAGACTTTGTTCACAAATTAGGTAACCTAACTTTAACTGGGTATAACTCACAATTAAGTAATATTCCTTTAGATAAAAAGCAGGATAAAAAGGATAAAGATGGTAAAAATATTGGTTTTAAAAATGGGCTTTTCATTAATGAACAATTAAAAAACACTCCTACTTGGGAAAAACATAATATTGAAACAAGAACAGATGATTTGGTAAGTAAAGCATTAGAAATATTCACATTATAAATTAAGTATTAAAAATAATTAATTTATGAAATCTGAAGAAGAGTTTAAAGAATGTGGAATAGAAAAACCCAACTCCTAAATAAAGAAGTTGGGTATAATAATCCTTAAGAATTGATTTTATTCATACTTCCAAATAAAGCCACCACTAATGGCTCTTTCCCCTCTACAAGTGCGAGAAATACAAGTTTTACTCAATCCTGTCTGTCTTGAAGCTTCTGCAACTGACACATAATTAGCTACCAAATTACCTTCTACAGCATATTGTAATACCTCTTTTTTTCTTGTATCCGGTTCTGGCTTAAATGGTTCAGTTAAATTATAACTCCAATAAAAACCTTTAAACAATTTATTTACGCTCAAGGAAGCTCTGCTTATATCTTGCTTCGTTGCATTCACTGAATTACCTGCATCCTGTAAACAACTAAATGAATTAGTCAAACTTCCATCTACAAGATTATATTGATAAACTGTTTTTTTAAATCCGCCGCCATTATCAATATTCAATGATTTTTCATTTTTCTTATATTCTAAAATATATTGCTTTTCCTTTTGTGCCAATTCATCTACTGATGAAGCAGTATCAATTTGTTCCCATTCAAAAGCATCAACACCATATGTGCTGATAGACTCTTGAAATTTACCTAATTCATTTCTTTTTGACCTTTCAATATGGTCTAGTTTTCGTTGGTGTATCGTATTTGTTGTTGCACCAATATAAACCATTTTATTTTCAGTATTTACTGCCTTATATATGATATAATTATCCTTTTGCATTCTTTTAATTTTTATGTCTTTGTTTTGAATTTTCCTTTAGGGGGTACTCTCCGAATCCCTTGCTATCAAAGGGCTTAAAATATCAATGACCACCACCAAAGTGGTCATTGTAGAAAATATGTTGTAATTATGCAGTCTTTTTAAAATCTATTGACAGGTTTGTAAAATTATTTGTTTCTTCTAAAAATTTCCCATCTAACCAATCAATAAGTAAACTTCGCATTCTATAATTAGGAATATATAGATTCATAGGCTGATTTTCCCTAATACAGCCTCTCCAAACCCATTGAATTAATTCTGATAGGGCCCATAATTCTTCATTCAAAGTAATTCCTCTTTCTCTAAAAAAACTCAATTCCTGTGGTTTGCAAAATCTATTACCAAGATAAGCCATCGATTTTTTATGTTTATAATCATTTGTTGCTCTTGCATTAATGGCTATATATCCAGAGGTATATCCTTTCCCTGCAAACTTTGACTTGTAAGGCAAAAAAGTAGTATAGGCATTCTCGGAAGATTTAGTTTTAAAAACACGTTTAAATAAATTAGAAGTTGCATCGCTTATTTTCTTTGCTTGTTTTTTGCTAATTTTATCGCACCAGGTTTTACTATATGATGTATTAACCTTAGAATTATCATTGGCTTTACCTTCATAAATATTTAACAAACTCCTAATTTCCGCAAGTGTTTGAATAGATTCATTTTTAATCAATTCATATTGAACATTAAACATTTTAAAATAAGCTGATAAAAAACTTCCTTCAAATAAATAAGTTAACACTTGTACTTCTTTAAACTCCCTAAATATTTCAATTGGAAAAATCCAAACAAAAAAGAAATTATCTAAATAAAAAACGGTACCATTATTACATAAATACCTAACGCTTTGAAATGCTGGGTCATTGTAATCATCATCAATAAACTTAACTTCATTGGTCTCTTGGTCAATAACTATTAATTCTTCATTTCTTAAAATTTGAATATCCCTTGCGCCAATATTATTAATTCCTAATGGATTTACGACTTCATCAAGAATTAAAATATAATCTTTAAATAAACTAAAATCTTCTTTCTTTAAGCTCTTAAACAAAGCGTGTGTTGAAATAATGTTTTCTCCTTTTGCAGCTAAACTCATAAACTGCGCTCTTTTATTCTGATGTTTATAATTTTTATCAGCGTTTAAATCGAAATTTCCATTTTCATCAATTAAATTACATTCCAACTGATAAATACTTTTATTATCATTTTCCTCTCTGCCTAATGGCGCATAAACTTCTCCTAGAGGCAATGAATTCATTACCCTAGAAATTTCTTCTAAAAATGGGGTTATATAAATAAACTTTTCACCATTTTTTATATACTTTTTCATTCTTTGAATTGCATCATAGGTTTTCCCACTCCCCATAATAGCGTCATACACAACTACGCTCTTCTCTTCACTTTTTTTTAACATCTTATCTTTCATCATTTAAAAAATTAACCTACCGCAACATCCTAACAATAATATTAAACATTAATATTAAACATCATTTGGTTCGGGATGTTATGCCACTAAAAAAGCCATACATTTTACGGTATAGCTCAACACAACATTAGTTTTTATATTTGGTTTCTTTTTTGTCTATTTTTTTTCTAATTTTTTCTCTTTTTTTTCATCCTAACATCGTGGCATCAAACCACTTATTTGAATACAAAGATACAAAAAATAATCGACAAATCCTAATTTTAATTACATTATTTTTAATAATTATGTTAATTTTTTATAATAAATTTAATTATAAATGCTTATTTTAGTTGCAAACTGCATTAATATAACAAATCAATGCAGTTAATGCAATTAAAATAATAGCTATTCATCGTTTTCAGTGGTTTTTTTGATAAAGAAGAAAACCGTCTCAAAAGCTTTTCATCCAAAATGCAGCCTAAACTCCTTATATAATATAGCTATTTACACATCATCGTCTAATATTTCCATATGATGGTAGTAATACGCCACCCCTTTTATAATGTAAACAGTCTTAATTTCTTCCGTAATTTTTACTTCTTCCACCCAAACCACTTGCCCTTTCTTTAACGTGCCTATATCATGCTTTACAAGCACTTTAAAGGGGCAAAACAGCAGTTTAAGTAAGTTGTTCCACGTAACAATATAAAGCTGTTTAGGGGAGCTATATTTAAGTAAATCAGCCAAATCTTTTTCATCCATATTTTTATTTTTGTAGATGGTTAATTACAGCCCGAAAACTATTCAAATTGTAAAAAATAGCTATATTATTAATTAGACAACAGCCAATTTGGAACACTATTTTGCATTGAATTACCTAGGTTATTGATTAACTCGTATGTAGATGGATATTCCGGGGTAAACTGAACACCCCATTCCGGGGCAAAGTGAACAGGTCATTCCGGAGCAAACTGTACAGCTGATTCCGGAGCAAAGTGAACAGTTATTTTGATTCTGATTTTAGGTTATATTAAGTGTCGAAAAA
>DATCUQ010000025.1:0-13965 GCA_036567345.1 Lutibacter sp.
AAAGAGCGGTTTTTTTAACCGGTCTTTAAAAAATACCTAACGAGAAAGGGCCTTTTCTTTTGGTTCGTTGATGCCTGCCCTGAGCGCAGTCGCAGGGTTGGGCAAGACAAATCGACGCAGGAGATTCACGAATACCAATAAAAAACAATAAAAATGGTGAGTAAAGAAAATGAACAGAAACATTGATTGAAATACGAATTACAGAATATAAAAAATACAATGAGTAACATCATTCTAAAAATAGCCCCCTAACCCCCAAAGGGGGAATAAATAAATTAAAAAAGGTAATTTGTAATAAATATTTTACATTTGGAAAGTTAAAATATGAATTTACATAGCATCATAAAATCCTTTATCGTAAGTATAATATTTCAAAAGCGTTAAAAATTTTTGAAGCCTTGGAGGAAATTTAGCTTTTGAAATATGGTTTTTAAAGAGCGGTTTTTTTAACCGGTCTTTAAAAAATACCTAACGAGAAAGGGCCTTTTCTTTTGGTTCGTTGATGCCTGCCCTGAGCGCAGTCGCAGGGTTGGGCAAGACAAATCGACGAAGGAGATTCACGAATACCTATAAAAAACAATAAAAATGGTGAGTAAAGAAAATGAACAGAAACATTGATTGAAAAACGAATTACCGAATATAAAAAAATACAATGAGTAACATCATTCTAAAAGTTGAAAACTTAAGCAAACAATACCGCCTCGGCCTCGTAGGCACCGGCACCATGGGCGACGACCTCAAACGCTGGTGGGCCAACATCCGCGGCAAGGAAGACCCCTTTTTAAAAATAGGCGACGTAAACAACCGCGCCACCAAAGGCACTTCCGATTATGTTTGGGCGCTGAAAGACATCAATTTTGAAGTGCAGCAGGGAGAAGTCCTGGGCATTATCGGCAAAAACGGCGCAGGCAAATCTACTTTGCTTAAAATACTTTCAAAAATCACCGCACCCACCACCGGCAGCATCAAATCCAAAGGGCGCGTGGCTTCTTTATTGGAAGTTGGCACGGGCTTTCACGGTGAAATGACCGGCCGCGAAAACATTTTTTTAAATGGCGCCATTTTGGGGATGACCAAAAAAGAAATTACCGGCAAGCTGGATGAAATTATAGAATTCTCGGGCTGCGAACGCTATATAGACACGCCCGTAAAACGGTACAGCAGCGGAATGACCGTGCGCCTGGCCTTTGCCGTGGCGGCATTTTTGGAACCCGACATCCTTATTATTGATGAAGTATTGGCCGTGGGCGATGCCGAATTCCAAAAGAAAGCCATAGGCAAAATGCAGGAAATCTCGGCAGGCGGCGGACGTACCGTGTTGTTTGTGAGCCACAATATGGCGGCGGTGCAGAGTTTGTGTACAAGAGCTATTCTAATTGAAAATGGAAGTATTAAAATAGATGGTGATACAAAATATGTAATTAATGATTATTTGTCTAATAGATTTACAAAAACTGATATTACAGAAATTGAATTAATTACATCTACTTGTAAAAGGCTTATTCTTAAAACTCCTTATTTTGTTGATGCAGATTTAAGTACTAAATACAATCATTTACAAGGCGATATTACAAGATTATTTTTTCATCTAAATTTCTTAGAGGAATTTAAAAATATAGTAATTGGAGTTGCAATGGAAGATGTGGAGGGTAATAGAATTATTACTTCGCACTCAATTGATGATTCGTTTTTTAAAATCTCAAAAAGATTAATTGGTAAAATTGATTTTCTTTGTGAAATTAACACAAAAAATTTGGCTCCTGGGAATTATAATATAATGTATGGTATAAGAGATGAAGCTAATAATAACATATTAAAAAGCGAAAATCAATTACCAATATTTATTGAAGAAATTAATAAAATAGATGGCAGTGAAGGCATTTTTAGAAACGTTGGTTCTTGGAAAATTATTTAGATTATGAATTATTCTTTTAACAATACTAATAAAATTGATCACTTTTTAAAGTTTTTAGGTTTATCAAAAATTATTTTATTAAAAAATAGAATAAAAACTAATATAAATATTAAAAAATATTTAAAAAAGGATATTCGAAACTTGGAAATAGGTCCAGGTTTAAATAGAATTGAGGGGTTTGAAACTCTTAATGTAATAGATGGTTTTGGAGTTGATTATATATGCGATATAGCTAAACCTTTACCTTTTAGGGATGATACATTTGATTTAATATATGCAAGTCATGTTATAGAACATGTGCCTTGGTATTTACAAAAAAAAACATTTAATGAACTCTTTAGAATATTGAAAAAGGATGGAGTTCTAGAAATTTGGGTACCTGATGGTTTGAAAATTGTACAAACACTTTATGATTATGAAACTAATGGTATTAATAACATTCACAAAGATGGATGGTATAGATTTAATGAAGATAAGGATGTAGGTATATGGGCAAATGGGAGAATATTTACTTATGGTGATGGTGAAGGTAATTTGAATCATCCAAATTGGCACAGAACACTTTTTACACCTCGTTTATTGGAAAATATGTTTCGGCTATCTGGATTTAAAAAAATTAAAATGTTAGATAATAATGAAGTTAGAGGTGTGAGTCATGGTTGGATAAATTTAGGTATAAAGGGGACCAAATAAAAAATCAATGGAATACAAAAACATATCTGATTTAAATAATATTATTATAAAAAAACTTTATTTGGTGCCATCAGATATTGATCTTGTAGTAGGCATACCAAGAAGTGGCATAATACCGGCGGTTCTTATTGCACTTTATAAAAACTTACCATATTGTGATTTTTATTCTTTTATTAGGGGCAATTTAAATGAGGGCGGTGAAAGAACAAAAGATTTTGATTTAACAAATATAAAAAACGTATTAATTGTTGATGATACTGTTTGTTCTGGCAATTCTTTAATTAAAGCAAAAGAGGAATTATCGAAAACTCAAAATAATTATAAATTTACTTTTTCAACTATTTATATTAAACCGGGTAACGAATATTTAGTTGATATTTTTTTTGAAAAAGTTGAAATGCCAAGAGTTTTTCAATGGAATATATTTCATCATCACATTTTACAAAATTCATGTGTTGATATTGATGGTGTTCTTTGTATTGATCCAACTGAAGCAGAAAATGATGATGGGGAAAAATATATAGAGTTTATTATCAATGTTAAACCTTTATATATACCTACTACTGAAATTAACACCATTGTTTCCTGCCGGCTAGAAAAATACAGAGAATTGACTGAATATTGGTTAAAAGAAAATGGGGTAAAATATAAAAAACTAATCCTATTAGATTTGCCAGACAAAGAGGCTAGAATTAAATGGAATAAATATGGAGAATTTAAAGCCAAAATTTTTAGTGAAAATAATTATAGTCTATTTATTGAAAGCTCTCTTAAGCAAGCGAAAATAATATCTGAGGGCACAAATAAGGCTGTTTATTGTATTGAAAATTTTGAAATGATTAAACCTCAAATTAATTTTAAAGGGAAAGTAAAGAAAGTCTTTATAAAAATAGGATTTAATCGACTTGTAAAGTTTAAATTGTTTAAATATTTATATCGTAGTTTAATAAGGTATTAAATATTAATTATAGGATATTAAACGACTATGAAAATGTAATTTTATTAGAAGATTATTTGTTTTTATCAACTTTTTTTTATCAATTTTGTTTAGCATCTGTGCGCTTTTATCAAAAGAACCATTATGTAGCAGGGGTAGTTGTATTGCTAAGATAGAATATAGAGACTAACTTAAAAGATTTCAAAACTACTTTTGAATTTACTTATAATAGTTTGCTTTTATTAAATAAAAAATTTAAATATTTTTAATTTCAAAAAAATGAATATATTATTCATAACACATTATTCAGCTCTTTATGGGGCAAATAAATCATTATTAAATTTATTGGAAGGTCTTGAAAAATACAACATACATCCGTTGTTGGTTGTACCTGAATTTGGAGAAATTTGCGAAGTCTTAGAAAAAAAAAATATTCCCTATATTATTCAAAATTTTAATTGGTGGTGTGGTGTGTTACCCAAATTACCTAAGAATAGATTTAAAAGAATAATTGCCATTGGCAGAAATTGGAGACTAAATCATAATCGAAAAAAAAACAACTTAAAATATTTGAAATTTTTAAATGAAAAAACAGCGAATTTTAACCCCGATTTTATTTATTCAAATTCTTCTGTTTTCAATTTCGGATTGTTGTATGGAAAAAAATATAATATACCTCACATCTGGTATCTTCGGGAAAGTCAGGAACAATACTATTTAAATTGGTTTTATAGGCTTACCTATATAAATAAAACCTTTAATACTTCAGAAATAATATTAGCAGTTTCTAACTTCCTTAAAGAAAACTATTATAAAAAAAATAAGATTCAGAATATTAAAGTATTATATAATGGGGTTTTAGGTGTGCAGGATTTGTTAAAATTAGATCAATTACGGAAAGCAAAATCTGAAAATAAAAGTGAGAATATAGTTTTTGGAATTGTTGGCTTACTTCATCCTAAAAAAGGGCAGGAAGATGCAATAAGAGCCTTTAATGTTGTTATTGAGCAGTATCCTGATTCTAAACTTTTAATTGTGGGGATGGGTGATCAAACGTCTTTAAAAAAATTAGTGAATGAACCAAAATTAACAGGAAGTGTTGAGTTTTGGGGTCATATTTCAGATCCATATAAAGCGTTTTTAGAAATGGATGTTTGTTTAATGTGTTCTAGAATGGAGGGATTGGGTAGAGTTACCATAGAGGCGATGGCTTCAAACATTCCTGTTATTGGCTATAAAGAAGGTGGTACTGTTGAGTTAATTGAAGAAAATATTAATGGATTGTTTTATGAAGCTGATTATAAAGAATTAGCTGTGAAAATGATTTACATGATAAAAAACAAAGAACAAAGGATAAATATGGGAAATAAAGGAAGGGAAATTTTTGAACAAAAATATACTTCCGAAATTTATGCTGAAAATTTTTACAGAATTTTGACTAAATTTAACAAATGATTATTACCATGAAAACAGCACTCATTACAGGAATCACCGGACAAGACGGCGCGTATTTGGCGGAATTTTTGCTAAAAAAGGGTTATGCAGTTCATGGCATCAAACGAAGAAGTTCCTTGTTCAATACAGAGCGCATAGACCATTTATATAAAGATCCCCACGAAAAAGACGTAAAGTTTAAATTGCATTTTGGCGATTTAAGTGATGCCATGAATTTAACGCGCATTATACAAGAAGTGCAACCCGATGAAATATACAATTTAGGTGCCATGTCGCACGTAAAAGTGAGCTTTGACACGCCCGAATATACCGCAAATGTTGATGGTTTGGGAACGTTACGTATTTTAGAATCTGTTCGCCTGCTTGGACTTACGCAAAAAACAAAAATATACCAGGCATCTTCCTCAGAATTGTATGGCTTAGTGCAGGAAACGCCACAAACCGAAAAAACGCCCTTTTATCCGCGTTCGCCTTATGCCGTAGCTAAAATGTATGCGTACTGGATTACCGTAAATTATCGGGAAGCTTATAAGATGTTTGCCTGCAATGGCATTTTATTCAACCATGAATCGCCTTTGCGCGGCGAAACTTTTGTAACCCGTAAAATAACGCGCGCCGCCAGCAAAATTGCCTTGGGCTTGCAGGATACCTTATATTTAGGAAACTTAAATGCCAAAAGAGACTGGGGGCACGCCAAAGATTATGTGGAAGCCATGTGGCTGATGTTACAACAAAATGAGCCGGAAGATTTTGTGATAGCCACCGGCATCACCACATCGGTAAGGGATTTGGTGAAATTGGCTTTTTATGAAGTGGGCATTGAGCTTGCTTTTGAAGGAGAAAATGAACAGGAAACAGGGAAAGTGGCCAAATGCAACAATCCAAATTATCAATTGCCAATAGGCAAAACAGTGGTAAAAATAGACCCGACATATTTCCGTCCGACCGAAGTGGATTTATTAAAAGGAGATGCCACAAAATGCAAAGAAAAACTCAACTGGCAGCCAAAATACACCTTACAGGATTTGGTAAAAGAAATGATGGAAAATGACCTCCATTTGTTTAAAAAAGACCAATTTTTAAAAGATGGCGGTTTTGATACGTTGAATACGTTTGAGTAGTTCTAGAAGTGAAGATAAAATAAATCCTTTACCCCAACCCTAAAGGGAGGGATTTATTTCAGAAAATAAATTTTAATGTAAAACGTAGATTTTTTGGCTCCCTTTAGGGCCGGGGCAAAACAAAAAATCGGTCAATAAAACCCGTCAGTTCGAGTGTTTTTTGTGTAGCGCAGCGCTTCTCGATACATTTTAAACAAAAATTAGCATTTTTATTTAAAACACTCGAAGTGACGAAAGATAAACAAGCAACGACACCCCCGTCAGTTCGAGTGATTTTGTCAAAAAGAAATAAATATTGAAACAAGAAATAAACAGACAAAATTGTATCGAGAACACCTCGAGTGCGAAGCGCTTCTCGATACATTTTTGGTTTCAAATGGTTAGTGCTTTGAAGGTGTGAATACTTAAAACCAAAAACACTCGAAGTGACGGCAGTAGGTAATATCATTAGGTCAACAAAACCCGTCAGTTCGAGTGTTTTTTGTGTAGCGCAGCGGAGCAAAAAATGTATCGAGAACAGTTCGTGTGATTTTGTCAAGCAAAAATTAAAATTGAAAGCAAGAAATAAACAGACAAAATAGTATCGAGAACACCTCGAGTGCGAAGCGCTTCTCGATACATTTTTGGTTTCAAATGGTTAGTGCTTTGAAGGTGTGAATACTTAAAACCAAAAACACTCGAAGTGACGTAAATGTGACATAAAAGAAGAATCACGTCAGTTCGAGTGTTTTTTGTGTAGCGCAGCGGAGCAAAAAATGTATCGAGAACAGTTCGAGTGATTTTGTCAAGCAAAAATTAATATTGAAACAAGAAATAAACAGACAAAATTGTATCGAGAACACCTCGAGTGCGAAGCATATCGAGAGGCTCGATACGTTTTTTGCTCCGGAATGGGGTGTTCAGTTTAGCCCGGAATATCCAATAAAACAACAAGAGTTATTCCAATGAAGGATTATTTACTATTTTACGAGATTAATTCAAACAAAATTGAAATAGTTTCTTTTTGGGACAATAGGCAAGTTGTGGCAAATGCTAAAACAGAACTCACGAAAAAATTGTAAATTTGTGTTTAAGATTAATCAGATATGAAAATTTCAGAAAAAAATATAGCGCATATAAAACAACTTTGTAAAGAATACAGCGTTAAGAATTTTTCGGTTTTTGGTTCGGTATTGACAGACAACTTTTCTTCAGATTCTGACATTGACTTCGTGGTTGATTTTGACGAAAATGGACCAATAAAATATACTGATTTGTACTTCCAGCTAAAAGATAAATTAGAACAGGTTTTAAATCGACAAATTGACTTGATAGAAG
This sequence comes from Lutibacter sp., assembly GCA_036567345.1. Classification (GTDB taxonomy): domain Bacteria; phylum Bacteroidota; class Bacteroidia; order Flavobacteriales; family Flavobacteriaceae; genus Lutibacter. The sequence goes on from DATCUQ010000025.1 coordinate 7,439, forward strand.
AACGCGGCATAAAGAATTCATTTTTCAGGAAGGAAATTAACGAGTCAAAAGTTGTAATTTATGGATAATAAGATAAACGCTTGGTTTGAGGATATTTAAGGTCAATTGATGAAATTTTTGATTTTTTGCCTGAAAAAAGAGATTTTTTAGAATTTCAAAATGACTTAAAAACCAAAAAAGCGGTAGAACGAAATATTGAAATTATTGGAGAAGCGGTCAACAGAATAACGAATTACAAAAACACTAAAATCGAAATTCAAAACGTAAGACAAATTATTGGGATCTGAAACAGAATTGCTCACGAATATGACAACATTTCTGACGAAGTCATTTGGACAATAATTGTGAGAGAACTGCCAAAACTGAAAGACGAGATAACAAAACTCAGAGAATGAAGCACTTGCCACAACAGCACCTTGTCGCAAGTAGGGTTTCGTGCCCGACGACAGGAGGAATCACATCAATTAAGCAGTATTTGATGCCAAAAAAAATAAAATTCAAAATTTAAAATTTTTTTGACTGCAAGACTTTAAAAAACACTTTGTACTTTTGAAGTTTAATTAAAAGTATTATTTTTGATAAATATCTTAAAAATTTAAGGATGGATACGGCTTCACAAATAAAAAAAAATTTAATCTCCCGAATTAAAGACTCTAAAGATTTGAGTTTTTTAAGAGCATTACAAACAATTTTTGATGCATCGGAACAAGCATTATATCAACTTACGCCTGAGCAATCTAAATCAATTGAAATTGGGCGTGACGAAATAAAGAATGGAAATTATTTTGAAAATAATGACGTAATAGCTGAAATGAGAGAATGGTTAGAAAAAAAATAATTTGGTCTCCCAGAGCTAAGATTGAATTAAAAATTACACTGGAATATTTTAACAAAAGGAACGGAAGTACTAATTACAGTCTCAGAATATTAAAAGAAATTGAGGATTTGACTAAAACACTTTCTAAAAGTGAATTTATTGGTCGATTAACTTCCAATAAAACAACAAGAGTTATTCCAATGAAGCATTATTTACTATTTTACGAGATTAATTCGGGCAAAATTGAAATAGTTTCTTTTTGGGACAATCGGCAAGATATAAGCAATAGAGTTCTTTAATAAAATACATTCGTCTTACAGTATGCAATTAACAATGATTGCTTAAAAAAAAACAAAAGCTAAAAAAGCTCAAGGCTCAAAGGTGAAAGCTCAAAGTTTATAGTTTTAAATAATTTTATAACTTAACCGAGCTCCCTTTCCTTGGGAAAGTTTACCTGCCGGAGGCAGGCCTGTCCCGTCCCGATAGATCGGGATTAGTGCGGGATGCTGGGGATAGGATACTCCGTTCGCGATGTCGTGTCATATCAAACAATGACGTAAAGAAAAATATTCAATGAACATTTTTAAGTGTAACATAGCGCAACAATATTAAAAATAGTATTCCAGAATTCCAAAACAAGATTATTCTAAAAAAAACATTAAACACGTTGCCGTTCAATTTATGTTTGTATCTTTGTATGGAAACAATAAAAATTCAATGGAAAAATTTATAGTGATTTTTTTGACGGAAGCCAGAGAATTTCTTCTTGAATTAGATGAAAAAAGTCGAGACAAAATCATTTTCAACATTGACAAATCGAAAATTAAAAATAACAATGAGTTATTCAAAAAACTTAAAGGAGAAATTTGGGAGTTTAGAACATTGCATAACAAAACTTATTTTAGAATTTTTGCCTTTTGGGACAAAACGGAAAAAATTGAAACCATAGTTTTAGCCACTCACGGAATAATAAAGAAAACAAAAAAAACTCCTGAAAAAGAAATAGAAAAAGCAGAAAACATAAGAATGAGATATTTTGAACTTAAAAATAGGAGAAATGAAAAATAAAAAAAAAGAATTGGAAATATACACTTTTGATAAAATTAAAGATGAATTTATAGGAGAAGTTGGAACGGTAAAAAGAACACTTTACGAACAAGAACTTCAAATGGAAATTCTTGGTGATCTCATAAAAAAAGTGCGTCTTGAAAGAAATATGACTCAAGAGCAGCTTGGAAAATTAATTGGAGTGCAAAGAGCACAAATCTCAAAACTTGAAAATAATACAAATAATGTAACAATTGAAACAATTTTGAGAGTTTTCAGTGCATTAAAAGCAAAAGTTAATTTTAGTGTGGAAATAGTAAACAGCAACGTGCAAATTGCTGGATAAAACTGCCCTCTGCATAAAGATTCTCAACATTCGAAATAATGCACACCAGGTTCTCTTCGCGCTTCGAAGCCAGAGACTTAGAAGCTTGTTGTTGTATAACTAACCAATTACAATATTACATTAATCAAACTCCCTTTCCTTGGGAAAGTTTACATGCCGGAGGCAGGCCTGTCCCGTCCCGATAGATCGGGATTAGTGCGGGAGGTTGAGGAAAGGAAAGCCTAGTTTCTTGGCATAACAAATGTTTGTCGGTTTGTGCTAAATCCGATTTGAGGATAAATTATATACGGCTTTTGTAATTCTATTCAGTTTTTAATTCAATGATCAATCCCAAAGCATTGGCTATCAAAGCGAAATTCGACAAACGAATATCTTCACCGTTTTCAATCCTCGAGATGTAAGGTCTTTTTTTACCAACTTTTTCAGCCAAATCCTCTTGGCTCAAATGAAGTTCCTTTCTTCGATTTTTAATGATTTCGCCAAAGTAGCAGGAAAAAGCATCTTCTCGGAATTTTTCACGTTCTTTTGTTCCTTCTTTTCCGTATCTCTCTGCAATCAGTTCCTTTGCATTTATTGACTTTCCCATAATTATTGTTGTTTTAGATATTCCTCCAGTATTTTTTCGGCTTGTTTTACCGCTTTCTTATAGTCTTTTGTTGATTTTTTCTGAAATCCGCAAAGACACACGGCTTTAGTGCATTCAGGGAAATTCAGATGGTCAATCGCAAAAATTACAATTCGATATTCATTGCCTGCTTTAATTCGTAATTCATAAAATTGTGTCGATTGCAGTTTTTTCAGAAAGTTTGCGTTTACAACTTTTAACTCAGCCATAACTTCTATGAGTTGGAAGAATTTCAGCGAAACCTTTTCGCCTTGATTGTCTATAAATTTAAGACATTCTTCTGTAATATCGATTTCTCTCATATTACAAATGTAACGAATTAGTTACAATTCTGTTTCAATTCGATTGATTTTTTTTCGAATACGGAATTTTTTAGTGTGAAGCCCAATATTTTTTACCACTCATTTTTGTGCTTGCTTCTCCAGTTCGCTATCGCTCGTGGCCGACGATAAGAGGAATCCCATCAACTAAGCGCCTTATGCGATGCCTCGCACACTTGGCAGGATAAAATAATGCTGTTTACATAAAATTGGGTTATTTGAATCTCAGGCATAAAAAAGTAGGCAAACCTGCCGTGAACTAACGCAATCATGATTGTAAGCATAATAACAAACAGATTGCCCGCTCCACTTTCCGCTCCAAATGCGGATTCAAATAAAAGGCCATTAAAAACAGCAATAGGTTCATGTTTTTTGTATTTTTACTCAAAAACTTTGAACCATTAAAATTGATGTGTTTTTGTTTAGGGGCTTAAAGGTTCCGCAACATAGTTAAAATAGATTTTTACGGTAAAATAATGAATATCAATGACAGTATAAATGTATTTAAATGATTAATAATGATTGGGATGACGGATATTTTAAAAATATACAACAATTATATAATTCTTATAGAAAGTGATACTTTTGATTTTGATAAATTCAATGAATACGCAATTGTTCATCATTCCAATGCTATTGAGGGTTCTACGTTGACTAAGGAAGAAACGTTTTTGTTATTAGAGGAAAAATTAACCCCAAAAAACAAACCTTTAGCATATTCCTTAATGGCGGTGGATCATTTAAATGCTTTAGAGTATGTTATTGCTTTAGCTGATTCAAAAAAACCATTAAATGAAGAAAACATAAAACATATTTCATCATTAATAATGAAGCAAACAGGAGCCGAAGTATCTGCGTTGGGCGGTAATTTTGATTCATCAAAAGGAGATTTCCGGAAAGTAACGGTTAGGGCCGGCACAACCACCTTTATGGACTATAACAAAGTGCCGGCGCGTGTTAACGAGTTGCTTAATTACATAAATACCAACATAAAAGAGGTAAAAGGATTTCAAAGAGTTAATGAATTGGCTTTTGATGCGCACTTTCAAATGGTTTCTATCCATCCGTTTGCAGATGGCAATGGAAGAATTTCAAGACTCATCATGAACTACGTGCAGCAGTATCACAAAATGCCTTTAACAGTGATTTATATAGAAAATAAACAGGAATATTTTAATGCCTTACAAGAAACCAGAAAAAATGAGGATATTACAATATTCAGAAAATTTATGTTTTCACAAACTAAAAAATACTTATTGGAAAAAGTGAAGGAATTAACCGAAAAACAAACCATTAAAAAATCAAATGGCAGTGGCATGTCGTTTCTTTTTTAATTGATAGGCTGCCATTCGATGATACACTGTGAAGCAATCCGAAGAAAAGACTGTGCCGATCCCGATAATTATCGTGACTTCGGTACGGCAACCTGTCCTGGACTACCTTAATCATAATTGTAACAACCCGCAACAGATTGCTTCGCTCCACTGCGTTCCGCTCGCAAAGACGGCCGCAGTCGCCATTTCATTCCGTTGCTCCTTCGCAAAGACGATGTTATAATATAGGTGCGTTCGTCTTTGCGAGGCGTTATGGAGCGATAGCGAGAGAACAACGCGGCAATCTGTCGTGAACTAACGCAATCATGATTGTAAGCACAATAAGTAACAGATTGCCGCGCTCCACTGCGTTCCGCTCGCAAAGACGATACTCTTAAAAAACCGCAACAATGGTAGGTGTTATGTAGCGACAGCGAAATAACAACAGCCTGTGCCGATCCCGATAATTATCGTGACTTCGGTATAGCAACCTGTCCTGGACTACCTTAATCATAATTGTAACAACCCACAACAGATTGCTTCGCTCCACTGCGTTCCGCTCGCAAAGACGTAACCTACTGGAATGCTCCTAAAAAAACCGCGTCTTTGCGAGGCGTTATGGAGCGATAGCGGAAGGACAACAGCCTGTGCCGATCCCGATAATTATCGGGACTTCGGTATGGCAATTTGTCCTGAACCAACGGAATCATGATTGCAGCAAACCCAATAACAGCGTTATCCGCATTGCAAACACTACATTTTAAGCGCTAATTTAAGTGGGTACTCGTTGCAAAAGAGCACCAGAGACCGAGAAAAATATCCGTTATTTTACCCAGACAAAACGGTTAAAACTGAATTTGCAAGATTCAATTATTTTTAATAATTTTGTATCCTAATGAATACAATTTGATGGATGTACTTTATTGAGAAGACGACAGAATTTGATAAGTGGTTTAAGAAGCTAAATGACTTGAGAGCAAAAGCAAAAATTTTGTTCCGACTTCAAAAATTAGAAAAAGACGAACACTCTGGAGATTCCGAACCTGTTGGAGATGGAATTAGAGAATTGAAAATCAACTGCGCAAAAGGCTATAGAGTATATTTCAAAGAAATTGATGGAAAAATTATTATGCTGCTTATTGGAGGAGATAAATCAACGCAACAAAGAGACATTGAAAAAGCAAAAAATATTTGGAAAAAATTAAAAAAATAGAAAATGGAAACATCAAAGTTTGATATTGCAGATTATTTGGACAGCAACGAAATGATTGCCGAATATCTAAATGCGGTTTTGGAAGAAGGCGATGACAATGAAATTGTTACCGCTATCGGACATATTGCAAAGGCAATTGGTATGACCAAAATTGCAGAAGAAACCGGAATGAGTAGACCAAGTTTGTACAAAGCATTGTCTGAAGGAGCCAAACCACAATTTTCAACAATAATGAAAGTCCTGAAAGCAGTTGGAGGACAAATACATATAAATCCATTAACCTCTTAACCCGCACCGCAAAGTCTCCAGCTTTGAGGTAGTGAATTTCAGTATCCGACTTCGCAAAGACGTAACAGATTGCCGCAATCTGCTGTGTCCGCTCGCAAAGACGCATTAAAAAATAGTTTTTTTCCCAACCCTAAAGCCCGCCTGTCCGGCCGGTAGGGGAGAACTATTTTTCACAAGCTTTTTATATGGTATTTTGTTCTACGGCTTTTTTTCCTCCCATGTCATCCAGAGCGGAGTCGAAGGAAGGGCGGGGAAAAGAAAAAAAGATTGCTTCGCTCCACTGCGTTCCGCTCGCAAAGACGTAACCTACTGGAATGCTCCTAAAAAACCGCGTCATTGCGAGGCGTTATGGAGCGATAGTGGAAGGACAACGTGGCAATCTGTTCTGGACTACCTCAATCATGATTGTAAGCATAATAACCAACAGATTGCTTCGCTCCACTGCGTTCCGCTCGCAAAGACGTAACCTACTGGAATGCTCCTAAAAAAACCGCGTCTTTGCGAGGCGTTATGGAGCGATAGCGGAAGGACAACAGCCTGTGCCGATCCCGATAATTA
>DATCUQ010000026.1:0-15850 GCA_036567345.1 Lutibacter sp.
CAGATTATGCAAATATTAAGCATATCTGCTTTTGACAAAACGCCGATAAGGAAATTATTGAACGACTTTCAAAACAATCAAAATGTCAATGAACATCAATATAATATTTTTGATGATTAAACTATTTTTTTTAACGCACCAGCACTAATCTTCCATCTAAAAATCATCCTAAATTTTAGGGCAGTGTTCTTCAAAATATTCATAAAATGTTTTAAATAATGTACGGTCTTAAGATAAAATGCAATAAATTTAAAATCTTATTCAAAATATTTTTTATGTTAAAAACGGACGGTTTTAATTCAGTAGCAAAAACAATGCATCTTTGCCAAAAATAAATTAAACAAAAAAAAACTCGCTTTTCAGCGAGTTTTTTTTGTTTAATTGGTTTGTGATTATGCCAATGAAACTCTTTTAAAGTCGGTTACGGTCACACCAATTGTTTTAACGTAATCAGCAACTGTTAATTTGTCGTCTTTAATAAAAACTTGGTCCAAAAGACAAAGTTCTTGGTCTAATGTGGTGTTATCAGAAAGAAATCTTTCTAATTTTCCCGGAAGAATTTTATCCCAAATTGCTTCTGGTTTACCTTCGGCTTTAAGTTCTGCTTTTAAATCTTCTTTTGCTTTTGCAATAACGTCATCTGTCAATTGCATTCTGGAAATGTACGTTGGCACATGTTTAAGGGTTTTTCCCAATCGGCCAAGTTCAATATTCTCTTTTTCTATCACTGCAATTCTGGCTTCAGTTTCTGAAGCAACAAATTCAGGGTCGAAATCTTTGTAAGACAACGTTTTTGCACCCATTGCGGCAGCTTGCATAGAAACATCTCTTGCAACAACACTTGCACCTTCAACATTGTCGGACAATGCAGTTACGGCAGCAATTTTATTTCCAGCATGAATGTATGATCCCACAAATTTACCGGTCACTTTTTCAAAAGCGCCTATTTCCAGTTTTTCACCAATAACGCCTGTTTGCTCAATTAATTTTTCAGCAACAGTCATTCCACCAAAATCAGCATTCAAAAAATCTTCTTTTGAATTGTAGTCAATTGCGATTTCGGCAAATTTGGTGGCCAAAGCAACAAAAGCGTCGTTTTTAGCAACAAAATCTGTTTCACAGTTTAATGAAATGATTACACCAATTGTATTGTCTGCATTAACTTTTGCGATAACCGCGCCTTCACTGGAATCTCTGTCAGCTCTGTTTGCAGCAACTTTTTGCCCTTTTTTACGCAAAATTTCAATAGCTTTATCTAAATCTCCCTCAGCTTCAACAAGTGCATTTTTGCAATCCATCATGCCTGCTCCGGTAGCTTTTCTTAAATTATTTACTTCTGCGGCTGTAATTTGTGCCATTTTTATTTATTTTTTTTGTTGAATTTTAAAATTCAACGGTGATACATTAATAATTTGGTTTATTCCCCTTTTTCGTCAGCTTCAACTTCAACTTCAGAATCAGATGTTTTGTCTTTTGTTGTTTTTCTGTCAGACAATCCTTCTGCTATTGCATCAACAATAAAACCTAAAACTTTATTGATTGATTTTGAAGCATCATCATTTGACGGAATTACATAATCTAAACCTCTTGGGTCAGAGTTTGTGTCAACCATCGCGAAAATAGGAATATTTAAGTTTTTTGCCTCAGCAACGGCAATGTGTTCTTTTTTTACGTCAATTACAAAAATGGCGCCCGGCAAACGCGTCATATCAGCAACAGAACCTAAGTTTTTTTCTAATTTTTCTCTCTGGCGGTTGATTTGTAATTTTTCTCTTTTTGAAAGCGCATCAAATGAGCCATCAACTTTCATTCTGTCGATTACTGTCATTTTCTTCACCGCTTTTCTGATGGTCACAAAATTTGTCAACATTCCGCCAGGCCATCTTTCAGTGATGTATGGCATGTTGATGCTGGCAGATTTTTCCGCAATAATTTCTTTTGCTTGTTTTTTTGTGGCAACAAAAAGAATTTTTCTTCCTGAATTTGCGATTTTTTGAAGAGCCTCAGCAGCTTCATCAATTTTTGCGGCAGTTTTGTAAAGGTCGATAATGTGAATTCCGTTACGTTCTCCATAAATATAAGGAGCCATGTTTGGATTCCATTTTCTTGTTAGGTGACCAAAGTGTACACCTGCGTCTAATAAGTCTTTAATTTCAATTTTTGTCATTTTGTTATTTAGTTTACGTTCCGTTGAGCTAGCAATAGGTAAGTAGCGGAAACCCGATCTTACCTATTTGGATGCTAAACTTTTGTCAATCATTTATTGATCAACGACAACTTTGTTATTAATTTTAATTTCAATGAACCACCAAAAAAATTGGTGAAGCAATTCAAATAAACGATTAACGTTTTGAGAATTGGAATTTTTTTCTTGCTTTCTTTTGACCGAATTTTTTACGTTCAACCATTCTTGGGTCTCTGGTAAGCAATCCTTCTGGTTTAAGAATCAGTCTGTTTTCAGCATTTAATTCAACCATAGCTCTTGAAAGCGCCAAACGGATAGCTTCTGCTTGTCCGGTGATTCCTCCTCCAAAAACATTCACTTTAATGTCGAATGAAGCAACATGATCTGTTAAAGTAAGCGGCTGTAAAACTTTATATTGTAAACCTGCTGTTGTAAAGTAGTTTTTAAATTCTCTTTTATTGATCGTAATGATTCCAGTACCGTCAGAAACATAAACACGAGCAACTGCTGTTTTTCTTCTACCTATTTTGTGTATTGTTTCCATTATTATTTTAGATCGTTAAGGTTAATGGTTTTAGGTGTTTGAGCTGTTTGTTGGTGCTCAGTACCTGCATAAACGTATAAATTTCTGAAAAGGGCGCTTCCTAATTTATTTTTAGGTAACATTCCTTTTACTGCTTTTTCAATAAGACGGGTAGGGTCTTTATCGAACATTTCAATAGCAGTTAACGATCTTTGTCCTCCAGGATATCCGGTGTGACGAATATAGGTTTTGTCACCCCATTTTTTACCTGTTAGATTAATTTTCTCGGCGTTGATAACAACTACATTGTCTCCGCAATCTACGTGAGGCGTGTAATTTGTTTTGTATTTACCTCTAATTAGCATGGCTATTTTAGAAGCTATACGACCCAACGTTTGGCCGTCTGCATCAACCAATACCCACTCTTTAGTAACGGTATTTTTGTTAGCTGATACTGTTTTGTAACTTAATTTATTCACAATTAAATTCTTTGTTATAGTTAAACATTCATTTTTTGTCCCTAAAAAGGGAGTGCAAATGTACAAACTATTTTAGTGATAACAAACTGTGTTTTCAAAAAAGTTTATTTGTTTGGAAGATGGAAGTCCAAAGTCGTAAGACGGAAATACGAAGCGCATTTTTTTCAATCAATAATTGTTCGCCTAAACGCTTCAACTAATAACATTTCAACACTTTAACAAATAAATATGTTTTAATGAACCTTATTGGCCAATTTGTTGGGTGAAATAAATGATTCTTTTTTTATTTTTAAGCTTTCATCTTTAAATAAATCGAAAGCAGTTTGATAGTACGCAATGGTTTCTTTTAGAAATATTGAATCAGTTTTTTTGACTGTTAATTCATTATTTTCTTTATTCCATTGGTAAAAAGTGTGTTTTTTATGGTTGTTTAAAATTAAAAGTTGGTCACCTTTTAAAAGTCCTAATTTTATATTGTTGGCGATTAAGGCTCTTTCATCTTTTGGCTGCATTTTAGTGATGTCTTTCCCAAAAATATTCGATTCATAGCTCCAGTTTAAATAGCCAAATAACGTCGGAAAAATGTCTATTTGGGAACTTAATTTATTGACTTCTTCCGGATTTTTATTTTTTAGGTTAAAAATAAAAGCTGGAATATGGTAGCTTTCTATGTCAATTTCTGTTCGCCCGGCGCTGTAGGCAGCATGGTCGGCCATAATTACAAAGACTGTATTTTTAAACCAAGGCTTGTTTTTTGCTTCTTCAAAAAATTTACGAAAACTCCAATCGGTGTATTTTAATGCGCCTTCTCTATTTTCTCCTGAAGGAATATCAACAACACCATTTGGGTAGGTATAAGGTTTGTGATTGCTGCTGGTCATCACAAAATTAAAAAAGGGCTTTTTAAGTTGGTATTGCTTGTCGGCTTCTCTTAAAACTTTATCATATAAATCTCCGTCACAAACGCCCCAGGCATTTTCAAAAGTAACTTCATCATCTTTAATTTGAGTTCTTTGCACAGGAAATCTCCCATTAACGCGAAGTTTATTTTTTCTGTCCACAATATTAAAACCATTGTTTCCGAAGAAAACGTTTAGGTTGTCAAAATGGCCATCACCACCATAAAAAAAAGTGCGCGTGTATCCTTTTTGCTTGAAAACTTCACCAATGGTAAATAAGTTGTCGTTGTTTTCCCGTTTCACAATGCTTCTGCCGGGAGTTGGCGGAATGGACATGGCAATTGCTTCAATTCCCCTAATTGTTCTTGTTCCTGTTGCCAATAAATTTGTAAAAAATATGGATTCCTTTGCCAAAGAATCTATTGCTGGCACCAAGTTTTTTTCGTTTCCAAATCGTTTCATGAAATCAGCGCTCATACTTTCCAATCCAATAAAAATTACATTTGGCCTTTGTTCCTCGCCGCTGTTAATAACAGATCTCCTGATGCTTTTCGGATTGCTGTTTAGGCGGTCATTTTCTGATGCGAGTAAATTTCTGACAATATGAAATGACTTGCCGGAAGGATTGGTTTCATAAAAATCGTTATAATTTAATTCATTTTCATCATAAGCCGCAAAAAAGGAATATAAGCCAGATTTGGTTATTTCGTTCTCATATTGATTGGCAAAAATTTCGGCATCATTATTTTCAACTTTTAAATGAAAACTGCTTAGAACAAGCACCCAAAACAAGGCCGGAATCACTTTCATTAAAAAAGTATCGGAGTTGTAAAATGCATTTGTATAGGCATTTTTCTTTTTGGCGATTAACAGTGAAAAAAAAGTAATCAACATTAAGACACCAATAATAATTTCTAAATGAAACGACTGTCTAATATTTTGGACAACTTCATAAGTATATAACAAATAATCTACAGCTATAAAATTAAAACGCCTTTGATATTCATCCCAAAAGGCAAGTTCTGCCAAAAATGAAAATACCATGAAAAACAGGATTAAAGCATAAGAAAAATAGGTAAGAAATTTATCTATGATGCTTCCGTAAAATTGCTTTGGAACCAGTAATAAATAGATGGAATAAAATGCCATGAGGTAAGAAAGGCTGCCCAAATCGAACAAAAAACCCAATCCAAAAATTTTGATTAATTTGAAAAATGAAAATTCAATATTGTCGAAAGACCAAATATAAAGCGTCAATCTAATAATAAAAGCAAAGGCCAAAAATGTTGCTGAAAAAGTTTTAACTAAAGAAAAGCGCTTAGAAAATAATAAATTTAACATAAAAAAATCTCAACATTAATCGTTGCGCAATAATACAAAAACATATCAACAAATAAACAATTTCACCAATCAACAAATTTTTTAATGTGCTTCCAGCCAGTTTTTTCCTTCACCCATTTCAACTATTAACGGAACAGAAAGTGTAAATGCATGTTCCATTTCGTGTTTAATTTTCGGTTTTAGAACCGCTAATTCTTCATGATGTATATCGAAAACCAACTCATCATGAACTTGCAATAACATTTTAGATTTATAATGTCCGTCATTCAATATTTTATAAATATTGATCATCGCTATTTTAATAATATCTGCGGCGCTTCCCTGAATAGGCGCATTTACGGCATTTCGTTCATCTCCGGCTCTAACTACTGCGTTTTGGGAATTGATGTTTTTTAAATACCTGCGACGCCCTAAAATTGTTTCAACATAGCCTTGCTCTCGGGCCAATTCCATTTGACCGGCAATAAATTCTTTTAATTTGGGAAATGTTTTGTAGTAATTGTCTATCAATTCTTTTGCTTCGGCTCTCGATTTGTTCAATTGATCGGCCAAAGTAAAAGCGCCTTGCCCGTATATAATTCCGAAATTTACCGCTTTTGCATCATTACGCTGTGTTCTGGTCACTTCATTTAAGGGAATTCCGTAAATTTTTGCGGCTGTTGCGGCGTGAATGTCTTCCTGATTTCTAAAGGATTCAATCATACTTTTATCGTTGCTTAAAGCGGCAATAATGCGAAGTTCAATTTGGGAATAATCGGCAGAAACTATCAAATAATTTTCATCTCTTGCAACAAACGCCTTCCTGATCTGGCGCCCGCGCTCTGTTCTCATCGGGATATTTTGCAGGTTCGGATTGATGGAACTCAATCGGCCTGTTGCCGCAACGGCCTGGCTGTAAGTGGTGTGAATCCTGCCTGTTTTTTTTTCTAATTGATTTGGCAAGGCATCAACATAGGTGTTTTTTAGCTTTACCAATCCTCGCCATTCTAAAATATCTTTTACAATTTGGTGTTTTGTTGCCAGTTTCGATAAAATTTCTTCACCGGTCGCATACTGTCCGGTTTTCGTTTTCTTAGGCTTTTCGATTAATTTTAAATGCTCAAACAACACATCGCCCAGCTGTTTAGGCGACGCTAAATTAAATTCAATAGCCGCTTCTTTGTAAATGTCGGTTTCTAACTGGTGAATATCTTCCGTTAATTTTTTGGACAGGGAATTTAAAAAACTGGCATCCATTTTTATGCCTTCCAATTCCATTGCCGCCAATACGCGAAGCAGCGGCATTTCTATCTCATTAAATAATTTGGTAAGGTTTAATTGATGCAATTCTTTTTCGAAAAAATCTTTAAGCTGAAAAGTGACGTCGGCATTTTCAACGGCATATTCCGTTTGTTTTTTAAGGTCAATTTCACGAATGGATACCTGGTTTTTTCCTTTTTTACCCACAAAAGCAGCCAAATTAATGGGTTTGTAGTTTAAATAAGTTTCTGTGAGCACCATTAAATCGTGACGCATATCAGGATTTATCAAGTAATGCGCCAACATAATGTCGAATAATTTTCCTTTAATTTGAATTTGGTGATTGCTGAGAATCTTAACATTGTTTTTTAGGTCGTGCCCAATTTTTTCTATGGATTCAGATTCAAAAAACGGACGAAATTCTTCTAATATTTTTTGGGTTTCAACACTTTTTTCAGAAAGTGAAATATAATAGCCTTTTCCTTTTTCATAAGAGAAAGCGATGCCTGCCAAATCGGTTTCGAATAAATCTTCGCCAATGGTTTCTATATAAAAACTAACCGATTTTTGCGCCAATAATTTATCCAGAAGCAATTTTCTGGAGAAAGGTGAATTTACAAACTGATATAAATGATTGGTGTTTTCAGTAGTTTTATCGCCAGCCGAAAATGATTCTTCAGCGGTATCAGTTGAAGCTGTTGAAAATAAATCGAATTGATGTTCTGCTGCCATCTGTGATTTTTTGACCTCAATTATTTCTTCTTTTTGAACACTTTTTTTAGTGTCGGCAGGCAATTTAAAGATGGTATTGAAGCTATCGGCAATTCTTCTGAACTCCAATTCCTTCAATATTTCATTTACTTTCTCAAAATCCGGATGATTTAACTCATAATCTTTTTCATTGAAAGTCACCGGACAGTCCAATAAAATAGTTGCCAATTTTTTGGAAAGCAAACCAAGTTCCTTGTTTTCTTCCACTTTTTCGCGCATTTTACCTTGAAGCTCATGCGAATGCGCCAAAAGATTCTCCATACTGCCGTATTCTTTGATGAACTTTTTGGCCGTTTTTTCGCCAACACCCGGCAATCCCGGAATATTGTCAATGGCATCACCCATCATTCCAAGTAAATCAATCACTTGTTCCGGACGTTCAACTTCAAATTTTTCCTGAACCTCGGGAATTCCCCAAATTTCAATGCCATTTCCCATTCGGGCTGGCTTGTACATAAAAATATTTTCAGAAACCAGTTGGGCAAAATCCTTGTCTGGCGTCACCATATACGTTTTAAAACCTTCTTTTTCGGCTTGTTTAGCAAGAGTTCCAATTAAATCATCGGCCTCAAAACCCACTTTTTCAATAATTGGAATGTGCATGGCTTCCAAAATTTTATGAATATAAGGAATGGCGATTTTAATGGCTTCCGGTGTTTGCAAACGGTTCATTTTATATTCGGGAAAAGCTTCTGAGCGCAAGTGCGAACCACCATTGTCAAAAGCAACAGCCAAATGGTCGGGTCTTTCCCTTTTTATCACGTCAAGCAACGAATTTACAAATCCCAATATGGCAGAAGTGTCCATCCCTTTCGAATTAATTCTCGGATTTTTTATAAATGCATAATAGCCGCGAAAAATTAAAGCGTAAGCATCTAAAAGGAAAAGGCGTTTTTGTGTTGACATTAATTGTAATATTTGTTTGTGTAAAAGTAATAAAATCAATTTTAACTTCACATTAATCATAGGTTTAAACGTAATGATGGGTATATTGTTAAATCCCTCTTAATTTTTTACCTGCAATAAATCTCATCACAAAATAAAAGTAATTTTGCCTTATGATTAGATGGATTGTTTTTGTTGCGTTTATTTTGTTTTTGGATTTTTATGCATATCAAAGTTTAAGAACTGTCACTAAAAATAAAATTGCGTTTGCGGTTTATTGGCTTTTGTCTCTTTCTATTTTAATAAATTTCACCTATAAATTGGCGAATTTTAACAGTGCGCACGGATTTCCGCAGACGTTGATGCTGGCTTTTGGGTTGCTTATTTTGTCCATTATTCCGAAAATTTTTGCCTTATTGGTATTGTTTGGCGAAGATATTTTCAGGATTTTTAAAGGCACATTAAATTACTTTTCAAAGGGGGAGCCAAAAGCTTTTTTGGCCGACAGAAGGGAATTTGTGAGCAAAATTGCTTTGGGTTTGGCTGCCATCCCTTTTATGTCCGTTTTGTACGGAATGGCACGCGGTAAATACAATTATCAGGTAATCAGGCATTCTTTGTATTTTGATGATTTGCCCGAAGCTTTCGACGGATTTAAACTCACCCATATTTCCGACATTCACAGCGGGAGTTTTGATGATGCCGAAAAAATTATGGCGGGCATCGATTTAATCAATGAACAGGAATCGGACATTATTTTATTTACGGGTGATTTGGTGAACAATACTGCCGATGAAATGGAACCCTGGATTGGGCATTTCAGCAAACTGAAAGCCAAACATGGCAAATATTCCATCTTGGGAAATCACGATTATGGGGAATATGTGCAGTTCAATTCTGAAGAAGAAAAGGCACAAAATTTTCAGGCGATAAAAGATTTACATCCGCAAATAGGTTTTAATTTATTGTTGAATGACAGTATTTATGTGGAAAAAGAAAATGATAAAATTGCTATTGTGGGCGTGGAAAATTGGGGAACACGATTTAAAAAGGCCGGCGATTTAAATGTGGCTTCCTCAAAAATAAACAAAGAGGATTTTAAAATTTTAATGAGTCACGATCCATCTCATTGGGATGCCGAAATAAAAAATCACCAAAGTAATTTCCACCTGACATTGAGCGGCCACACGCACGGAATGCAGTTTGGCATTGAAATTCCTGGCATAAAATGGAGTCCGGTGCAGTATGTTTACAAACAATGGGCGGGTATTTATGAGGAATTAGGAAAATATATCAATGTAAACAGGGGTTTCGGCTTTTTGGCTTTCCCGGGAAGGGTTGGGATTTGGCCTGAAATTACCGTAATTACGCTGAAAAGGAAGGACAGGCTCAGCTAATTCTTAAGTTAAATTTCTCTCTGTGGCGCTTTGTGTTTTTCTTTGTGAAACTTTGTGTAATGATTTTACACAGAGATACACCAAGGAAAAAAAGATACACAAAGAATTATTAGCTATTTTATATACCTGATTTTAAAATGTTTAGATTTTTAATGGATATGGCTTGCGCTGAAAAAGAAGTAGGTGTCGTTTGTTTCAATAAAAATGTTACATTTGTACATATAAGGCTTTTATTTTTTAAACATGCTACAAAAAAAATTTTAGATTATGGCAAAATTCGGAGAATTAATTAGTTCAGAGATTCCTGTGTTAATCGATTTTTACGCAGAATGGGAAGAAGAAAAATCTGATGATTTACACGATATTTTACGCGATGTGGCTGCCGCGCTTGGCGATAAAGCAAAAGTCATAAAAATTGATATCGATAAAAACGAAACGCTTGCCAATGCCTTAAGAATTAAAGGAAATCCTACCTTTATTATCTACAAAGACGGAGAAATGAAATGGCGCCAATCCGGCGACCAGGATGCAAATACTTTAATTGGGTTGGTGAAACAGTATCTTTAGCACCCTAACCCCCGAAGGGGGAATTGATAGCAGTTTATTCATATAATTTTTAAATAGTTTGTTTTTTACTTACCATTAATCTGCTTGACTGCGCTCAGCACAAGTCTCCAGAGGGAAATAAATCGCATTAATTTTAATTTTTTTTTAACTTTCGCTATTAATCCTATCCCCTGCCTTTTCCCAAAGAAAGGGAGTTTTACTTGAATAAAGAAAACTTCGGACTGAGGTCTTCTGACATTAAATTTTAGTAATTCCCCCTTCCGAGCCTTTACTGAGCGGAGTCGAAGTAGGGGTTAGGGGGCGAAATTCATATCCCTGATAACTATAATATTCCAAAACTTTTGGCAATGCAAATTTTAGTTTTTCTGAAGCTTTTATGCTGTCGTGAAAAACAATGATACTTCCATTTTGGATATTCCGAATTACATTTTCCAAACACTTTTCATTGGAAATTTTAGGATCAAAGTCGGCACTTAAAACATCCCACATAATTATTTTATAGCCCATTTTCCTAATTTTTTTTGATTGGGAAAGAGTAAGTCTTCCATAAGGAGGCCTGAATAGTTTTTGGCCATTAGCGTTGTTTGTTTCGAATTCTTCAAAATATTTATCTGATTCTTCTATGTTTTGAAGGTAAGCTGCCGTTTTTGTTTTCCAGCCATTTAAATGGTTGTTGGTGTGATTTCCGACAGCGTGATTTTCTTCAATAATTTTTTGGAAGATTTCCGGGTGCTCGCCAATATTTTTTCCGATACAAAAAAAGGTGACTTTCGCCTTATATTTCCTAAGTTCATTTAAAGTCCATTCCGTAATTTCTGGGGTTGGGCCGTCATCAAAAGTGAGGTAAAGTACTTTTTTCTTTGGGGATAAACGCCATACCCAATTCCTAAAAATGAATTTTAAAAGGATCGGTGTTTTTATTAAATATGGTTTCATTGGAAACGGATTGTTTTAGCATAAAAGCAAAACTGCGTCTGTAAACTGGCAGACGCAGTCGAAACCTAATTTATTTTTCTTCGTCATCGATTAAATAATCAAATAATTTTAAATAACCAACATATTCTTCTTTGATGGTGTTTGCATAAGCGGCGTCATCAAAACGAATCGCTGTTTTAACAAGTTGGTCATACATCAATAAACTGCGTTCAATGTCATTAAATACAGCCTCAACGGTTGATTCGTCAAACTGGCTGTAGTATCTTAAATTTTCCTGCAAAACAATTTTTAATTCCGCAGTTAATTTTCTTGCTTTTTCTTTTTTGCCCAACTCATAGTATAAATCTACATAACCAATAAGCATGCTGTAATGGCCAAATTTATTTACCGGCATTTTTTCCAGGGAAAGATCAACAATTTCTTCCGCCTTGGCCATTTTGTTTTCTGCGATTAAAGCCCTGGCCAAACGTTCCAGATTGTTGCGATAGGTTACCGAGTTTTTTCTTGTTTCGGTATCCAAATAAATGTTATCGTCGGTAATATTTCCCCAATCCCATTTTTTGACATTTTTGTACATAATGTCGGTATTTATGCGACCCATTTCAAAGAAATTTCCGTCATCAGGCGTTAAAATTGGCACCAGTTTGTAAGTCATTCCATCCAATTGCAAGTAATCTTTCAGCCAAATATATTCTTCTTCAGCCTGTGCGCCGCCCGTAAAATAAATAGGTTGTTTCCAATTGTTATTGGCCAAAATGTCGAGCATTAAAATGCGGCTTTTTGTAAGCGCTCCATTAAATTCGATATCAATATAAGGCAAAATTAAGGCAGAATCTTTTTGGGCAACAATGCCATTTTTCAACACCATTGCTTTGTCCACAGGAACCCTTATTTTATTCGTTGGCAATATTTTTTCAGGAATGCCGTCTTCATCCAGATCGTAAAAAGTTACTTCATTGTCACTTTCAATCCATTTCATAAAATACTTGATATCCACTATTGAATCCTTCAATTGAGGGATAATTTCAGGAAAATAATAAGCAACATCCAAAGTTCCCCATTTGTATTTATCGTGCGTTAATTGAGACGGAATAGGAGCGGCGTCATAGGTTTTTCGCTTCATTTGGTCAATATACCAATCGGTTTGAAAAAGGCTGGTATTGATCAATTTTATGTCGGTTCTGTAATTTTCAACTTCCTGCATATACCAAAGCGGGAAAGTATCATTGTCGCCAATGGTAAATAAAATGGCATTTGGCGCACAAGAATCCAAATATGCTGTCGCATTTAGGCGCGAAGTATAACGATTAGACCTGTCGTGGTCATCCCAATTTTGAAATGCCATTAACATTGGAACAGCCGCCAAAGTCACAAGCGTAACCGCAATGGCAACCATATTTTCGGCAGCGTATTTTTTTAATTTCTGAAAAATGGCCAATACGCCAAATCCTGCCCAAATGGCAAAAATGTAAAACGAACCTACCACCGCATAATCGCGTTCCCTTGGCTCAAATGGTCTTGGATTGGTATAAAATATAATGGCCAAACCCGTAAAAGCGAAAAACAGCAATAAGGTATAAAAATCGTTTTTGTTATGTTTCACTTGAAAAAACAGTCCGATAATTCCCAATAAAAATGGAAGAAAATAATAGGTATTTCTGCCTTTGTTGTTAAGCACATCAGAAGGTAAATCGGTTTGAAGTCCAAGTCTGAACTCATCAATAAATTTAATGCCGCTCAGCCAATTTCCATTTTGTAAATCGAGTTGTCCCTGTTCGTCGTTTTGTTTACCCACAAAATTCCACATAAAATAGCGGCCGTACATATAGCCAAATTGGAAATCGACCATATATTTTATGTTTTCAATAAAAGTAGGCCGGCTCTTGCTGCTTTGCGGGATTCCTGCAATGGATTTGTAATTTTTAATTACGGAAGCATCGGTATTTACCATTCTCGGAATAAATCCTTTATGTTTGCTGTCCCAGTTTGGCAAGGCATCTTTGTAATTATTTACAATAATATATTTGCCCGCTTTTTCGTCTTTTTCATATTTTGGCTTGTCATCTCTTGTTGGGTCGCTTTTATCAACATCGCGATCATACATAACAGAGTAGTAAGTGTCGTAAAAAACATTGGTGTCGCCATATTGTTCCCTGTTGTAATAAGCCAATAATTCACGCGCACTCGACGGATTATTTTCGTTAATGGTGGTGTTGGCATTGGCCCTGATAGGAAGCATGAGCCAGGAAGAAAAACCAATTATGATAAAAAGCACCGACAAAATAATGGTGTTTGCTTCAACCTGTTGTTTCTTTTGTGTGTATCGTATTGAAAAATAGAAAAATGCAATTAACAGGATTCCCGCGATAATACTTCCCGAATTAAAAGGCATTCCCAATGAATTTACAAAAAACAACTCTAAAGCACTGAAATATTTTAAGGTGTACGGAAACAACAATTTAAAAACCAGCACCAGTACAAAAACCGCCACAATATTGGCAACAATAAATTGCTTAACGTCTAAATTTTTATATTTTTTGAAGATGTAAAGAAACACTATTGAAGGAATTACCAACAAGGATAAAATATGGACGCCAAACGACAATCCTACCACAAAACTGATAATCAGTAACCATTTATTGCCTCGTGGCTCATCCATTTCAGCTTCCCAACGCAAGCCCAGCCAAAATAAAAGCGCCATTAAAAATGAAGACATGGCATATACTTCCCCTTCAACCGCACTGAACCAAAAACTGTCTGAAAAAGTATAGGTTAATGCACCAACAACACCGCTTCCTAAAATCGCGATGGAGGTGCTTTTGCTTAATTCTGAAGCGTTGACCACTAATTTTTTGGCCAATATGGTGATGGTCCAAAATAAAAATAAAATGGTGAATGCGCTGGCCAATGCCGACATAAAGTTGACCATTCGGGCAATTTCTGTTACTTCATTGGTAAACAATGCAAAAAATGCACCCAACATTTGAAATAAAGGCGCTCCCGGCGGATGCCCAACCTGAAGCTTTACGGAGGTGGCGATATATTCGCCACAATCCCAGTAACTCACTGTAGGTTCAAGTGTTAACGTATAGGTTATTAAGGCTATTGCAAAAGTTGACCATCCAAGAATGGTGTTCCATTTAGTAAAATTGAATGCGTTCATAATTAAATTTAAAACCGAAGCGAATTTAGTAAAATAAATATTAATTTTAGAAAGTTATGATGATATGCGTTGTTAAATAAGTGTCAAAGGGTTTTTAATGGAAATTTTCTTAAAAAAATACTTCAAATTATTTGTTGAATTAAAACTTTAGGCTAAATTTGCACCCGCAAAATGACCCATGGTGTAATGGTAGCACTCCGGTTTTTGGTATCGTCAGTCAAGGTTCGAGTCCTTGTGGGTCAACAAAAAAGCTTCAAGAAATTGAGGCTTTTTTTGATTTTAATCAAATTTTTTCAACACTATATTTTTTTTCTGCTTCTTATAGCTTGCGTTATTCCAAACCATATTTAAAATTCCATATTGTAAAGACTTTTAAATATCTTTGCACCCATGAAAGGAGTTGTTACAAAATCTACGGGAAGCTGGTATAATGTTTATGCCGAAGATGGCGACCGGGTCGATTGCAGGCTGAAAGGAAAGTTTCGCATGAAAGGCATCAAAAGCACCAATCCGGTGGCCGTTGGCGACCACGTAAATTTTGAATATGAAGAAGGAAAAGTGACCGGCGTTATCAATAAAATTTTTGAACGGAAAAACTACATCATTCGCAAATCCGTAAACCTTTCCAAGCAAACGCACATCATCGCCTCCAATATTGACACCGCTTTTATTTTGGTGACAATCGACAGTCCGCCAACATCACCCGGATTTATAGACCGTTTTTTAGCCACTGCGGAAGCGTACAGCATTCACGCCGTCATTCTTTTCAACAAAATAGATATGTACACCCCAGAGCAGTTGGAAATAAAAGAGGAATATGAAGCCATTTACACGTCAATCGGTTACCAATGTATTGATGTTTCTGCCACAAAACACATCAATATAGATAAGGTTAAGGCCTTAATGAAAGACAAAACAACCATGTTTTCGGGGCATTCGGGTGTGGGTAAATCCACATTGGTCAATGCCATTGAGCCTAGCCTAAATTTAAAAACCGCCGAGGTTTCCAAACAGCACAAACAAGGGCAACACACCACCACTTTTGCCGAAATGCACGAATTGAGTTTTGGCGGATTCATTATTGACACGCCAGGAATCAAAGGATTTGGCGTGGTGGATTTTGAACCACAAGAAATTGCCGATTATTTTCCTGAATTTTTTAAGCTGAAAGCAAAATGCAAGTTTCACAATTGCTTGCATATGAACGAACCCAATTGTGCCATAAAAGACGCCGTTGAAAATGAGGAAATTGCCTATTCACGATACAACAGTTATATTCAAATGGTTGAAGGCAATGAAGAAAATTACAGAACGGATATTTATACTTATTAACCCAGCGTTAATATAACGGAAATATTTTGTATATTTGTTCTATGGAAAGAGAAGATTTTAGAACAATAGCGGAACCCACTAGATATGCCATTCGTAAAAGAGCGATAAGGTTAATAAATAATGGCAAAAAGAA
>DATCUQ010000027.1:0-50677 GCA_036567345.1 Lutibacter sp.
CAGATTATGCAAATATTAAGCATATCTGCTTTTGACAAAACGCCGATAAGGAAATTATTGAACGACTTTCAAAACAATCAAAATGTCAATGAACATCAATATAATATTTTTGATGATTAAACTATTTTTTTTAACGCACCAACACTATTTCCAAATCATAAATTAAAAAACTCCTTAAAGAATTTTCTTAAGGAGTTTTTTTTAGGTGCTTTTTGCAACAATCATGCAACAAAAATTATTTACGTTTTTGTCCGCGCGTTTGCGGTTTTTTGTATTTTTTGGCTAATTTCATGCGGTAGGAGCCGCCTAAATTTACGCGTGCATTTTTTTCTTTTTTCTCGTGATAAGCTGGTCCGCTTGGAAGCGTATCAGTTCTTTTTTCAATAGTGTCTTCATGTTCGGATTTCGGCATTTCCTCATCAATCAATTGGGTAGAAATTTCAACCGATTCCGGAAGGTCAAAAACATCGATTTCCCGGTTCATCAACAATTCAATTTCGCCCAAATAATCGGCCTCAGCTTCGGTAAATAAAGAAATTGAAGTTCCCAATTGTTCGGCACGGCCGGTTCTTCCAATTCGGTGAATATAATTTTCTGGTTCCTTCGGAATGTCAAAATTTATAACGTGGCTCACATTGGTTAAATCCAGTCCGCGTGCAATAATGTCGGTGGCGATTAAAACGGAAATGGTGCCTTTTTCAAATTTTTCAACAGAACGCAATCGATAATTCTGTGTTTTGTTGGAATGGATGACGGCCACTTGTTTTGGAAGCGCCAAATCCATTTCATCAAATAAAATGGTGGCTTGTTTTTTGTTTTTCACAAACACCAATACCTTGTTAAAAGTATTCTTGTCTTGCAAAATATTTTTTAAAAAATTGACTTTTGTGTAAAAATTTGGAACCGGATAGGCTTGTTGCTGAATGGTATCTAATGGACTTCCGCTGGTTGCAACCTCAATTTTAACGGGAGATTTGAAGAAAGTGTCCAACAAATCATCAACTTCTTTGGTTAATGTTGCAGAAAATAAAATGCTCTGGCGCTTTTTGGGCAACAAATCCATCAAGGTAATTATTTGCGGCCTAAAACCAAGGTTCATCATTTCATCAACCTCATCAATCACAAATTTTTGAATAAATTTCAACTTTAAAATGCCGTCCAAAGCCAAATCCAGCAATCTTCCCGGCGTGGCAACTAAAATGTCTAAACCTGCATGAACAAGCTGTTTATCGGTATTTATATTGGTGCCTCCGTAAATTCCGGCAAATCGTACATTCATATACGGCGTCAAACTTTTAATGTCTTTAACCACCTGAACCACCAATTCGCGGGTTGGAACGATAATTAAAACCCTTGGATGTTTTTGGTCTGAAAACGTGTGCTGTCTCAATATTGGCAGCAAATAAGCAAAAGTTTTGCCTGTTCCTGTTTGCGCAATCCCAACAACATCTTTACTGCCCATAATTACCGAAAAGGCTCTTTCCTGAATAGGCGTAGGAACGGTAAAGCCCAAGTCGTCTAAAGCGTTCAGTAAAAATCGGTTTATATTTAAATCGGAAAAGGTCATTCTTCTATTTTTTGCAAAGGTAATACTTAATAAGTTACCATGTTTTAAAGTAGGGACAGGTCGCGACCTGTCCGTTCAGTTAATTTTGGGTCATTTCAAACAACAGCCAAGTATTTGGATCGAATTTAACTTCCTTTACTTCTCCTTTTGTCTCAAATTCATAAGGAATCACTATTTCAGAAACTTCAATGGTTTTTATTTCAGAAGTGCCGTCGGTGTAAACAATTTCAACATCAAGCGGAAAATTAAAAGCATTTTCCTGGGTTTGGCTAATGATGAGTCGAAGTATATTATTGTGATAAAGCCAAGATGTTTTTAAAATGGGATGTCCAGCTTTTTGAAGCCATTGCGTAAAAAACGCATCTAAATTTTCACCGGAAACTTCGGCCATTACATTCTTAAAATCGTTGCTTGTGGCATTGCTCAATTTGAATTTTTCATAATAGGTTTTAATGCCTTTCCAAAAAGTTTCATCACCTAATTTTTTCCGAAGCATATGCAACACCCAAGCACCTTTTTCATAGGAATTGGCGTTTAGCAAACTCATTAAATTGGTGTTTTCAGTATCAATAACAGGCGTTTGTTTCTTTTTATAAAATGTTAAAACATCTTCGCGTTCTTCTTTTAATCTTTGTTGAAAAGTTGCTTCGCCATCTGTTTTTTGGATATATAAATCGGTGAAATAGGTTGCAAAACCTTCACTTAACCATAAATGGGACCAGTCTGTTTCTGAGGCGGAATTTCCAAACCACTGATGCACAATTTCGTGGGCTACGGTATCTTCAAAACTTCGTTCGCCTTTAACAGATTTTTCAGCATAAAAAATTGCTCCGGCATTTTCCATGCCGCCAAATTGTGTTTTTGATTGCACGTTTGCTAATTTTTGATATGGATATTCGCCAAATTTTTCTATAAAAAAATCAAGAATATTTTTTGAGTTGGCAAAATCGTAAAAACCCTGCTCTTTTGTTTGTGGATAAACCCAAGTTGAAACGGGGATATTGTGTGTTTCGCCAAGATGTTGCACCGCAAAGCGCGCAATGCCAATCACCATCACTTTTGTTGGC
Organism: Lutibacter sp.; assembly: GCA_036567345.1. Classification (GTDB taxonomy): domain Bacteria; phylum Bacteroidota; class Bacteroidia; order Flavobacteriales; family Flavobacteriaceae; genus Lutibacter. Next base: position 2,635 of record DATCUQ010000027.1, read on the forward strand.
AACGGTTCGGCAGATTTATAGTGATAAAGCTTTAAATTATTGGTTAAATTGGTTTCTTCAAGCAAGTAGCCATTCGCAATTGCCTGATAATGGTTGGGTGCTTTTATGGTGAATTCTACCGTTGCCTTATCAGAAGGATGATCTACGCAGGGAAACCAATTGTGCGCCCTGTTTGGCCAGTTATCAGCAAAAAAAGTCCGGTCACCATGAAGATTTACACCAATAATAAGTCCGTCTTTTGGCACGCCGCCGTAAGTTATTTCAAAGTTATAAATGCTGTCTTTTTTGATGGCGTTTGGCTGAATGGAAATTTCATTATTGGCATGCCTAAATTGTACTGTATCATTATTTTGAAAAATAGATGCGACACGCATTCCTTTTCCTGTGGAATCTTTTTGGGCCAAATCCAAATGAAATTTGTTCACCAATTGTTTAAAGGACAGTGAAACAGTCATTTTTGCCTGAATGCTGTTGGTGGAATCGTTGACTTCTATCGCTAAATTATAATGCTTTACATCAATCTCATTAAATCGTTGTTTGTAGTTTTGGGCAGTAACGGCCGATTGAAATGCCAGCAGCAAAAAAATAAGCGTAAAAAATTTTATCATTATATAAAGGTGTTATAATTTTCAAATATAGCTAAAATGGATAAAAAAAAGTCCGCTGATGTTTTTCATCAGCGGACTTTTTTAATTTTATGTAAAAATTAACCTTTATTGTAAAGTGTCACAATTTCATTTAGGTCTTGTAATTCTTTTGATTTAATTTTTTGGGAAATTTCAGGCGAGTCACTTAAAAAATCACCCAAAACTTTTTGGTATTTTGAGCCAGCTGAAGGAACTTTTATGATTTCATCAAAAACTTTTTCTACATAGTAAGTTGTTAAGCCGTTATAATCTCTTTCATATAAGTTTAATTTTTTTCCGGCGGTAATTTGTTTAACCAAAATCATTTCGCCATTGTTGTATATGCGCGTAAAATTTTCATCGCCTCTGGTATAGCTTTTTATGGAAGCAATATTTGGTTTTTGTTCTTTTCCTTCAGCATCAATATAAGTTAAATGCAATAAACTTTTAGCATTGCTGAGGGTTTCGATTTTCACATTGGTTATGGTGTCATAACGAGCGGTTATAATAGTTCCGTTTACAAATTCTTGTGCGTAACTGCTTATTGAAAAAATAAATAAGGAGAGTGTTAATAATGTGTATTTCATTGCTTTTAGATTTTATTTTAAGATTTATGTCAAAAATTCGCTATCAAAGATAAGGAATAATATTATGCACGCATAATAAATTGATTAAAAAGTTAGTGTGATTTTAGATAAATTCATACAAATATTAAATTCAGATTAAAATAAATAAATACTTCATATATTTGTACACTTAATATTTTAAAACCTGAAAAATGGATTACGGAAAAGAATTTAAAAAATACGCGACAAAACACCAAGGAATCAACAGTATGTATTATGACAAATTGGTTAGCAGTCTTACACCTTATATTATTGAAGAACGTCAGTTAAACGTTGCGCAAATGGACGTTTTTTCTCGTTTAATGATGGATCGAATCATTTTTCTGGGAACAGGAATTGACGATTATGTTGCCAACATTATTCAGGCGCAATTGTTGTTTTTGGAAAGTGTGGACAGTTCAAAAGACATTTCCATTTATATCAATTCCCCGGGCGGCGGTGTTTATGCAGGTTTGGGAATTTACGATACCATGCAATTCATAAAACCTGATGTCGCCACAATTTGTACAGGAATAGCCGCATCAATGGGCGCTGTTTTAATGTGCGCAGGAACAAAAGGAAAACGTTCGGCATTGCCGCATTCACGCGTGATGATTCACCAACCTTTGGGCGGTGCGCAAGGACAGGCAAGCGATATCGAAATTACCACCCGTGAAATTTTGAAATTAAAAGACGAATTGTATCAAATAATTTCAAAACATTCCGGCCAAACCATGAAAAAAGTGCATCATGATTCAGACCGTGATTACTGGATGAAAGCTGATGAAGCAAAAGCCTATGGAATGATTGATGAAGTTTTGATAAGAAAATAAATTGGTTATTGTTTGCACAAAAAAACCAATAAAAAAATAAAGGAATAAGATGGCAAAAAAGGATGAAGTATTGCAATGTTCGTTTTGCGGCCGTAAAAAGCCGGAAACAGATTTGCTTATCGCAGGTTTAGACGCGCATATTTGCGACAAATGTATTGAGCAGGCCCATGGAATTGTGATGGAAGAAATTGCCGGAAGTAATTCCTCTGCCCTTACTCACGATTTAATTGTTAAAAAACCAAAAGAAATTAAAGCGTTTATCGATCAGTATATGATTGGGCAGGATCAGGCAAAACGCGTGATGGCTGTTGCGGTTTACAATCACTACAAGCGTTTGCTGCAACCCGATTCCAAAGACGAAGAAGAGGTTGAAATAGAAAAAAGCAATATTATCATCGTTGGTGAAACCGGAACCGGCAAAACCTTAATTGCGCGTACCATCGCAAGAATGTTAAATGTGCCGTTTTGTATTGTGGATGCCACGGTTTTAACCGAAGCTGGTTATGTTGGTGAAGATGTGGAGACCATTTTAACGCGTTTATTGCAGGCGGCAGATTATGATGTAAGCAAGGCTGAGCGAGGAATTGTTTTTATTGATGAAATTGATAAAATTGCCCGCAAAGGCGACAATCCTTCAATTACCCGTGATGTTTCAGGAGAAGGCGTTCAACAGGCATTGTTAAAATTATTGGAAGGTTCTGTAGTCAATGTTCCGCCAAAAGGCGGAAGAAAACATCCCGACCAAAAATTTATTGAAGTGAATACCAAAAATATTTTATTTATGGCCGGTGGCGCATTTTCCGGAATTGATAAAGTAATTGGGAAAAGGCTTAACCGTCAAGAAGTTGGTTATGGCGCTTCCATAAAAGGCGATGTTGTTGACAAAGCAAATATGTTAAAATACATTATTCCGAAAGATTTAAGGGATTTTGGTTTAATTCCCGAAATTATTGGCCGTTTGCCGGTTTTGACGCACATGGATCCTTTAGATGAAAAAACACTGAGGATGATTTTAACGGAACCTAAAAACTCCATCATAAAACAATACCAAAAATTGTTTAAAATGGACGGTATTGATTTTACCATTGACGAAAAGTCTTTAATGTATATCGTTGATAAGGCGGTTGAATATAAACTGGGCGCTCGCGGACTTCGTTCTTTGTGTGAAGCTATTTTAACCGACGCTATGTTTGAGCTGCCGGGAACCAGTGATAAAGAGCTTAAAATTACGAAAGATTACGCTGAAGATAAAATTAACAGATCAACCATAAAAAAGTTAAAAGCGGTTTCATAAGTCTAAAATAAATAAATTCAGAAAAACTGTTTCGAAGGTTAAAATTCCTTGGACAGTTTTTTTTTGTCGCTAATAATTGTAATTTAGAAAACTTAAAATTAAAAAATAAACACCATTGATTTCCAGAAGCACCATAGATAAAGTTTTTGAAACTGCCCGCGTTGAAGAGGTTATTGGCGAGTTTGTGCAGTTAAAAAAATCGGGAAGCAATTACAAAGGATTGAGTCCGTTTTCCGAAGAAAGAAGTCCGTCGTTTATGGTATCTCCCGTGAAACAGATTTGGAAAGATTTCAGTTCGGGAAAAGGCGGAAATGTGGTCACTTTTTTAATGGAACAGGAACATTATTCCTATCCCGAAGCCATTCGTTTTTTGGCCAAAAAATACAATATTGAAATAGAGGAAACGGAACAAAGCAACGAACAAAAACACCAGGCAGATGAGCGCGAAAGCATGTTTATTGTTTCGGAATATGCGCGTGATTATTTTCACGATACTTTGCTCAAAACCGATCAGGGAAAAGCCATTGGGCTAAGTTATTTTAAAGAACGCGGATTTACTGATGAAACCATTGAGAAATTTCAATTGGGTTATTCGTTAAATGAGTGGGATGCCTTTTCATCTGAAGCGTTAAATAAAGGATACAACCTTAAATATTTAGAATCTACCGGACTTACCATTGTGAAAGACGATTTGCTTTCATCAACAGGAACCAAACAATTCGACCGTTTTAAAGGCCGGGTGATGTTTCCGATTCACAGCATGAGCGGACGCGTTTTGGGTTTTGGCGGCAGAATTTTGGTCAACGACAAAAAAGCGGCCAAATATTTAAATTCTCCAGAAAGCGAAATTTATCATAAAGGCCATGTTTTGTACGGTATTTATTACGCAAAGCAAAGCATCGCCAAAGAAGACAATTGCTTTTTGGTTGAAGGCTATACCGATGTGATTTCGTTAAATCAGGCAGGCATTGAAAATGTGGTTTCCTCTTCAGGAACCGCACTTTCTGAAAATCAAATTAGGCTGATAAACCGGCTCACAAAAAATATCACGATACTTTTTGACGGCGATGCTGCCGGAATGCGCGCTTCCATTCGAGGAATTGACCTTATTTTAGAGCAAGGATTGAATGTGAAAGTGGTGATGTTTCCTGACGGCGACGATCCAGACAGTTTTTCCAAAAAAGTAAGCAGCCAGGAACTTAAAGAATATTTAAAGCAAAATTCCAAAGATTTCATCAATTTCAAAGTGGCTTTATTGATGGAGGAAGCACAGCATGACCCTGTTAAAAAAGCCGGATTAATTCGTGATATTGTTGTCAGTATTTCTAAAATCCCCGACAGAATTCAGCGTGAAGTTTATATTCAGGAATGTTCCAGAATTATGGATATTTCAGAAAATGTCCTATTCAGCGAATTGGCGCAAATCGATAAAAAGGAACAAAGAGATGCTGCAAGCAGGCCTGTTCATGAAAGACCAACGGAACCGGTATTGCAAAAAACGCCGCAATATGAAAGGGTTAACGAACTTCAAAAGTATGAACGGGAAATTATAAAAATCTTATTGTTGTATGGCAATAATGAAGTTGATTTTGTTGATTTTGTCGCAGGCGAAGAACAAGATGAAGATCACGATTTTAATCCCATAAAAAAAGTAAAATTCAGCAATGTGGTTTCAAAAGAAATCTATTTGAATTTGCAGGATGATGAAGTGGAATTTACCGACGAGACCTTTAAAAATATTTATTACGAAATAATTTTCCAGCTAAATCAGGAGAAAACTATTTCTGTAGATATGTTGGTGAATCATGAAAATTATGAAGTGGCTAATTTGGTCACCACTATTTTAATGGACGATGAAAGGTATGTGTTAAGCGATTGGGAACGCAAAAATATTTTTACTAGAAGCAAAAAAAGCGACCTTTCTAAAATGGTGCTCGATGCCATTTACAACATACGCCGCATTCTTATTGAACAAAAAATAAACTCGCTCATCACCAATGTTGGCGTTGAAGCAGAAAGAGATAAAATAATGGAATCTATCGTAGATTACAACAACTTAAAAAACCGTTTGTTTGAAAGGTTAAACAGGGTAGTTTGATAAGTAAGGACAGGTCGCGACCTGTCAGTTCAAAAGTTATTTGTTGCAAATGCTATTTAATTACAAATCAAACTCCCTTTCCTTCGGAAAAGCCTGTCCCGTTTTTAGAACGGGAGGCTGGGGATAGGATTTAAATCTTTTCTTCTAAAACAATGGCTCCGGAATATTTTAATTTAATGGTATTTAAAGCCCTGTCAGCTTCCAATCGCGTTCTGAAGCTTCCGGCATGTGTTTTGAATTCAGGATTATCATACTTAACTTTTGCGCGATATTCAGGAAAATCCGATTCAAAATTTCTCTTAATTGCGTAAGCCTGGGTTTCATTGCCGTTATAAATTTGAATTTTAAAGACAATTATATTCTTATTTGTTTTATTAAATGCCTTCTTTTGTTCAATTAAGGTATTGATTTTTTCATTTTCACTTTGTGAATATGAGCTTGTTATGCTTAAAAAAATAGTAAAAAAAAGCGGTATTATTATTTTTATCGATAATTTATTCATAAAATATTATTTTTTTGTCAAATTTATAATTTTCCTTGAAATGTAAGCGTATAAACAAGTTATTTAGAATGAATATAAATTACATTTAACACAATTTTTACATTTTAAGTTTTGGTATTATATGCTACTTTTGTCCAATCATGCAAAAATGATTAAAGTCATATTTTTATATATGAAAAAATTGTACCAAACTAGAAAGAAAATATCTTTTTTAAATATGAAAAGTGTGAAACAACACAGTCCATTATCAAGATTAGTTATTAGTAGTCTTGCTTTCCTATTCTTTTTCTCGCTTAATTTATCGGCACAAGGAGATCCAGCAAATGGAGAAAAGCTCTTTAAATCTATATGCGCAGCCTGTCATAAATTAGACGCAAAACTAGTGGGTCCTGCATTAAAGGGAGTTACGGAGAAAAGAGATCAAGCTTGGCTTATTGCTTGGATTAAAGACAGTCCGGGAATGATTAAGTCCGGAGATAAACTAGCAATTCAGGTTTTTGAAGAGAACAACAAATTGCCGATGATTGCGAATCCTCAATTGTCTGACCAAGATATTATTGATATTTTAGAATATACCAAAGGCGCGCCGGTTGCAGCAGTTGCCGCTGTGGCAACTGAAGCTGACCCTGGAGTGGAACGCGGTAAGCAAGTTTTTAAGACAAATTGTGCGGCCTGTCATAAATTGGACGGAAAACTAATTGGTCCGCCACTTTTACATATTGAAAAAAAGTATGATGCAGCTTGGCTAAAATTATGGATTAAGGACAATGCAGCTTTAATTGCATCAGGCGATCCATTGGCGAAAACTGCTTCTGAATATTCTCCTATTGCGATGACGCCTTTTCCTCAGCTTACAGATCAGGATATAGATGATTTATTAAAATATATGGCCGTTGGCGATGTTGCTCCAGTGGTTGCAACAACAGCGGCAGATCAAGAAATTTTTAATAAACCGGGTATTGGCATTTTACCAACACTTGCGATAACAATTGGCGTCTTATTATTATTGTCGTTAATCGTTGCGGCCACAACCAATAGAAAAGTTGCTGAAGAAGGTGAAGAATCAGGAGTAAGTGTTTTAAAAACATTGATTTTTAATCCGTTCGTACGGTTCTTGGCTGTTATATTTTTCTTATTGTTAGGTGCTTGGTTTGCTTTTGGATATTTAATGCAAATTGACGTGAATGTAGGCTATCAGCCAATTCAGCCAATTGTGTTTTCACATGCGGTTCATGCCGGAGACAATAAAATAGACTGTCAATATTGTCACTCTTCAGCAAAAAATAGCAAAACTTCAGGAATTCCATCAGCTAATGTTTGTATGAACTGTCACAAATCAATTTCAGAATATAAAGGGGAATTGTTTGGAAACAACACGAAAGAAGATCTTGATAAAGAAATTCAAAAACTATACGATGCGGTTGGTTGGGATAAGACAAATGTAAAATATATTGAAGGTTATGAGCAAAAACCTATTGAGTGGGTTCGAATTCATAATTTGGCCGATTTTGCTTACTACAACCACTCACAACACGTAACAGTTGCAGGGGTACAATGCCAAACTTGCCATGGTCCTGTTCAGGAAATGCACGACATGAAACAATTTTCGCCACTTACTATGGGATGGTGTATCGATTGTCACAGAACAACAGCTGTAGATTTAACTAAAAATGGCTATTATAAAAATATTCATGACCAGTTGTCTAAAAAATATGGTGTTGAAAAAGTGACTGCAGCTGAAATGGGAGGTTTAGAATGTGCTAAATGTCACTATTAATATTAATTACGAAGTAAATAACCAACTATAAAATGGCATCAAACAAAAAATACTGGAAAAGTGTTGAAGAGCTAAACGAAAACAGCTCTATTGTTGATACGTTAAAACAGAACGAGTTTATAGAAGAAATTCCAACGGATCTATTTTTAGGTGATAAAAAAACCTTGGAAGCTTCATCAACAACACGTAGAGACTTTTTAAAGTATGTAGGATTCACAACTGCTGCGGTAACTTTAGCATCTTGCGAAGGCCCCGTAGTAAAATCAATTCCTTATATCATTAAACCAAATGACATTATTCCCGGTGTTGCTGAATATTATGCAACAACAATTGCTGATGGTTTTGATTTTGCAAATGTTTTGGTAAAAGTCAGAGAAGGACGTCCGATAAAAATTGAACCTAACAAAGAAGCAAACGGAACCACAAATGCACGTGTGCAGGCATCCGTACTTTCATTATACGACAGTCTTCGATTAAAAGGCCCTAAAGCTAATGGCGCTGAAATTTCTTGGAATGAAGCCGACCAACAAATCATTGCAAAATTAAATGAAGTTAAAGCTTCAGGTTTGCCAATAGCAGTTTTAACTGGAACTTGTGCAAGTCCTTCAACCAAAAAATTGATTGAAAAATTAAATGAAACTTTTGAAAATGTAGCGCATGTTGAATATGATGCAGTTTCAGAATCTGCAGCATTGGATGCATTTGCAGAAATGTACGGCACAAGAGCATTGCCTGATTATCATTTAGAAAAAGCAGAAGTTATTGTTTCTGTTGGTGCAGATTTTTTAGGAAGTTGGCAAGGTGGCGGTTTTGAAGCAGGCTATGCAAAAGGACGCGTTCCTGTCAACGGAAAAATGTCACGACATATTCAGTTTGAATCAAATATGTCTTTATCAGGCGCCAATGCCGATAAACGTACAATGGTAAAACCATCCGAACAAAACCAAGTACTTCTTAATTTATACCAGGCAGTTGTAAAAGGAATTGTTTCTAAGGAAGCAACCCCATTAAATGTTGCCATTCAAAAGGCAGCAGCACAACTTAAAACGGCAGGAAGCAAAGCGGTTGTTTTAACCGGTATTCAGGATAAAAATGCACAATTATTGGCGTTGGCAATCAATAAAGCATTAAATAGTGAAGCTTTGGATGTCAGCACAACCAAAAATATAAGAAAAGGAAATGATGCAGATGTTGCACAATTAATTGCCGATATGAATGAAGGCAAAATTGGCGCAGTCATTATTCACAATTCAAATCCGGTTTACTCATTGCCAAATTCCACAGCTTTTGTTGAAGGCCTGAAAAAAGTGAAATTATCGGTGGCTTTTTCCATGCAGGACAATGAAACTGCAAATGCGGTTCAATATTCATTGGCCACACCACATTATTTGGAATCTTGGGGCGATGTTGAAATTAAAAAAGGACAATTCAGCCTAATTCAGCCTACCATTAAAACATTGTTTAATACGCGTCAGTTTCAAGACAGTTTATTGGCTTGGACGGGCAGTACAGCGACCTATTATGATTTCTTAAAAGAAACCTGGAACACCGAAATATTGGGTGGCAAATCTTGGAATCAAGCGTTGCACGATGGTGTTTTTACTGCTGATGCAGTTCAAAGTGAGGTCGTTACATTAGAAGTTGATCTGGAAACAGCAGCTTCAGAATTGGCAAAAGTTAAAGGAAGCGATTTAGAATTACAGCTTTATGTAAAAATTGGTTTGGGTGACGGTCAAATGGCAAACAATCCTTGGTTACAGGAATTTCCGGATCCAATCACAAGAACTTCTTGGGATAACTACTTAACCATGTCAAAAGCCGATGCGGATGCATTGGGTGCCATCAATAAAAATGAGGCAAATGGCGCATTAAACGGAAGCTTGGTTGAATTGACCGTGAATGGTGTTTCTGAAATTTTACCGGTTTTAATTCAGCCCGGACAAGCAAAAGGCTCTTTAGGTTTGGCGCTTGGGTACGGAAGAAAGCAAGGATTAAAAGCAGAAATGCAAACGGGTAAAAATGCTTACAAGTTTTATAAAAACTTTAATAATTTTCAGCCTAACGTTACTTTAAAAGTGGTTGAAGGCGAACATGAGTTTGCTTGTGTTCAGTTGCAAAATACCTTAATGGGCAGAGGTGATATTATTAAAGAAACAACATTAGAAACTTACAATGACAATTCAATAGATCCAAAACACACATGGAATAAATCACCAATGGTGTCTTTAGATCATAAAGAAGTTGAAGCAACAACGGTAGATTTGTGGGATTCATTTGACAGATCAATAGGTCATCATTTTAATCTTTCCATAGATTTAAATACTTGCACAGGTTGTGGCGCTTGCGTTATTGCTTGTCATGCCGAAAACAACGTTCCAGTTGTTGGAAAAGCAGAAATAAGACGATCAAGAGATATGCACTGGTTGCGTATTGACCGTTATTATTCTCACGAAGAAAATTTTGCCGGTGACAATGAAGTAAAAGAAAACGGAAAAGGCGCGATGGGATTCAAAAAAGCGATGGATGCCTTGGAAGATCCTTCCGAAAATCCGTCAGTTGCTTTTCAGCCTGTAATGTGTCAACATTGTAATCACGCACCTTGTGAAACAGTTTGTCCGGTAGCGGCAACCTCACACGGTCGTCAGGGTCAAAACCAAATGGCTTATAACCGTTGTGTAGGTACGCGTTACTGCGCAAATAACTGCCCTTACAAAGTGCGTAGATTTAACTGGTTTGAATATCCAAACAACAGCAAGTTCAATTACAATATGAACGATGATTTAGGCAAAATGGTGCTAAATCCTGATGTAGTGGTTCGTTCACGCGGTGTCATGGAAAAATGTTCTATGTGTATTCAAATGACACAAGCCACCATCCTAAAAGCGAAAAAAGAAGGAAGGCCTATCAATACAAATGAGTTTGAAACCGCTTGTTCTAATGCCTGTACAGCAGGAGCCATGGTATTTGGGGATGTTAACAAACACGAAGATATGGTTAAAGGTTTGGCCGAAGATAAAAGAGCCTATCACTTATTGGAGCACGTTGGCACAAAACCAAATGTCGTTTACCATGTGAAAGTGAGAAACATTCAAGAAGCATAAAAATATTATTAATAGATTATAATTAAATAAGAATATGTCGTCTCATTACGAAGCACCTATTAGAAGACCTTTAATTGATGGAGATAAAAACTACCATGACATTTCTGTTGATGTAGCGGCTCCCGTTGAAGGTAAAGCAAATAAATTATGGTGGACAGCTTTTTCAATAGCATTAGTGGCATTCCTTTGGGGAATAGGTTGCATAGCTTATACCATAGGAACAGGAATTGGCGTTTGGGGGTTAAATAAAACTGTAGGCTGGGCTTGGGACATCACCAACTTTGTATGGTGGGTGGGTATTGGTCACGCCGGTACTTTAATTTCCGCAGTATTGTTATTGTTTCGTCAAAAATGGAGAATGGGTATCAACCGTTCTGCGGAAGCGATGACTATTTTTTCCGTTATTCAGGCGGGTTTATTTCCTGTTATTCATATGGGTAGAGTTTGGAATGCGCACTTTGTATTGCCGTTGCCGAACCAATTTGGAACACTTTGGACCAACTTTAACTCACCCTTGCTTTGGGACGTATTTGCCATTTCAACATATTTATCAGTTTCACTGGTATTTTGGTGGACGGGTTTATTGCCCGATTTTGCAATGTTGCGCGACAGGGCAATCAGACCTTTTCAGAAGAAAATATACAGTTTGCTAAGTTTCGGCTGGACAGGCAGGGCTAAAGACTGGCAACGTTTTGAAGAAGTTTCCTTGGTATTGGCCGGCTTGGCAACGCCTTTGGTTCTTTCGGTACACACCATTGTATCATTTGACTTTGCAACTTCCGTAATTCCTGGCTGGCATACCACCATTTTTCCGCCTTATTTTGTGGCTGGAGCGGTTTTCTCGGGATTTGCGATGGTGAACACTTTGTTGATCATTATGAGAAAAGTGTCAAATCTTGAAGCATACATTACCAAACAACATATTGAATTGATGAACATTGTAATTATGATTACAGGTTCAATCGTTGGTTGTGCTTACATCACTGAGTTATTTATTGCCTGGTATTCAGGTGTGGAATATGAACAATATGCATTTTTAAACCGAGCTACCGGTCCTTACTGGTGGGCCTATTTATTGATGATGAGCTGCAACGTATTTTCACCGCAATTTATGTGGTTTAAAAGATTAAGAACGAGCATTACCTTCTCTTTCATCATTTCTATCGTGGTAAATATCGGCATGTGGTTTGAACGTTTTGTGATTATTGTGACTTCATTGCACAGAGATTACTTACCTTCATCATGGACTATGTTTTCTCCAACTTTTGTTGACATAGGAATTTTTATTGGCACCATTGGATTCTTTTTCGTATTATTCTTATTGTATGCAAGAACATTCCCGGTGATAGCGCAAGCAGAGGTTAAATCTATTTTGAAGGCATCAGGTGAAAAATATAAAAAATTAAGAGACGGAAATCATGAGTAATAAAGTAGTTCAAGCAATGTATAATGATGATGATATCCTTATGGATGCCGTAAAAGAAGTACGTGCGGCAAATTATCATATCGAGGAAATTTATACGCCATTTCCGGTTCATGGTTTAGACAAAGCCATGGGATTAAAAGGTACACGAATTGCAATTACAGCTTTTATGTATGGATGTGTTGGTTTGGTATTTTCAGTTTGGATGATGAATTATATGATGATAGAGCAATGGCCGCAAGATATTGGCGGAAAACCAAGCTTTGCCTTTGTTCAAAATATGCCTGCATTTGTGCCAATTATGTTTGAGATGACCGTGTTTTTTGCGGCGCATTTAATGGTCATCACCTTTTATATGCGCAGCAGATTGTGGCCATTTAAGGAAGCCGAAAACCCAGATCCAAGAACAACCGACGATATGTTTGTGATGGAAGTGATTGTTGACGGAAATGAAGCGGAACTCATCGCATTTCTGGAAAAAACAGGAACTGTAGAAATTAAAGTAACTGAAAAGCATTAATTAAAATGAGAAACATTTTAAAAATTACGACAGCATTGGCTTTTTTATTCACCTTATCATCTTGTTGGTTGGATAAAACAAAGCCGAATTACCAATATATGCCCGATATGTATAAGCCTGTTGGTTATGAAACCTATTCGGTAAATCCAAATTTTAGTGATGGAAGAACATCCCAGCCGCCTGTTGAAGGAACTATTGCACGCGGAAAAGTGCCTTACGATTATCCGGATTCGACAGAAGGTTATGATGCAGCACTTTTAAATCTGAAGAATCCATTGGAAGTCAATGAGGAAAATTTAGCCAACGGTAAAGCCATGTTCACCATCTATTGTATTTCTTGTCATGGCGCTGCTGGTGTCGGCGACGGCGAATTGGTGAAAAGAGACAAATTTTTAGGAGTTCCCAATTATAAAGACAGGCCAATAACTGAAGGAAGCATTTACCATGTAATTATGTACGGCAGAAACTTAATGGGATCCCATGCCTCGCAATTAACGGAAAAGGAGCGTTGGCAAGTGGTTATGTATGTGCAACAGCTTAGAAACGAACTATTAAAATAACACTTTTACTAAGATAGAATTTAAAAATATGTATACCTTTTCAAGTAAATTAAAAACATTTTCATTAGCATTAATGATTATTGGACTTTTAGGAGTTGGTTATGGATTTTTATCTGCACCTTCTTCAGTAGAAGATGTTAAAGTGCTATTGCAGGAAGATCATAATGCACATGGGGAAGTTGCCGCAACTGCAGACCATGCTTCTGAAGAAAACGGTGCTGCAGTGCAATCTGAAGAAGCTCACGCGGAACATATATATCATTTATTAAAAAACAAACCTTGGTCGGCATTGTACGTTGCCTTGTTTTTCTTTTTTATGATTTCACTGGGTACATTGGCATTTTATGCCATTCAACATGTTTCGCAAGCAGGATGGTCTATTGTGTTGTTTCGGGTGATGGAAGCGATCACAGCCTATTTGCCTGTGGGTGGAATATTGTTATTTGTGTTTTTTGTGCTTTCGGCTACACAAATGAACCATCTTTTTGTTTGGATGGATCCGGAAGTGGTTGCGACGGATGAACTGATTCAAAATAAATCAGGGTATTTAAATGTGCCGTTCTTTTTGATCAGAGCTGCTATTTATATTCTTGGTTGGGTTTTGTATCGAAATTATGCAAGAAAAATGACCATTGCGCAAGATGCTTCAACAGACTTGAGCAACTACAGAAAATTGTTTAAAAGTTCAGCGGCATTTTTGGTGTTTTTCCTGGTTACCGAGTCTATGATGTCTTGGGATTGGATTATGTCTTTAGATCCGCATTGGTATAGCACCTTATTTGGTTGGTACGTATTTTCAAGCTTAATAGTTTCTGCAATTACAACCATCGCCATGGTTTCCATTTATTTAAAAGGAAAAGGCTATTTGGAATTTGTAAATGACAGCCATTTGCATGATTTGGCGAAGTATATGTTCGGATTCAGTATTTTTTGGGCTTATTTATGGTTCTCGCAGTTTATGCTGATTTGGTATGCAAATATTCCTGAAGAAGTAACTTATTTTGTGTCCAGATTCAACGATTATAAAGTGCCGTTTTTAGGAATGGTGGTTTTAAACTTTGTTTTTCCCTTATTGATATTAATGAATAGCGACTTTAAACGTGTGCCTTGGTTTATTGTAACTGCAGGTGTTATTGTTTTAATAGGTCATTATATCGATATTTTTGTGATGATTATGCCGGCAACTGTTGGCGACCAATGGTTTATCGGAATTTCTGAAATTAGTTCCCTATTGCTTGTTTTGGGCATTTTCATCTATGTTGTTTTTAACGCATTAACAAAAGCGCCATTATTGGCAAAAGGAAGTCCATTCATAAAAGAAAGTGAACATTTTCACTATTAAAAAATAAAAAGACACAGAGAAAAGAATCCTGAAGTTTAAATATTCAGGATTTTTTTTATATTTGGCACCACTATAACAACTATCTAAAAAAATATGACAGCATTACTTTATATGTTACTCGCAATTGTAATTGGCATTGCAATATGGCAAATTATAAGTATTTTTAATTTGAAAGGGGTAATTGCCACTGAAAAGGACAATAATACCCAAGGAATTTTATTTGCATTTTTTGGAATTTTCTTTTACGGACTGATGATATTTTCATTTTGGAAATATTCCGTAATTCTATTGCCGGATTCTGCTTCTCTTGAAGGCGCCCGCATTGATAATTTGTATGTGGTAACAATGGTGCTTATTCTATTTGTCCAAGCGATAACGCAGTTTTTGCTTTTCTTTTTTGCTTTTAAATACCGTGGAATTAAAGGAAGAAAAGCTTTATTTTATGCTGATAGCCATAAACTTGAAATGATTTGGACCATTGTTCCTGCTGTTGTTTTGGCCGGGTTGGTTCTTTACGGACTTTCAGTATGGAATGATGTGATGGACGCTTCTGATGCCGAAAATCCTTTAATTGTTGAAGTATATGCCAAACAATTTCAATGGGAAGCACGCTATGCAGGAAGTGACAATGAATTGGGAAGAGCCAATGTGCGAAATATAAAAGGAATTAATACGATGGGCGTGGATATGACCGATAAAAATGCAATAGATGATATTCCAACCAGAGAATTGCATTTACCAAAAGGGCGACAAGTAATTTTTAAATTTCGTTCCCAAGACGTTTTGCATTCAGCATATATGCCTCATTTTAGGGCGCAAATGAACTGTGTTCCAGGAATGGTCACCCAGTTTTCATTTACCCCAAGCATAACTACCGAAGAAATGAGAGTAAATGAAAAAACAATGGCCAAAGTTGCGGGAATCAATAAAATCAGGGCTGAAAAAGGCGAAGATCCTTATGAATTCGATTATTTATTGCTTTGCAACAAAATTTGCGGCGCATCACATTACAATATGCAAATGAAAATTATTGTGGAAGAAGAAGCGGCATTTAACAGCTGGTTAAGCACCCAAAAATCAATTGCACAGGTTGTACAAGAAGAAAATTAACTACTAGACTACTAAAAAATATAATATGTCAGATCATCATCACAAAGAAACATTTATTACTAAATACGTTTTTAGTACTGACCATAAAATGATTTCAAAACAGTATTTGATTACTGGAATTTTTATGGGCGTTATTGGGGTATTTATGTCTATGATGTTCCGATTGCAAATTGCTTGGCCCGATACTTCTTTTAGTTTAATCGAAGCATTTTTGGGACGCCATCAGGACGGAGGCGTGATGTCTCCCGATATTTATTTGGCAATTGTGACCATACACGGTACCATTATGGTATTCTTCGTGTTAACCGCCGGTTTAAGCGGAACATTCAGCAACTTATTGATTCCATTGCAAATTGGCGCTCGCGATATGGCCTCCGGATTTTTAAATATGGTTTCCTATTGGCTGTTCTTTTTATCGAGTGTGATTATGGTTTCCTCGCTTTTTGTTGAAGCCGGACCAGCATCAGCAGGTTGGACTATTTATCCGCCTTTAAGTGCCTTGCCGCAAGCCATTCCGGGTTCTGGACTGGGAATGACACTTTGGTTAATTTCTATGGCAATATTTATCGCATCTTCTTTAATGGGCGCATTAAATTATATAGTTACGGTACTTAATTTAAGAACTGTTGGAATGAAAATGACCAGATTGCCATTGACAATTTGGGCGTTTTTTGTGACTGCAATTATTGGGGTGGTTTCATTTCCGGTTTTGCTTTCGGCAGCCTTGTTGTTAATTTTCGACAGAAGTTTTGGTACGTCATTTTATTTATCAGATATATTTATTCAAGGGGAAGTGTTGCATTATCAGGGAGGCTCTCCGGTATTGTTTGAACATTTATTTTGGTTCCTCGGCCATCCGGAAGTTTACATTGTAATATTGCCTGCAATGGGTATTGTTTCTGAAGTTATTGCTTGTAATTCACGCAAACCTATTTTTGGTTATCGCGCAATGATTGGTTCTATACTTGCCATTGCATTTTTATCGACGGTTGTTTGGGGCCATCACATGTTTGTTTCTGGGATGAATCCGTTTTTAGGTTCCGTATTTACGTTTACCACTTTATTAATTGCAATTCCTTCCGCAGTAAAAGCTTTTAACTGGATAACAACTATGTGGAAAGGAAATCTCCAAATGAATCCGGCAATGCTTTTTTCTATAGGTTTTGTTTCTACATTTATTTCGGGAGGTTTAACAGGATTGGTGCTTGGAGACAGCGCATTGGACATCAATGTGCACGACACCTACTTTGTGGTTGCCCATTTTCACTTGGTGATGGGCGTATCTGCTATTTACGGAATGTTTGCAGGAGTTTATCATTGGTTCCCAAAAATGTATGGCAGAATGATGAATAAAGCTTTGGGTTATTGGCATTTCTGGATTACAGTAGTGGCAGCTTATGGCGTATTTTTCCCGATGCATTTTGTTGGATTGGCCGGATTGCCGCGCCGATATTATGCCAACACCGCATTTCCATTATTTGATGATGTGGCCGATATAAATATTGTAATTACATTATTTGCCATATTAGGAGGTGCCGCGCAAATAATTTTCTTGACAAACTTCTTTATCAGCATTTACAAAGGTAAAAAAGCCACCCAAAATCCTTGGAAAGCGAATACTTTGGAATGGACAACGCCAATTGAACATGTTCATGGAAACTGGCCGGGAGAAATACCTGCGGTTCATCGTTGGCCTTATGATTACAGCAAACCTGGACATGAAGAAGATTATGTTTCTCAAATTACGCCTTTATATGAAGGTGAAGAGGAATCTTAAATATTATAAAATATTTTAATTGAAAATTCTCATCAACATTTAATTTTTAAAATGTTGATGAGAATTTTTTTAAACTTCAAACCTGAAACCTGAAATATTCGACAAGACTTCCGTCTTCGGTCTTCGAACTCCTATCTTCACCTTTTCAATTATTAATTATTAATTTTTAATAATTAATAATGCTACTTCGTTATCTTTGTTTTTATGAACGAAAACTTGAATCCTGATAAAAATCTTTCTTCGCCTGAAGACTCGGACGTAGAAAAAAAGTTGCGTCCCTTATCATTTGATGATTTTACGGGGCAGGAACAAGTGATAGACAATCTTAAAGTTTTTGTGCGCGCAGCCAATTTACGAAATGAAGCTTTGGACCATACTTTATTTCACGGTCCTCCCGGACTTGGGAAAACTACTTTGGCTCATATTTTAGCAAATGAATTGAATGTCGGACTTAAAATTACTTCAGGTCCGGTATTGGATAAACCCGGAGATTTAGCCGGGTTGCTTACCAATTTAAGCGAACGCGACGTGTTGTTTATTGATGAAATACATCGATTAAGTCCGGTTGTTGAAGAATATTTATATTCGGCCATGGAAGATTATCGGATTGATATTATGATCGAATCCGGTCCAAATGCCCGCACCGTTCAAATAGATTTAGAACCTTTTACCTTAATTGGCGCAACCACGCGTTCAGGTTTGTTAACGGCGCCAATGAGAGCACGTTTTGGAATCAGCAGCCGATTGCAATATTACAATACCGAATTGTTGACAACCATTGTGCAACGCAGCGCAACCATATTAAAAGTTCCTATTTCTATGGAATCGGCTATAGAAATTGCCGGAAGAAGCAGAGGCACGCCGCGAATTGCGAATGCACTGTTGCGAAGAGTCCGCGATTTTGCTCAAATTAAAGGAAACGGGAAAATAAGTATTGAAATTGCCAGATATGCGTTAAACGCATTAAATGTTGATGCGCATGGTTTAGATGAAATGGACAATAAAATTCTTATGACAATTATTGATAAATTTAAAGGAGGTCCTGTTGGCATTAGCACCATTGCAACCGCAGTTGGAGAAAATACGGAAACCATAGAAGAAGTTTATGAACCATTTTTGATACAGGAAGGTTTTATTATGCGTACACCGCGCGGAAGGGAAGTGACCGAACTCGCCTACAAACATTTAGGACGAATTAAAGGAAACATACAAGGAGGTTTATTTTAATAATATTTGTGACATGAATCACAAAACTAAAAATAGTTCATTGTACTTTTGATGAAGTAAAAAATTAGAAACTTATTGTGCTATGAGTTTGCAAAAAATATTTCCTTTTTTAATTTGGCTGCCTTTAGCAAAAAGCACTTGGAAAGATGATTTAATTGCCGGAATTACTGGAACTGTTATTGTAATCCCGCAAGCCGTCGCTTTTGCAATGATTGCCGGCTTGCCACCAATTTATGGCTTTTATACCGCGATGGTTACGCCAATAATCGCTGCCTTGTTTGGTTCTTCCTATCATTTAATTTCTGGACCCACCACAACCAGTTCTATTGTTGTTTTTGCCGTTATAAGCGGATTTGCAAATCCGGAATCAGAACTTGAAGCTTTTATTTCATTGGCCATCGTGTTATCCTTTATGGCGGGAGTTATAAAATTGTTGATGGGTATTGCCAAAATGGGTAAACTAGTAAATTTTGTGTCTAATTCTGTGGTCATTGGTTTTGCTGCCGGTGCCGGAATTTTAATAGGTTTTAAGCAATTGAAATATGTTTTTGGACTTGATGTGCCTATGGGAAGCACATTTTATGAAATTACAAGCTATATCATTTCTCACATTTCAGAAACTAATTTTTATGTATTTGGTGTTGCTTTAGGGACGCTGCTCATCGCTTTTCTAATTAAGAAATTTTTAAAAAAAATATCAAAACTACACATGTTAATTGCAATGGTTATTGGGAGTTTGTTAGCAATTTTATTGGGAGGGAATATGCACGGGATAGATACTGTAGGCAATGTTCCATCTCACTTACCCCCCTTCAGAATTCCAGATTTTAATTATGAAAACATGAGATTACTTACTTCTGGCGCGTTCACTTTGGCATTGTTGGGTTTGGTTGAAGCAGTTTCAATTGCGAGAGCCGTTGCTTTGCATTCTCATCAAAAATTAGACAATAACCAGGAATTTATTGGGCAGGGTTTATCAAATATTGTCTCAAGTTTTTTCTCTTCTTATGCAAGTTCAGGTTCATTTACACGTTCTGGATTAAATTACCAGTCAGGCGCAAAAACCCCTTTATCTGCAATAATTTCTGCAGTTGGATTGATGTTGGTCGTATTATTTTTTGCAAAATATGCATCATTTTTGCCAAAAGCGGCCATGGGTGGTATTATTTTATTGGTGGGCTATAATTTAATAGACTTTCAGCACATTAAGAAAATTATAATAAGCAGTAAAAGGGAATTGATTATTTTCAGTGTTACTTTATTTGGCACTTTATTTTTAGAATTGGAAACGGCTTTATTTTCTGGAATATTGATTTCATTATTTTTCTATTTAGAAAAAACATCAAAGCCAAATATTGCTGAAGTCGGAATAAATAAGGAGGGAAAGTTTATCAATATAATTAGAGACGAAACCACTAGGGAATGCCCTCAAATTAAAATAATCAGGATAGACGATTCCATTTATTTTGGTGCCATTGAGGCCATATCTAATTATTTTGCTGAATTATATGAAAAAAAGGAAAAGAACCATATTCTAATTATTGCAAATGGAATTAATTTTATCGATTTGGCTGGTGCAGAATGGCTGACAAATGAAGTTTTAAAATGGCAGGAAGGAGGCGGCGGTATATATTTTGTCGGTTTAAAACTAGTGAGTCAAGAAATTCTTATAAAAGGTGGATTTGTTGATATCATAGGGGCAGATAATTTTTTTAAAGATAAACATACAGCCATTTCAACAATTTATAAAAAGTTTGATAAGGGCGTTTGCGAAAATTGCGACATTAAATTATTTAAAGAGTGTAAACAAAGTATTCTATAATGAATATCAAAAAATATGTGCCAATTTTAGATTGGCTGCCAAACTATAAAAAGGAATTTTTTAAAAATGACTTGGGTGCCGGATTGGCTGTTGGAATTATGCTGATACCTCAAGGGATTGCTTACGCAATGATTGCCGGGTTACCTCCAATTTACGGGTTATATACCGCCATGATTCCACAAATTGTTTATGCTATTTTTGGAACTTCCCGCCAATTGTCGGTTGGGCCAGTAGCCATGGATTCGCTTATTGTGGCATCGGGAGTTGCAACTTTGGCAGAAATTGGCACAGAACATTTCATTGAATTTGCAATTCTTCTTGCCTTTATGATGGGTGTTTTGCAGGTTTTGTTCGGGATTTTCAAATTGGGGTTTTTGGTTAATTTTTTGTCCAGGCCTGTTATTAGCGGATTTACCTCGGCTGCGGCCTTAATTATTGCTTTAAGCCAATTAAATCATTTGTTGGGGGTTGATTTGCAACGAAACAATAAAATACATAGTTTGGTTTTCGACGCACTACGGCATTTAAAAGACACCAATCTAATCACTTTGGCAATTGGCTTAATTTCAATACTGATTTTAATTTTTTTTAAGCGATTTTCAGTAAAAATTCCGGCTGCTTTGGTGGTTGTTGTTTTAGGGATTTTTGCCGTTCAAATTTTTAATTTGGATCAAATTGGCGTTAAAATAGTGGGTGAGATTCCTAAAGGATTGCCAAATTTTATAGTTCCCCAATTTGATAAAAAAACGCTCATTGATTTATTTCCAATTGCACTAACATTGTCTTTTATTGCTTTTTTAGAGGCAATATCCGTTGCAAAAGCCATTGAATTAAAGCACAATGATTATAAAGTTATTCCCAATCAGGAGTTAATTGCTTTGGGAATGGGAAATATTGTGGGTTCCTTTTTTCAAACTTATCCGGCAACAGGAGGTTTTTCCAGAACGGCGGTGAACAATCAAACGGGCGCAAAAACGCCTATGGCAGCAATAATTTCCGGGTCTGTGGTTGGGCTGACTTTGTTGTTTTTTACGCATGTTTTTTACTATTTGCCCGAGGCTGTGTTGGCCGCTATAATCATCGTTGCCGTTTTTGGGCTATTGGACTTTACAGTTCCAAAACAGTTGCTGAAGTTTTCCAAAAGGGAACTTGTCATTTTAAACATTACACTTTTAATAACTGCCACGGTTGGCATAAAAGAAGGCATTTTTGCAGGAATTATATTGTCATTGGGCATGTTAATTTATACAAGTGCCAAACCTCATATCGCGATTTTGGGCCGAATTCCAAACACTCATTTTTACAGGAACATAAAAAGATTTGAAGGACTTTTAATTACTTCAGAAGAAATATTAATTGTTAGGTTCGATGCACAGCTATTTTTTGCAAATGTTCAATATTTTAAAGATAAATTGGAATCATCCGTAGCGGGAAAAGGAAAAAAATTGAAATTAATCATTATTGATGGGGAAAGCATCAATAGCATTGACAGCTCTGGGGTGTATATGTTAAACGATGTAATCACCAAGTATCGAAGCATACATATTGATATTGCCTTTACCGGAATGAAAGGCCCTGTTAGGGATGTGTTGGAAAAAAGCGGCATTATTAAGAAAATAGGTTATCAAAATTGCTTTTTGAGTATTCAGGAAGCGGTGGATGCTTTTGAAGAAGGGGAAAAAAATAAGGAAACCGGAATCAAATTTTCTGATTACATTAAACAGACAAATAGTTAATATTTTCAAAATATTTTCTATTATGTGATTAAGATTACAAATGAAAGAATATTCATCTTGTAATTTTGAGAAACAACAAATAATTTTAATTAAATATAAATCAATCGATTATGAAATGAGCTTATTGGACGCATGATGAAAACTCTGATTAAGATATGCAAATTACATACGACCGAATTAAAACTAATAAATAGAACGACATGAAAGTAGAGCAATTATTTACGAGCTGTTTGGCGGAAATGGCTTATTACATTGAGTCAAATGGAGAAGCTGCCATAATTGATCCTTTAAGAGAAACCGAACCGTATATTGAAATGGCGAAAGCCGACGGCGCCAAAATAAAATATGTTTTTTTAACGCATTTTCATGCCGATTTTGTTTCCGGACAAGTTGATTTGGCAAAAAAAACAGGGGCGACCATCGTTTTTGGCCCTAACGCAAATCCCAATTATGACATTCATAAGGGAATTGACGGGGAAGAATTTAAAATAGGAAAAATTGCGCTTAAATTATTGCATACGCCTGGCCATACCATGGAATCTTCATCCTATGTTTTAATAGATGAAAAAGGCAAAAAACCTTATGTTTTTACCGGTGACTGTTTATTTATTGGTGATGTTGGACGGCCAGATTTAGCGGTAAAATCCGATATGACTGAAGCAGATTTAGCAGGTCATTTGTATGATTCCCTTCGAAATAAAATCATGACTTTGCCCAATGATATTATTGTATATCCAAATCATGGAGCTGGTTCTGCCTGCGGAAAAAATATGAGCTCCGAAACCTTTGACACGCTTGGAAATCAGAAGAAAACAAACTACGCTTTGAGAGCCGATATGACCAAGGAAGCGTTTATTAATGAAGTGACTACAGGTTTAAAACCACCACCACAATATTTCCCTAATAACGTGAGAATGAATAAGGGAATTAACAAGAGTATTGATGAAATTTTATACAGAGGCACAACGCCTATCGACGCCGCCACTTTTAAAGAAATGAGCGAACGGGATGATATTTTGGTGATTGACACGCGTTCAAAAGAAGAATTTGCTGAAGAAGGAACGGTGCCAGGTGCTTGGTATATTGGTGTCGATGGCAACTTTGCGCCTTGGGTGGGTTCATTAATTACCAATATCAATCAAAAAATTATTTTTATTGCTGAAGGCGGCCGGGAACATGAAGTGGTTACACGTTTTTCTCGTGTGGGTTACGACAATACCTTGGGCTTTTTAAGAGGCGGAATTCACGCCTGGTTGGCAGCAGGTTTTGAAGTTGATAAAATTGGCTCCATATCTGCAACCCAATTTACCAACAAATTGAAGGAAGGAAATATTGTGGCACTCGATGTTCGAAAGGAATCTGAATACCTTTCAGAACATGTTGTTGGTGTTGAGAATTTCCCATTAGATTTTATTCACTCAAATTTTGCTGAGATAAAACCGGACAAAGAATATGTTTTGCATTGCGCCAGTGGCTATCGTTCTCTTATCGCAGCCTCAATTTTTATGGCAAATGGCGTAAAAAAAGTTACAGATGTCAGAGGCGGTTTTAAAGATATTAAAGATACTGGAGTTAAACTAACCGATTATGTTTGTCCAACAACTTTGCTGTAAATGTTCATTTTTAATTTAATATATAGGGGAGTTTTTTACTTCCCTTTTTTTATTAAATAAGGGTAACTTTGGTTACTGCTAAAATTTATTTGTAACTTTACTTTTGTAAAAAAATCAAAAACAGATGAAAACTACATTAAAATTATCAATTTTGGTGCTTGCGACTATTTTAGGCATGAGCTGTAATACCAAATCACAATCACAATCTGATGCAATTAAGGTTCTTACGCCAACTGAATTTAAAGAAAAATCTGCAAATCAAACGATAATTGATATCAGAACACCTCAGGAATTTAGTGAGGGACATATTGAAGGTGCCATAAATATCAATTATTTCGACGATAATTTCTTAGATCAAATTGCAAAATACGATAAAAATCAGCCGATTTTTATTTATTGCAGATCAGGAAACAGAACAACATCTGCTTCAAAAAAAGCAGCAGATTTTGGATTTAAAGAGATTTATGATTTGGAGGGCGGAATTTTATATTGGATAAAAAACAACAATGAAATTGTAAAATAGCACTCATGAAAAATTTGTTGATTTTGCTGGTATTTCTGGCGATGGCAGCTTGTGACAATTCACTTTCGGAAAAAGAAAAGCAAGAATATGCCAACAAAGGAAATGAAATTTCCCAAGCCACTTTTAAAGCCTTAAGCGAAAAATTAACCGAGCAAATGAAAATGGGCGGCCCGGCCAAGGCTATACCGTTTTGCAATGTTGAAGCCATGCCGCTTACCAAACAATTATCTGAAGAGTTTAATGTAACCATAAAACGCACTTCTGATAAATTAAGAAATCAGCAAAATAAACCTTCTGAAAGGGAACAGGAAATAATCAATTATTATCATAAATTAATATCCGAAAAAAAGGAAATTACGCCAATTGTGGAGGTTGACAGCAATAATAACAAACATTATTATGCGCCAATTAAACTAAAAGCAAATTGTTTGGCTTGCCACGGGAAAGTTGAAGAATTTGTATCAATAAAAACCGATTCAATTATAAAATCACTTTATCCCAATGATAAGGCTACCGGTTATAATGAAGGCGATTTACGGGGAATTTGGAGCATCACTTTTGAATAAGAGAAATTCATGTAATTTTACAAAAACTAAAAAGAGAAAAATGACAGTCATTAAAATATTAAATTTAAAATGCGGCGGATGTGCCAATACCATAAAAAAGGGAATTGTAACTATTGAAGGCGTAAATGAAATTTTGGTAAATTTAAATACATCAGAAGTGAGTATAGATTCAACCGATGAATTGGTGATTCAACAAGTTAAAGAAAAATTAGCCAGTATGGGATATCCTGAAGCCGGTGATGCAAATACCGTATTGCATAAAGCAAAATCATTTGTGAGTTGTGCTACCGGAAGAATGACTTCAGAAGAAAAGTAATTTTATTTAAAACAATTTATGATACTTTTTAAACGCGGTTTAAACCGCGTTTAAAAAGTATTTTTTGTTAGAATTTTAAGGTTGCTCCAACTAAAAAGTTTCTTGTGGCTTGCGGATAATAACCAGCGCCATCTAAAGTAGTTGTTTGATTTGGAACCGACCAATCATCATCATACGTGTAATAATAACCGTTTGAAATATATTCAACATTAAAAATATTGTTTACCAAGGCACTTAGCACTATTGATTTGACTACTTTTTTCGGATTAATTTCATAAGAAATATTAAAATCGTTCACAAAATAACTGTCCAGTTTTGAGTTTGCATTGTCAATATTACCCATATATTGTTCCCCAACATATTTAGATAATAAAGAAAATTGCATTTTGTTATTTGGTTGAAATACAAAGGCATTTCCAATGATTAAATTTGGAGAAAATGCGATATCTGTATTTCCTAAATCAACCAATTCTCCATTCCAAGTGGTTAAGAAATCAACATTTTTGTTGCTGCTGATGGCTATATTTGGTTGAACATAAAATTTATCGGTCAATTTAATCTGTGCATCTATTTCCAATCCGAGTCGGTAACTTTTTCCGCTGGTGGTCCTTATTGGCGATCCGGTATCATCAATGGCGCCGGTTAAAACCAGCTGGTCTTTATAAAACATATAGTAAACATTGCTGTTTATTTTTACGGCCTCATTATTAAAACGCCATCCCAATTCAAAATCATTTAATTTTTCTGAGGTAAAAATACCGTTTTCAAAATCGTTGCGATTTGGCTCTCTATTGGCTTTTGCGTAAGATAAATAGAAACTGTTATTTGTATTTGCCTCAAAAGTCAAACCGGCTTTCGGATTAAAAAACGCATAATTTTCGTCAACATTTATGGGTGTTCTGTCTGAAGTCAATCCATTCGTGTCAAATTTTACAAATCTGCCCTGTAAATCTGTAAATAAGGTCCAGGAATCATTCAAATTATAGGTCAATTTCCCAAAAATATTGAAATCATTCTTTTCGGTTTCAGCATCATAATAATGATCTCCTATTTCAGAATTACTGGCGAATTCGGCCCAAATAATTTCTCCGAAATGTTTTCCTTTATAGTTGCTGTAAGAAGTCCCGAAGATAAATTCTGCCGTCTCATTTTTATAAGTGGCATTCGCATTTACCACATAAAAATCGTTGTCCAGCCAGCGTCTTCTTATTAAATCAGTTTCATCAATTGTTTCGCCTCCAATAACAATCGGTGTCAATAAATAATCCGAAAAATTTTCATCAGCTTTAAATTCCTCAAAATAGCCGCTGCCTTTGGTGTAGTTTAAACCAATATTGGTAGACCAATTTTCTGTTAATTTTTCATTCCAGTGCAATTGATAATGGTCTTGTTTGTAATTGTCAATTTGATTTTTATAAGAATACGGATTGTAAGTCCGTCCTAAAGTTTCCATTTCGGCTTTGGTGACGCCAAACCAAGCCTGATACGTTTTTTCGTGTCCGCCAAAAGTCAGCGCTTTAATTAAAGTATTGTCATCAACATAGGAAGCTTGCAAAAAATACGATTTTAAATCGGACCAAGCGCGGTCAATATAGCCGTCAGAATCAATTTTAGAAAATCTTCCCGCGAATTCAATATGGTCATTAATTTTTCCGGTGCTGAATTTCACCGTATTTTTTTTGGTGTTGTAAGAACCAAATGAACTGCTGATTTCGCCATAAGCATTTTCAGAAACAGCATCGGTCAATAAGTTTAAGCTGGCGCCAAAAGCGCTGGAGCCGTTGGTGGATGTTCCAACGCCGCGCTGCAATTGCATGCTTTCGGTCGAGGAAGTGAAATCGGGCATATTTACCCAAAAAGTGCCCTGACTTTCAGCGTCGTTATAAGGAATTCCGTTGATGGTGATGTTTACGCGGGTGGCATCGCTGCCGCGAACCCTGATTCCGGTGTATCCAACACCTGCGCCGGCATCGGATGTTGTCACTACAGATGGCAAGTAATTCAGCATAATGGGAATGTCTTGTCCCAAATTGCGTTTTTCCAAATCTTTTTTGGTGATGTTGCTGTGCGTTACGGGCGATGTTGCTTTTACGCGAACTGCCGAAACCAGCACTTCTTCCAAATTCATAAACCGGTCGGACAAGTCAATTGAAATAAAAGCATCTTTAGTTAAAACAACCTTTACTTCTTTTGGATTGCTGAGCGCGCTTACCAACAAGGTGTAAGTTCCCTTTTTTAAGGATATTGAAAATGTGCCGTCAACACCAGTGGTTGTTCCTTTGTTGGTTTCTTTCACCACAATGTTTACGTCGGGAAATGGTTTTGATCCGTCTGTCACTTTGCCCGAAAGCGTAAAAATTTCTTGTGAATTTGCAT
The DNA here is from genome assembly GCA_036567345.1 of Lutibacter sp. GTDB lineage: Bacteria > Bacteroidota > Bacteroidia > Flavobacteriales > Flavobacteriaceae > Lutibacter. Next base: position 30,382 of record DATCUQ010000027.1, read on the forward strand.
TAAAAGAAAATGCAGTGATTAAAAAAGCTGCCAATAATGATGCTTTTTTCAGTTTCATTTTTAAATATTGTTTCATTTTTTTTAAAATAAAACGATTTAAAAAGAGGTAATTAATCGATGTTATGAATAATTAATTTGTTGTCCACGCGATTGTTATCGCTTAATTTCCCTTAACAGCATTACCTGTTCAGGTTCAATGGGTTTGATCTCAGCCGTTTTAGGCACCCCTTTTGAGATGGGACAAAATTAGGAATAAGAATTTAATTATCGGATTTAAATTCAATAAATTTCAAAAATATAATACTAAAATATTTTGTGCCTGCCCGCCTTTTCGGAGGGCCTGCCGACCCTTTTGGTTGGCGTTCCCTTTCAGGTCAGGCTTTTCGTTCCAATCCGTCATTGCGAGCGGAGCGTGGCAATCTGTTGAACATATTGCTGAATAAGCTCGCAAAGCCGGGATTTCCACTTCAATCCTTAACGCAGATTTATTTACGATTTCTGATTTACGATTTTAGAATTAAAAAAATTGTCGACAGGGCAAAATTCGTCAATCGTCAATCGTCAATCCAAAATTTACTTTGCGCCCTTTGCGTATTTCTTTGCGTTTTTTTGCGGTTAAACAAATTTTGACGGAATTGAATTTTTATAATTTTTTACTCGGTTTTTCTTTGTGTTTTTTGCGGTTTAAATTATTTTATTCAAAATTCGTTTTATTGCGCAATGCTTTTTTGAAGGCTGTTTTTTTCTTTTTTTCCAGGCGTTTCAGAATGCTCGATTTACTCGGTTTGGTTTCTTTTCTTGGTTTTTGAACAGTTAATCCGCCCGAAATGATGTTTAAAAATCGGTCAATGGCAATTTCTTTGTTTTTGTGCTGACTTCGACTTTCGTCGCATTGAAGCAGCAATACATTTTCTTTGGTGAGTTTGCTTTTCAGTTTTTGAACCAACAATTCTTTTTCTTCCTCGCTTAAACTTTCAGAATTTCCCAAATCGAATGTCAGTTCAATTTTTGACGAAACTTTATTTACATGCTGGCCGCCGGCACCGCGGCTGCGCACTGCTTTAAATTTCAATTCCTTTATCATCAATTCGATATTCATTCGTTTCGGATATTTAATGTTGCCGATTATTTGCCTAAAAATCGGTGCAAATTAGGCTTCAATTTTAAAAGTTCATCAATTTCACGAATGGCAAGTTCAAGCCGTTCTTTTTTGTCGCCTTTCAATAAAACATACCGTCGATTGTGCTTTTTTAAAGCATTTTCAAAAGCATTGAACATTTCCAGCCGTTGTTCCGGCCGATCTCTCAAATCATCTTTTTTCCAAGGCGCATCAATATAAGTCAGGAAGTATAAATCATAGGTATTTTGTAAGGCGGCTTTTTCCAAATCAGGATGCACAAAACCGCCATAAAATTCTTCAGAATAAACCTTTGTTTCCAGTAAATCAGTGTCACAAATTAAAACCTTATCGGCTTTTAAGGCCAAATCGTTTTCCAGTTTCATTTGCCCTTCAGCTATTGGAAGCATATCCGAATTTTCACAGGTTTTTCGCTCGTTATTCCATTTATTTTGCAAATAATCCCGCGCATATTCAGGCACCCAAACCGTGTTATAATGACGCGCCAGCAATTTAGAAAGTGTTGTTTTACCCGAGCTTTCTGGCCCAAAAAGCACCACTTTTATAATATTTACGGCTGTTTGTTTAAGTTTTTCTTCCATGCATAATATCCTTGAAAAGCTAAAAATAAAAATATGGCATATTGAATACCTGTAAATCCGTATCCTTTTACAAAATATAGCGGAATTGAAACCACGTTTCCAGCAATCCAAAACAGCCAGTTTTCAATTTTTTTGTTGGCCATTAACCACATTCCGGCAAAAAAGATGCCGGTGGTAAAAGTATCTAAAAAAGGGGTTGTTTTCCTAAAATCCTCCAAATTTCCGGCAGTTAAGTTAGTGAACGCGTAATCAACGCTTTCCGTAAAATTTAAGTGATTTGGCATCACGTTATAATGTCTGTAAACTGCAATCACAAAAATGGAAGTGAATAAAAAAATGCCAAAAGCCTTTAATTTTTCACTCGTATTTGTTGTCGAAATGGGCAAATGATGCTGTTTGTCATCTACAATCCTGCTCCACATATACCAGCCGTAAACGCTCATAAGCGTATAATAAATATTGATGATCAAATCGCCGTATAAATCCCATTGAACCAACAAATATACATACAATGCGGTGCTGATGATACCCGTAGGAAATACTAAAATATTCTCTTTTTTGGCATAAAATACACTTAGCACGCCAAAGAAGGCAGCAATTAGTTCGAGCGAAATATGCAGCGCACTTGCGGTTTGGTAGGGTTCAACAAAAAAATTAAGGAGGTCATTCATACGCTAAAATTTGAATGAAGCATTATTCTCAAAAGCGGTGCCAACAACCACCAAATCGGCGCCATTTTCATAAGCATTGTTTAATTGTTCTTTGGTTTTTATGCCACCGCCAACAATAAGCGGAATGGAAATATGTTTTTTTACTGCTGAAATTAACTGGGAATTAACCGGAAATTTTGCGCCGCTTCCGGCTTCTAAATAAACCAATTGTTTGCCTTTGTACATTCCTGCAACGGCGGTGTCTATTGCCAATTGTATGTTTTCTTGTGAAATTGGTTTGGTGTTGCTCATTTTTAATACCGATGAATTGGTTCCTCCATCAATTAAAATATATCCGGTCGGAATAATTTCCAAGCTTGAATTTTTTAAAAACGGAACAGATTTAATTTGCTGTTCAATTAAATATTCCGGATTTCTTCCCGATAGCAATGATAAAAACAACAAAGCATCTGCATAATTGGTGAGCTGCGAAAAATCTCCAGGAAAAAGTACCACAGGCAATTCCGTATGCTTTTTAAGTGTTTTCACAAACAAATCGGTGATACCGTTTTCAACAAAACTTCCGCCCACAAAAATAAAATTCGCCTTAAGGTTTTCAATTCTTGAAGTCATTTCGGGCAATTTACCCAAAGAAGTTTTATCGGGATCCAATAAAATAGCCAGTAATTTTTCCTTTTTTACGGCGGATTTTTGGATGAATTCTAAAATGGATTTACGCATTTTCCAAAATTTCTAAAGCATAAACCAAGGTGAAACCATCCAGTTGTTCAAAACGGATATCGTAATTTTTGTCCCAGCCATCCACTTTTATGTAACCGGTGGTTTTTTTGTCCGCAATTTGAAAAGAATTGATGTCAATATCATTTTTGAAGGTCAATCCGCCGAAAGGATAAATTTTATACAAGGCTTCTTTGGCGCCCCAAATTACCGTTAGTTGCTCAATATAATCATCATCTTTATGAATGAATCCTTTTTCAAAATTGACAAACCGATGTTGGATGGTTTTTATTTTTTCCCTGTTTTTTTCAATGTCGATGCCAATGGCGGAATCGCTTATCGCAATGGCCGAAAAAGTGTAGGAATGGGTGATGGAAATATTTTTCCCGTCGGTTAAATGCGGTTTGCCGTTGTCGTTGTAAAACAAATCAAAATCTGTATAGCCGGCAGCTTTCAACAAATGCCGTACGCTCAAAAATCCGCGTTTGTGAAGATCGGATTTCATGGAAAACAGCCTTTTTTCGCTTCTTTCTGTCAAGGGCATATCTGCACACAAATCGCCCAGCGATTCTTCAATTTTCCACACGTAAATGGTGGTATGGTTATTTGGTTTTATAGTTTTGAATAAAGGCATTTATTTTTTAAAAGGTATTTTGTACTTTTGCATATTCCTAAACAACTTGTTTTAGTTGTTTAAAATAAAAACAAATTTAATAAATATGAGTACAAGTACATCAACTTACGTTAAATATAAAGTAAAAGACATCAATCTTGCTGAATGGGGCCGTAAGGAAATTCAATTGGCGGAAGCAGAAATGCCTGGTTTAATGAGTTTGAGAGAAGAATTTAAAGGTAAAAATCCTTTAAAAGGAGCAAGAATTGCCGGTTGTTTGCATATGACCATCCAAACTGCGGTTTTAATTGAAACATTGGTTGATTTGGGCGCTGAGGTGACCTGGAGTTCTTGCAATATATTTTCAACACAAGACCAGGCTGCTGCCGCAATTGCTGCTGCAGGAATTTCAGTTTATGCATGGAAAGGTTTAAGTGAGGAGGAATTTGACTGGTGTATTGAGCAAACGTTATTTTTTGGGGAAGATAAAAAACCTTTGAACTTAATTTTGGATGACGGTGGCGATTTAACCAATATGGTGCTGGACAGATACCCGGAATTGGCTGCAGGAATCAATGGTTTAAGTGAAGAAACTACGACTGGCGTTCATCGTTTATATGAAAGAGTGAAAGCAGGAACATTGCCAATGCCTGCAATAAATGTAAACGATTCCGTAACAAAATCTAAATTCGACAACAAATACGGATGCAGGGAAAGTGCTGTTGATGCCATCAGAAGAGCAACCGATGTGATGTTAGCAGGAAGACGCGTGGTTGTTTGCGGTTATGGCGATGTGGGTAAAGGAACCGCGGCTTCATTTAAAGGCGCAGGTTCAATTGTGACGGTTACCGAAATTGATCCAATTTGTGCGTTGCAGGCTGCCATGGACGGATTTGAAGTTAAAAAATTAGATACTGTTGTTGGAAATGCTGATATCATTATCACCACTACAGGAAATAAAGACATTGTAATTGCCCGCCATTTTGAAAAAATGAAAGACAAAACCATCGTTTGCAATATTGGTCATTTCGATAATGAGCTGGATATGGCTTGGTTGAATAAAAACTACGGACATACCAAAGTTGAAATTAAACCTCAGGTTGATAAATATACGATTGGCGAAAATGAAATTTTAATTTTGGCTGAAGGCCGTTTGGTGAATTTAGGCTGCGCAACCGGTCATCCTAGTTTTGTAATGAGCAATTCATTCACCAACCAAACCTTGGCGCAATTGGAATTGTGGAACAATAAAGATGCTTATGAAAACCAAGTATATATGTTGCCTAAACATTTAGATGAAAAAGTGGCGCGTTTGCACTTGGCTAAAATTGGTGTTGAATTGGAAACTTTACGTGAAGACCAGGCGAAATATATTGGCGTAACCATTGAAGGACCTTATAAACCTGATTATTACAGATATTAATAAGAAAATTTTGCAAATAAAAAGCCTCCCAATTTTGAGAGGCTTTTGCAATTTCCCATAACTAACAAAAAACATTCTGTTTTTCTTTTTCTCACATCAAAATTAAGACAAGCGTTGCTAAATAATAAGGGGATTAACCCTGAATAAAAAAGGGGATATTTCCCCTTTTTTATTTATAGCTGTTTTAGAGTTCATCATTCTTACAAAATCATCACCCTAACCAGCCTTCCCGGTCTAAACTTCGGTATTGTATAGCTTCAGAAATGTGCGCTGTGGAAATCTCCGCAACACCTTCCAAATCGGCAATGGTTCTGGAAACTTTTAATATTCGGTCATAAGCCCTTGCTGATAAACTTAAGCGTTCCATGGCGTTTTTTAGCAATATGCTGCATTCCGGCAACAGTTTGCAATATTTTCTGATTTGTTTTACGTTCATTTGCGCATTGTGATGCACATTTCCATATTCGGTAAAGCGGAGGGTTTGAATTTCCCTGGCTTTGGTAACGCGTTTTCTGATTTCGGTGCTTGGTTCACTGAGTTGTTCTTCGGAAAGTTTTTCAAAAGGAACGGGATTCACTTCAATATGAATGTCGATTCTGTCCAATAAAGGTCCGGAAATTTTGCTGAGATAGCGCTGCATTTCAAAAGGCGAAGAGGTTTTAGGAGAATCGGGATCATTAAAATAACCGCTCGGAGATGGGTTCATACTTGCCACCAACATAAAACTGCTGGGATAAGTCACCGAAAATTTTGCCCGTGAAATGGTAATTTCCCTGTCTTCCAAAGGTTGGCGCATTACTTCTAAAACAGTGCGTTTAAACTCGGGCAATTCATCTAAAAATAACACACCATTGTGCGCCATGGAAATTTCTCCCGGTTGCGGATATTGTCCGCCACCAACCAAGGCTATGTCCGAAATGGTATGGTGCGGCGAGCGAAACGGCCGCTGGCACATCAAACCGCTTTCTTTTATTTTCCCAACAACAGAATGTATTTTGGTGGTTTCCAGTGCTTCTTGCATCGTCATTGGCGGCAAAATGGAAGCCAGCCTTTTGCTCAACATGGTTTTGCCGCTTCCGGGAGGGCCAATTAGGATAATATTATGTCCGCCTGCCGCTGCAATTTCCATGGAACGTTTTACGGATTCCTGCCCTTTTACATCGGCAAAATCAAATTCGGGGTGTTCCAAATTTTTGTTAAATTCAAATTGGACATCAATAATGGTTTGTTCCAGTTCTGCTTTTCCATCGAAAAAATCAATGACTTCTGTAATATTTTCAACGCCATAAACTTTTAACTCAGAGACAATTGCCGCTTCTTTTGCATTTTGTTTCGGCAAAATAAATCCTTTAAAATTTTCTTCAAGTGCTTTAATGGCAATGGGCAAAGCGCCTTTTATGGGTTGCAGGCTTCCGTCCAACGAAAGTTCGCCCATAATAATGTAATCGCCAATTTTATCGGTGTTAATTTGGTTGGAAGCGGCAAGTATGCCAATGGCCAAAGTAAGGTCGTAGGCCGAACCTTCTTTACGCATATCTGCCGGCGCCATATTGATGGTGATTTTTTTTCCGGGAAAATGGTATTTGTTATTTTTCAGAGCCGCAGAAATCCTAAAACTGCTTTCTTTAATGGCATTGTCGGGCAAGCCAACCAAATGATAACCAATTCCTTTGTCAATATTTACTTCAACGGTAATATTGGTAGCTTCAACGCCGAAAACGGCGCTGCCATAAACTTTTTCCAGCATATTTTTTAATTTTCATAAAAATAGATAAAAAAATGAAACAATAAATTAATGAAGCAATGTTTGTTTCGTTTTTTTATCCATTCTGAAAATATCTTGAGTAAAATAAGTGAACAGTTAAAGAAATAATGTAAAATATGAAATAAACAACTTAGGCCACGCTATGGCGGTTGATCCTGGCCTGGAAAAACAGCAAGGAGGAAATGTGGCTAAATTTGCCGTAGATAAAAACTTTCACACCACTTATTGGGTGGCCAATTTTTTCGGGCTGATGAAAGATTAATTTGCTTTTTAAAATTTTATAAAAAGTTTTTTTGTCGATTCACGTTCAACCAGTTTGGTTTTAACTATTTCGGTTTTAATGTCATCAAATTCAATTTTTTCTTCAATTTTATCAATTAATCGTGTTGCCGCAATTTCACCGGTTGTGTGGGCAAAACGATTTACGGCGGTTAAAGGCGGAATGGTATATCGTGATAAAATTCCGTTGGTAAAACTTACGATGGAAATGTCATCTGGAACTTTTATGCCCCTTGCATTCAGTACTTGTGTGGCGACGGCGCCCGAAACTTCATCAATAATAAACATGCCGTCCACTTTGTTATTGTCTAACATATAATGGATGCGTTCTTTTAAATATGTCTCATCTTCAAGTCTTATAATAAGATTTTCATTTGGCGCAATATCATATTTAGTTAGCGCTTTTAAATAGCCATTAACACTAAACTGACCAATATTTATTTCTTCAGCAGTTGAAATAAGCGCAATATTTTCGCAGCCGGATTTCATCAAAAAACGAGTGGCTTTGTAGCCGCTTTTAACATTGTCGGTCACCACTTTGTCGCAGGGAATGTCAATATGCACGCGGTCATACAACACAATTGGCGTTCCTTCTTCCAAAATGCGGTTAAAGTGTTCAAAATCCCCAATTCTCAAGGTTTCTTCTGAAATACAGGCAATAAATCCGTCGATGGTTCCATTTGAAAGCATTTCCATGGTATCCACTTCTTTTTTGTAAGATTCATTGGTGATGCAGGTAATGATATTGTATCCTTTTTCCGCAGCAACTTTTTCTATGCCGCGAAGCACTCGGGCAAAATAATAATTTAAAATATTTGGGATGATGATTCCAATGGTTCTCGTTTTTTTATTTTGCAGGCTCAATGCCAGTGTATTGGGCTTGTATTTGTGTAATTTTGCGTATTCCTGAATTCTTTTTTTTGTGTCGTCACTAATTTCGTAGCTGTCGTTTAGCGCTTTTGAAACCGTTGAAATGGAAACCTGCAATGCCAGTGCAATTTGCTTTATGGTTATTCTTTTACTCATTTTTTTGGTGAAATAGTTAATTTTGTTGAAACTTTTTTAATTTCTTCTTCATTTAATTTCATTTTTCTGAATTCGCCCTTGTTGTACATTTCAGACTGATCTTTATAATGTTTGCTGAAAGGGTTCCCCGATTGCCCAGTCGGTAAAATGCTGATGCTGTTCTCAATATCAGAAAAATCTATGATTCTTCTGGTGGAAGGCCCTGCATTTACTGCATACAATCCCGAATCTGTAAAGTCGTAACCTCTATTGTCAATCACTTCTCTTGCACCTTTTATGGAAACCGGACCAACATTAAAATAGTTTTTTAATACAGCTACTTTACCAAGCGGATGCGGGTGCTCTAAGGTATGAACTTTTCCCCAATTCCAAGCCTTTATGTCGCTTCCAAGTTGTTTTTCTAAAGAGGCGACTGCTTCAACCAAAGATTTTGACAATATTTCTTTTTTGGTTTCTGTTTTGTTTGAAGTTGAAATATCATCCCACCAAATGGAACTGTCCTTTTCAATTTGCTCCGCAATCACTCTTTTTGACAAATGCGTAGCCAAGAACTGGGTAAACAATTTCGTTCCCATTTCATCTTCAAAAGTGTTTTTTAAGTACAAGTAAATCCATTTATTGTAAATGGTTGGCGCTATTTGGTCAACTGTATTTGAGCCGTCCCAAAGTTGCAGCGCATCAATGGCTTTTTGTTCGCTTTTGCTGAAGGATTTGTAATCCATATTTTCGGCAAATTCTTTTACCAATGCTGGTGCCACCGCAGAAGTTACATCGTTAATCATGGCCGACATAGATTCCTTGTTCCAGTTATTTTTTGGTTCCAGCAATTGCACAATGCGTTTGGCCCGGTCTTCGGATAAATAATAGCCGGGATATAGCATATTTGCAATGGAATCGGGTTGATTGTTGGCGGAATACACGTAATTCCAAGGCGGATTTTCAGCCATCGGGTTTTCGCTGAAATCCAAATATTCAATCGGGTCATCTTCGCCTGATGCGCCATTTAAAATAAAGTTTCTGTTTACGTCTGGCTTTAATTTGTATAGTTTTCCGGTAGCCCACCAAGCCACATTCCCTTTTGCGTCGCCATACATAATATTCAATCCTGGCGCATGAATCATAGATGCGCCTTTTTTAACGTCTTTTATGTCGGTTGCTCTTGAAATGGTGTAAAGGGCATCTAAAACTTTTATGTCAAATTTGGTGTAGATCCAAGACATAGCAACGGGCTCACTTTGCGTAATTGCATCAAGGGCATCATTCATAATTGGGCCGTGGCGGGAACTTCTGACATTGACAATGACATCATCAGCATCCTTAACTTTTATGGTTTTAGTGACTGTTTTATAAGTTTCAAATCCGGTTGGTGTTTTGTATTCCGCATTATTTTCCGGGTTATTTTCTTCTTTATAAAAATCGATATCGTCATTTTCAAACATAGTCAATCCGTAAGCGTAATTTCTGTTATGTCCCAATAATGGAAAGGGAACACCGGCCAAATGGTAACCGTACATTTCGTAATCAGGCGTTACAATATGCGCTTCATACCAAACTGCGGGCTGTGAATAGCCAATATGCGGATCGTTTGCAAAAAGCACTTTTCCGGAAGTGGTTTTTTTTGGGGAAACCACCCAACTGTTGCTGCCGATAAAAGGCGGAATGGGCGACTTTTCCATCATTTCATTTACGCTGGCGACCATTTCCGAAAAATCGGCAATGGTTGATTTTGAATTTTTTATAAACGTGGTATTTGGGCCGATTTCTATATTGAGTTCTTTCAAATAATCATCACCCAATTTTTCTTTGAGGATACTTAGCAACGGATCGGTTTTTTGCGCCATCGCAAAACTGAAAGACATGTAGCCCAAAATATTGTAGATGTCTTTAAGTTGGTAAGGTTCTTTTTCGATGCCAATTAATGTGAATTCAATAGGCGTTGGGCCATTTTCAATAAATTGATTTACACCGTTTATATAGGCAATGGCCAATTTATAGACTTCCCCATTTTTGTCCAATTTTTCCATGGATTTTACGGAAGCTTCTTCAATACCCAAACTCACAAAAAATTGGTCGTTTTTGAGCATGTCCTTGCCAAAAATTTCCGACAATCTACCCGGAGCTATCCTTCTCATCAATTCCATTTGCCAAAGTCGGTCCTGTGCATGAACGTAGCCTAAAGCCGTTGAGGCGTCATATTGGTTTTGGGCGTAAATATGCGGAATTCCGTAGTCATCAAAATAGACAGAAGTCTCATTATCAATGTTTGATAAAGTGATTTCACCTGAATAATTGGGTTTTAGGCTGTTGAAATATATCCAGCCGCCAATCAAAATTAGGGCGATTAGAACGCCAATAATGAGTAAGATTTTTTTTAAAATGCGCATTGTTGAAAAATAGTTTAGGGTATTTCAAATATAATATTTTAAATCATATAAAATTTGAATCCGCTATTTTCAATTTAATTGAAGTTGAATTTGCTTAAATGTTTACGCTATGGTTTTAAAAAAATCGTTATTGAAATCTTCTTTTTGGATAAAACGATTATAAATACCGCTCTTTAATCACTTTTAAATGATGCATTTGGTGTCCGGCTATAATAAATCCCAAAGCTCTTACGGTCATATCACTTCCGTTTGCCATGCCCGACAATAGCAGCATTTCATCGGTAAAACTTTTAAACAAAGAGATGCTTGCGCGGCGTGTGCACATAAATTCTTCCGCCAAATCATTGGAATTTCTGTCGTTGCTGTTTGAATTTTTCACATACCAATTTTCGTCAAATCCTTGTAATTCCGTAGCATCATTTCTTGAAAAACGCAGGGCTCTGTAGCTCATAATACGTTCTGTATCAATTAAATGTTGCAAAAGTTCTTTAATGGTCCATTTTCCTTCATCATAGCGAAAAACCATTTTTTCTTCGGATAAATCTTTAATTAATTCCAATAATTCTTCAGAAGAAGCCCTTAAAATTTCAATTAAATTTACATTTCCCAACATTGAAATGTAGCTTTTGTAATGCGGATTGTACTCGCTTTCGCTTAACTGTGATAAGTTTATCATTATGCTGAATTTCTGCTTGCGTTAATGTTTCCGAACAATGATCGTGTTACCATTTTTTCATAAATCTTAATTAATTCAAGATCTGGATTTTCTTCATTTTGAAGTTCCTGAATTTTAAGCAATGCATATTGCTGAATGGTGAGCAAAGGTAAAACAATATTTTCACGAATAACAATAGATGCTTTTCCAACTTGATTGCTTTGCATCAATTCCGTATAATCGGAAAGTTTTAAAATAAGTCGTTTTGAAGTTTGATACTCATTGAAAATAATTTTCCAAAATTCGCCAAATTCTTCATCTTTTGCCATATACTCCGTCAGTTCAAAAAAAGATTTTGTAAGCGACATCATACTGTTTCCGATCAACGTTTTAAAGAAATCCGAATTTTTATAGAACTGTTTCAGTTTTTCAAATTCACCATTGTCTTCATATTTTTTCAACGCTGTGCCAACGCCATAAAATCCGGGAACATTTTGTTTTAACTGACTCCAGGAACCCACAAAAGGAATGGCGCGCAAATCGGCAAAGTTTAATTCTTTTGAAGCGGAACGTTTGGAAGGGCGACTTCCGATATTGGTTTTTGCATAATATTTTAACGTGCTCATGCGTTCCAAATACGGCATAAACTTCGGATGATTTTTAAAATCGACATAAGCCTGATAGCTTGTCAACGCCAAATCGTTCATAATTTCCGAATCGTTTTTTGTCATAATATTGTTGGCATTGCTAAACAATTCGTTTGAAATTCCCGCACTCAATAACTGTTCAATATTAAATTGGGAAGAATCCAAAGTGCCAAAATTTGAACTGATGGTTTGCCCCTGAACCGTTAATTGTATTTCTTCATCTTCAATGGTTGGGCCCAATGAGGCATAAAACTGATGCGTTTTTCCGCCGCCTCGTGCCGGCGGTCCGCCGCGTCCGTCAAAAAATATGACTTTGATGCCGTTTTTTCTGGAGATCTCAGTCAGTTTTTCTTTGGCTTGATAAATGGCCCAGTTTGCCATCAAATAACCGCCATCTTTTGTTCCGTCTGAAAAACCAAGCATAATGGTTTGTTTGTTTTCCCTATTTTTAAGGTGGTTTTTATAAGTGCTGTTCGCATATAATTTTTCCAAAACGCTTGTTGAATTCGTTAAATCATCAATGGTTTCAAAAAGTGGGATAATGTCAACGTTTAATTGATGGTTAAAACCGCACAAATTGAACATGGCAAATGTTTCCATCACATTTAAAGCAGATTGGTTGTTGCTGATGATGTAGCGGTTTGCGCCGCGTTCGCCGTTATTTTGCTGAATGGTTTTTATGGCTTGAATGGATCCCAAAGTTTTTACGACCATTTCATCATCAAAAATCGACAAATCTACATTGCCTGATACTTTTGAAAGAATTTCAAGCTGTTTGTTTTCAGGAAGTTCCAAATAATTTTCGGGGAAACGTGTGATTCCTTTTTCCGACAAAGTTTTTACGATTTGAACAAAAACATCGTGATGCACACGGCTGTCCTGACGAATGTCCAATGTCGCGAAATGGTAGCCAAACAAACGAACTTTATTGATAAAATCGTCTATTTCCTCCAAATATAATGATTGATGTCTGCTGATAAGTACCTCTCTGATTTCGTTCAGTTTACCCAAAAATTCGTTTAACGGAATCATCGTGTTAACTTCTGTGTTTACGCTATTTTCAAATAAAACATCCTCCAATGCGGCAATAGATTCTTCAACGCCGGCAAAAGTCAGGCGTCTTTTCAACAAGCGAATGTCTTTATAATAATTTTTTAGGATGGTTTGTTTTAAACGTTTTGCGACATCCAACGTAATTTCCGTGGTCACAAACGGATTTCCGTCCCGGTCCCCTCCAGGCCAAAAACCAAGGTTAATAATCTCATTGTCGACTGGCTTATTGTCGAAAATATTGCTTTGGATATAGTTGTAAACGCCGGATACCGAATGGTAAAATACGTTTTCCAAATACCAGATCAGGCTTACTGCTTCATCAAAAGGCGTGGGTTTTACGTGTTTAAAAAATGGCGTTTTTCCCAATTGCGCCAATAACTGATTTATTTTCAGCAGGTCGTTTTCTTGAATGGCTTCGGTCAAATCGGTGATGATTCCCAAAACGGCTCCCGGATAAAATTGCGTTGGATGCGCGGTTAAAACCACCCGCACCTTAAAATTTTCCAAATGCTTTTTCAGCGCTTCTTTTTTATTTTCCAAAGCGGCGGTTTCTTTGCTGTTTCGCAAAGTTCCCACGCCGTCCATATTATTTACGACCGGAAATGCCGCGTCTTCAATGGCGTCAAACAACACCACCTGACGCTCAATATATTGTATAAAACGAAACAATAAATTTATCTTTTCTTTTTCTGAAGGATTTGTGTGATAGGCTTTAAAAAAATCCTCAACAATTTCGCTCGGATTTTTTTTGTTGGAGAAACCATTTTCGCAAACTTCGTGAAAAAGCGGCAGCATAACGCCGGTTTTTGTGATGGCATCAAACGGCAATGTCATAAAAATACTGTTGTAAATACGGTATTTTGCCAATACGTTTTCGTTGAATCTGGTGAGTTTCGGTAGTTTGTGCATAATTTAAAATTCAAGCGTGAAAATTACAAAAGCTTCACTAAAAGGCTGCTTTTAAAATGTTAATTTAACGAAATCGTTATTTTTGTGAAGGAATTTATTACTGTAATAAATTAACTATTACTTATTTCTTTGTGAATCTTCGTGGGTCTTTGTGAAACTTGGTGTAAAAATTATGGCACAAAGATTCACAAAGTAAATTCTCAAAGTTTCATGAAGTAATTTTAAACTTGAAACTTGAAACTTGAAACCTGAAACTTGAAACTTTTTGAACTTCCGACTAAACCGTTATTTTCAAAATTTTTGAAGTGGATTTTGTGACTTTAAATCGGTCGTCCAATCGTTTTCCAACCACCCAAACAATCTCATTTTTTGAGCACAACAGCCAGCTATTTTCTTTGTCGATCAGCGATAATTTTTCGTCTTTAAAAAACTTGCCCACTTTCTTTTTGCCGTTCATTCCAATAGGAAAAAAATAATCTCCTTTTTGCCATTTTCTCAGGATCAAAGGGAATTCAATTTTGTCGAAATCTATTGAAATGGTGTTTTTATCGTCAAAAATCAATTCCTCCAACACTTTATTCTGATGGTTTTTAGTGTCAAAAGGAATATCTACCGTTTCAAATTTCAATGCAATTGGCACATTAATTTCAGTCGTATTTTCGAAAATCTCAAAATAGTCGGTTTCTTCTTGTTTCAGCATATCCGACAAAATCAACACTTCCCGGTCTTTCAGCAAACGATGCGTTTTGCTAAAAACCTGTTTTCCGCTTTGGCAGTCCAGCAAATCGGCAACATCGTTCCATTCCGTAAAGCCGTAATCTTTTAAAATTTCAAACAAATAGATTTTTGGGTTGCTCAGTTTTTTTATTTCCGGAATGCTGAAATGCAATTCGTTTTTGTGGGTTTTTGTGATTTTTTCTTTCACATTTTGGATGCGGTCTTTCACAATTTGCTGACTTCCTTTTAAATTTTCCAACGTGTTGTGAAAAGTGTCCAGCAAATTCGGATTTAGTTCTATTAAAACTGGAACCACTTTATGACGAATTTTATTTCTTACATATCTGATGGAAGAATTGGTACGGTCTTCGCGCCACGCTATCTTTTTTTTGGTGGCGTAAATCAAAATTTCATTTCTTGTGAAAATCATAAATGGGCGCACAATATTTCCCTGAATTTCGGGAATTCCGGTTAAACCGTCCAGCCCAGTTCCCCGCGTAAAATTGATCAGAAAAGTTTCTAAAACATCATCTTTTTGATGCGCAGTTATAATGTAATCGATATTTTTTTCTTTGGCAATTTTTTGAAACCAGTCGTACCGCAAATCACGTGCCGCCATTTGTGTAGAAATTCCTTTTTCTTCGGCATAGGCTTGGGTGTCAAATTTTATGGTATGGGTTTGTATCTCCAATTTTTCGCCTAAAGCCCTCACAAACACCTCATCTTCAGTGCTTTCTTTTCCGCGCAACGAAAAATTGCAGTGCGCCAATGAAATTTTAAAATGTAACTTGTGAAATAAATGCATTAAAACCACGCTGTCTATGCCGCCAGAAATGGCAATGAGGAGGTTCTTATCATATAAAAATGAAAATTTAGCGTCGATATGTGCTGTTAATTCGGCTTTCATATTTTGTAAATATAATTATTTAGCGTTTAATAAAACGTGTTTCATCGCTTTTGCTTTCAACAAACATTCTTCATATTCTTTTTCCGGAATTGATTGTGAAGTAATGGCGCCGCCAACCGAATAGGAAACATATTTTTTGTCGGCATTGTATAAAATACTGCGGATAATCACATTGAAATCGAAATCGCCGTTGGGCGTAAAATAACCGACCGCTCCCGAATACAAACCGCGTTTGGTTTCTTCCAATTCCTCAATTATTTTCATGGCTGAAATTTTTGGCGCACCAGTCATGCTTCCCATCGGAAACGTGTTTTTTATAAGATCAACCGGGTGAATGTCTTTTTTTACGGTACAAGAAATAGTGGATATAAGATGATGCACTTGTTCAAAAGTGTGCACTTTACATAGTTCCTCCACTTTTACGGATCCTTTTACGGCAAATCGGGAAAAATCGTTGCGCACCAAATC
This sequence comes from Lutibacter sp., assembly GCA_036567345.1. GTDB lineage: Bacteria > Bacteroidota > Bacteroidia > Flavobacteriales > Flavobacteriaceae > Lutibacter. The sequence goes on from DATCUQ010000027.1 coordinate 46,335, forward strand.
CACAATCATAATATTTTCTGCGCGTTCTTTTTGATTTTGTTCCAATGCTAAAATCAATTTTTCATCGGCCGCTTTTGTGGTCGCTCTTTTTTCGGTTCCTTTTATGGGCTGGGAAATTAAGTGTTCACCGTCTTTTTTCAGATAACGCTCGGGCGATGCCGAAAGTAAATAATTGTTGTTCAGTTTTAAAAATGCGGCAAAAGGCGGTTTGGAAATTTCATTCAGATTTTGGTAAACTTCCGCCGGATTAATCCCTGAATTTTCACTGTAAAACTCCTGGCAAAAATTGGCTTCATAAATATCGCCTCTGTGAATATGGCCTAAAAGCGTATTTAATTTTTTGTAATACTCGTCTTTATGGATTCGAAGTTTTATTTTTAGTTCGTTTTTAACTTTTAACTTTTGGCTTTTGGCTTTTGACTTCCATATTTTTTCTAAATCGGTCTCAATTTCCTGTTCAAACGCTGAAACGTATTTTATTTCAACCGTATTTTGGTTGATAAAAATTAATTTTTTAGGCTGAAAGAAGAACAAATCGGGAAAATGAAATCCGTCGAAATTAGAAGAAGTCAAGTTTTCAACGTCATTTTTTAGATCGTAACTGAGATAGCCGAAAATAAAGTCGTTGACTTCAGATTGGTATTTTTTTAATTTTGAGAACGAATTTTTATAGGAAGTTTCAATTTTTGAAACCGCATCAACAGCTAAAACCGCATCAAAGTTTGAATATTTTTGGTCGTAATTATTGCTGTCCAGCCAAACCGCAATTTCAAACTGCTGCGCCCAAAGCAACAATTGCTTTTTGAATTCGGAAATATCTTTTACTTGAAATTTATAACTTGCGCGCTTCAAAGTTGAAAGTTAAAGATTATTTTCAGCTCTACTTTAGAAATTCCCCCTTCGGGGGTTAGGGGGCTTAAGAATGAATCGATCGATCATTCACCGCCAAACAAGCTTCCTTAAAAGCTTCAGTATATGTTGGGTGTGCGTGCGATGAACGCGCAATATCTTCTGATGACGCTCTAAATTCCATCGCAATAACCGCTTCGGCAATCATATCGGCTGCCCTGGCGCCAATCATATGAACGCCTAAAATTTCATCAGTGACAGCATCAGCCAGTACTTTTATCATTCCGTCGGTATCCATACTTGCTCTCGCCCTTCCCAAAGCGCGCATTGCGAAAGTCCCCGATTTGTAGTTCACGCCGGCTTCTTTTAATTGCTCTTCCGTTTTGCCCACTGCGGCAACTTCTGGCCAGGTATAAACAACATTCGGAATTAAATTGTAATCGATATGCGGTTTTTGTCCGGCAATCAATTCCGCGACCATCGTGCCTTCTTCTTCGGCTTTGTGGGCCAGCATGGCGCCTTTTACCACATCGCCAATGGCGTAAATGTTTTTAACATTGGTTTGCAATTGTTCGTTGGTTTCAATTTGCCCTTTTTCGTTTACTTTGATGCCAATAGTTTCCAAGCCCAATCCATCGGTATAAGGTTTTCTTCCTACAGAAATTAAGGTGTAATCTCCTTTAAATTCAACCGGATTTCCTTTTTTGTCTTCAGCAACCACCACAACTTCTTTTCCGTTGTTTACTGCGGATGTCACTTTGTGGCCCGTATAAAATTTAAGTCCTTGTTTTTTAAGCGATTTTTGCAATTCTTTGGAAAGCATGGCATCCATTCCCGGCGTAATGGTTGGCATAAATTCGATTACAGAAACTTCGGAACCCAGTCGGCTGTAAACAGAACCCAGTTCCAAACCGATAACGCCGCCGCCAATAACGATTAAATGTTTTGGGATTTCTGTCAATTTCAACGCTTCCGTTGAAGTGATAATTCTTTTTTTGTCCATTTTAATAAATGGCAACATCGCAGGTTTTGAGCCGGTTGCAATAATGATGTTTGAAGCTTCAATTTTTTCTGAAGTTCCGTCGGTTTTTGATATAATAATATGAGTGTTATTTTCAAAACTGCCAACACCTTGAAAAACGGTGACTTTATTTTTGTCCATTAAAAAATTTATGCCGCCTGAAGTCTGGTCCACGACTTCCTTTTTGCGGGAAATCATTTGTTCAAAATTTATTTTCAAACCGGATACCTCAATTCCGTGGGTGGCAAAATGTTTGGTGGCATCATAATAATGATGCGAAGAATCCAGCAATGCTTTCGACGGAATACAGCCCACATTTAAACAAGTGCCTCCCAAGGTGCTGTATTTTTCAATAATGGCAGTTTTTAACCCCAATTGTGCGCAACGAATTGCCGCAACGTAGCCTCCAGGTCCCGAGCCAATAATGGCAACATCATATTTATTCATAATCTTTATTTGCAAAAATAGAATTTTTATTTATCTATTTATATACAACTTGTTAAACTTATTATTTTGTGAATGGTAGTTAACGATTCAATTTATTTTATTAATTAATTGATAATTAGATATTTAAATATTAAAAATGACAAATACAGTAAGTATGTGACAAATGTCACTTTCAGTCAATTGTAATTCGGGAGCTTTTTTTTACCATTTGTTGATAAATATCACCCGTTTGTTAAGTTCCTTAAAAATAGGTGTTTACGAATATTGCTTATTAAAAGTTACTTATTACATTTGTTATGTAAAATGAAAGTTGTGCCCCACAAAATTCATAAATTTTTTGCCCCACATATAGTAATGCTAAGGAGCATTGTCTATAAAACATTACCCAAAATAATGATTTAATTGCTTAACGGTGTACGTTTTTGCGACCCTGTATTTTTGGGTTTCAATGCTATGTTTATTTAAATAAAAAGATTATGAAAAAAATTACTCTTATTAGTTTAGCGACCTTTTTAGTTTTGTTGTTTTCAACGACGGTTGGGTATGGACAACAACTAGCTCCTGTAACAGTACCTACAGGAGGATTTCATGTAGATGGTGATTTACAATCTAATTTGCCTACAAGTGGAATGGGAGATTGGATTCAGGGTCCATCAGGAAGTGGTGGTTTTGTGTTTGATAATACCGGTAATCCCATAAATATTTCAAGAACATTTCGTGTGGTTGATAAATATGATCCAACCCCTGATAACATTTTTACTGGTGGAGGTAAGTTTAATCAAAATCCTACTACAGCCTGGAGTTGGACAACCGGTAAAGCCGGCGGTAAAGGAGATATCAATAATGTGCTTTTGCATTTAGGGGAAGCTTCAAACAACGACCAATGGTTAATTATTGCAAGTGATCGCTTGGTAACAACAGGCGCAAGTTATATTGATTTTGAGTTTTTACAAAACTCACTTACAGCCAATGTGGGAGGAACATTTACGGCAGGCGGTCCAAACAATGGAAGAACCAACGGGGATTTATTAATAGCCGTGGAATACTCTAATGGAGGTAGTACTGCAATTGTAAAATTTTATAAATGGTTGAATACTGATTATGTTTTGCAAACACCTCCAGCTACTGCCTTTGGTCAAACTAATTTAAATACAGCAACAACATTCATTGGCGGTGCGTTTGGCAACAATTCTTATTCATCGTATCAATTTGTTGAAGCAGCAATTAATATTTCTGCTTTTTTTACTATTAACGACCCTTGTGGGGGAGCTGCTTTTGGAAATATTCTTGTTAAAACAAAATCATCTAATTCACCATCAGCAGCTTTAGATGATTTTGTAAATCCTATTCCTGTCCAATTAAATTTAGGGACAGCAAGTATTAGTTACAATTCAAATGATTTTTGTGGAACAACAGCTTCTGTATACTTAAATGGAGTTCAAGGAGGAACATTTTCTTCGGCACCTGCCGGACTTTCTATTAATAGTTCTGATGGAGAGATAAATGTAGCAACCAGCACTCCTGGAACCTATACAGTTACCTATAGTTATACAACAGCAGGTTGTCCAAAAACGGCGACTGTCCAAGTGATTATTCCTGTAACTTCACCACCACCAGGCACAAGCCCGGTAACTTATTGCGTAGGCGATACAGCGAGCGCATTAACAGCAACGGGAACAAATTTATTATGGTATGCAGCAGCAACAGGCGGAACAGGAAGTGCCACAGCACCAACACCAAACACAGCATCAGCAGGAACGACTACTTATTATGTAAGTCAAACCAATGCAAACAGTTGCGAAAGTGCAAGAGCATCTATAGTTGTAACGGTAAATGCATTGCCATTAGCACCAGGCACAAGTCCGGTAACTTATTGCGTAGGCGATACAGCGAGCGCATTAACAGCAACGGGAACAAATTTATTATGGTATGCAGCAGTAACAGGCGGAACAGGAAGTGCCACAGCACCAACACCAAACACAGCATCAGCAGGAACGACTACTTATTATGTAAGTCAAACCAATGC
>DATCUQ010000028.1:0-186513 GCA_036567345.1 Lutibacter sp.
GTTTTTCGACACTTAATATAACCTAAAATCAGAATCAAAATAACTGTTCACTTTGCTCCGGAATCAGCTGTACAGTTTGCTCCGGAATGACCTGTTCACTTTGCCCCGGAATGGGGTGTTCAGTTTACCCCGGAATATCCAATCGTGGCGAGGAGATAAACTGCAAAAGCCAAGTTTCTGAAAGCTATGGGAAAATCATTGTTATACTGAATGTGGTAATTTACAATTTGCGGATTAATGGTGAAATTCAGCAAACAAAACGCATAATAGGAGGACAGTAATATTCCCATAATCAGGAAAACCCACAATATTCTTTTTTTGCTTTTGTTTTCTTCCATCAGCAGCACCGAAAGCGGTATTACCATTGGCCACAAAACTTCTGCCATAATTAAAAAAATAACGGAAGTGAGCTTTTGAATATTGGGAAAATCAGGATTTTGCAAGGACAGCCATAAAAAACCTTCGGTAATTTGTTGGATGCCAAAAAACATAGGAATGATCGCAAATACCAGTTGATTTGGTTTGTGAACGCTTTTAACAGTGGCGATGCCAATCGAAAAAATGAGAACGCCGCCCGTGAAACTTGCTTCTGGTGAAAAACACATCCTTTTTCTCTTTAATTGAATGTCGTTTTTTTGTGATGAAAACCGCCAATCAAATTCATTGGTATACAAGTTACGCCAATTTGCTGAATAGAAGTGTTTTATTTAAAAAATATGTGGTTAAGAATTTTTGACACTATAAACTGTAAAGCAGCAATTCCTCCTCATCATTGGGAATTTTTATGGTATTTACGTATTTAAGCCCCAATTTTTCGATGAGTTTTTGTGAGGCTATATTTTCTTTGGTGGTGATGGCGCTGATGCGTTTAATATGAAACACTTTAATGCCAACTTCCAAAAGTTTTGCCGCACTTTCATAGCCGTAGCCTAAATTTTCAAAGTCAGGTAACAAAGCAAAACCAATATCAATGCCTTCCAAACCTTCACGGTCATATAATCCGCAAGTGCCTGCTTTAAGGTTGTCAGCTTTTCTGATGAGCGTGTAATTTCCATAGCCAAGTTTTTCCAGTTGCGGCGTCATTCTTTCCTTGATATACCTTTTTGCGTCTTCCACCGATTTCACGTTTCTGTCGCCAATATTTGCAAGCCATTTCGGCGTATTCACCAATTCAAAAATGAATTCGGCATCTGCTGAAGTGGTGGGCTGTAAAATTAACCGCTCGGTTTCAAAGTGTTTACAGGTTTTCATTTTTAATGGGCGCTAATGGTTTCGAACTTGAATTAGTTCGAAAGTTCTGCACTTTCTGTTCCAAACAAGTCCGATGGCCTTTCCGTAAAAGTATCGTTAAATAATAAAACGGTCAAGAAAATATAGGCTATAAAGGCAAAAACGATCAGGATTTGCACGATGGATGTTTTTTGGATTGCTTGCCTTGATTTCACATCACACACTTCGCCGGGGCAGTATTGCGCTTTTTCTTTGTAAAACAAATTATAAAATTTGCATCCCAAACAAATACCAAACGCCGATTCAAAGAATAAAAACAGGAGACAAATTAAACAGATAAGGCCCGTAATTGGGCTATACGTATTGGCAACCACCAAAAGAACAAACATGGTTGTGGCCAACACCACGCCAATAATCCAGGCAAACTTTTTTTGCGCGGCACCAACATATTCAGGCACCTGATTTCTCACAATTAAACGTCCTATGATTAAAGTCGGCGCAAATTTAGGATTCACAAAAACCCTTATTAAAATATCGGCAAGGAATATGGTAACGGCATATTTTAGCATTAAAAAATCGCCCTTTAGAATTACAACCATGATGGAAATCAACATCAGTAAAAATAGGAGTCCGGCCGCAGCTCTTATTTCTCGCTCGTTTAATACAGGAATAGTATATCCTTCTACTTCTTCCCCAAATTTTATGACTTTGCTCATTGTTTGATTTTTTTATATTATTTGACGTTTGAAAATAACTTTTGTTACAAAGGTAAAATTACTCAAAACTTGATACAAAAAATGGATGCCATGAATTACTGATATTGAATATAGATGGGTTTGGGCGTAAATTTCAATAACTCTTCAGGCGAATACATTTTCCAATTATTTTTATTGTCGTTTTTATAAAATAATTTAAAGCCGGTAAATTGCACAGGTTCTCTATAAATATATCTCAGATAAGTGGATCTTTTTAAAATTTTGTCGCCAAATCCGTCCATATCCATCACAACCTGAACTTCAGGAACTATTTTTATGTTTTTATAATTGGTCACCATTCCTTGCGTAAATCGGTGCACGACCAACACTTTAGGCGGCAACTTATTTTCCCGAACCAAGTTTGCCAAAATATAGATAGCATCGTTGATATCCTCCGCATCGAAAGTTCCTATTTTTTTACCGGGAACGTGGCCATTCTTTAAGGAAAATTCAGGATCAATTCCCAAATGAACGTTGGGCAGTTTAAGATAGGTTTCCAGCGCGGTAACTTCGTCTTTCACATTGCTGTGCCCAACCTGAACATCCAAAAATACCAAAGCATCTATTGATTTTGCCCAGTCCATAATGGTGTCTATTTGCTTAAAAGGCATTCGCAATCGGTGCATATTTGCTTTTCCGGGCGCGGACTGAGCCGTAACGGCAATATAATGCAAGGCAGGAATTGCTTTTGTTGTTGGGTCGGCAGCTTGCCATTTGGCAACTTCGCCCTGCAGTTTTTTAAGCATTTCCTCTTTTGGCAATTCGCCCAAAATCCCCATTCTTTTGGAATACAGATTTCCGTAAAAGGCAACGATTCTGTTATATGGCAATACCGCCCCAGGCAATGGATACGGAGTTTTCACCGGCCAAAATCCAGTGGTGTCGTTATTGGATAAAGCCATCATTCTATTGTTGTAATCGACCGTGTCGATTGCGGAAATTTTCTTTTCTGGAACAGCTATGGTTTTTACAGTGTCTTTTTTGGCGTTTTCTATGATTGGTTCTTCCTGAGCCTTGCTTTTACTGCAACTGCTGGTAAAAATAATTATAAAAATGAGAAGTATTAAAGAAGGGAATTTGAGGAACGATTTTGACATATTATTTTAATTGAATTGCAAATCCGCAAGATTGGTTTTTTTATAAGTACTTCAATAATTCTTCAACAATTCTAAATACAGTTGTTGAGGATTCTGCATTTGATGGATTATTATTGTCAAATTGGTCGTAATTTCTTTTTGCCCTTTCAATAGCCAATATTTTTCTTTCTTTACCAATATTTTCATCATAACCATCAAGAAGTTCAAATATCTCTTCTGTAATTATCTTACTTTTATCACCATCATAACTCAGTTTGAAAGGTTTAAGAAGTTTGTTGATCTTTGCATTATAGTCTTTTCGATCCATGCCACCACCTTGGTGATCATCAAAATGAAGAATTAACCAATATTCAAAGGCTTGATTTGAATATGCTACACCAAAGTTGTTCGATTCAGCAATTAAAATAGCATTATTGAAATTATTATTATCAAAATCATCTTTATCAAAGACGCACCAAATTTGTTCGTAATTCACTTTCTGAGAAAGTTCTATAGCGCGATTAACCAATGAGAGAGTATTGTGTCCTTCTCCTATTGGTTTAATTGTAGCCGTTGCAAGTTTAAATTGTCTAAAATATGAAGGTTCAGTATTCTTACCCTCACATACTATTAATATTGTCGGTTTTTGTTTTAAAATAGGTTCGATTCTCTCAAAAATAGGGTTATTACGCCTTATAGATTTTAGTTCATCTCTATGTTTTTGTTTAGCAGCAATTTGATTAACTTGTTTATTTTTCATTTTCATCCTGCTCCAATAGTTTTTTATATATTAAATTATCAAAAAAACCAAGAAATGGAACAGCTCCATATTTTCCTTTAATATAATTTTCTTCAAAGGCTTCTGTTTTCCTAACTTCATCTGATTTGAAGTCGGCTAGTGAATATAATCGAGCTTCACCAAATTTATCCTTTTCTGTAAACCAAATCTGATCTCTTCTAAACAAACCTGAACTTAATAAATTAGTGTCTTGTGTATTAAAAATTAGTTGTGCATTTTTAGGATTAAGTTCTTTAGAATTAAAAAGTGAAACTATTTTACAAACAAGGTTTGGGTGAAGCTTAGAATCAAGTTCATCAACTACTAATATATATCCATTTTCAATTACATCTAAAATGGGACCTGTTAACGCAAAAAACTTTTGAGTTCCTGATGATTCATTATTGTCTAATGAAAAATTGACATTTTCAATAAATCTCTTTGACGCATCAAACTTTTTATGAGAAGTCAAAATATCGGAAAAAAACTCAGTATTTTCTTCACTTGATTCTTTGATGATTTTCTCCCTTAATTCTTTAGGCATTTCTTTAGGTAATTTCTCAATGTCTAACATTTCTAGTTTAATGTCTTGAATTCCTAAGTCAGCAGCTTTTAGTAATTCAAGAATTTTCTTTTTGTTACTAGGGTCTTTAATCTTTCCCATTGTATATCCCTGATATCCATCTTCCCTTAATCCAGAAATTGTTTTCAAGTTTTTAAACCATTCTAAAACATTAATTGATGTTGAGTCATTAAATTGTGCTGCAACAGATAATAATAACGCATTATTTCTAACTAAACCTTCCTTAATTATCGTCGCTCCTTTTGCGAAATTTCTTGGGTGTACATCAAATTTTTGATAATCTCTATAAAATAATTCAACTTCTTTAGTTTTAGGTTTTCTATATAACCACTCAGAAACTATTTGTTTTTTATCTACTTCAAATCCATAACGGTACATTATCTTATTGAAGGTAAAGATAACTTCAAATTCAGTCGGGGAATTTTCACTCACAATACTAAGTCTAAAAGGTTCTACATCAATTTCATCTCCCTTTTGACTTTCCTTAGAACTTGAGACAACAAAGAGTTTCATAAAGGCTAATGCATCAATGAATTTGCTTTTTCCACTTGCATTTGCACCATAAATAACGGCACTTTTTAAAATTCTTAAATTGAATTTATTATCTTCTAAGATATTTTCTGATTCCCTTGTGTCTTTGTCATAGTTAGAAGCGAATAGATTCAAAGAGGCTCTTTCTTTGAAAGTTTTAAAATTTTTTAATGAGAATTGAATAAGCATAATAAATGTATTTTTTGCAAATATTACGCAAATATACATTTTATTTTGCAAATTATATAATTTTGCTTATTTTTCTGATATTGAAAAGAATTAAATCTTTTTATAATTAAAATTGTCTATATATAAATATCATTATAAGTTAAAGCCAACTTACTTTTCCAAACAAAAAATGTTTACACATCAGGCATCAGCCCAACAACAATTATTTTATGTGAATACTTAATCAATTTTTTTTAGCAGTTGACCAAATATAGGAAAAATTATGAGATAAAAATGTGGAAGTTTTGGAGGGTTTTGTATTTATAAAACAACAGATTGCCACAGTTTTTTGCAAAAACTTCGCAATGACGACACAATAAATATTATCTAAGATCGCGTTCCGCCGCTAAAATTTCATTTACGGCCGCCTGGTAATTTTTAATGCTGCCGGCTTTTTTAATCTTTTTTAAGGCTTTGTGCGGATTTGAAAACAGCACGGAAAAGTATTCCCACAAATGGTACATTTTCAATAAAAGATGAGTGGAACCCGACAACGATTCACTGTAATTTTGAAAAAGCGTGTCGTGAAACGTCCTAAACATTTCAAGTTTGTTCGCCGGGTATTGGCTGGTGTTGCTTTTTATCATACTTGGCAAAAAAGGATCGGCAATCAATCCGCGTCCAATCATCCAGTGGTCAATGCTTGGAAAACGTTCCTGCATTTCGTGAAATTTCGCCACGGTAGTAATGTCGCCGTTGTAATAAAGTTTCAGGCTGGTTTGGTTAACGCATTGTTGAAAAGCATCCAAATGCACGCCGCCTTTGTACAATTGTTTTCCAATGCGCGCATGGATGGCCACGTTTTTAATGGAATATTTCTCCAAAATGGGCAACACCTGCAAAATTTCATCAGTGTTGTCGTAACCCAAACGCATTTTCATGGAAACGATGATATCCGATTCGGCATGAACTTTTTCAAGAATTTTGCCAATTTTTTGCGGGTCGCTTATCAGTCCGGAACCCATTCCGCATTTGGTGACCATGGGGTACGGGCAGCCTAAATTCCAGTTTAATTCCTTATAGCCAAGTTGCTGCACGTAGTTGGCCACAAACAAAAACTCATCCGCATCATTGGTGATAATTTGCGGAATTACTACCAAACCCACATTGTTTTCGGGCAGCAAGTCGCGTTCATAAGCCTTTTTGACCACCAAACTTCCGTTTAATCGGATATAAGGTGAATAAAAAGTGTCTATGCCGCCAAAAATGGCGTTAAAGGCGTTTCTGAACCGAAAATCGGTAAATCCCTGCAAAGGTGAAGAGAGCAATTTGTATTCCATATCGTTTTTGGTTGCGCAAAGATAAGGCTTTATGATTTTAGAATTACGATTTTGGATTTACGATTGCAAATTTCAGATAACATTTAACCTATAACATTTCAACATATAACAAATAACCTTTCAACAACTTTTAACATTTAACCTATAACATTTAACATATAACAAATAACCTTTCAACTCTCACCTTTCAATATTAATTCCCCCTTCGGGGTTAGGGGGCTGTTTTTATATTTTCCAACTCCTGTCCATAATCATATTGCAAATCCTCATGCAAAACGAGCATCTTTTTTTCGATAGAAGCTATTTCTCTTTCAAATAGTTTTTTAAGCGCCGTATTTTTATGGATGGAAGGTTTAAAATCCTTCAATTTTTTGCAGAAATAGAGGAGGAGTTCCACTTCAGTTTCCTTGTTTTTTGAATAGCGAATGGCGGTTTTAACGTTGCGTAAAATTTTGCGGACGCTCTTTTTAATGAAATAATAGGTTTTTGTGTTTACCAGTTCAAATTGTTCATCCATTTCCAGTTTTATGCTTTCAATATAGCCTTCTTCATTGGAAGATTCAAACAAAAGATAGGTGAGCAGCTCCTTATTTTCCTTTTTGAATTTCGACAAACGCAAACAGAGTTCCACCAATTCCTTTTGTGAATAATGAGACAATTCTGTTTTTAGTTCTTTTACGGTGACTGCTTTCATAAAGCCAATTTATACAAAAGAACGAATTAACAGGTAATTTATGTTGAAGAATTTTTGTTTGGTTCGTTTTTCTGTTAATCGACAATTAGTTACCATTCATCGACACTTAATCAATGCTTGTCGAATTCCTTCATAAAAAACACGTCGATATTAAGACCTTTGATGATTATTTTTAATGATTGACATTAGAAATACAAGAAATAATTTTATAGCACAACTTATGAGAAAAAGTCTGAATATTTTACTGGTTGAAGATGATATGATAGAAATCATGAAATTTAACAGAACAATTTCAAAATTGGCATGTAATCATAACATTATTGAAGCTAAAAACGGCGAAGAAGCGTTGGATATTTTATATAGCAATGAATCGTTGCCCGATCTTATTTTGCTGGACTTAAATATGCCAAAAATAAATGGCCTTGAATTTTTAAGCATCATCAGAAATAATGGCCATTTAAAATATATTCCAACCGTTATTTTAACTTCATCAAGTGACCATAAGGATGTTACAGAATGCCACCAACTTGGCATAGCGGGTTATTTGGTAAAACCTTTAAAATTCAGCGATTATTCTGAATCCATTAAAACGGTGCTGGATTATTGGTGTTATAATGAATTTGTGCAAGCGTAAAGCTTAACATGATGCATCAAAAAGAACAATTACTTCAAAAATTAAAACATCAAAATGAGCAGTTGAATGACTATGCGCATTTGGTTTCGCACGACTTAAAATCATCTTTAAGAAACCTTTCGGCCTTGTTAGCTTGGGTGAAAGAGGACTGCAGCGAAAAAATTGGAGAAGAAAGTGTTGGCAATTTGAATCTTATGGAGGCGAAAATTGAAAAGATGGACAAGTTTTTGGAAGACATTATCAATTATTCTGAAATTGGAACGACAAGTCTAAAAACTACGACCATAGATTTGAATAAAACGATAACTAAAGTAATGGAAAGCATTCATATTCCCCAAAATATTAGTATCGTTGTAAAAGGCGATTTGCCTGTTTTAAAAGGTGATGCACGAAGATTGCGCCAAGTTTTTCAGAACTTAATCAGCAATGCCATTAACTTCAATGATAAGGAAAAAGGTTTGATTGAAATTGGGGTTGAAGAAGCGGAGAATTTTTTTACTTTTTCCATAAAAGACAATGGCCAGGGAATTCCGCAGGAATATCACGAAAAAATATTTAACACTTTTACCACGCTTGGCTATCAGGAGAAAGCTACCGGAATGGGACTTTCCATCGTAAAAAGGGTTTTAGACCTTTATGGCGGTGAAATTTGGCTGGAAAGTGAAGTTTCAAAGGGAAGCATATTTTATTTCACCATTCCAAAGAAACACCATCAATAAAGTGCTGATGTTGTTTATAAAATGACACAAAAAAAGTACCTTTGCTTTTGAAAATCAAACTAAAACAACCAAATGAAGTGTATCACTATTGATGATGAAGAGATTGCAAGGGTCATTATTGAAAAATTAATTTCCAACAATAAAAATCTAAATCTTGTTAACAGCTTCAACAACCCTATTGAAGCGCTTAAATATTTAAACCAAAACAGTGTCGATCTTATTTTTTTAGACATATATATGCCGGCTTTTTCCGGTTTTGATTTGTTACAAACCCTAAAAAATCCACCAAAAGTAATTTTGACTTCCTCTCACACAAATTTTGCTTTGGAGGCTTTTGAATACAATTGTGTGGTAGATTATTTGGAAAAACCCATTACCCAAATTCGATTGGATAAAGCCGTTGAAAAGGCAAAATTGTTTTCCGATACCCAAAATGTACTTAAAGATTTGCCTTTGACAACCGTTATAAATGAATCCAAAACAGAATTGTACGTCAACATATACAAACGCTTGGTAAAAATTAGTTTTGACAGCATTAATTTAATTGAGGCCAAAGGCGATTATATTCTGATTAAAACCGACAAGGAAAATTACACGGTGCATTCAACGCTAAAAAAAGTAGAAGATAAATTGCCCGAAGCGCTGTTTTTAAAAGTTCACCGATCATTTATCATCAACATAAAAAAAATTGTTGACATTGAAGACAGCAGCGTGCTTATTGGAAAAAATGTGGTTCCCGTAAGCAGATCGAGTAAACCGGAATTGATGAAATGTTTAAATTTATTATAAATTAAAATCGATTATAACCCCCTTTTATTAACAAAATAATTTACGAAAAAATGAAAAAATCCCTGCTGTTTCTTTTAGTATTTTTGAGTTTTCAGGTGTCAAATGCCGGTGTCGTTATTCTTAATGGCTTAACGCACGTGCACCAATCCGCTTCCGGACAATTGATTACCGGCGTTATTAGTTTAAAAAATACCGATGATACAGAGCAGCGTGTCATTATTTATTTCAATGATTTGTTTCAGGAATGCGGCAGTGAAACTGTTTTAACTGCGAACAACAGTCATAAAAATTCCATCAAAAACTGGTTATCCACCAATGTGAATGAGCACGTTTTTCAGGCAAATGAAGCGTATGAACTTATTTACACCATCAATGTGCCCAATGATGTTGAAATTGATGGTTCTTATTGGGGCGTTTTAATGGTGGAAATTGAAAAACCCATTAAAGAAGATGAATTGGAGTTTGGCGTAAAACTGGAATCGAAAGTGCGTTACGGCATCCAAATTATTGCCGACATTAATGAAAGAACACCTTCTGAACTTGAATTTTACGACATTAAAATTGAAGAGCCGGACGGGAATAAACTCATCAATGTTGATTTAAAAAATTTAGGGAACTTTTATGTGGAGCCAACCTTAATGCTTGAAGTTTTTAACGCCAATGGTGAACAGGCAAAAAAAGTGGAAGTTAAATTTAAAAAAGTGTACCCAAATTCCTGTAAATCCTTTTCGCTTGATATTTCAGGCTTGCCAAAAGGCGCTTATACAGCTGTATTGATTGCAGATTATGGCAAAAATATTTATTCCATCGATCTGGAATTTGAAAATAAATAACCCAAAAAAATACATTTTATAACCTAAAAACGCCTGTCTTTTTTCAGTTTTAATTTGAGAAATTTTCCCGAAATAACAACATCAACCTATTTTTTTCTTTTGACATTGACATTAATGTCAATGTCAAAAGTTGAAGCGCAAAATAGTGCTGTTGAAATTTCGGCAAAAAATATTCCCGAAAATTTAGTTCCCGGAAAAAATTACACCATCGCCTTTGAAATTTCAAATACAACTGAAAACCAAATGAATTTAAGCAGTGAATTTGTGGTTTCCGACCAGTTTTATCTGACTACAAACATAAAAAAGTTGGTTATTGAAGCAAACAACAAAAAAATTGTGCTGTTTACTTTTGGCGTCAATAGCCATTGCACATCTGGCGATTACACAGCATTGCTGAAAATTACAAATAGCGATAACAATGTACCAATTGCTTCTCAGGAATTGCTGCTTAAAGTATCAAAATTATACAATTTGACTGTTGATGTTTTAAATGCACCGGAATATTTGCGGCTTGAAAAAGAATATTATTGTGAGTATTTGGTGACAAATAATGGAAATAGCGAAGAGAAAATAACTTTTGAATCGAGTAATTCACTTAAAATTGTGCCTGCAAATGCCGTGTTGAAACCAGATTCTTCAATAGTTGTCGCCGTTTATCAGTTAGTTCCCGGAAATGTGCGAAGCAAAACGATGGTTTTGAACAATTTAAAAGCCTATATGGTTTCAACAGACTTGTTGTTTTCAAATCGAGTGGCCATTACGCTTTATCCAAACAACACCAAAAAACCCGATTTGTACCACCGTTTCCCAGTTACCGTTTCCACTATTTTTAATTCGTTAAAAGGTTTGGATACCTTAAATGTGTTTAAATTTAAGGTGAGCGGACAAGGTTTTTTGGATAAAGGAAATGAGCATTATTTGAATTTCGAATATTCCGGTCCCAGCCAAAGCGATATTGTGCGGTTTGGCGATTATGAAAGGTACAGCGTGCTTTACAAGAATAAAAAAATGGAAGCCGTTGCGGGACACGTAAATTTTTCGCTTTCCAACATTACCGAAACTTCCCGTTATGGAACAGGAGGAATTTTAAGCTATGATTTTGGAAAAACTACCGCCACCGTATTTTACGTAAAACCGAGGTTCACCAAACAAATATCCGATTCGTACGGCGGTAAAATTTCGCAGGATTTATCGGATAAAGCCTATGTTGAAATGGGTTTTATCAACCGAACACTTTTTGAAGACAACGAAGAATTCAATTCTAAAATATTTAATATCGCTTCCTTTTATACGCTTAACCGATTTAAATTGAATGGTGAAATTGCTTATGAAAGCAATTATAAAACAAACGGATTGGCCTATTCATTGGAAGCCTATTTAAATTTAAAAAAATGGGATTTTATCAATTCCGCACAATATTCCGATAAAAATTATAAGGGTTATTTACGAAACAGCAAGCAATTGTTCTCGCTGGCAAATTACCGGTTCAGCAAAAAAATTGACATGCAAATTGGCGCGGAGTATCGCGCGATAAATCCGGTTAAAGACACCATAAATTACAGTTCCTCTCCCATAACCACCAAATATCAGGCGTATTTTAATTACAATATCAACAGAAATAACAAGATTAGGGTAGGAGGATATTATCGGAATAAGGAAGACCGGTTAAGTTTGCTGGCCTACAATTTTGAAGAAAAATTGGCGACGCTTTCCTTTTATAGCAGAATGACAAACAAATACGATTTAATTTGGCAAAATCGTGTTGGGAAAACCATTAATTTTCTGGCGAACACCACAGAACCACAAAGCACGTTTTTCAGTTCCTTAAGTATTTCAGCAAATATTTTTAAAGATTTAATTTTGGGTTTAAATGGTGATTATCAGCAAAGCAACAAGAAATCCGCAGAAAATGAAGTAGTTAAAACATTTTATTACGGCGGAAATTTGCAATATAATTTAAAATCGTACCTAAATGTGAGTGCGTTTTACAAAAAAAACTATGATTTTGATGAATTGGATGAAGCCCAAAATTATTTGCAGGCACAGGTAAATTATAATTACCAAAGAAAACATTTGTTGAGCGTGGCGGTTTCACAAACGAGTTTGCCGGTTTTTCCCATCAAAAAGGAGCTTTTAATTACGGTGTCTTACAGTTTTGTGGTGAATGCGCCCATTTCAAAAAACAAAACGGTTGGTTCTTTAACAGGGAAGATCATTTCAGCCGAAAAAGTCAATTTGGAAGGCATTCTGGTTTTATTGGATGACCATATCGCCATTTCCGATGAAAAAGGCATTTTTCACTTTTATAATTTACAGCCAAAAACCTACCGTTTGTATGTGAAACAGTCGAGTTTGCCAAAAAATAAAATCATTATCATGCAACAGCCAATCGATATCGATATTTTGCCGAATAAGGAAACGGAATTGGTGCTTGAAATGGGAAATACAGGGGCTTTATTCGGACAAGTAGTTTTTGAAGAAACAATGGTGATGCAATCAAGCAAATTCATCAAAAAATTGCCTATTTTGGTGGTGAAAATAACCAAGGAGGACAAAACCTATTATACCAAAACCGACAAAGACGGAAAATTTTGGTTTAAAGAATTGACGCCCGGCGATTGGACGGTTGAGTTGGTGGTCAGAAATTTACTGAATGACTTTACTTTCAGCGAAACGCAAAAAACATTTACTGTGGTGTCAAATGAAGAATTGAAGGCTGTTTTTAAAGCCACCAATAAAAATAGGGAAGTTAAAAAAAGCGATAAAATATTTAAGTTATGAAACGATTAATTTTTATCATTTGCGGTTTCTGCACAATTTCGAGTTTCGGTCAGCATAATACAGGCAATATTAATGCTACATTTAATCTGTCCCGAGTGGCCATGTTGGATATTAAACCCGATAATTCAACGATAACCTTAAATTTAGTGGGCATTGAAGCCGGTGAAAAGGCGATAATGGTGACGACAGACAATAAAAAATGGATTAATTTTTCTTCTGCCATTGAAAGTATGGCAAATCCCAGAAGCATTTCCATTAAAATAGATGGAGGTCAGGTTCCTTCTGGAATTTATTTAAAACTGAGTACCTCAAATTATATGGGCGTTGGCAAGGGCGTATTGGGTTCGCCAGCCGGAATTCTGACTTTAAACAGCACCCCGCAAACAATTATCTCCAACATACGAGGCGCATATACCGGAAATGGCATCAATAACGGCTATGAACTTACCTATTATCTGGAAATTTACGATTATAAATTATTGGATTTTAACCAGTCCGCAACATTATCCATCATTTTAACTTTATCCGATTTATAATGAAAAACTTAATATTTATTGTTTTTTTGGTAATTAGCAATTGTCTCTACAGTCAAAAAGACAAAATGACCGTATCGGGTAATTGGACCAGAGATCTTTCTGCGTCAGATATCACTGGTGCCGGGAATGATTATGCCAGTTCAATAGTTAGTGCAACAAATCAAAGTTTAATTACCGTAAGTCCCGGGGGAAACAGCAAAGATTACGTAAACATCAATGTTCTTGTGCTTAGAGAGGATAATGGCTGGGACAGTAATTTGACGCTTAAAGTTAAACGCAGCTCGAGCGGTACCAATGGCAATAACATTATAAGCGGTGGGATAAATTTTCAAACTATTTCAAATACGAGTTATATTACATTGTTTTCTTGTACAGGTGAACATACATTTGTGCCCTTACAATATGAAATTACCGGAATAAGTGTTTTATTGCCTGTTCAAACTTATTCAACCACGATTGTTTTTACATTAATGAACTGAGTGGATGTTCTTAATGACAAAAAACACCTAATCAATTAATCAATCAAAATAATTAAACACAAACGGAATGCCCATAAAAATACTTTTTATTGAAGAAAATGACCTAAAGCAAGAAGCCCTAAAATTGTGCCTAAGGCAAAATACAGGCATTCACTATGACATCATCGCTGATTTTAAGGAATTGGATGCGGCGTTAAATGCCGGGACTTACACGCATTTGGTGGCGCAATCTGTTGTTAAAAATGAATCTGTTTTGGCGTTTGTTGATGCTATTGAGCTGCCGTTATTGGTTGTGAATGATGCGGAGTTGGATTTGTCGGGAACTTCTTATGCCAGTACAACATCTCCTTTAACTTATGCATCATTGTTTGATTTCTTATTGGAGAGCACGCCTGTTTCTTATGCTTCCATGGAAGAATATGCGATGGATGATCAAGAGTTTTTCGATCAATTAAAAGGGTTGATGGTGGATGAATTTCAAAATAATTTTGAGGAAATTCCGGCATTGATTGAAAACAAAAATTTGGCGGAATTAAAAAGCAGGGCGCACCAATTGAGCAGCAAATTTGCAATGCTCGATTTGCCGCTGTCTGCACTCTTGTGCAAAGAAGTTGACGTAAATATTTTAAACGATGCCGAAAAGCAACTGGAAAATATGAAGCTGTTATTGGTTGACATAGAAATTGCTTTGGCGCATCTGCAGTAAAAAGTAATTTTACCTCACCTTTTATCTTATAAATAGCATTTTTTTAGAAAAGGTTTCTCACTTAAGTGATCCAGAGTTTCCGGAATACAATAATAATGTCTTTTAGAAATTCTTTCAGCTTATTTTTTCATCAAAATCAATAGTCCTGAAAAACGGAATATTTTTTTTCATTCATCCCAAATTTTTCAGAATAAAACGCGTAACTTTAAGTAAAGGCGGACTTCTTAACGGGCTTTTTACTAATTATCAACAAGGCAAAAACAACGCTTTAAAATATAAATGGTATTAAAATAACAACAAATGGTATATATTTTACAACAAATGGTAAAATAATTCGTTTTTTACATTGTTTAATGGTTTTTTGTTCGTACTTTTAGAAGTGTTAATAAAACAATTCTGAATTTCTAAAAAGGAATTCCTCAAAAGCCAAAAAAATGACCACAATCTACAAAAATATAGCCTTGTTCTTATTTTTACTGGTGATTGGCAATTTAAGCGCCCAAGAGAATGTTGGCAGCCACAAAATAAATTTACGGATACCCGAAGTTGCCTTAATCAATGTTTATTCAAATTCAGCCATTTCTCTGGGAAACACTACCGTGATTGAAGCAGGAAATCCATTAAACTTTGAAGACCCCAACAACAGCGTCTGGATCAATTATTCTTCCATTATCGGCTCCCAATCACAACCAAGCCGAGATATCAGCATTCGTATTTCTGAAGGCAGCATTCCAGCAGGCGTTAAGCTTTACGTTAAAGTGTCGGAAGATATGGGCGCAGGTGCAGGAACAATGGGTAAAGCAAACAGCACAACGCAAGAGCTTACCGATAATCCGCTTACCATTATTACCGATATAGGAAGCGCTTATACCGGTGCTGGAGCCAATAAAGGCAACAATGTACAATATACCTTAAAATTGAGCGATGAGCCAAACGCTTATGCCAATTTGGATTCCGACCAAAGCAATACTCTGGTGATCAATTATACGTTAACCGACAACTAATTTAATTTGGTTTCTATTTAGAAAAAGACACCATTCCTTAAGACATTTTTTAAGATGGTGTTTTTTTATTGCATAATTGTTTAGTCGTTTGTTTGTGTAATTGGCTGAAATTATTGTCTTTATGATATTTTGGGCGTTCCCTTTCAGGTCAGGCTATCGCTACTCGCTTTTTTGTGAAAAACAAAAAAAGCTCAAACATACCGCTCTATCCTTAACGCAACTTGAATCTGTCTGCCAGCCGGCAGTTTAATAATGAATAATTGATACTTGAAGATTTTAATATTTAACTTCTAATATTTAATATTCAATAGCTATCTCCCCTAATTTCACTCCTGCCAACTGCCATTAAGTTTGTTCATCTAAAGAAACCTACCGTTCACCGACACTTAACGTTTACCTGCCTATTTTTTGAAATGCAAGCTTTAATGCTAACGTACATTTGTACCATCAATAAGAAATAACAAAAAAAAATAAATAACAAACAATTTAAAAACAACCCACATGAACTTAAAAAAATTATTATTCGCCGCTGTCATCATTTTATCAGCCAACGCTTCTTTTGCACAAATAGTAGACTCAAAAATTGCTACTCATTTAGTAACCATCAGTATTCCAGAAGTTGCCTTACTGGATCTTGAAGTAGCTTCAGGAACAACAGATGTAACTTTAGCCGGGACAGCACCAACAGAAGCCGGTTTGCCTATGACTTTTGGAACTGCTGCAACTAACGCCGCTATTTGGATGAACTATTCTTCTATTGTTAAAGGAGCTTTGTCAAGAAATGTATCTGTTGCAATTACTGACGGCGCTGTTCCAACTGGATTAAAATTAACAGTGGAGGCATCTGCAGCTTCATCTGATGGTAAGGGTACTTTAGGAACAGCCTCATCTGAGCTTACTTTAACAAATGTTGCACAAAGTATAGTTACAGGAATTGGAAGTTCTTATACTGGAAACTTGGCAACCAAAGGTCGTAACTTAACCTACAAACTTAATTATGCAAGCGCTGAAGCAACTAATTATGCCGCTTTAAGATTTATAGACACAGCCGCTGCTCCATTGACAATCACTTACACACTTACAGATATTTAATCGGTAAAAAACAAAATATTAAAAACCTCCTTTGAAAAAGGGAGGTTTTTTTATGCGTTGTAGTTTTTGACGTTTTGAAAAAAAAGATTTGTATTTATAAAAAGTACTCCAAAAGCTCATTAAACTATTTCAAAAACTTTTCCCTCTACTGCCAAATGGGTGTTTTTAAAAAATTCCCGGGCCTCTATTTTAAAGTCCTCAATATTATTATAGCGGCCGCTGTAATGGCCAATAATCAATTGGTTAACATTTGCCAGTTTTGCGATTTTGGCGGCTTGTGCCGCGGTGGCATGTTTGGTGGTTATAGCAAGCGTTTCTTTGTCTTTTAAAAAAGTGGCTTCGTGGTACAAACATGTTGCATTTTTTATGATTGGCACAATTTCAGGAAAATAGGCGGTATCGCTGCAAAAAGCATAACTTAAAGGCAAAGCGGGATCAAAGGTGAGCGTTTCATTTTTTAGGATCGTGCCGTTTTCCAGGGTATAATCCCGGCCGTTTTTTAAGTTTTGAAAATCGCAAATTTTAATTTCTTTGTGGGCCGCAATGGCATTGGTATTTAATTTGCGTTCCCCCAGTTTTTCCCTGAATAAAAATCCGTTTGTGTAAACCCGGTGATCCAAAGGAATGGTGTGTACTTCAACAGTGGCGTCTTCAAAAATAAGCTCGCTTTCCGTTGCGTTCAGTTCGTGAAAAAGCAAAGGATATTGTGTCCAGGAATTGGAAAGTTTTAATTGCAGGGTGACGATTTCTTTCAGGCCTTTTGGTCCGTAAACATGCAATTCAGTTTCGCGGTTTAACAACCTGAATGTTGAAATTAACCCCACCAGTCCGTAAAAATGATCTCCGTGTAAATGGGAAATAAATATGTGCTTAATTTTGGAGAATTTAACGCCGTATTTGCGCAATTGCACTTGGGTGCCTTCGCCGCAATCGATTAAAAAATGATGATTTTTGATTTCCAAAAATTGCGCAGTCGGGTGCGCATTTACGCGTGGTGTTGCAGAATGACAGCCTAAGATCGTGAGTTTCAAACTCATTTAATGATCAATCTTTTAGAGACAATCTCAACATCGGTTTGCAAAGAATAAATGTACATGCCTTTGGCCAAACTATTTCTGTTAAATGGAATGGCATTATAACCAACAGAGGCATTAAATTTTTCTTCATACACCGTTGTTCCCAGTAAATTTTTTACCGTAAATTCAACATTTTGTGCTTTGCTGGATCTAAAATTGATGCTCGTATCTGCAATAAATGGATTTGGATATGCAGAAACTGACAAAAGTGTAGCTGGCGGAATATTGCTGCTTGCATCCCCGTTGTTTTTCTCGGATTGTTGCGCAAAAGAATAGGTGAAAAACAGTAAAAAAGTGATTAAAAGTAGTTTTTTCATCAATAAGCCAATTGGTTTTAAAATCCTAAATCTCGTTCAATGGCATCCATTTCAAGGATGTCTAAAGCTTCGTTAAACGTTGGGACAACATTTAATTCGTCTGGCACATCATCAACAGATATACCTTTACAAACCAGCACAAAACTTGTACCATTTTTTCTGTGTTGCACACTTAGTTTCAAAAATAAGAAAATTTCTTTAATTTCGATGTTAATTTTATCAGAAAAATCAATAATAAGGTGTTCGCCTTTAAATTCTTTGAAGCGTTCTTTAAAGGCTGCAAAGAACTCAGCCACTGAAATTTGAGTGGGTTTTATGTGCGTGTAAGTTTTTGTTTTGGTGACAATCATCACTAATTTCTTTCGTTTTGTTGTGCCAATAAATAAATAACCGCCATACGAATGGCCACACCATTTTCTACCTGATTTAAGATAATGGATTGGTTTGGGGAATCGGCAACATCGCTTGTTAATTCAACACCTCTGTTGATTGGTCCCGGGTGCATAATTAATATTTTCTTGTCTAAAGAGTCCAAAAGTTGTTTGTTTATACCGAATAGTTGTGCGTATTCTCTTGTTGAAGGAAAATAATTGATTTCCATACGCTCGTTTTGTACGCGAAGCACATTGGCAACATCGCACCATTCCAGCGCTTTTTTAATATCGAATTCAACACTTACTCCCAAACTTTCAATATATTTTGGGATGAGGGTTTTTGGGCCGCAAACTTTTATTTCGGCGCCTTGTAACTTTAAGGCATAGATGTTTGAAAGCGCCACACGCGAATGCAACACATCACCCACAATTACGATCTTTTTGCCTTCAACGCTTCCCAGTTTTTCACGAATTGAAAAGGAATCGAGCAATGCCTGTGTTGGATGTTCGTGCGTGCCGTCGCCGGCGTTTACTATTTGTGCGTTTACGTGCTGCGATAAAAAATCACAGGCACCAACATCGGGATGGCGCATCACAATAATATCAACTTTCATTGACAAAATGTTGTTGGCGGTATCAATAAGGGTTTCCCCTTTTTTAACGGAAGACTGGCTTGCTGAAAAGTTAATCACGTCGGCCGATAAACGTTTTTCTGCAAGTTCAAAGGATAGCCTTGTTCGTGTGCTGTTTTCAAAAAATAAGTTGGCAATGGTAATGTCACGAAGTGAAGGCACTTTTTTAATTGGCCGGTTAATCACTTCCTTAAAATGGTCGGCTGTTTTAAAAATTAAATCAATATCAGCCTTGTTTATATGTTTTATTCCTAAAAGGTGTTTTACGCTTAACTGACTCATTGCTAATTTATTTATTTATGATATATACGGCATCTTTACCATCTTTTTCTTCCCAGTAAACAACCACTTTTTCTTCATTAAAAACATCTACCTGACTTCCGCTGTAATCTGGCTGAATAGGCAAATGACGGCTGAACCTTCTGTCAATTAACACTAAAAGTTCAATTTCTGAAGGTCGTCCAAAAGATTGAATGGCAGTTAAAGCAGCACGAACACTTCTTCCTGAAAAAAGCACGTCGTCTATAAAAACCACTTTTTTATTTTCAACAATAAAATTAATATTTGTTGCATTGGCCTGTAAAGGAGTTTCGCGACGCCTGAAATCATCACGATAAAAAGTGATGTCCAACAGCCCTAATTGTACGTTTGGAATGTGGTAATCATTTTCCAAAATGGAAACCAGCCGTTCCGCCAAATAGGTGCCTCTTGGCTGAATTCCAATAAGCACGGTATTTTCAAAATTGGTGTGATTTTCAATTAGTTGACAGGCTAATCTGTGTAAAATGATGTGAATTTCTTTTGAGCTAAGCAGTATTTTTTTACCCATGACAGTACCAAACATTGTTTGGAATACAAATATAAAGCATTTTGTTAATTAATTTGTTAAAAACATTTAGAAGTTATTTTTAATATCTTACTTTGTTCCCGTAATTTTAATGTAGCACTAATTAGGCAACTTTTATAATGGCACTAACTCCAAAAGACAATAATATCCCGCTTTCAAAATTCGAATCGATGCTAAAAACCAATAGCGTTTATTTTTTCGATTCGGTTGAATTTGAAGAAATAGTGCATTATTATTTAGACTCGGGCAAAAATTCTTTGGCTAAAAAAGCGATTAATTTAGGGCTAAAACAACATCCCAATTCTGTAATGTTAAAATTATTGCAGGCAGAATTGTTGATTTTTGATGAAGAATATGACAAAGCCACCGCTTTGTTAAAAGAGTTGCAGGCTTTGGAACCGGCCAATGATGAAATTTATGTGCAGCAGGCAAGTATTTTTTCAAAAAAGGACAATCATTTTAAGGCGATAACTTTATTGAAAATTGCACTTACTTATACTGATGATGAAGCCGATATTTTTTCATTGCTTGGGATGGAATATTTATATTTAGATGATTTTGATGAAGCGCTCCTGAATTTTTCAAAGTGTTTGGAAGCCGATTCGGAAGATTATTCCTCACTCTACAACGTCATTTATTGTTTTGATATGCAAAACAAGCATTTGGAAGCAACCGAATATTTGAACAACTATATCAATAAAGAGCCTTACAGTGAAATTGCCTGGCACCAATTGGGCCGCCAATATTTTATAGGCGAAGATTATGATCAAGCGTTGCGAGCATTTGACTACGCCGTGTTGATAGATGAATATTTTGTGGGCGCCTATCTTGAAAAAGCAAAAACTTTGGAACAATTAAATCGTTTTGGGGAAGCCATAGAAAATTACAAGATCACGATAAAACTAGATGACCCAACCTCATTCGTTTTTTTTAGAATAGGGGAATGCCATGAAAAATTAAAGAAAACAACATTGGCCTTAAAGTATTACAAAAAAGCGGTTCAGGAAGACCCGCTTTTGGATAAAGGCTGGATTGCCATTGCCAATTTGCACATTAAAGGAAAAAAATACGACAAGGCCTTATTTTATGTGAACAAAGCGCTTGAAATTGATGATCAAAATACGTTGTATTGGAGAAAATATGCCGAAATTACTTTAAAACTGAACTATTTTGAAGAAGCTGCAAAAGCATTTGAACAATGTATTTTATTGCAGGATCTGGATTTGGTGATTTGGGTTGGTTTAAGCGATGTATTATGCTTTTTGGGCGATTATGAAGATGCTTTGACGAATTTGTTAAAAGCCAAGTTGTATTTTGACGATTTTGCGGAAATAGAATACAGGCTGGCCAGTTTGTATTTTAAATTTAAGAATTATGCAAAAGGAACCCTTCATTTAAAAGAAGCATTGTCCATAGATTTTGAATACCATTCAATTATAAAAGAGTTATTTCCTGAAGTTTATAAACTGCAAAAAGTAAAGGATATAATAGCCCAATTTAAATAAATTTCATCTCTTTTAATTTTATTTTTTTGCGGTAACAGCTGCTGTTCGCCATAAAATATTTCTTTGTGTTTCAAAATTTGAAATGCTCGTTTCATTATAAAATGTTACATTTGCCTATTAACTTATAGAGACAAATGCAACAAAGAAAATTCACTCATTACCTCGTCATTTTTTTTAAAGGAATAGCGATGGGTGCCGCTGATGTGGTTCCGGGTGTTTCCGGCGGAACAATCGCTTTTATTTCAGGTATTTACGAAGAATTACTGGCGTCAATTAGTGCCATAAATATAGCCAATTTAAAATTGTTAAAAAATGAGGGCATTAAAGCCGCATGGAAAGCTGTTAACGGTAATTTTATGTTGGCCTTATTGTCCGGTATATTTATTAGTATCATTTCATTGGCAAAACTTATTACCTGGTTGTTGGAAAACAAGCCAATTTTAGTATGGTCTTTCTTTTTTGGGCTGGTCTTGGCAAGTATTTTATTTGTCAGTAAACAAATTACAAAATGGAATGCTTCCGCGATAATTTTATTTATAATAGGTGCTGTTGCAGCTTATTATATCACCATCTTACATCCTGCAATTTCAGAAAGTTCTTCACTTTTATTTTACTTTTTTGCAGGAGCCTTGGCCATTTGCGCTATGATTTTGCCAGGAATATCCGGCTCTTTCATACTGGTTCTGTTAGGTGCCTATAAACCTATATTAAAAGCGTTGGATACACTTCAATTTAGAGATATTAAGTTACTTGTTGTGGTGGCTATTGGTGCTGTTGTTGGGATATTGTCTTTTTCAAAATTGTTGAATTGGCTGTTTGATCATCATAAAAACAATACTTTGGCAGTATTAACAGGTTTTATTTTGGGCTCATTGAACAAAATTTGGCCTTGGAAAAAAACGCTTACTTGGCGTTTGGATTCGCACGGTGTGAAAATTCCTTTTAATGAACAAAGTGTGTCGCCTTTTTCTTACCAAGGAGACCCTCAATTAATGATGGCCATCATTTTGTTAATTGTCGGTTTTTTATTGATTATACTTTTAGAAAAACTGGCGAACATTTCAAATAAAGTTTAATTTATGGCAAGAAATCGCAGTTTTTTAGACAAGATTTTGCTTTTTATAAAAGGACTTTCCATGGGACTTGCAAACAAGGTTCCCGGAGTTTCCGGAGGCATGGTTTCATTTGTGTTTGGTTTTTATGAAGAGTTAATTTATTCGTTTAGAAAAATAAATTATAAAGCGTTTTTGTTGCTTATAAACGGACGGTTTAAAAGTTTTTATGACTACGTAAACGGAACCTTTTTATTGCTTGTGATGGGCGGTAGCGTTTTTAGTTATTTTAGCGTTTCGTTGTTGTTGGATTATTTATTAAGGCATTATGAATTGTATGTTTGGAGTGCTTTTTTTGGGATGATCATTGGCTCAATTTACTATATTTCAAAAGATTTTAATGACTGGAGCAGAAGCAATATAATTTCTATGGTAATAGGAATTGCAATAGGTATCGCCATTAGCTTTATGAGTCCGGCCAAAGAAAATGACAACTTGTGGTTTGTGTTTTTCTGCGGAATAGTTGGGGTTATAGGAATGACATTACCGGGTCTTTCGGGATCGTTTATTTTAATTTTAATGGGTAATTATGTATTGCTCCTGGTAGATTCTGTAACCATGTTATATAAAACCATTATTGATGTTTTTACGGGCGATTTTAGTTTTATGGACAGTGCCTCCCGTATAAGATATCTTAAGATCATTGCGGTATTTACTCTCGGTTCAGGTTTTGGTTTGGTGGTTATTTCCCATATTTTGGGCTATGTTTTAAAACGGTGGCATCAAATAGTCACTTCCTTAATTATTGGTTTTATAGCGGGTTCTTTAGGCATTGTTTGGCCATGGAAATTGGAAGTGTATAAAATTGTAAATGGAAAAACATTGTTTGATATCAACGGCGATAAAGTAATTGAAAATTATAAAAGATATATGCCTGATTTTTCTCAAATAGAAACCTGGATTGCCATTTTCTTTATTGTAATTGGAGCCGGATTGGTTTTGTTGATTGATAAATTTGGATCGGAACGTAAAGAATACAGCAATGAATAATCGTATTAAATTTGGCATCATAGGAAAAGATATTTCCTATTCTTTTTCCAGAAAACACTTTCTGGAAAAATTTAAAAAATTAGGCTTTGACAATTATCAATATTACAATTTCGACATTCCTGAAATTGAAGAATTTCCTTTTTTATTATACCATCGAGAAGATGAATTCAGGGGATTGAATGTTACCATTCCTTATAAAGAAGCCATTATAAAATATTTGGACGAGGTTGAAAGCGAGGCGCAAAAAATTGGTGCGGTAAATACCATTAAAGTTACCGAAGACAATCGATTAATTGGGTACAATACCGATGTGTATGGTTTTCAAAAATCGATTGAACCATTACTGAAAAGCCATCATAAAAAGGCATTGATTTTGGGAACTGGCGGCGCTTCAAAGGCCATTGCCTACGTTTTCAATAAATTAAATATTGCGCATAAATTTGTTTCAAGAAGCGAAAATGAAAATATGCTGACCTATGAGATGTTGGATGCTGAAATTATGACGGAATATTCAATAATTGTCAATTGTTCGCCTATCGGAACACATCCAAATGTTGAAGAAGCCCCTGCAATTCCTTATCAATATTTATCAGAAAAAAACTTGTTATATGATTTAATTTACAATCCTTCAGAAACAAAATTTTTACGTGAGGGTAAAAAACATGGTGCAAGCATAAAAAACGGATTGGAAATGCTTGAATTACAAGCAGAAAAGTCGTGGGAAATATGGAATTCATAAAAAGAATTCCTTAAATTTACGCAACTTTTGTTAAAAATTCACATCTCTTAAGGAAGTAGTTTTTAGGTAAAAGGCTATTTTTTAAATTATTAATGAATATAATTAAACGAACCTTAAACATTTTTATATGTTAGACGAAGACAACAGATTACCAGTCGAAGAAAGTAATTCAACGCCATTAGTTTCTGAAATTCAGGAAGAAACTCCCAAAGAATTAAAGCCTAAAAAAAAGCCTTCAGCCAGCAAAGTTGTTGATGAAATGGATAATGTACTTCCGGAAAGTGAACCAGCACCGCAAGTTTCTGAAATTCAGGAAGAAACCACAAAAGAATTAAAGCCGAAAAAAAAGACAGCAGCCAGCAAAGCAGTGGATGAAATGGACAGTGAAATTGCTGAAAGTTCAGAAAACATTGAGCATTCAACCATTGAAATGGTCAATTATGACGACTTCACTTTAGAAGATTTGGTGACTGAATTGGGAAAACTTGTCAAAGAAAATTCGGTTCAAAGTATTACAAATAACGTTAATGCCATTAAACAGGCGTTTCATATTAAATATGGGGAAGTTTTAAAAGTTGAAAAAGAAAAATTTTTAGAACTGGGCGGTGATTTGGCTGATTTTCAATACAATAGTCCGATAAAATCCACCTATAACAGTATTCTTTACGATTTTAAGATCAAAAGAAATGACTTTTATGCCGGACAGGACAAACAATTAAACGATAATTTACAAGCAAAACTCGGATTAATAGAAGAGCTTAAACATTTAATTGATAACGCGGAAGGCGCGACCATGTATAAAATGTTTAAGGACATTCAAAACAGATGGGTAAAAATAGGTCTTATTCCAAGGGTTAAATACAACGATACTTGGAGAACTTACCAACACCATGTAGAACGTTTTTATGATTTATTGCATTTAAGCAATGATTTGCGCGACCTTGATTTTAAACATAATTTAGAAGAAAAACTGAAGCTTGTCACAAGAGCGGAAGAGTTGGCAGAGTCGGAAGATGTAAATGCCGCCTTTAAAGAACTTCAGGTGTTGCACAAGCTTTGGAAAGAAGATGTAGGGCCAATTGCAACCGAACAAAGAGACGATGTTTGGGACCGATTTAGTGAAGCAACCAGAAAAGTGCACGACAAGCGCCATGATTTTTTCAAAGAGATGAAATCTAAATATGAAGGCAATGTCGAAAAAAAATTGGCTGTGATTGCCGAGATAGAAGCATTAGACACTTCAAAAAATTTAACACGAATTGACTGGCAAAAAAGCATCAAGGAATTGGAACTTTTGCGCAATAAGTTTTCTGAAATTAAACAAGTTCCAAGAGAAAAAAGTGATTTAATTTGGGCTAAGTACAAAGAAGCGACTCGAAAATTTAATGTAGATAAAAATAATTACTTTAAACTTGTCAAACACGAACACCTTGATAATTTAAATAAAAAGAAATTGCTGATTGATCAGGCTTTAGCTTTGAAAGACAGCGAAAATTGGGATGCTTCTACTGAAATAATGAAAAGAATTCAGACAGATTGGAAAAAGATTGGTCATGTACCCCAAAAGTATTCTGATAAATTGTGGAAAGAATTTAAAGATGCCTGCAATTATTATTTTGACAGATTTCACCAACAGCAAGATGCAGGTTCTAAATTGGAGCTGGATGTTTTCAGCAAAAAGAAAGATCTTTTAACAGAGATTAAGGAAGCCATTGACAATAAAACGAAAATTACCATAAGCACGCTTAAAGAATATGTCAAAAAATGGCGTGACCTTGGCAGAGTGCCTCATGAAATGAAGCATATTGAAGTTAAGTTCAATAAATTACTGGATAAAATTGTTGAGGAAAATGCAATTGATAAGCAAGATATTGAAATGATTAAGTTTGAAAACTTGGTGAATAGCTATGTTGAGCAAAATAATTATAGAAAATTAGATTCTGAGCAACTTTTCGTTAGAAGAAAAATTGACGAAACTTCTAAAGAAATTCAACAATTGGAAAATAATATCGGATTTATTTCCAATGTTTCCGAAGACAATCCTTTAGTTCAGAATGTAAGGAACCAAATCAATGTTTATAAGGAAAAACTAGATGTTTGGAAAGCCAAATTGGAGTATTTAAAACATTTGGATTATTAAATAAAAAGAGCCTGCAATCGCAGGCTTTTTTATGATAAAAGGTTAGCACATTGCTATTTTTATTCATATTTTAAAATGGCAATGACTTCAATTTTAACGTCACTCCACGTTTTTGTAATGCCGTCTTCGCCAGTATGCAAATCTTTACAAACCACATTTAAGGCTTCTAAAGCAGCTTTAGCCTGCCAATTGTCTAATTCCATGTTTCCTATTATGGTAACTTTATTGTCGGCTACAATATAGGCTATCGGCAATTCTCTTGTGATGCCGTTCAAAGTCAAATCAACTGTGCTGGCATTATCTTTATTTATATGAACAGTGCCTGTAATTACGTTTGAGTTTTTCATTGCGCCAAAAAAGTATTCTTTCAATTTTTTGTCTCTAATGGTGTCATTTGTTATCAAACTGCTTACCGGTATTTTAAATTTTAATCCGTTTAAAGCTCCTAACGCCGTGCTGTCTTTTTTAACATTCTCAATGGTTATTTCTGCGAATTGTCCGTTTACGGGAACTTTAGCGGTTGTTTTGTATGCTGTCCAATTAATTTTGGTTGAATCTGCAATTACCGAATATGTTTTTTCTATTTGAATTATCTCTTTTTTTTCATTCTTTTTACAGGAAGAAATAAATACCATTATTAAGAGTATTAATGATAATACACAAAATTTTTTCATAATAGTCAGTGGTTTTTTAAATATTTATTTACGAGGTCAATGTAAGCTTTTTTTGCCTCATCTTCAGAAATTTGGCTTAACTGAAACCAGGCATTTAATTTAAAAGCATTCCTTAACTCTTCGTTGCCCGAAGGCTGTTGGTAATTGGTTCCTTTGGTCGCCTGTTTGTAGTAGGCGTATAATTGCAGCATCACATCGGGTGGAAGCTTTAAGGAAGTAGTTGATGAAATTTTGTAGGCTTTTTCAAATTCTATGTCGAGTTTTTTTGCCATAACAATAAGTTTTAGATAAAATTAAAGTGTGGCAATTATTTGTTCACCGCCTTTAACTTTATCGTTTAGGTTTACTTTGATAACGGCATTTAAAGGTAAAAAAACATCGACTCTGGAGCCAAATTTTATAAATCCGGCATCACTGCCTTGGATTACTTGCATTTGTGGTTCTGCGTAGTTCACAATGCGTCTTGCCAATGCACCGGCAATTTGGCGGTACAATATTTCTCCGGAGGTTTTATTGGCGATCACCACGGTGGTTCTTTCATTGTCCTCAGAAGCTTTTGGATGCCATGCAACCAAATATTTTCCGGGATGATATTTATTGAAAACAACTTCACCGCCAATTGGATATCTTGTGACATGTACATTTAACGGCGACATAAATATGGAAACCTGAATCCGTTTTTCTTTAAAATATTCTTTTTCGAATACTTCTTCTATCACAACCACTTTGCCATCAACAGGCGCAATAATATGCGCATCATTAATAATTGTTTGTCGTTTCGGATTTCTGAAAAATTGTAAAATCAGCACATAAAAACCAAACAATAAAACCGACAATAATTTATTAAGCCAAATTAGTTCAACCACATAATCGATGACAATGATGCCTAAACCAACAATAAAAGTTGCAATGATTATTATTTTAAAACCTTCTTTATGGAACATAATTATTGAACTAGTTGTAAGTAAATAAATATAAAAGGCGCAGCAAAAATAACACTGTCAAACCTGTCTAAAAATCCGCCGTGCCCGGGAATAAAATTACTGCTGTCTTTTACGCCGGCCTGTCTTTTGAACATAGATTCTATTAAGTCGCCCAACACCCCAAATATACTTACAATTCCGGCAATTACAAGCCATTGTTTAGTGGTGAGAGAAGAAAATTGATTCGCTAAAATAAAACTTGCCACAAAAGTAAAAACCATACCGCCTATAAAACCTTCTATCGTTTTGTTTGGTGAAATACGTTCCAATAATTTATGTTTTCCAATATTTTTCCCTACCAAAAAGGCAAAAGTATCATTGGTCCAAATTAACAGGAATACTCCTAAAATTGTCGTGTTTATATAATTAAATGACGCATTTAAAAAGGGTATTTGCACAATTAAAGTAAACGGAACTACGATGTATATTATGGTGAGAAAAATTTTACCCAAATGACTGATAACTTCTTCCTTTTTTGCGAACAATATGGAAGCAAAAGTGATGAAAATAGTTAAAAATAAAGCCACACCCACATATTCAAATATAATTCTGGCCGGTACGTCATCA
Source organism: Lutibacter sp. (assembly GCA_036567345.1). Lineage (GTDB taxonomy): Bacteria > Bacteroidota > Bacteroidia > Flavobacteriales > Flavobacteriaceae > Lutibacter. The sequence continues at coordinate 28,685 of DATCUQ010000028.1, forward strand.
ACGTTCAGGATGTTTCCAAAAATGAATAACAGGGTTCCAATAATGTAGGGAAATATACTTCTTAACTGAATCATTTTTTTAAATTCATACAGGCAAAAAAGCATGGAAATAAAAAAAATGACTATAAATGTTATTTTACTGAAAAGAATACAAAATATTAAAACACCTGCAAAAACCAGCCCTGATAAAGTACGCTTATAAATTAGTTTCATAGGTTATAGATCTTCAAATAGCAACAAATATAGGTTTTTTGAATTTGTATTGCCATAACACATAAAATCTTCTTCGATGGCTTCAATATTAAAATTGTTTATAGCACTGATATTGCTGGGAATGTTTCCCTGATAGCGTGATTTTATTCCGGTTAAACTTTCGCTTTTTGTGTTTACCAATTGACTGGTGGTTGCATAAACAACAAAGTTTTCGGACAATTCAGAAAATTTATGCTCTTTTAGTTGATTTGAAGAAAATAAAATACTGCCATTTTCTGCAATGAGATGCTCACAACTTAAAAAAAAAGGCAATGATTTATCAATTTTTTCGGTAGTTTCAACTTTAATCGCTTTCAAAAGTTTGAGCAAATCGTAATCGTTACAACTTATGGTTTTCCAAGAATTCTCCTGAATTATTTTTGATAAATTTAGCGTCACTTCTTCTAAAGAGGTGCAATACAAAAACTTGCCTTTATTTTTGATGAAATTTTTAACAAAAATTTGATCAATTGGCAAGTCTTGAAACTCTAAAGATTCCTCTTCTGTTTCTTTTGGATCTGGGATATTAAATAATTTCTTGAAAAAACTCATTATTTATATTGAATAAATCCAAAATTATAAAAAAGTTTGCAATTTACTCTTGTGTTTCTAATGAATTTTCATTTTTTGTTTCTTCAGTAATTTCCTCGTCAACCAGTTCAGTTACCAATTCCGCATAGTCGTTTTCAAAAGCTCTTTTTCCAAAAATTATTTCTAAATCTGTTTTGAAGATCACTTCTTTTTCAAGCAGCAATTCAGCCAAAGTTGTTAACTTATCTTTATTTTCACTCAATATTTGAATGGCTCTTTGATACTGCTCTTCAATTATTTTTGAAATTTCTTTATCAATAATTTGAGCGGTATCTTCACTGTAAGGTTTGGTAAAATTATAATCAGATTGCCCGGAGGAATCATAATAAGTTATGTTCCCAATTTTATCGTTTAAACCATAAACAGTTACCATTGCTCTCGCTTGTCTGGTCACTTTTTCAAGATCGTTTAAAGCACCGGTAGATATTCTGTCGAACATCAATTTTTCAGCGGCTCTTCCTGCAAGGGTTGCACACATTTCATCCAACATCTGTTCAGATTGCACTATCTGGCGTTCTTCCGGCAAATACCAAGCAGCACCCAACGATTGTCCTCTTGGTACAATAGTCACTTTTACAAGTGGCGCAGCGTGTTCCAGCATCCAACTTGCCGTTGCATGGCCTGCTTCGTGAAAAGCGATTGTTTTCTTTTCTCTGGGTGAAATAATTTTATTTTTTTTCTCCAATCCGCCAACAATTCGGTCAACTGCATCCAGAAAATCTTGATGATGTATCGCTTTTTTACTTTTTCTGGCAGCAATTAAAGCCGCTTCGTTGCATAAATTTGCGATATCAGCTCCCGAAAATCCAGGTGTTTGTTGCGACAAAAATTTAATGTCAACATCTTTATGCAGTTTTAAAGGCAGAATATGAACCTTAAAAATAGCTTCGCGTTCTGTTAAATTTGGCAAATCAACATAAATTTGACGGTCAAATCGGCCTGCTCTCAACAAGGCTTTGTCCAAAACATCGGCACGGTTGGTGGCGGCAATTACAATAACATTTGAATCTGTTCCAAAACCATCCATTTCAGTCAACAACTGGTTCAGCGTATTTTCTCTTTCATCATTTCCTCCAGTGACATTGTTTTTTCCACGGGATCTTCCAACGGCATCAATTTCATCAATAAATATAATGGAAGGCGCTTTTTGTTGCGCTTGCTTAAATAAATCTCGCACACGGGAAGCACCAACTCCAACAAACATTTCAACGAAATCTGAACCTGAAAGTGAGAAAAACGGAACGCCCGCTTCACCGGCAACGGCTTTGGCCAACAATGTTTTACCTGTACCTGGAGGACCAACCAATAAGGCTCCTTTCGGAATTTTTCCACCAAGAGCGGTATATTTGTCCGGACTTTTTAAGAAGTCCACGATTTCCTGAATTTCTTCTTTTGCACCTTCTAATCCTGCCACATCTTTAAAAGAAGTTTTTACTTTTTGGTCTTGGTCAAATAATTTAGCTTTGGATTTCCCAATGCTGAAAATTTGTCCGCCACCGCCTCCAGCGCCTCCGCCCGACATTCTTCTCATAAAATAAATCCACAAGCCAATTAAAAAGATAAAAGGCAAGTACATCAATATTTGCTCAAAAAAATTGGTTTTTTCAACATTTTTAACATCAAAATCCAATTGTTTTAACTCTTTCGCAGCACTTAATTCTTTCTCAAAATTCTGTAAATCACCAAAGGAATAAGAATACATTGGCGCATCGCCAGAATATAAGGAGTTTTTGTTTTTTTTGTGCTTTTCTTTTTCTTGAGCCTCTTTTTTAATATAGATATTGGCCACATTTTTGTTTACAATGTCTATTCTGGAAATATCATTTTCTGTCAGAATTGTTTTAAACTCATTCTGGCTCAAATTTTTGGAAGATAAATCTCCGGCACTAAAAAATTGATAAACAAGAAATAGAACGAATATGCCGCCATAAATCCAATAAAAATTAAATTTAGGAGGTTTAATGCCTTTGTTATTCGGCGTATTTTTAGTATTCTGAGTCATTATTTTTTTTAAATTATTTGTAAAATTTAATTTGTTGAAGCTATTTTTGTGATTTTTGCATCTCCCCATAATCGTTCAATATCGTAATATTCACGTATGTGTTTTTGAAATACGTGCACCACAATATTTACGTAATCCAATAAAATCCATTCTGCAATGCCTTCGCCTTCAACGTGCCAAGGTTTTTCTTTTGTTGTTTTGCTTACTTGTTTTTGTATAATGCCAGAAATAGCATTTACGTGGGTGTTTGAAGTTCCTGTGCATGTAATAAAATAATCACAAACTGTATTATCAATTTCCCTCAAATCTAAAATTTGAACGTTTACCCCTTTAACATCATCTATCGCTTTTAAAATTGCTGCAATTAAGTCGTCTGCGTTATTAATTTTTTTTGCCATTAAATTTTTTTTAGTTTTGTGCAAAGTTATTATTTTTTTACAACATAATGTGTGTAAAGTAACTTTGCTAAAATAATCTATACTAAATGAATATTATCAAACTTGATGCCATTGAATCTACAAATTTATACTTGAAGAAGCTTGCTGTTGAAAAAGTGGTGGAAAGTTATACTGTTGTGACTGCCAACTATCAAACTTCCGGCAGGGGACAAATGGGCGCAATATGGCATTCTGAAACAGGCAAAAACCTTACATTCAGTATGTTAATTAAGTTTGATGCTTTTGAAATTGAGCATCAATTTTATTTAAGCATGGCAGTTTCTTTGGGATTGTTGGCCGCAATCCGTACCCATATTTCATCACCTATATTTGTTAAATGGCCAAACGACATTTTGGCAGAGAAAGACAAACTTGCTGGAATTCTAATTGAAAATATAGTGAGTGGCAATGCCATAAAACAATCTGTAATCGGTATTGGGCTTAATGTTAACCAAGAACAGTTTCCTTCAACAATTGGCAGAGTCACCTCCTTAAAAAAGGTTACAGGAAATTTTTTAGACACCAACTTATTGTTGGAAACCATTGTGACTTCCATAGAAAATTTTATGGGTTTTGTGGAAAGAAAGGAATTTGAACCATTGAAAAAATTATATTTAAAATCACTTTATAAGTTTGAAAAACCCGCCATGTTTGAAGATAAAAAAGGCGCAATTTTTTTAGGCAAAATAGTGGATGTTTTTGAAGACGGGAAATTGGTGGTTGAATTGGAAAATGAAAAAACCCGCAAATTTGATTTGAAGGAAATCAAATTTGCGAGTCGTGGAAGTTAAAAATATGGATTTATAATTTTTCTGAATTTTCAGCCAAGGTATCAATAAATTTTTGCAACGGACTTTTTACCATCATTGCCATCATCGGATTAAAATCTCCTTCAAATAATAACTGCAGCTCACAGCTATTTTCTGAAACTGGTTGAATTAGCGAGGTTAAAGAAAAATTCAATTTGCTGCTTGCGGCGCTTAATACCACTTTGTCAAACTCGTTTTTTTCCTTAATCACAAGCCTAATTTCGGGCATTCCTTTCAGGCTGAAAAGAAATGAATCTCCGTCAACTTCAAATTTGTCAATGTTTTCCGGCATTAATTTTTCAAAATTTTGCAGGTTGGTCAAAAATTCAAATAATTCTTTCTGAGATTTATTTACAACTGATTTTTTACTTTCTAAGTTCATAATTTATATTTTATTGTTTCCACTCACTCGGATTTTCTCTCCATAGTTTAAGCGTTTCTAAATCTTTTTCTGTAATGTAATTATTGTCTAGCGATTGCTCCAGCAAATAATCATAATTGCTTAAGGTGTGCAATTTAACATTGGCTTCTTTAAAATTTTCTTCGGCAATATCAAATCCATAAGTAAAAATGGCCACCATTCCTTTTACGTTGGCGCCTTCTTCCTGCAAAACTTTTACGGCATTTAAACTGCTTTTTCCTGTGCTGATCAGGTCTTCGATAACCACCACATTTTTGTTTTTTTCCAAAAACCCTTCAACCTGGTTTTTTCTGCCGTGGCTTTTAGGTTCGGGCCTTACATAAACAAATGGAACGTTTAATTGCTGGGCCACTAAAATTCCTATGGCAATGGCACCGGTGGCAACTCCTGCAATTACATCTGGTTTACCGTATTCCTGTTCAATAATTTTCACCAAATTTTCTTTAATATAGGTTCTTATTTCGGGAAAAGAAAGGGTGGTTCTGTTGTCGCAATATATTGGTGATTTCCAACCTGAAGCCCAAGTAAATGGGTTACTTGGCTGTAATTTAATTGCTTTTATCTGCAATAAAAGTGCGGCTGTTTTTTTTGCTGTATCTTTGTTCAAAATCATCCTGCAAATGTATAAAGTTTTTGTGAATGACTGTCCAATAATTTTGACAGATAATAAGAAAAACGCAATAAAATTTAACTTGGTTCAATTTGAAAATGTTCAGGTTGATGAAATTGTGGCACAAATATTTCAGAAAAAGTCAGAAGGCATTTCTTTGTTTTGCGAAGATTTGGAAGCTTGCTGGAAGGAGTTTCAATCTTATTTCAAAAGTCAAAAAGCAGCAGGAGGGAAGGTTTTAAATGCCAAAAATGAAGTGCTTTTTATTTACCGTTTTAATAAATGGGATTTGCCCAAAGGAAAATTGGACAAGGGAGAATCAATATCAGAATGCGCCATTCGTGAAGTTGAAGAAGAATGCGGTATCACAAATCTGCAAATCATAAAACCTTTGGAAACTACCTATCATATCTATCAAGAAAAGGGCAAAACCATTTTAAAAACGACTTTTTGGTTTTTAATGCACACTGATTTTGTTGGTGAATTAACGCCGCAATCGGAAGAAGGTATTGAACAGGTTGTTTTTAAAAATGGACAAGAAGTTGAGTTTGCCTTAAAAAATACCTATGAAAATATTAAGCTGTTGTTTTAGATGGTCAATTAATTTTTTTGTTCATTTAAATAAGAAACCCACGCTGTTTTGGTATTTAAGTTTTTCACGATTGAAGCATCATTTACTTTGATGATGGATATTTCTTTGACATTTAATTTTTTAATCTGTAAATCCAAACGCGAATTTTCCTCAGCAATATTTAAAGAAACCAGTTTTTGCCAAAAACTGGCAGCCATCTTAATAGGATGGCCATTTTTGCCCTCAAAATTCGGCATCACAATATTGTTTTTTACCGCAATGATTTTGTTCAATTCATCTGAATTTAACAGCGGAATATCAATTGGGCATAAAAGTACATCACAACCTGAATTTATATTTTTTAATACCGTTTGAAGTGTGGAAAATGAACCCATTTCAGGTGTCGGATTAACAATGATTCTCACTTTTAATCCCTGATAATCTGCTTCATTGTTCAGTGCCGTTTTAAACCAGGAAATTGCATCAAGATAATTTTGAGAATTAAAACCCAATCCAATATATACTTTCGAAATTGTTGTTTTTGAAATTCTGTTGAGTTGCTCTAAAATCCAAAAAGTATGTTTGTATTTAAGCAAACCTTTATCCACACCCATCCTTTCTGATTTTCCGCCGGCGAGCAGTACAAAAACGGTCTCATTTTCCATAATATTCTTTCAGTAATTCCGAAGCAATGCTGATGGCAATTTCTTTCGGTGTAAAACCGCCGATTTCCAAACCAATCGGACAATGGACAGGAGAAATTCCCGGTTCAAAATTCAGTTCTTTTTTCAGCAAATTATTAAATTTGTTTTTTTTGGTTTTGCTGCCAATCAATCCAATATATTTTGTTTCGGAATGCAAAGCCAAGGCAGTTATTTCATAATCCAATTTGTGGTCGTGGGTCATAATGGCAACATAACAGTTTGGTCCCCAAGTGATAAATTGTTTGTAAAAATCAAAATCGATGTCGCTATACCTTATGGATTTGTCTATTTCAATGGTGTTTTTCCAATTTTCACGCACATCCAACAACGTAATATTGAATGGTGTGTTTTTTAAAATATGGCACAATTCAACACCGATATGTCCGGCGCCAAAAAGATACAATTCGGGAGATTGGTTCATAGGTTCAATAATTAATTCCACTTTTCCGCCGCAGCATTGCTCAAATTCCGGACCCAACGTATAGGACAAAGTTGTTATTTTATTTTCTTGAATGGCAACAACGGCTTCGTCCATCACCTGAAATTCCAATTTGCCGCCGCCAATGGTCCCGTAGATTTCTTTTTGTTTGGTGACAATCATTTTTGAAGCCAGTTTACAAGGCGCCGACCCTAAAATTTTTGTCACCGTAACCAATGCCACAGGCTGCTTTTTTGTTTTAAACTCCTGCAATAATTCAATCCAATTGTTCATTAAAATGTTTATTTGTTTAATCGTTGAATTTTTCAATTAGTAAATTTTTCCGCATAAATTCCCCCTTCGGGGGCTAGGGGGCCTAAACCAATCCATAATCCAACAATGGCAAATTGTAATACCTTTTTCCGGTTAATTTAAAAATGGCGTTTATAATGGCCGGTGCAATTACAGGAACGCCAGGTTCACCAACACCTGTCGGAATTTCGGTGCTTTCCACTATTTCCACGTGAACTTTCGGAACTTCATTCATCCGAATCATTTTATAATCGCTGTAATTGCTTTGCTCAATGGCACCATTTTTAGCGGTAATTTTACCGTAAAATGCCAAAGACATTCCAAATATGGCTGCGCCTTCCATTTGCGATTTAATCATATCTCTGTTTACTGTTTGTCCGCAATCAATAACCGTATAAACATTGTGCACTTTCACTTTATTGTAAGTCATAGAAATTTCAACCACAGAAGCCACATAAGAGTAAAAACTGTAATGAACCGACAAACCGTAGGCGTGGCCTTCGGGAAGCGGTTTTCCCCAATTTGCATTTTTTGCAGCCATTCTTAAAACGTTTTTCAGTCTGGCCGTATCGTATTTTATGGGATCTTCTGTTTCTTCAATGCGGTCTTTTCCGATTAAATTCAACCGAAATTCAAGCGGATCTTTGCCGGCGGCAACCGCCAACTCATCGGCAAACACATTTTGTGAAAATCCGTGCGGAATATTAATTACCGAACGCAACCAGCCAATTCTCACGTGAGCAGGTGATTGTCCAACTTCAACTTTCATATTTTTTATGTCGAACGGCACATTTGCGGCGCTTGAAATTTCAAATCCTGCCGGGTAATCCACGCCCGGTGAAAATGTTGATGAAATTGAAGGAAAGGCAAATCGATGAAGCCAACCGGTAACATTTCCTTGTTTATCAAGTGACGCTTTTAAATATTGTGAACTTACGGTATGGTAATAGCCGTGTTTAATGTCGTCTTCCCTTGTCCAAACAACCTGAACGGGCGCATTCATCGCTTTTGAAATCGCAACGGCTTCAACCACATAATCGGGTTTTGATTTCCGTCCGAATCCGCCGCCTAAAAATGTCACATTGATGGTGACTTTTTCTTCTGTGGTTCCTAAATAATCAATAACTTCTTTTCTTGCAGATTGCGGATCCTGGGTTGGTGCCCAAACTTCACAGGAATCTCCCTGAACCCAAGCCACGGCATTTGGAACTTCCATAGGCGCGTGGGCCAAATGCGGTAATTGATAGGTGCTTTCCACAATTTTATGCGCATTTTTGAATGCTTTATTTACATTGCCCACATCTTTCCCTACTTTTCCTTGTTTGTGGATATTTTCTGTAATTTGTTTCATATATTTTTCCGAATCGTACGTCACATTATCGCCATAATTCCATTCAATTTTCAGGGCTTCTTTACCTTTGAAAGCGGCCCAGGTATTTGAGGCAATCACCGCGATGCCGCCCAGCGTTCCAAAAGGTTTTTCGATACGGGGAATTTCAATCACATCAATAACGCCAGGAATTTTAAGGGCAGCCGTTTTATCAAAAGATTTTACGGTTCCGAAGGTTACCGGACAACGTTGCATGGCCGCAAATTTCATATTTGGGAGCCTTTTGTCCAGCCCAAAAATGGCGCTACCGTTTGCATATTCTTCAACATCAACACCTTTTAATTTTTTTCCGATATATTTGAATTCTTTCGGATTTTTATAGGTGAGTTCGGTTGGAACTTTCAGCGTTTTTGCAATTTCAACCAAATCGCCATAGGCAATTTTCTTGCCGCTTTTATGCAATACCTCATGGTTTGCGGCGGTACATTCCGCAACAGGAACTTGCCATTTTTGTGCAGCGGCCGTAATTAACATCGCTCTTGCCATGGCGCCCATTTTTCGCATAGGTTCATATAAATAACGAACACTTCTTGAACCATCGGTATTCTGATCGCCATATTTTGCATCGCCAACAGCTTGTTGTACGGTAACTTTCGTCCAGTCTGCATCCATTTCATCTGCAATAACGGATGTTAAGGAAGTTCTTACGCCATTCCCCATTTCTGAACGTGAAGCGATTAAAATTAAACTTCCATCAGCATTTAGCTGAACAAATAAATTTGGATTGAAACTGGCTAATTCTTCACTTTCTGTTGATTCTTTATCAGAAAAAACGGAAGTGTTGCAGGCTAAAATCAATCCGCCCGATGCCAAACCAACACTTTTTACAAAAGTTCTACGACTTATATTTCTAATTGGATTCATAATTAGCTTTGTTTTTTAAGTTCAACAGTTCGGTGAATGGCACTTTTTATGCGTTGGTATGTGCCGCATCGGCATATATTTCCTATCATAGCCTCGTTAATTTCTTCATCGGTCGGATCGTTATTTTTGTCGAGTAAAGCAGTTGCGGCAATTAATTGTCCCGGTTGGCAAAATCCGCATTGAGGCACATTCAGCGCTGCCCAAGAATCTTGCAGCAATTGTAAATTTTCCGAAATACCTTCAATTGTCACTACATTTTTGCCTTCGGCCGCCGAAACGGGTATCATACAGGATTGTACCGGTGAATTGTCAAGTAGCACTTTACAGGAGCCGCATACGCCAATTCCACAGCCATATTTTGTGCCTGTAAGTCCTACAATATCTCTAATTGCCCATAGCAAAGGCATTTCTGGAACAACATCAATTTGGTGTTTTTCTCCGTTTATTTGAAGTGTAATCATAGTGAAATTTATTTTTTCGTTTGATTGATACAAGTTATGAAATTTTTTATTGATTTGGAAATTAAAAAGAAATTGAGTAGGACAGGTCGCGACCTGTCCGTACATTTAAATAAAATCCAAAATCTAATCTCGTCACCTCGAGCGCAGTCGAGATGCTAAAATCAAATCATGTCACATCGAGCGCAGTCGAGATGCAAAATTTCCTTTACATCACCAGCTTTCATATCATTTATACAAAGATTCCCAACACGAACACGAACCAATCTCAAGGTTGGAAAACCCACAGCGGCAGTCATTTTTCGGACTTGCCTGAATTTTCCTTCCGTTAAAGTGATGGAAACCCAATTTGTTGGGCCGTGCCGATCGTCCCTTATTTTTTTGCCTCTTTCGGGCAGTTTGGGGATTTCGCTTAATTTATAAACCCGGCAAGGTTTTGTGGTATATTTTATGCCGCCAAAACCAATTTCCACGCCATTTTTTAGCGTTTCAACGGCTTCATTAGTGATGTCACCGTCAACTTTAGCAAAATATTCTTTTTCCACGTTGCTGCTTCTCACCAATTCGCTCATATTTCCGTCGGTGGTGAGCAATAAAAGGCCTTCCGATTTTTCATCCAATCGGCCGATGGCCATAATTTTTTCTGGAAACGGGTAAAATTCACCCAATAATTTTTTCTTGTGTTTACTGATGTCATTATTCGCAAACTGGCTCAAATAACCATAAGGTTTGTAAATGATAAAATGCCGATGCGGTTGATTCTCGTTAGGATTTTCCATTTATAATCGCGTAAACCAATGCTGCGGAAAGAGGTTGTCCCGCTGCTTTTTTTCTGATGTCTTCAAAGCTGAAACGGAAATCGCAGCCAATTTTATAGTCGCTGCATCCGTAAGCAGTTTTTCCTTTTATAATGGTTCCTTTATGGCATTTCGGACAAGTAATTTTCTTAGGAACATTTTGGTTACTGATCGGAGCCGAAGTATTCTTTTCTTCCAACACCAAATTAAATTGATCGTCAAAACGGATCAATCCTTCAGTTTCTCCAACTTTGGTTTTAAAACCTTTTAAATTGACGGTGCATTTCTTTTGCAACAGGCGGATGTACTGATTTTCAGATATTTTTTTGTCGAGAAAACTAAAAGGCAATCTGAAATTGCATCCATTTTTAAATTCGCTGCAACCATAGGCGTTTTTTCCTTTGAGAATGTTGCCTTTTTTGCATTTCGGACATTTTTCGGACGCGATGCCGGTGGAAACTGCCGTACTTTTTTTAGGAACCTGTTTGGCAACTTCAAGAGGGTAAATATTAGCCGTTATTGTTTCGGAACGAACTTCGTACACAAGATTGTCAACCATCTTTTTCATATTTTTAATGAAAGTTCCGGCGTTGTAAGTTCCTTTTTCAATTTCCTTGAGCTGTTTTTCCCATTGTCCGGTTAATTCGGCCGATTTTAACAATTCACTTTGGATGATATCAATCAATTGAATTCCTGTTTGTGTGGGTAAAATTTGCTTTTTATTCCGTATGATATATTTTCTTCTAAAAAGTGTTTCAATAATATTTGCGCGGGTTGAAGGCCTTCCGATTCCATTTTCTTTCATCAATTCGCGCAGTTCATCGTCATCAATTTGTTTTCCGGCGGTTTCCATGGCGCGAAGCAAGGTGGCTTCAGAAAATAAGTTGGGCGGTTTTGTCGCTTTCTCCAAAAAAGAAGGTTTGTGCGGACCTTTTTCTCCCTTTATGAAGTTTGGCAGGACGTCTGTTTCTAATTTATCTGCAGTGGCACTTTCGAAAACAACGCGCCATCCTTTTTCCAGAATTTCCTTTCCGGTGGTTTTAAAAGTGACATCGGCTGCCTTTCCAATTACTGCCGTATTTGAAACGATACAGTCCTCATAAAAAACAGCAATAAAACGTCGGGTGATAATATCGTAAACCTGTTGTTGGGTGTAGGGCAAATTAATTTGAACGCCGGTAGGAATGATGGCATGGTGATCGGTTACCTTTTTGTTGTTAAAAACCAAAGGCGATTTTTTTATTTTTTTTCCTAATAAAGGAGAAGTCAATGTTTGGTAAGCAGTCAGGTTTTTTAATATTTCGGGCACTTTCGGATATACGTCGTCGGGCAAAAATGTGGTATCGACACGCGGATACGTCACTGCTTTTTGTTCGTATAATTTTTGGACGATTTTTAGGGTTTCATCGGCTGAGAAATCGAATTTGTTGTTGCAATAAACCTGCAATCCGGTTAAATCAAATAATTTAGGCGCATTTTCTTTCCCTTTTTTCATGGTGACGGAAACAATTTCAAAATCGCTTTCCTTTACTTTATTGGCGAGCAATTCACCATCTTCCTTTTTTTGAAAACGCCCTTCTTCGCAGTTAAAAAGCGTTTCGCGGTAAAGCGTTTGCAATTCCCAATATGGCTGTGGCACAAAATTTTCTATTTCCTTAAATCGATTCACCACCATCGCCAACGTGGGTGTCTGCACCCTGCCAACGGATAAAACCTGTTTGTTTCCGCCGTGTTTTAAGGTGTACAATCTTGTGGCATTCATTCCCAAAAGCCAATCACCAATAGCTCTTGAATAGCCGGCGTAATATAAATTGTCGTAGTTCTCCGACGGTTTCAGATTTTGAAATCCTTCTTTGATGGCTTCCGAAGTTAAAGAGGAAATCCACAAACGTTTGACTTCTCCCTTATAATTTGCCTGCTGAATAACCCAGCGCTGAATCAGTTCTCCTTCTTGCCCGGCATCCCCGCAATTGATAATTACACTGGCTTTGTCGAACAGACTTTTAACAATGTTGAATTGCTTTTTGATGCCGATATTGTCCACCACCTTGGTTTCAAACTTTTCCGGAAGCATGGGCAAATTGTTCAAATCCCAGCTTTTCCAATGCGGTTTGTAATCGTTGGGCTCAAATAAAGTGCATAAATGTCCGAATGTAAAAGTAACCGCGTACCCATTTCCCTCAAAATAACCGTCGTGTTTGTTGTTTGCGCCCAAAACAGCGGCAATTTCACGAGCAACACTTGGCTTTTCGGCAATGCATACTTTCATCTGTTTAAATTTTATTTTTTAGCGGTAACAGATGCTGTTCGCTATTGACCATTCTTTTATAGGTCAAAATTTGGCAGGCTCGGTTCATTTATGAATTTTTTTGAAGCCGCAAAATACTAATTTTTGCGGTCACTGCGGCTGTTAAAATGAGATTGATTTTGAAAATTTTCAGGACTTGTTTATAAAGTCATTGGTTGCTTAAATGATAATATGTAATTGATGTTACCAATCATTTAAGATGATTTTGCATAATGCACCAAAGATTAACTGTTATATTTGTTTAGAAAATTAAATAAACAATGAAACATTTCGACCAACAGGCCAAAGAATGGGACAACGATCCTAAAAAGACAGAAAGAGCCATAATTATCGCAAAAGAAATGACCGATTTTATTCAGCCAAATAAAACTATGAATGCTTTTGAGTTTGGCTGCGGAACAGGATTGTTGAGTTATCAGCTAAAAGATTCTTTCAAAAAAATTACACTCGCCGATACTTCTGAAGGGATGATAAAAGTTTTGAAGGAAAAAATAGCCGATGAAAATATCAACAATTTTAAACCGCTTCTTGTAGATTTGTTAAAGGAGAATGCTGTGATAAATAAGAGTAAATTTGATGTAATTTATACGTTGATGACCCTTCATCACATACTTGAAATTGATAAGATTTTAGCGATATTTAATGCAATGCTAAAAACTGGAGGTTATTTGTGTATTGCCGATTTGGTGCAGGAAGATGGTTCTTTTCATACCAATGTGCCTGATTTTGATGGCCATAACGGGTTTGACAGAGAAAAGTTAAGTGCTGTTTTATCCAATCACGGATTTAAAGTTGCCTACAATGAAATACCTTTGGAGATTGAAAAAGAGTTTGATAATAAAGTAAGGAAATATCCCGTGTTTTTAATGATTTGCAAAAAAATAAATTAATCGGATATTTTTTTCGAAATTTGGCATATAAATTATTTAATGGCTTTTAAACTGGATTTGGCAGCAAATAAAGAAATTAAGCCATTAAATTTGTCAGTATTTTTAAAACATATAAAATGATGAAAAAAGCGCTCAAAGAAATAAAACTTGGTTACGGATTGGGAAACCTAAAATTTGGAATGACCAGAAAAGAAGTGGAATTAATGTTGGGAAAACCTTCATTTATCGACAAATATTCACATTCAGATTCTAAAAAAGATTTGACGGAATCATGGCAATATGACGAATTGTTGTTATCGCTCAGTTTTGATGAAGAAGAAGACTGGAGGTTAATTATGATTTCCGTGAACGATGATTTTTATGAATTGGAAGGAAAAAGCTTGATTGGTTTGTTTCAGGAAGGTTTGATAAAAGAGTTGGATGAAATGGATTTGGGGGAATGGAGCCTTGAAGATTGCTCGGAAGACGATACCGAAGACCAGAAAGTGATTGAAATTGAAGAAAAATCAATCAATTTTTGGATTAATGACGGCGTTTTGGATGAAATTCAGTGGACACCTTTTTTTATTGATGATGACACCATTGACTGGCCTGAGTGACTTTTAGGAATTGAATAGGAGATATTGTTTACTATCAATTGTTAGGACTTGGGAATTGTTAATCAACAAAAACAGCATTTAAAACACTTTATAAACCGGCAATTTTAAGTGCGCCGATTCATAGTAAGGCGAATTTTTGTAGATAAAATCCAACTGCGCTTCCGCGCTTTCGGCAAAATCTTTGTCGGTGTTCATTTTTTGGTTTAACAAATCTTTTAAAGCCGGATTTTCCAGCAGCAACTTTTCTGCAATATCTTCAAAAACATAAGATGAAAAGTGTTCTTTTTGCTCTAAAACGGTATCGAAAAAATTCCAGTTAAAAAAAGAATCTGTTGCTTCGGCTTCCAAGGTTTCCACAATATAACGCACCCCATTTTGATGAATGGGAATATAAATATCGCCTTTTTGAAACTGCACTTTTTTAGTTATTGAAGAAACTTCCGTTTTTGAATGGATAAAATGTCCTTCAAAAGATTTCGTGCTTGTTTTGTAATCTTTTATATGTTGTTCTTCCACAGTTATGGCAGTGTCGTTTTTAAAAACGGCAAATTCTATATTGTTGTCTTTTAAGCGTTCCAAAACTTTATGCCAACCTTGTTTTAAAATATAGGATTTAGGAAGTTTTATTTCTTTTGACGGAATATAATTGTTGTAATATTTTACGGGCTTTGTATAAGGTTTTGTGCGGTCGTAAAACAAACGCTTGCCGTTAGTGACTTTGCTGTCGATATAACTTCCTTCATATCCTTTAAATTGCAGCGTTGCAAAGCTGTTTTTATCAAGTTCAAAAGAAATTGGATAGGTTTTTTTTGCCAATATTTTTGCAACTGCATTTTTGCGAAGTTCTTTAATTTCATTGCCTTTTTCTATGGTGAAATCGATTACCGATTCCAATAAAATGTAGGTTTCTTCAACACGTTGTTTGTAGGGTTTCAGCATATGGGTTTCAACCATCATTCCTAAAGTGTTAAAAAGCGTGGTGTAACCGGTTGAATACCTCGGACTGTCGAAAAACTGGCTAAAACCGGCTTCAGGCGTTGTTCCCCAAACATTCACATAAGGCGTAATAATGATATTTTTTTTCAGCAAGGAAGCTTCTATATTTGGCCTCATTTCATTTTCGATAAATGCGCCCAAATCGTTTCCCAAGTTATTGTGTTGCGTAAATAAATGGGTGATGCCATATTGGTAATCGGCGCCATTGCTCACGTGATTGTCAATAAAAACGTCGGGTTTCACCAAATGAAAAATTTCGGCAAATGATTTGGCGTTTTTTGTGTCGGCTTTGATAAAATCCCGGTTTAAATCATAATTCTGGGCATTTCCCCTAAATCCATATTCTTTTGGGCCGTTTTGGTTTGCGCGGGAATGGCTGTTTCTGTTTAAAGCGCCGCCAATATTGTAAATTGGAATGACCGCAATTACAATATCTTCTAATTTTTTGAGCTGGTTTTTATCCTGAACCAAATCTCTCAACAACATCATACTCGCATCAACGCCATCCGATTCTCCCGGGTGAATGGCATTGTTGATTAAAATTATATTTTTTTTGCTGAAATTAATTTTATTGAAATCGAATTCTTTTGATGCGCTAAAAACAACCAGATGCAAAGGAAATCCGCTGTCTGTTTCGCCCATTTCCATGATAGAAATTTCCGGATACGCAGCTGCCAAATCTTTGCAAAATGCGATGGTTTCTTGGTAAGTGGAAGTTTCTGTGCCTTTAGATTTCTCGAATTCGGTCGTGAAATCTTTCCCGGTTTTTTGGGCTGAAATTGTTCCCGAAAATAAAATGATTAGAGCAAAAAATAGATATTTTTTAATCTGCATACTTATATTTTTTTTGTAACGCTTTCAGGAACAAAACCGGAAATATCGCCACCATTTCGCAAAACATCGCGCACAATGCTTGAACTTATAAAAGAAGTGTCGGCTGAGGTCAGTAAAAATACCGTTTCAACAGTCGATAATTTTCTGTTGGTTTGGGCAATCGCTTTTTCAAATTCAAAATCCGCCGGATTTCGCAAACCTCTTAAAATAAAATGGATGTTTAACTTTTTGCAGAAATCAATGGTTAAGCCAGTGTAGGTTTCCACTTTTATTTTAGGTTCATTGGCATAATGTTTTTTAATAAAACTAACACGTTCTTCAAGAGAAAATAAATAGGCTTTTTCTGTATTTACACCAACAGCAATAATAATTTCGCTAAACAATGGCAATGCTCGGTTAATAATATCAACATGTCCTAAAGTAATTGGATCAAATGATCCAGGGAAAACTGCTTTTTTCATCTGTTTAAATTTTATTTTTTAGCGGTAACAGATTGCTGCCTGCCTGCCGGCAGGTAGGTTCGCCATTAATCATTCCTTTATATGTCGAAATTTGAAATGCTCGTTTCATTTTTACTTGCTTAAAGCCATTTCTATGGCGTTATGAAATAGTTCGGCTAAACTGATGCCTGCCGCTTCGGCCTGTTGCGGAATTAAACTTGCGGTTGTCAATCCGGGCACGGTATTCATTTCCAAAAAATAAGGTTCGTCATTCACCAAAATATATTCAGAGCGCGAAAAACCGCTCATATTTAAAATTTGATACACTTTAGCCGCTATTTTTTCCAATTTTTCATGAATTTCTTCTGAAATTCTGGCAGGCGTAATTTCCTGTGATTTCCCCAAATATTTGGCTTCGTAATCAAAAAATTCGTTTTCGGATACAATTTCTGTCATCGGCAGCACTTTAATTTTTCCTTCATACTCAAAAACGCCAATGGTAATTTCCGGACCGTCTAAAAATGCTTCTATTAAAATCTGTGAATCTTCTTTGAAAGCTTTTTCTATGGAAGGAATCATTTCCAAAGCGGTTTTTGCCTTTGAAATCCCAAAACTTGAACCGGCATTGTTTGGTTTTATGAAACATGGCAAACCAACTCTGGCAATTATTTCATCCACATTAATGTTGTCGCCTTTATTTAAAAAGTAAGATTTTGCAGTTTTTATGCCATATTGTTTCACCACACTTAAACAATCGCGCTTGTTAAAAGTTAATGCCATTTGGTAAAAAGGCGCCGAAGTGTGTTTTAATCCAATCAATTCAAAGTAGGCCAAAATGGTTCCGTCTTCACCAGGATGACCGTGAATGGCGTTAAAAACGCAGTCGAAATTTATTTTTTCACCTTTAATTTCTGCCGAAAAATCGTGTTTGTTTATGGGAAATTCATTTTCAAAATCATCAACAAGCACCCATTTATCTTTAAGAATGTGAACTTTGAAGGTGTTGTATTTTTCCTTTGAAATATTTTGATAGACAACCTGGCCGCTTTTTAAGGAGATATCAACTTCCGAAGAGTATCCGCCCATAATGATGGCAATATTTTTTTTCATTCTGTGTTTACTAAGTTGAAATACAAACTTACATATTTTAAGTTGAAATGAAAATAGAAAATAGAGAAGAGAAAAGAGACTAAAATTTGGAAATTTGGAAATTTGGAAATGAGTTAATTGAACGCTTTAACAATTAAACAAATCAACAGTTAAACGAATAAACAATAAAAAAGTATCTTTGCACAAAATCAAAAAACGGGAATATGAGTTTTTTTAAATTTATTGGGTCTAAGGTGTTTTTAAAGCAGTTGCTGATGGCTTTTGTTGGCTTGGTGGTATTGATTGTGCTTAGTGTGTTTTGGTTAAATTTTTCAACCAACCACAATCAGAAAATTGAAGTTCCAAATTTGTCTAAAATGAGTTTGGAGGAAGTTGAAGAAACGCTGGACGACTTAGATTTAAGCTGGGAAGTGATTGATTCTGCAAGTTTTGATGCCGCTTATCCCAGCAAATCTGTGATTGAGCAAAGTCCGGAAGCAGGAGATTTTGTGAAAGAAAACAGAAAAATTTATCTGACCTTGAATCCATCAGGTTATTCGGATGTTGAAATACCCGATTTTTATGGCAAAACAAAAAGACAGGCCATTTCGCAATTAACGGCAATTGGTTTTAGAATAAGCGTGACAGAAATTTATGTGAACGATATCGCAAAAGATGTGGTGAGAGGTTTAATTTACGACGGAAAAGAGTTAAAAAACGGTGATAAAATTCCGCAAAATTCTGAAATCATCTTAAAATTAGGCGATGGAAATGAAGGCGGTATGCAAATGGATAGTTTAGAAACTGCTGAAGAACCGATTATAGAATGAAAATAGACGACATAGACGAATTAGAGAAAGAAGAATTTTACGAACATTACAGGTTTGTCGCCAGCGAAGGGCAGGAGCCATTGCGCGTTGATAAATATTTAATGAATTTCATAGAATATTCTACCCGAAATAAAATTCAGCAGGCAGCAAAAGCGGGAAATATATTGGTGAATGATGTTGCCGTAAAATCAAACTACAAGGTAAAAGCCAAAGACGTTGTTCGTGTTGTTTTGGCGCATCCGCCGCACGAAAATTTATTGGTTGCGGAAGACATTCCTTTGGATATTTTATTTGAAGACGATGAGGTGATTGTGGTAAATAAACCTGCCGGAATGGTAGTGCATCCCGGTCACGGAAATTACAGCGGCACTTTGGTGAACGGATTGATTTTTCATATTGAAAATTTACCGACAAATTCCAACGAGCGCCCGGGCTTGGTGCACAGAATAGACAAAGATACGAGCGGGTTGCTGGTTGTTGCAAAAACAGAATATGCGATGGCGCATTTGTCCAAACAATTTTTCGAAAGATCTACAGAGCGTTTGTATTATGCTTTGGTTTGGGGAAATATAGATGAAGATGAAGGAATTATCGAAGGAAATATAGGCAGAAGTTTAAAAAATCGTCTGCAGATGGATGTATTTCCAACCGGCGAATTTGGCAAACCTGCCATTACACATTATAAAGTGCTGGAGCGTTTTAGCTATGTCACTTTAATTCAATGCAAGTTAGAAACCGGACGAACGCACCAAATACGGGCGCATATGAAACACATTGGCCACACACTTTTTAACGATGAACGTTACGGCGGAGACATTATCTTAAAAGGAACAACATTTACCAAGTATAAACAATTTGTCGAAAATTGTTTTAAAGCTTTGCCAAGGCAGGCGCTTCATGCAAAAACGTTGGGCTTTCAACATCCAATCACCAAAGAATTTTTACAGTTTAATTCGGAAATGCCAGAAGATATGCAATTATGTCTGGAGAAATGGCGTAGCTATACCATAAATCAAAAAGATTAACATGAAGGAATTTGATGTTGAAAACTGGAACAGAATTGCGCAACATAATTTTTTTAAAACGTATGAAGATCCTTTTTTTAATATTACGGCCAATTTAGAAGTTACCCAACTTTATAAATACTGTAAACAAAACCGGTTAAAGTTTTCTTTGGCTTGTATGTATGTTGCCTTAAAATGCGCCAATGAAATTACCGAATTTAAATTGCGATTTAAAAACGATAAAGTTTACTTATTTAACCGCGTAAATATTGGTTCCACCATTTTAAATGATGACTTAACCTTTTCATTTTGCGATTTCGAGTTTCATAAAACGATGCAAGAATTTGATGCAAATGGTAAAATAGTGCTCGAAAATCATAAAAATGGCATCGTATTTAATGCGCAGGAAGACCAGTTGGGAATTATTCATTGCTCCACAATTCCTTGGGTTTCTTTTACCGGATTTAAACATGCAAGAAATGGAAATGAAGGCTTGCAGGGAATTCCGAAAGTGGTATTTGGTAAAATATTCACAGAAAATGATATCAAAAAAATCCCTTTTTCGGTGGAAGTGCACCATGCTTTAATGGATGGTTATCACGTTGGACTGCTTTATGAAAAAATGCAAAAATTCATCAATGAACTTGTTTAAATTTGAATTATTTCAATAATAATTCAGAAAAAGGCAAATATTTATTTATTAATTTTTAATTTTAATAAATTGTTTAAAAAATTTACGACACAAAATTTTACAGTTGCTAGGAATCTTCTCAAAAAAATGACAAAAAAACTGAAATGAAAATAGTAATATCCCCGGCTAAATCATTGGATTATGAGACTCCAATTCCAACGAAACAATTTACCCAAGGAATTTTTTTGGATGAAGCCGCAAAAATAAATACCGTTTTAAGGAAGAAATCTCCAAAACAACTTTCAGCATTAATGAGTGTTTCCCCAAATTTAGGGGAATTAAATTGGCAGCGAAACCAGGAATGGGAATTGCCTTTTACTTCTGAAAATTCCCGTCAGGCAATTTTTGCTTTTAAAGGGGAAGTTTATATTGGACTTGATGCTTATACTTTAGCACTTGATAAATTGGAAATTCTTCAAAATAAATTAAGAATCTTGTCCGGCCAATATGGTTTGTTGAAACCTTTTGATTTGATGCAACCTTATCGTTTGGAAATGGGGACCAAGTTAAAAGTGGCGAAAAAAGAAAATTTATACCAGTTTTGGGGTAAAACAATTACTTCTAAATTGAATGAAGAAATTGCTAAAGATGAATTATTCATTAATTTGGCTAGTGTTGAGTATTTTAAAGCTGTAAAACCAGCATTATTAAAAGTTCCTGTAATTACGCCCGTTTTTAAAGATTTTAAAGAGGGAAAATTAAAAGTGATTGCTTTTTTTGCCAAAAAAGCAAGAGGTTTAATGGTTCGTTTTATCATTGATCACAACATTGAAACGATAGAAGAATTGAAAAATTTTAATTATGAAGGTTATGCTTTCGACGCAAACTTATCGTCAGAAAACGAGTTGGTTTTTACGCGATAAATATAGATTTTTTTTAATTTGTATTGATTTTTTATATAAGTTTGCGCCAACGTTTTTGGCAGCCATGAAAGAAATACGTTTTTTAGGGTCTAACATATATGTTTACAGGCCTTTAAAACACAAAATTATTGAAAAATATAACGAAGAATTAAGCGTTTTAATGACTTCTTTTAACCACATTTTAAAGTTGTACAGCCCATTGAAAGTTGTTAGGTTTAAAAATAATTATTTAGTATTAAGAGTATAGATATAAGAAAACTTTTTTGAACTTAATATGAGTCTATAAAGACTACTTTATTAATTGTAAAATTAAAATACTAAATGAATACAAAATATATCGATTTAATAAGCCAAACATTTGATTTTCCACAAGAAGAGTTTAAAGTTGATTCCAATAAAAATCTGCATTTTCATGATATCGACACCATGAAACTGGTTGAAGAATTTGGCACGCCTTTAAAATTCACTTATCTGCCAAAAATTAGCGAAAATATCCAAAAAGCCAAGGCAATGTTTTCAGCAGCAATGCATAAGCACAAGTATAAAGCTAAATATCACTATTGTTATTGTACCAAAAGCTCCCATTTTAAACACGTGTTGGATGAAGCTTTAAAAAATGACATTCATATTGAAACTTCTTCAGCTTTTGATATTGATATTGTTGAAAATTTAAAAAAAGAAGGTAAAATAACCGATAAAACCTATATTCTTTGTAATGGCTTTAAACGTGATGAATACATAACAAATATTCAGCGATTAATCAATAACGGACATAAAAATTGCATTCCGATTATCGACAATTATGAAGAAATTGGGTTGCTTACCGAAGGCACCAAAAAGAAAATAAATATAGGAATCAGGATTGCTTCTGAAGAGGAACCGAAGTTTGAATTTTACACTTCTCGTTTGGGAATTGGCTACAAAAATATTGTCGAATTTTACCGACGTGAAGTAAAGGACAATCATAAGGTGAACCTAAAAATGTTGCATTTCTTTATCAATACAGGAATTAAAGACAATGCCTATTATTGGAACGAACTAAGTAAATGTTTGAAGGTTTACATCAGTTTGAAAAGAATTTGCCCAAGTTTGGACAGCTTAAATATTGGGGGCGGGTTTCCGATAAAAAACTCATTGGCTTTTAATTACGATTATGAATATATGATCGATGAAATTATCTGTCAGATAAAAGAGGCTTGCGAAGATGCTGAAGTTCAGGTTCCGCATATATTTACTGAATTCGGAAGTTATACGGTAGGAGAGAGCGGAGGTGCGATTTACAAGGTTTTATATCAAAAAAAGCAAAATGACCGAGAAAGATGGAATATGATAAACTCTTCGTTTATTACAACATTGCCAGACAGTTGGGCCATAAATAAACGATTTGTTTTACTACCTTTAAACCGATGGAATGATGTTTATGAACGGGTGTTGTTAGGCGGTTTAACTTGTGACAGTGATGATTATTACAATTCGGAACAACATATAAACGCCGTTTATTTACCGGTTTATAAAGAAGAAAAACCACTGTATTTAGGATTTTTTAATACAGGGGCTTATCAGGAATCAATAGGAGGTTACGGAGGATTGCAGCATTGCTTAATTCCGCAGCCAAAACATATTATTATATCAAAAGATAACGACGGAAAACTAGAATTTAAAGTGTTTAAAGAAAAACAAACAGCAAGCGATTTTTTAAAAATATTAGGTTATGAATAAAAGAACTTACGCGGGGATATCTGAACAATATGCCAAAATTGAAACTTCAAAAATAGTTTTGATTCCTGTTCCTTATGACGGAACAAGCACTTGGCAAAAAGGCGCCGACAAGGGACCTGAAGCGTTTTTGACTGCTTCAGATAATATGGAACTTTACGATATTGAAACTGATTCAGAAGTTTATAAAAACGGAATTTTTTTGGCAGACGCCGTTACGGAGAATTCTTCTCCTGAAAAAATGGTGGCAGCTGTTCATGCAGTAACCAAAACATTTATAAGAAAAAATAAATTTGTCACCATTTTTGGTGGTGAACACTCAGTTTCTATTGGAACAATAAGGGCATTTAACGAATGTTTCAATGATTTAACGGTGGTTCAAATCGATGCGCATGCCGATTTAAGAAAAGAATATAACGGGTCAAGCTGCAATCATGCCTGCACCGCTTACGAAGCAAGCCAAAACACCAATCTTATTCAGGTAGGTATTCGCAGCATGGATATTTTGGAGAAAAGTGTGATGGATCCCGATAAAATATTTTTCGCCCATGAAATGGCCATTGATGATTATTGGATGGAAAATGCGATTGATTTAATGGGGAAAAATGTTTTTATAACATTTGATTTGGATGCTTTAGATCCTTCTTTATTGCCTTCAACCGGAACACCGGAACCGGGAGGATTGCTTTGGTATGAAACCCTGGATTTTTTGAAAAAAATATTCAAACAAAAAAATGTGGTAGGTTTTGACATTATGGAACTTTGTCCAAATGATAAGGACAAATCATCAGATTTTTTAGCCGCTAAGTTGTACTATAAAATGCTTAGTTACAAATTTGACAACACTGAAGAAACGGATTACGGAAACGAAGCCGGTTTTAAAGAACCAAATAACAAAACCTCAAAATTCGAAGACGAAGATTATGACTAATAAAGGAGCGATTTCCCAATTTATTGAAAAGTATTACCTGCATTTTAATTCTGCAGCGCTAGTTGATGCCGCAAAAGGATATGAAGATCAGTTGGCTGCCGGCTCAAAAATGTTAGTCTCCATGGCAGGCGCCATGAGCACTGCTGAAATAGGCAAAGTATTTGCTGAAATTATCAGACAGGATAAAGTTCAAATAATTTCTTGCACCGGCGCAAATTTAGAAGAAGATGTTATGAATTTGGTTGCCCATTCTCATTACAAAAGAGTTCCGAACTATCGGGATTTAACGCCTCAGGATGAATGGGATTTAATGGAAAAAGGATTGAACAGGGTTACGGATACTTGTATTCCTGAAGAAGAAGCTTTCAGAAGGTTGCAGAAACATATTTTCAAAATATGGAAAGATGCAGAAGACAAGGGAGAACGATTTTTCCCGCATGAATTTATGTACAAATTGGTGCTTTCTGGAGTTTTGGAACAATATTATGAAATTGACCCAAAAAATAGCTGGATGATTGCTGCTGCGAAAGCCAATTTGCCAATGGTTGTTCCAGGTTGGGAAGACAGCACGATGGGAAATATTTTTGCTTCCTATGTGTTAAAAGGCGAACTAAAAGCAAGTACCGTAAAATCGGGGATTGAATATATGACTTTCTTGGCCGATTGGTATACTGCAAATTCAGAAACCGGTATTGGATTTTTCCAAATAGGCGGTGGAATTGCAGGTGATTTCCCAATTTGTGTGGTGCCAATGCTATACCAAGATTTAGAGCGTACAGACACGCCATTTTGGAGCTATTTTTGTCAGGTTTCAGATTCTACCACAAGTTATGGATCGTATTCAGGTGCGGTTCCAAATGAGAAAATCACTTGGGGAAAATTAGACATTAATACCCCAAAATTTATTATAGAATCTGACGCAACCATTGTTGTGCCGTTAATTTTTGCGTATTTGTTAAATATGTAATTGCAGTTTATGAAAAGAGTTATAGTAGATTACAGTAAATTAACAAGTGAAATATTAAACTTGCTGGTAGAGAAATTCCCTAACGGATATGGCTACAAAGACATCATTACCTTTAAAAATGCCAAGGGTGAAACCGTTAGAGCCGTTGAGGTGACTTTTGAAGATACCATTTATCTTGTTAAAATCAGTTTGAAACTGGAAGAAACCATGGAAGATTATGATGCGGATGAAGATAATTTTGATGATGTATTTGACAGTGATATTGAAGATATAGCGGATGAAGAAAATGAAGAAGAGATGGATTAATTCAATTCATTGAAAATCTTTTAATGCTGAAATTTCAAAAAATAATAAAAAAGAACCCACAATTTGCAGGTTCTTTTTTTATTAAGATTAATTGTATTTACCTTCTTGGCCCAATTCTTTTACCAATTCATAATAAACAATGGCCCTGTATTTATTTCTGTTTGATTTACCAACCTTTTCAATGACATTTTCCATTGCGTGATCTAATTTTGGACTGTCAGGCAATCCTAATTTTTTCATTAAAAAGTTTTTTTTCAAAGTTTCAAGTTCCTTTTTATCGGAACCTGATACAGTTTCAGCATCTGGTTTGTAAATTGAAGGCCCCAAGCCTTTAGTTACTTTTGTCAATAAATCGGCATCAAATTTAAGACCCAATTTTTTCATTTCACCCTGATAAAGTGCAATTTTCTCATCGAATTTACTCATGATTACAATTTTTTAATTAAAAATAGAATTTCCTATTTAAAGTTAAAAAATAATTTTGATAAAACATAGGTTTTCGTTAACAATCTGAAATATTAACACTTACGGCCAAACCGCCTTCTGAAGTTTCCTTGTATTTTGAATTCATGTCTTTTGCCGTTTCC
The DNA here is from genome assembly GCA_036567345.1 of Lutibacter sp. GTDB lineage: Bacteria > Bacteroidota > Bacteroidia > Flavobacteriales > Flavobacteriaceae > Lutibacter. Next base: position 54,371 of record DATCUQ010000028.1, read on the forward strand.
CACATGGTTTCAATCACCTTGTCCAGCGGCACTTTTGCATTTGCGGCATCAGATTCCAATGCCAACTCTGCGGCATGAATGGCTTTTATGGCGCCCATGGCATTGCGTTCAATACAAGGAATTTGCACCAAACCGCCAATCGGGTCACAGGTTAATCCCAAATGATGTTCCATTGCAATTTCACTGGCCATTAAAACCTGTTCCGGACTTCCGCCGAGCAATTCTGTCAATGCGCCTGCGGCCATAGCCGATGATACACCAATTTCTGCCTGACAACCTCCCATTGCTGCAGAAATGGTGGCGCCTTTTTTAAAGATGCTTCCAATTTCTCCGGCCACCAATAAAAATTGTTTTACGTGTTCAAAATTTGCCTTGTGGTTTTCAATGACCATATAATACATTAAAACGGCAGGAATCACGCCGGCGCTGCCATTTGTTGGCGCGGTGACAACCCTTCCCAATGAGGCATTCACTTCATTAACGCTTAAGGCCAAACAACTTACCCATTTCAGTATTTCACGAAATTTCACTTCTGTTTTTCTGATGCTTTGCAGCCATTCGGCAGGTGAATTATAGACAAAGTCAACATGCAATTTTTCATGAATGTCGAAGGCACGACGCCTCACATTCAGTCCGCCCGGAATCGTTCCTGATGTGTGGCAGCCAATATACATACATTTGAGCATGGTGTCCCAAATACGGTTAATTTGGTGGTCAATTTCTTGGTCGCTCCTCAGCGATCTTTCGTTTTCCAGCACAATTTCCGATATTTTTAAATTTTGTTTGGAGCAATAAAGCTCCAGTTCTTTGGCAATTTGTACAGGATACGGAAATGTTTTATAAATTTTGATATTTTCTTTGGCGTGAATCAGTTCTTCCCGTACCACAAATCCGCCACCAATGGAATAATAAGTATCCGAAGAAATTTCCATTCCATTTTCAAATGCCCTAAATTTGATGCCGTTTGCGTGAAACGGCAAAAATTCCCGGTTAAATATAATGTCAGTTTCTGGGTCAAAATCAATTAAATTTTTGGCGCCAAAATTTATTTTTTTAAAAGTATGAATGTCATTGGTGATGGGAATGATTTCATCCGTAGAAATGGTTTCCGGATCTTCCCCAGCCAATCCCAATAATATGGCCAAATCGGACGCATGGCCTTTTCCGGTTAAGGAAAGCGAACCATATAAATCGACCTTTATGGAAGTGACTTTTGTGAAATTATCCTCTTTTTTAAGGTGATTGATCCACCTTTCCGCAGCGCGCCACGGACCTAAAGTATGAGAACTCGACGGACCGATCCCTATCTTCAACATATCAAAAATCGAAATACACTCCATTTTTATCTTTTTTTAAACAAGTATGCAAATATATAGCATTGCGATATATCCCAATCATATTTATAAAAATTATGGTATTTGAAGCGGTTTCAGTGACAAATTTGGAGTGTTCTGTTTTAATTATGACAACTTGACATAATTTTTGTAATGGCATAATCATTGAATACCGTAAATCAGAGTTTAAAAAACAAAAATTAAATAGCATAGAGTCATGGGAAAAATTATAGGAATAGATTTAGGGACAACCAATTCATGTGTTTCCGTAATGGAAGGAAATGAACCAGTGGTAATTCCTAATGCAGAAGGAAAAAGAACAACGCCTTCTATTGTGGCATTTATTGAAGGTGGAGAAAGAAAAGTGGGTGATCCTGCTAAACGTCAGGCTGTTACAAATCCTTTAAAAACTGTTTATTCAATTAAACGTTTTATGGGAAACAAATATTCAGAATCTAAAATGGAAGCAGAGCGCGTACCGTATAAAGTTGTAAAAGGCGATAATGACACGCCTCGTGTTGATATAGACGGAAGATTGTACACGCCACAAGAAATATCAGCAATGATTCTTCAAAAAATGAAGAAAACTGCCGAAGATTATTTAGGAACAGAAGTAACGGAAGCCGTTGTAACGGTGCCTGCTTATTTTAACGACGCTCAGCGTCAGGCCACTAAAGAAGCCGGAGAAATTGCCGGACTTAAAGTGAGCCGTATTATTAACGAGCCTACTGCTGCGGCATTGGCTTATGGTTTGGATAAAAAAGGAGTCGATCAAAAAATAGTTGTTTTTGACTTTGGTGGAGGTACGCATGACGTTTCCATTTTAGAATTGGGTGATGGTGTATTTGAAGTTTTGTCAACCGATGGCGATACGCATTTGGGTGGCGATGACGTTGACCAAAAAATTATTGACTGGTTGGCTGCAGAATTCAATGCTGAAGAAGGCATAGATTTGCGTAAAGATCCAATGGCTTTGCAACGTTTAAAAGAAGCTGCCGAAAAAGCCAAAATTGAATTGTCATCAGCTGCAACAACTGAAATTAACTTGCCTTATGTGACTGCCACTGCAAGCGGCCCAAAACATTTGGTTCGCAGTTTAACCAGAGCAAAGTTTGAACAATTGATCGATGATTTAATTAAAAGAACTATTGAGCCTTGTAAAACAGCGCTTAAAGGTGCAGGTTTAACAACCGGCGATATCAATGAAATTATCTTGGTTGGTGGTTCAACCCGTATTCCTGCTGTTGTGGAAGCTGTGGAAAAATTCTTCGGAAAAACACCTTCAAAAGGTGTAAATCCTGATGAGGTTGTTGCCATTGGTGCAGCCATTCAAGGTGGTGTTTTATCGGGAGATGTGAAAGATGTATTGTTGTTAGACGTTACACCACTTTCATTGGGAATTGAAACTATGGGAAATGTAATGACCAAGTTAATTGAAGCCAATACAACGATTCCAACAAAGAAATCACAAATTTTCTCAACGGCGGCCGACAATCAGCCATCCGTAGAAATTCACGTATTACAAGGCGAACGCGCCATGGCGGCCGACAACAAAACAATTGGACGTTTCCATTTGGATGGCATTCCGCCGGCACAAAGAGGAACGCCTCAAATTGAAGTTACTTTTGATATTGATGCCAATGGTATTATTCATGTAACAGCCGGCGATAAAGCAACAGGTAAAACACGCGATATCAGAATTGAAGCCTCTTCTGGATTGACTGAAGATGAAATCAAAAAAATGAAAGCTGATGCGGAAGCAAATGCTGAATCTGATAAAAAAGCCAAAGAAACTGCCGAAAAAATCAATGCAGCAGATTCTATGATTTTCCAAACAGAAAAACAATTAAAAGAATTTGGTGAAAAATTATCGGCTGATAAAAAAGGACCAATCGAAGCGGCGCTTGTTGACTTGAAGAAAGCTCATGAAACAAAAGATATTGCACAAATTGACGCCGCAATGGAAAAAATTAATGAAGCCTGGAAAGTAGCCAGTGAAGAAATGTACAAAGCAGAACAAGATACACAAGGTGCTCCAGCCGGCGATGCTGGTAACGGACAAGCAAAAAATGAAAAAGACCATGTGGAAGATGTTGACTTTGAAGAAGTAAAAGAAGAATAATCTTTGTTGAAATAACATGTAAAAGCCTCCAGTTTTGGAGGCTTTTTTTGTTCGGAATTTAATTAATAGCCCACGGTTTAAACCGTGGGCTATTTGTGAAAATCGATTTTGCGAATGGTTTTAACCATTTTGTTTTTTATTTTAAAATTGCGATTGTCATCACAAATTATATCCAATAGTAAACATAAGTATTCTGGGTAAAATATAGGTTTTGGAATCTGAAATGATATAGGAAGAAAAACTATTGTCATTTTTATATTTAACATCAAATAAATTTTGCGCATCTATTTTAAAACTCCAGGCGCTGTCTTCATTTTTATAAGAAAGTGTTGCGTTTGCCAATTGATAGGTGTTTTTTTGGTTAAAAGTTTTATTTTGATAACTGTAATTTTCATAATCAAAGGAAAATATAAATCCTTTTAAAAAATCATAATCAATTGTCAAGTACGGTTCGTTTGTTATAAATTTTGTGGTTTGATTGCTGGAAATATAGTTGCCGATGTTTTGTTTAAAACCAATTTCAACCGTAGGGAATTTGTCAAATAATGTTTTTACCGAAAGGTCATAACCTATACTATTATTTTTGTTGGTTACAAAATCGTTATTTATTTTTTGCAGATAGTTTGACGTTGATGCATTGGTTTTTAAACCATATTTTAGGTTCTTAATTTTTTTGTCAATACTCAAATTAAAACTCCAGCGCTCTTCCGGATTGTTAACCATTAAAGGAGAAATATATTGATTGGTTTCTTCAAATTGAACGGCGTTTTGAATTCCTTTTACTTTTTTTGTATAATTAACGCTGCTAAAAAGCATTAAACCTCTGTACATACTAAATCGGCTGAAATATGCTCTTCCCGTATGAAACAATTCATTTTCCAAATCTTCATTTCCCTTATAAACAGAATTATACGATTGCAAATAAAAACGATTTGCCAATTTTGAAGCGTCAGAAAATGCAGTTTTCAATTGGTAATTGAATTGCAGCTTTTTTGAGCTGCTGAATTCAATTTTAGCTAAAAAATCAGGTAACAGTAATGCTTTATGTTTATTTAGTTTGGTTTCTTGATTTACAGACCAATTGTAGCTGTGTAAAAAAACACCTTGCTTAAATTCAAAAATTCCGGTTTTAAATTTATAATGCACGCCAACAAACAGATCATTCAACTTAAAATCTAATGCATTTCCAAAACCGGCAGATGAAAAATTATTTGATGTTCCGTTGTCTAATTGCTGGCTGTCATCCGTATAAAAATAATCAGCGATGTATTTATTTCCGATGGTGGTATAAATATGGTTGAAATTATTTAGTACCCAATAATGCTTCAATATTGCATTGAGATTGGTGTTTTCAGTTTCCTTCAATTGGTTTATTAAGTAATTTTCTGAAACATCAACAGGAATTAATCCCTGTAAAATGGGCTGGTTTGTTTGCCAAAGCGTTGTTGGATTATTTTTGTCAAAAGTTACATCGGCCCCGAAAGAAAAAGTGTGTTTTCTGGATAATTTTTTATGCCATTCCACATTTTGATTTACATAAGTTGCGATGGCATTGTTGGCTGAAAAAATATTTTTTTGGTCGTTGTCAATGCTTGAAATAATGCTGTTGGTTTTAAAATTGTCTGTTTTTTTGTACTGGGTTTTAAAATACCATTGGTTATTAACCGTTGGTGCATATTCAACATTAAATTTGGCAATGCCCAAAATATTTCTTGTATTGGACTTGTGCGTGTTTTCTTCCGTAAATGTCGCGTATTGATTGTTAGATTCAATAAAAGTCTCGTTTTTTGAATGTGAAAAAATGGCGTACCCTGAAATATCTAATTTTTTGTTGACAGCTCTTGTAATATTCAATGCGCCAAATTTGTTGTTGCTGCTTGTTACATCTTGTGTTTCCAAGAATTGCGCAAAATCACTGCCGGAAGTATTGTAAATGGAGCCATCACCCTTTAAAATAGCGCTAACGCCTCCCTGAAAACTTAAATAATCTTTAAAAGTGAAGGTTTTTTCTCCTGTATTGTTCAAATTGCCAATAAAATTTACATTTGTTTTTGGGCTGTAATAAAATAAGTTGCTGTGAGTTCTGTAAAAGTCCTTATTTCCTTTCCCGGCTTCAATATCCCCAAAAGCAAATTGCTTCTTGTCTTTTTTTAAGAGAATGTTCATCGCCATTTCATCAGAATCCGACACATTTTTTAAAAAGGAGATTTCACTGTAATTGTCTATGACCTGCACCTGGTCTATGGCATCTGCCGGTATATTTTCCACTGCCAATTTTGAGCCGCCGCCAAAGAACTTTTTGCCTTCCACCAATAGGGTTGTTACCTTTTTGCCTTGTACCGTAACACTGCCATTTTTATCGACTTCCACTCCGGGCAACTTTTTCAACACGTTTTTTAGTTTGCGCTCATCACCCGTAACAAATTTATCGGTATTGTAGGTAATGGTGTCTTCTTTTACGGTAACCGGCAATTCAATAACCACTTCTTTTAATTGGTTTGGAGCATCTTTTAAAATAAGGTTTTTTTGTGAATTCTCATTGGCCACAAAATCAAAATTAACTGTTTTATACCCCAAATAACTCACAGAAAGCGTATAGCTGTCGCCTTTGGTAAGTTCTAGTTTGTAATAACCGTCATCATCTGTAATGGCAAATTTTAAATTTTTTGCGGCATCCTGTGGTTTAGCGATGACATTGGTATAGACCAACGGGTTTTGTAAACTGTCTTTTACAGAACCTTTTAAGGTGATGGTTTGGGCATTTGTAAACAGAATCCAGATGCCACAAAAAATAAATAAAATTATTTTTTTATTTAACATTAATTTAAAATGAATCTTTAAAACTTTGCATCATATTTACGCCTATTTCATCAAATTCTTTTTTTGTGACTTTTTTCCCTTTTAAAGGTTCATTTACATTTACCTTAATTTTTGGATTTAACATTATTTTATTTACAATATATTTCTCTTTGCCAACGGTTAATTCAAGAATTAGACCTGGTAAACCACTATATCCTAAAGGACCAAATGGAATATTCAAATCTTGAGCATACCAAGCTTCAACAGGCGTTTTAATTATACCATTTCTGCCCTTAACTTCCTTGACGGTTGCCGCTTTATAACAAATATAATTACCAATTTCTTTAGTTTCATTAAATAAATTCCATTCATTTTTTGGAAAATTAACAATAAAAGTCTCACCATAAGCATCTATATGTCTATAATATTTATTTTCAATAATATTAGTATAGTAAAGTCCTCTTCCAGATGCACCAATCGCTAATTTTAAGAATCTATTTCCTTCAACTTCTAAAAAGGGATCAGCTTTAAATGAGCTTTCCTGATTAATGAAAGTTAAAACAAAATCTATCTCTCGTAATATATTTTTTGAATTTTTATCCATATCTGAAATTTTGTTTAAATATTCTTTATTTTCTTTATTTTTAATTTTAAATTGTTCATTATCTGAGATGTACTCTAACATTTCTTTTTTATATATAACAATACCTTGTATGTTCTGAGACAAGCAAAATGTGATTGAAAACATCATTAAAAGCATTAATATGATTTTTTTCATTTGTATTTATTTTTAGCTTTATTTAGTATTATAAAATTATCACGATGCATTATTTAGAAGAATTTTAAAGTAAGGGAGGATGAATATTGACATCCTCCCTTACTAATTAAACAAAAGTAATTTTTAGTTTAATTAGCAGAATAGGTCATAATATAAATTGGTGTAGAAATATTCTTCTTCTGGATCTCCGCCTCCCATTTCTGTCCCGTACCTCCAAGCATCAGATGAACAACCAGGATACTCAACTATTGATTGATCAATATCTTTGCTATTTGAATTCGCATTCACCATTGCAAAACTTGCAAAAACAAACACCATACTTATAATTATTTTTTTCATTTTAATAAAATTTAAATTAGTTAATAGCGCATAATTGCGCTTAATTATTTTGTGTATCCGGCGAGGTGCATTACTTTTGCAACACTTTCCTCTGTTTGTATAAATTGGCTATTTCATAGTTAGTGGTTTTAGGTTAAACATTTTATTAGCGTATTGTGTTCTTAAAATTTTACAAACAGAGGATTTTCACTTCAGTTGTGTTCAGTGACCATTCTTCCAGCTAACTTATTTTGGTGAATATTTAGCTTTTTTTAGTTAGTAGTGAAGCGCTTCCTTTAGTATTGGGATAATTAAATTTAAAATCCCTTAAAAAATTCTTCTTGTTCTGATAAATATTTTAATATTTGTTTTTTATAGGTTACAATACCTATATTGTTTTGAGAAAAACATTGGTTTATAGTTAATATTAATATAATTATGAGAATATACCTATCCATAAAAAGAGATTTTAAAAATAAATTATATAGGAATTTCAGTTAATTACTCATTTTCTTTGCATTTGCCCGAAAACCTTTAGTTATATCATTATATTCATCAATTGTTATTTCTTTTCCTTTAATTGGTCGAACAATCTTTAAATCTTTTTTTGTGTATTTTATTTCTTTTAATTTCAGAATTGAACCGTTATTTTTAATTTCCACAATTAAACCTGGTAAACCTCCATAACCTAATGGTCCAAAAGGCACAGGAATGTCAGGCGTAAACCATACCTCTTCAATTTTACTGCAAGTATCACAATTTTTTAATGCTTTAAAACATAAATAATTACCAATTTTCTTTTGTTCAGTGGTTATTTTCCAATCGTTTACAAGAACATCTTTAATAATAAATAGTGGACCTAAAATTTCAGCTTGGCGCAAAACAATTTTTTCTTTTCTATTTTGGTAATAAATCCCTTTTCCTATTAATGATTTTGCAATAGGATATAGATAGTTGTTCTTAATTCCTTCATTTACCAAGCTCTCATCAATTTGTGAAGTGCTTTCCAACGAATTATATTTTAAGATATAATCCAAATCTTTTGCAATATCAAAAGCATTAAGCAGCATTTTTTTTGTATTTTTTGTCACATCATCATCAGCATTTGTGATATTGTAATTATGCTCTATGGGTGAAATTTGATAAATGCAGATAGTGTTTATTTGTGAATGGATTGTTTGTGAAATAAGGCATAAAATACCATAAAATAAAAATTTCATTTTTTTCTTTTTTTAAATTTCTTAAATCTTAATTATAAAGCCCAAAAGAACTTATGAAATAATTTAAATTGTGTCTTGGGCTTTATTTCTAATTATTTTATTGCCCTGAACAAGCAGAATATACCGCAGCCCAAAGATCAAAATTGCATCCTACGGAACCGCAAGAATATATTTCTGCTGCATTAGCTCCAGCCCAGCAATCTGGATAAACATAGGAAACGGTTGAAGGTTTATTATTGTTAATTTCATTGGTTGCATTTGTAAAACCTACTGTTGCAAAAACAAACACCATACTTAAAATTATTTTTTTCATTTTTAATTAAATTTAAATTAGTTAACAGCGCATAATTGCACTTTATTATTTTGTGAATTCGGCGAGGTGCATTACTTTTGCAACACTTTCCTCTGTTTGTATAAATTGGCTATTTCATAGTTAGTGGTTTTAGGTTAAACATTTTATTAGCGTATTGTGTTCTTAAAATTTTACAAACAGAGGATTTTTCACTTCAGTTGTGCTTATCTTGAGCATTGTAGAAAGAATCAGTAACCGTTTACTTTTAAAATAGTGATGTAATTCCTGTTTAGCAGGAATCGCATTTAAAATATATTTATAAGAATTTTAGCCTATGCAAATTTGCATCGGTCCTTATCTTTTGTATAAAATGTAATTTTTTAGGAGAAATTATAGCAATTGTATCTTCACTTTATCAATTTATTGCTTGGTTTTTAATCTTTCTCTTTGTGAATGTAAAAAAAAAAAAATGACTTGGCAAAATAATTGGAGATTTATTTTAAATAAAAAATTTATTTTGGTGAATATTTAGCTTTTTTAGGTAAGTTTTTGAAGCGCTTCTTTAATAGTCGGATAGTTGAATTTAAAACCCGTCGCCATTATTTTTTCAGAAGAAACGCGGCTTCCTTCCAAAATAATTATAACCATTTTTCCCAAGATCAATTTCATCACAAAAGCGGGAATATTTGGCAGCCATAATGGCTTTTTAAGTTTATTGGCAATGATTTTTGTGAGCGATTTATTGGTGATGTGTTCTGGCGCAACGGCATTGTAAATTCCTTTAATTTCTTCATTTTCAATGGCGTAAAGGTACATATTGCATAAATCTTCAAGGTGAATCCAGGGAATGTATTGTTTGCCGCTTCCAAGTGCCGCGCCAACGCCCAATTTTATGGGATGGCTTAATTTTTCCAATGCGCCGCCTTCTTTGGAAAGCACAACGCCGGTCCTAAAAATGACAGTTCTTATGTTTATTTTATTAAATTGGTTTGCGGCTTTTTCCCAAACTTTACAAATGGCACTTACAAAATCCCGTCCGGCTGCATCATTTTCATTGTAAATTTTTTCGGATGTTGTGGCACCGTAATAGCCAATTCCTGAAGCTGAAATAAACCCTTTTAAATTTGGATTTAGTTCTTTCGTTTTTTCAAACAAAAGATTTGCCGAATCTACCCGGCTGTTGATCAAAAGGTGTTTTCTTTCTTTGGTCCAGCGCTTGTCTGCAATGCCTTCGCCAGCCAAATGGATGATGTAATCGGCTTTAATGATGGCTTCATGATCAATATAACGTTCGTCTAAATTCCAGTAAAAAGTGTTGGGATTGTCGGTTTTTGTTCGGCTTAAAATTAAAACATCGTGGCCTTTTTTCCGTAATAAATCACAAAGCGCCCTTCCTATATATCCGGTCCCGCCGGTCACTAAAATTGAAGCCATAAAAAAATCGGTTATTTTGTATAATATTAAACAAAATAACCGAATTATGAGACAAAGAACAACTAAAAACTAATTTTGAAACACAGTTTTTTCCACTTTATAAGGAATGATATTGTTCATTCCAACAGTAATGGCTTCCACATTTAGCGGAATTAAATTGTGGTAACGTTCAGAGATTGATTTTTTCAAACCTTCAATCACATTTTCTAATTTAACTATTGGTTTTACTTTTAAATAGCCACCTAAAATAACCATATTAAAAATTTTCTTATTTCCCATTTCTGATGACAATCTGGTGCCTTCAATTTGGTAAATTTTGATGTCTGTTCTCGTTGGATGTGCGGTGATTCCGTTGGGATCGTAAATTAAAACGCCTCCCGGTTTTACGGATTCCTCAAATTTATCCATCGATTGCTGGTTCAAAATGATGGCGGTGTCCACTATTTTCAAGTAAGGAGAACTAATTCTTTCATCACTTAAAATTACGGTGACATTGGCAGTTCCTCCGCGCATTTCAGGTCCGTAAGAAGGCATCCAGCTCACTTCCTGATTTTGCATAATGCCAGAATAGGCCAATATTTTTCCCATTGATAACACTCCTTGTCCGCCAAAACCTGCGATAATAATTTCTTCTGTCATTGTATTATTTTTTTAAGATACCGTCAACTTTTATATCACCAAGCGGAAAGTATGGAAACATATTTTCTTCCATCCAAATATTTGACTCATTCGGGCCCATTTTCCAGCCGGAATTACAGTTAGACACAATTTCAATAAATGAAAGTCCTTTGCCCAATCGGGTGTTTTCAAACGCTTTTTGAATCGCTTTTTTGGCTTTTCGCGCGTGTTTGTGCGTATGTACTGCGTGACGGGTTACGTAATAAACGCCAGGAAGATTGGCAATTAATTCTGTCATTTTCAAGGGAGAACCCATGGTTTCAATGTCTCTTCCGTAAGGTGAAGTGGAAGATTTCATTCCTGCCAAGGTTGTTGGCGCCATTTGTCCTCCGGTCATTCCGTAAATTCCATTATTCACAAAAATAATGACAATGTTTTCGCCTCTGTTGCAAGCGTGAATGGTTTCGGCAGTTCCAATAGCGGCCAAATCACCGTCACCTTGATACGTGAACACATATTTTTCAGGCCAAAGCCTTGAAATGGCTGTTGCCACTGCCGGTGCGCGTCCGTGGGCGGCTTGCGTCATATCGATATTCATAAAATCATAGGCCAAAACAGAACATCCAACCGGCGCAACACCGATAACATCTTCTGAAATACCCATTTCATCAATGACTTCCATCGTTAAATTGTGCGCAGTGCCATGGCCGCAGCCCGGACAATAAGACAGGGCGGTGTTGGTCATTAATTTTGTTTTACAGAATACTTGATTCTCTGGTCTTATGATGTCTGATACTTCCATTTTTGATAATTTTTTGTTCTAAAGCTTCTAAAATTTCTTCCGGCGTGTGGATAATTCCTCCGGTTCTTCCAAAATGTTCAACGGGTACTTTGAATTCAACGGAAAGTCGTACATCTTCTACCATTTGACCTGCATTTAACTCAACGCTTAAAATTCCTTTAACCTGATCGGCCAAATCGAAAAGTGCTTTTTTCGGATAAGGAAATAAAGTAATTGGCCGTAATAAACCAACTTTTATTCCTTTAGCTCTTCCCAACTCAACAGCTTTTTGTGAAATCCGCGCGCTTGAACCATAAGCAACGATTAAATATTCAGCGTCGTCGCAGTTTATTTTTTCAAAACGCAAGTCCTCTTTTTCCATTTGTTCGTATTTTTTCATCAGCCTGCGAACTCTGGCTTCCATTTTTTCCGATTGTAAATCGAGCGATGTAATAATGTTGCGCTCTCTTCCTTTTTTGCCTGTGACTGCCCAATCTCCATTTGCTTCAATCAATTCCTCATTGGTCATTCTTGGTTTTTGTGGTTTAAGGATTACCTTTTCCATCATTTGGCCAATCAATCCATCAGAAAGAATTAAAACGGGGGCGCGATATTTAAAAGCGATATCAAAAGCGTCTTCAACAAAATCGGCCATTTCCTGAACAGATGCCGGTGCTAAAACATACAATTTGTAATCTCCGTGTCCGCCACCTTTTACCGATTGAAAATAATCGGCTTGTGAAGGTTGGATTGTTCCCAATCCCGGTCCGCCACGAACAACATTTACAATGACGGCAGGCAATTCTGCACCTGCCAAATAGGAGATTCCTTCCAGTTTTAAAGAAATTCCCGGACTTGAAGAGGAAGTCATCGCTTTTTTGCCGGTGCTTGCGGCGCCATAAACCATGTTTATGGCCGCTATTTCGCTTTCAGCCTGTAAAACAACCATTCCGGTCCTTAATTCAGGACGTTCGGTCATTAAATATTCAATAATTTCTGTTTGCGGTGTGATAGGGTAACCAAAATAACCATCAACTCCAGCCCTAATTGCAGCTTCAGCCAATGCTTCGTTACCTTTCATTAATTTTAATTCTGACATTCTTCGCAGTGTTTAATTGGTTATTCTGAAACTTTTATTCTATAAACAGAGATTGCTCTGTCTGGGCAAACAACGCCGCAATTTGTGCAGCCTGTGCAAGCTTCAGGATTTTTCATGTAAGCATAGTGATAGCCTTTTCTGTTCACGTCTGTTGACATGCCAATCACGCCATCTAAACAAACCGGAATACAAACTTCACAGCCCTTGCAGGTTTGTGTGTCAACAACGATAGCTCCTTTTACTTTTGCCATATCAATAAATTTATATATGATTACTATACTGTAATTTTATTATTCTCAAAGATATGGGTTAAATATTGTAAAAAGAATGACAAATATCAATAGATGACCGTTGTCATAATCTTTTTTGAGATTTTAAATATAACATCAACAAAAAAACACCTGAATAGGTGTTTTTATTGAATATTTATAAAATGTAATTTGTGTTACAATTAATAAAGTGGTTTGTATTTTGTTGGATTTACCTCATTCATGATGCTGTAAATGGCCTCAAAAATATCTTCTTCACTTGGTTTTGAGAAATAATCACCGTCAGTTCCGTAAGCTGCTCTGTGAGGTTTCGCTGCTAAAGTAACCGGTTTGCTGTCCAAATAGCCATAGGCATTTTGTTTTTCAAGGATTTCATTCAATAGATAGGCGGAAGCGCCTCCGGCAACATCTTCATCAATAATAATCAAACGGTTTGTTTTTTGGATACTTTTCACCACATCTTTATTGATATCGAAAGGCAACAGACTTTGAACATCAATCAATTCAATATCAATGTCAACCTGTTTTAAACTATTTATAACATCTTCCACCAATTTTAAGGTGGAGCCGTAAGAAACTACGGTAATGTCAGTTCCTGTTTTAATGGTTTCAACAACACCGATGGGTGTTTTAAATTCGCCTAAATTGTTGGGAAATTTTTCTTTAAGGCGGTAGCCGTTTAAATTTTCAACAATTAAAGCGGGTTCATCGCATTCCAATAAAGTATTGTAAAATCCGGCGGCTTTTGTCATATTTCTTGGAACCAAAATATTCATTCCCCGCAACAAATGCACAATAGCGCCCATGGGCGATCCGGAATGCCAGATTCCTTCCAAACGGTGGCCGCGGGTTCTCACAATTAACGGCGCTTTTTGTTTGCCAGCAGTTCTGTAATGCAACGTAGCCAAATCGTCGCTAAGAATCTGAATAGCGTATAATAAATAATCCAGATATTGAATTTCGGCAATGGGACGCAATCCCCTGAGCGCCATTCCAATTCCTTGTCCTATAATGGTCGCTTCCCTGATTCCGGTATCGGCCACACGAAGTTTTCCGTATTTTTCCTGAAGTCCCACAAGTCCCTGATTTACGTCACCAATATTTCCTGTATCTTCCCCAAAAATGAACAAATTGGTATATTTTGAAAATAAAACATCAAAGTTGTCTTTGATAATTATTCGTCCATCAACCATTTCGGCATTAGCATCATAAGTTGGCAAAACTTCTTTAACGTGGCTTATATTTTTATCGCTTTGGCTGTATAAATGGGAACTGTAATTTTGTTGTTCTGTTTTTAAATAATTGACAATCCAATGTTGCAATTGTGTTTTTTCTGTTGATTTTTCCTCTCTAACGTAAACAATGGCTTTACGGGCGGCAACCAAAAGATCTTTTCTTGAGGTATCTATGGTAGCGGCCAAATCATTTTTTAATTTAAGGATAAAAGATTTGTTGTGGCTTTTGTTCACCAAATTCTCGAGCAATTGCAATACTTTGGCTTTTTCTTCTTTTACCGGATTCAATAATGCATTCCAAGCATCTCTTCGGGCTTGATTGACTTCTTTCTTCGCTTCTTTTTCAATGATGATCAGTTCTTCTTCGGAATCAACAAAGCGAAGCAAGTTATTGTTGCTGTCTTTTAATTCGAATTCAATAATCCAGTCTCGCATTTTAGCGAGACAGTCGTTTTGTTTTTCCCAAATTAAACGCTCTTTGGATTTATAGCGTTCTTGTGAACCTGAAGTTGAATGGCCTTGTGGCTGTGTTAAGTCTTTTACGTGAATTAAAACAGGCACATGTTCTTCACGGGCTATTTTTGCAGCTTTATTGTAAACGGAAATCAATTGCGGATAATCCCAGCCTTTTACCACAAAGATTTCAAATCCATCTTCGGTTTCAGTTCGTTGAAAACCCTTTAAAATCTCTGAAATACTTTCTTTGGCAGTTTGATATTTTGCCGGAACAGAAATGCCGTAATCATCATCCCAAACACTAATAATCATTGGAACCTGCAAAACTCCTGCGGCATTTATGGTTTCAAAAAACAGTCCTTCTGAAGTGCTTGCGTTTCCTATTGTTCCCCAGGAAATTTCATCGCCGTTGTTTGAAAATTTTGGATTTTTTAACTCAGGAAGGTTTCTAAACATTTTTGAAGCTTGGGCAATTCCAATCATTCTTGGCATTTGGCCAGCGGTTGGTGAAATATCACTGGTTGAATTGTACTGTTCCGTCAAATTTTTAAAATGGCCGTTTTCATCCAAACTATGTGTCGCAAAATGGCCTCCCATTTGTCGGCCGCCCGACATTGGGTCGGCGTTAATGTCAGGATGTGCATACAAACCTGCAAAAAATTGTTGGGGCGTTAATTCGCCAATCGCCATCATAAAAGTCTGGTCGCGATAATAACCCGACCTGAAATCGCCTTTTTTAAAGGCTTTAGCCATGGCCAGTTGCGGCACTTCTTTGCCGTCCCCAAAAATTCCAAATTTTGCCTTTCCGGTCAATACTTCTCTACGGCCCAAGTAACTGCATTCTCTGCTAATTACAGCGATTTGGTAATCTTGCAGGACTTCTTTCTTAAATTGATTAAAAGATAACTGTTCTTGGTTGGTGGATGTAGATTTTACCTGCATGTTTTTGATTTTTTTTAGTAGGGGTAAAGTTACAAATTTAAATGGTATTTAAAATTGGGTTCAAAAATTGAATATTTGTTTAAAAATAATCAAAAAAACAAGAAGTAACCTAAAATATTAAATTTTCAGGCTGGTGTTTTTAATCAGTTGAGTTTTAGGTTAATAAAATCCTCTTTTTGCAAAATTATAAATTTTCTTAGGATTTAAAATAAGTACAAACCTAATTTTAGAGGCGTAACTTGATTGGGAAATTTCCCAACCCAAATTGGAATGAAAAGGAAAATATACTTCTAAAATGTCTTGTATGAAGTTTAGCCTAACCCCATTTTCATAGGCAAAATAAACATTTTGATTTTTATTTTTCACAAAACCAATATCATTATATACCTCAAACCAACGCCACAAACCAACGCTTGTGTTTATGGTTGTAAGCCATTGATTTGCATATGCGACGGGAAGTTTCGATTTAAATCCGCCTTCATTAATGATGATTTGTTGGCTTAAAATACCGGTAGTTTCCGACCTTCCCAAATAATCGTACTGAAATAAATAATCCGTCGGCCGGTCCAAAGCAAAACTAAAGAAATTCGTTTCGGTTTTGTTGGACAAAAATGCGCCTGCGAAAATCCTGAAATCAAATTGCCTGTTGGTGTCGGTTAATAATCGGTAATGTCCCGTTGCAGAAACTTTGCTGAATTTATTGGCAATCTGTATTCCTGCAGAAAATCTAAAATCATCTATAATATTTGGTTTTGCATAGCCATAACTTAAATTGAACACATTGTATTTGTTGGTTTCAATTTCTTGTGTTTGCGTTGGCGACTTTTCCCTGTCAACCATAATATAGGAACTGTACAGCGTGCTGCTGGTAACGTCTCTCAAACTTTTTCGTTTAAATTCAAGAAGGGCAAAGGGCGTAAAAGTAGAATAAGAAAGGTCTTTTGCATAATGAAAACTGCTTCCCGAAACTCCGGTCAAAAATCTATTGATGTTTTTGTTTTCCGGCAAGTATTCATAAAGCAAGGAAAAAGATCCGGAAAAGGAATTGCTTTTTGTGCCATAGGAAGGCGTCATTTTATATTGAAAACTCTTGTTCAATAATGTTTTATTGGAAATTGCCATTCCTAAAACCAATCCGTCATAATAATTGAATCGGGCTTCAGGCGTATAGAAAATTTGATTGTAATAAGGGTTTTCTATATCTTTCATAAACTTTAACTGCACCGGCCTGTTAAATAATTTTTTGTTTGTGTCTTTCCAATTGTTCCTTAAATTATATTCCGGCAGATAGAACTCGTGATTTAGTGAAAGTTGTTCAAAACCATTTCTTTGAATCGTAACTTTTTCCAATGAATCTATGCCTACAAGCCATTTTTTAAATTTGACTTCATTATTTTGAATGCCATATAACTGAATAGGTGCGGTAAATTTTCGTTTATTTAAAATAGTGATTTCAAGAGAATCGTTTTTCTTAACAATTTTTTTGATCGTATAGTCAACTTTTTTGCTGGTATTTAAATAATCTGTTTTAAACCAGGCGATGTTTTTGGGCGTATCGATTAAATTTAAAAACAAATCGCCGGTGGCCTGTTTTCCGGAATATTTTTCAGAAAAATCCTTTATCGCTTTTGATATTGTTTCTTCACCCAAATAATTGTCCAAATATCTAATGCCCAACCCGGCCTTATATTTATTTACAATTTTTCTGTTGAAATTAGACAGGGAATCGGCATGCATTGTGAGTGGCTGGTCCAGGTTTTTTCGAGCGGCGAACTGATAAACAAAGGCGTATTTATCGTTAAAATCAATCTTGGCCAAGTTAAAGTTCCTGATTCCCCAAAGTTTTGAAATATCCCCAATCGCTCTAACTTCCGGATAGTATGCTTCAACATATTTAATCATTAAATAGGTTTGTAAACCATCGGCAAGCCAGGCATCTTCTCTTTGATTGAACAAAAAAACGTTGTCTATATATTTTCTGCTCAGAATTTTAAACAGTTGAATGTCCCATTCAAAAGTATCCTTAAAAGGCTTTAAAAATGAAGGCAATTGGTTAAAGCCATAAACCGGATTTTTTTCATAATCAATTTTATTTATGAAAAGCTTTTTTTGAGGATATTTCCCCAAATAAGATTGAATAAAAGAAAGTTCCCTATTGATGATTTCGGTTTTGATGGCGGGATCCAATTTTTTAGAATCCATATTGGTCACCAGTGTAACCGGGCTCGATTTATACTCCGTAAAATCATTTTCCTTGGTGATGTTTAAGGCAATATCCTGTCTGTTTTTACCAGTCAATCTATAGCTGTTAAAATTGGCAAGTGAATCAACATAAACCGTTAAATCACTGTTTACCGAATATTCTTTGGGAACTTTTATGTTGATGAAATAATTTGTATAATCAACATACAAATCATCCATATCCAAATTATTTTGAAGCTGCCATTTTTCATTGAAAACGGCAGGAATTAGGTACCAGTAACGCAAATTATAACCGGTTTTATTCACGCCATAATTTGTAAACTTATCATTGGGTATTTTTACGGAATAAGTCGCAATAATTTTTATGGAATCCTTCGGTTTTATAATTTCTTTCAGATTGATTTTTAAGATATCGGGATCTTTGTCGGTAATATCCCAGGTAACCAAATCATAATTTACCGAAATGCTGTTAATTTTTGAGCTTCCTCTGTGTTTTTCTTTGGCAAAATGAAATGTTTTTGAATAGTTTTCTATAAAACGATTGGCCAACGGCGTATTTTTATCTTTATAGGCATTTGCCCAATTGTGAAAATAAACGGCATTCAAAATACTGTCGGATTTGTTGTAATAAATAATTTCCTGTTGTATTTTGAGTTCGTTTGTTTGCGTATTTAAAACAGCAAGTATGGTGGTGCTGTTTGTTTGCGAACTAACAATGTTCAAACAAAAAATACCGGCTAAAAGCGTTAAAAATAGGAGTTTTTTCAAGGGTTTGCTTAAAAATTAGGGCTTAAACTGTATTTTTTGTAGAAGGTGTTAATCACTTCCAAAACTTCATCTTCTGTGTCAACGATTGAAATTAAATTGAGATCGTCCAAACTAATGGTGCCTTCGGTTACCAAGGTGTTTTTAATCCAATCAATCAATCCCGACCAATATTTTGTTCCAACCAACACAATTGGAAATTTTCCGATTTTTTTAGTTTGAATCAAAGTAATCGCCTCAAAAAGTTCGTCCATGGTACCAAATCCTCCCGGCATTACCACAAATCCTTGGGAGTATTTTACGAACATCACTTTACGGACAAAAAAGTAATCAAAATCCAAACTTTTATCGGAATCAATATATGGATTGTCATGTTGCTCGAACGGCAATTCAATATTTAATCCAACGGAAGTTCCTTTGCCGCGATGCGCACCTCTATTTCCTGCTTCCATAATACCTGGGCCGCCGCCGGTCACAATGCCATATCCATTTATTGTTAAACTATAGGCAATATTTTCTGCCAGTTTATAATATTCATGGTCTTCTTTTGTGCGGGCAGATCCAAAAATAGTGACGCAAGGTCCAATTTTACTGAGGCGTTCAAAACCTTCAACAAACTCGGCCATAATTTTAAATATGGCCCAAGAATCGTTGGTTTTGATTTCATTCCACGTTTTTTGTTTGAATTTTTCCCTTATTTGTCGGTCTTCATTTGTCATAATTACGCTGTAATTTCTAATATTAATTGCTAAAATTCAGGATTTTCAGTAAAAATCTGCGGGCTAATTTAATTCTTTTTTTAAGAATTTGGCAGTATAGCTTTTTTTATGTTGGCTTACTTCCTCGGGAGTACCAAAACAAATTAACTGTCCGCCTTTTTTTCCGCCCTCCATTCCGATATCAATTACGTGGTCGGCAAGTTTTACAACATCTAAATTATGCTCAATCACCAAGATGGTGTTTCCCTTATTTGCCAATTTATCCAGAACTTCCATAAGCACGCGAATATCTTCAAAATGAAGTCCGGTGGTAGGTTCGTCCAATATATAAAAAGTGTTTCCGGTGTCTTTTTTAGAAAGTTCAGAAGCCAGTTTTATGCGTTGGGCTTCACCGCCGGAGAGCGTTGTGGATTGTTGCCCCAGTTTGATATAACTTAACCCGACATCGTGAATTGTTTTCAATTTTCGATGAATTTTGGGAATGAGTTCAAAAAATGAAGTCGCTTCTTCAATGGTCATATTTAGCACATCGGAAATTGATTTTCCTTTGTATCTAATTTCCAGTGTTTCTCTGTTGAAGCGTTTTCCCTGGCAAGTTTCACATTCCACATGCACATCGGGCAGAAAGTTCATTTCTATTACCCTAACGCCGCCGCCTTCACAAGTTTCGCATCTTCCGTCTTTCACGTTAAATGAAAATCGGCCGGGTTTATAACCTCGTATGGCTGCTTCGCTTGTTTTGGCAAACAAATCCCGAATTTCACTAAAAACCCCAGTATAAGTGGCTGGATTTGAGCGTGGCGTTCTGCCAATCGGCGATTGGTCTATGGCAATTACCTTGTCTATATGTTCCAATCCTTCAATGGATTTGTAAGGCATCGGTTTTTTAACGCCGTTGTAAATATGTTCGTTTAAAATGGGGTATAAAGTTTCGTTTATCAAGGTCGATTTTCCGCTGCCCGAAACGCCGGTCACACAAATTAATTTTCCCAGAGGAAATTCAACAGTAATATTTTTTAAATTATTGCCGGTAGCGCCTTTTAGAATTATTTTGTGTCCGTTTCCTTCTCTTCTTTTTTTAGGAACTTCGATGGATTTAGTGCCGTTCAAATAATCGGCTGTCAACGTGTGGTGTTGTTTCAGTTCTTCATAAGTTCCTTCACTCACAATTTCTCCGCCGTGAATACCTGCACCCGGACCAATATCTAGCACAAAATCGGCATGTTGAATCATCTCTTTATCGTGTTCAACCACAATCACGGAGTTGCCGATATCGCGTAAATTCAACAGGGAATTTATTAATTTCTGATTGTCGCGCTGGTGCAGGCCAATGCTCGGTTCATCTAAAATATAAAGTACGCCAACCAATTGCGAGCCAATTTGCGTGGCCAGCCTAATGCGCTGCGCTTCGCCGCCCGACAATGATTTTGAACTTCTGTCGAGGGTTAAATAATCCAAACCAACATCCAATAAAAACTGAATTCTTGTTCTGATTTCTTTCAGTATTTCAGCAGCAATTTTTATTTGTTTTTCGCTTAGTTTTTCTTCAATATTGGCAAACCAATGCGCAAGTTCAGTAATGTCGAGTTGTGCCAGTTCCGAAATGTTTTTATCATTCACCTTAAAATATAAGGCTTCTTTTTTTAGCCGTTTTCCATCGCAAGTTTCGCAATTTACCTCGTCCATAAATTCATTTGCCCAACGTTTTATGGAAGTGGAATCGCTCGTATTGTATTGATTTTCAATAAAATGAATAATTCCTTCGAAATCAATTTCGTAAGTTCTGGTAATTCCTGCCGTTTTTGAAATAATGTCGAATTTTTCGCTTCCGCCATTTAAAATAATGTCTAAAGCTTCGCTTGGTATTTTTGAAATTGGATCACTTAACTGAAAATGATAACGTTCGGCAATTAACTGAAGTTGTTTGAAAATCCAGCTGTTTTTTTGTTCCCCAATGGGTTTTATTCCGCCATTTTTGATGGAGATTTTCTGGTCCGGAATTATTTTTTTGACATTGACTTTATCGAGTTTTCCCAATCCGCTGCAAGTTTCGCAAGCGCCTTTTGGAGAATTGAAAGAGAATGAATTAGGTTCGGGATTTGGATATGAAATTCCTGTGGTCGGACACATTAAATCGCTGCTGAAATAACGCGGATTGTTGGTTTCATGTTCCAAAATCATCACCACATTGTCACCTGAATATAAGGCTGTTGCGATGCTTTCTTCCACCCTTTTTTCTGAAGCTTCGTTTACCGTTAAACGGTCTATCACAATTTCGATATCGTGGGTTTTGTATCGGTCGAGGCGCATTCCTTTTGTGATTTCCAGAAGTTCTCCATCAACCCTGACACGCACAAAACCTTGTTTTGAAATCTGTTCAAAAAGTTCTCTGTAATGCCCTTTTCTCGATTTAACGATGGGCGCCAGAATCACTATTTTTTTATCTTCAAATTCCTTTAAAATAAGTGCTTTTATTTGCACATCGGCATAACTCACCATTTTTTCATTGGTGTTGTAGGAGTAGGCATCAGCGGCTCTCGCGTATAGCAATCTCAAAAAATCGTATATTTCTGTAATGGTTCCAACGGTGGAACGCGGACTTTTATTTGTTGTTTTTTGTTCGATGGAAATAACAGGGGAGAGGCCGTCAATTTTATCAACATCAGGCCGTTCCAAACCTCCTAAAAATTGCCTTGCATAGGCTGAAAAAGTTTCAATATACCTGCGTTGGCCTTCGGCATAAATCGTGTCAAATGCCAATGATGATTTTCCGCTGCCGCTTAAACCGGTGATGACCACCAATTTTTCTCGGGGAATACGAACGTCAATATTTTTCAAATTATGAACTCGCGCGCCCAAAACTTCAATATATTCTGTGTGTTTTGTCATTGGATTTTCAGAAAGTTGCAAAGTTAAAAAAATGTAGCTACAATTTTGGCATACAGTCACATCTTTATTTTGAAAATTAGTATATTGCGTTAAAATTTAAAGATTGTGGGTTGGATAGATTCTTTGCGTCATTATTTTGAAAAACATGGATTTGCGGTCTCCTCTAGATTTGCAGATAAATTGGGAATTGATGTGTCCAATGTGCGTTTATTTTTTATTTACATTTCATTTGTAACCTTGGGTTTTTCATTTGGAATTTACTTAACACTTGCCTTTTTATTGCGCCTAAAAGATATGGTTTACACAAAACGAAGATCTGTTTTTGATTTATAAAGCTGATGGTATTTAAATCAAAATTATATATTTCGATTATTCTGTTATTGATTGTTATTTTAATAGGAGTTACCGGTTTTATGGTAATTTCTAATGAAACTTTTGTAGACGCTTTGTACATGACTATAATTACCATGTCAACAGTAGGCTATGGAACACTTCATGAATTAAATGCGACAGAAAAGATTTTTACAATATTTTTAATCATGATCAGCATTGTTTTTTATGCCTATTCAGTTACAGCTTTGTCGCAATATTTGGTCAACGGAAAATTTCTTCAACAATTAAAAGATAGAAACGTGCAACAAAAAATTCAAAAATTGAAAAACCATACCATAGTTTGTGGATATGGGCGCAATGGCAAACAAGCGGTTATAAAATTAAAGAGTTTTAACATGCCTTGTGTAGTTGTTGAAAAAGACAAAGAATTGTTAGACGAATTGGAGAATGACAATATTTTATATATTGAAGGAGATGCAACTGCGGATGAGTCATTGCAAAAAGCTGCAATTCAAAATGCCAACAGTTTAATTACGGCTTTGCCGTCTGATGCCGACAATTTGTTTGTGGTGCTTTCTGCACGGCAGTTTAACAAAAATATGACTATTATTAGCAGGGCCTCAAACGAATCATCTATCAATAAATTAAAAATTGCAGGCGCAAATAATATCATTATGCCCGACAAAATAGGAGGAATGCATATGGCATCGTTGGTCGTTACGCCCGATTTGGTTGAATTTGTTGACAGGTTAACAATGCTTGAGGAAGGTTCAACAAATTTAGAAGAAATATTGGTGAATGATTTGCCGTCTGAATTTTTAAACAAAACCATCAGGGATTTGGATTTGCGCAAACGAACCGGCTGTTCCGTAATAGGTTTTAAAACGGCCACCAATGACTATATCGTAAATCCGGAATCAGAAACAATATTAACTGCAGATTCTAATTTAATTGTACTTGGCAGACCCAGTCAAATCAGAAAATTACGAGAAATTTTATAGTGCTTATTATTAGCTACTTAGTAAAAAATACAGAAGTTTAAGCATAAAAATTTGTGGTAAACTAATTATTTTTAGCATATTGCAATCAGTTTTATGCTTATACCAAACTATATGAATAAAAAACGGCATTCTTTATTGTATTCAATTGGATTTTTTATTCAAATTGAGGAAGAAAGCAACGTTGAAAAACGTAATGACAGTTCGGTAATAATTTCATTAAAATCAAAATACATCTCAAACATTTTCACGGATCAATCAGAGTGGCGCATCAGCCATCATAAATTAAAAAAATATAGCGGAAATAGGAATTGCAATCATTCAATAGCCTATTTTCAAAAGATAACAAATAATATCGATTACTTGTTAAATGAGATTAATCTCAATCTAAATCACCGAAATACGGTGAGTCAACCAACTTAATTTTAAATATAATATGACACAAAAAGCAGAGTCGTGGGGTACTCGAATGGGATTGATCTTAGCTATGGCAGGAAATGCAGTAGGCTTGGGTAATTTTTTAAGATTCCCGGTACAAGCAGTACAAAATGGTGGAGGAGCATTTATTATTCCTTATTTAATAAGTTTTTTGTTGATGGGAATTCCATTGCTGTTTATTGAATGGTCAACAGGAAGATATGGCGGTAAATTTGGAAATCACAGTACGCCATACATATTTGATTCAATGACCAAAGGCAGGGCCTGGAAATACATTGGCGTATTTGGAATCTTTACAAACGTTGCAGTCGCTTCCTATTATTGTTACATTGAGTCTTGGACGATGTCTTATGTTTATCACTCGTTGATAGGAACTTTTGAAGGAATGAGCCAAAGTCAGGTTGCAGGTTTTTTTAACACGTACGTAGATGTCGCATCTTCTTCAACAGGAATTCCATACGAATCAGTCGTATTTTATATCGTTGTTTTGGTATTAAATACCTTTATTTTATCAAAAGGTTTGGGAGGCATTGAAAAAGTTGCCAAAATTGGGATGCCACTTCTTATTTTATTTGGAATTGTACTGGCAATCAGAGGGTTGACTTTAGGCACTTCTGGAGCTTCTGATTTGTTTCCTAACGCAAATGCCTGGGACGGATTGAACTTTTTATGGACCCCGCAATTTGATTCACTTTCAAATCCGAAAGTCTGGTTGGCGGCGGCAGGTCAAATATTTTTTACTTTATCGGTTGGGATGGGAACAATTCATTGTTATGCTGCCTATATTAAACCAAAAGATGATATCGCATTAAATGCAGCTTCAGCAGGCTTTATGAATGAGTTTGTAGAGGTTGTGTTGGGTGGTGCCATTGTTATTCCAATTGCAGCCGGTTACTTAGGTTTAGATTGGGTGCTTGAAAACGCTGGTTTCGGAATGGCTTTTCAAACAATGCCATATTTGTTTCAACAATGGGGCACCATTTTAGCGGCATTCGCCGGGCTATTTTGGTTTGGATTGTTGTTTTTTGCAGGAATAACTTCCTCCTTGGCAATGGGAACGCCTTGGGTAAGTTTTATGAAAGATGAATTTGGCTGGACAAATAATAAAAGCGCTTGGTCATTTGGTTTGGTAACCTTAATTGTAGGTTTGCCAACAGTCATATTTTATCAGCAAGGTGTTTTTGATGAATATGATTATTGGGGAGGAACTGTTGGTTTAGTTACCTTTGCATTGTTTGAAACCATTATGTTTTCTTGGATATTTGGGATAGATAAAGGTTGGCGAGAAATTAATTTAGGCGCAGACATTAAAATTCCTTTGATTTATAAATTTATAATTAAATACATTACCCCATTAATGTTGTTATTGGTATTTCTTGGATCGATATTTACGCCACAAGGAAATGATTGGATCGGTAATTTTAGCAGTTTATTTAGTGGAAATGGCTGGAATCTGGACAATGCTTCAATTATTAAACAAATTACCCATGCGGGCATTAAAGAGAAAATAGCAATGACTACCGACATTAATTTAATAGCAGAGCTAGAAGATAAAATATTTTATGCTAATTTAGCAAGAATTATACTTATATCATTATTTGCCTACATAGGCTTTATGGTATATTTTGCATTTTTAAAACGAAGTAAAGAAGGGAGGGTAACAATATGAAAACAGCAGCACTAATAACAATGGTATTGACACTAGGAATTGTGACAATCATAACATCATATTTTTTTTACAAGGTTTTAACAACGCCACCTAAAGAAGAACCGGATTCATACAGTGAAAATGATGATATGGAAGAGAGACAACACGACTAACCTATAATAATAATGAACATTCTAAAATCCCATTTCAGGTACCATAAAAGCCAAAGAAATGGGATTTTCTTTTTATTGCTATTTATTGTTTTTCTTCAATGTATTTTCTTTTTTGTCGATTTTTCTTCGGAAGAAAATACTGCAGTTTCCCAAACCGAAATTGTGGCTTTTCAACAAGAAATGGATTCATTGAAAAATGTGGAAACAGCAAAAAATACTCCGAAAATCTATCCTTTCAATCCTAATTTTATAACTGATTTTAAAGGACATCAAATAGGAATGAGCACCGACGAAATTGATAAATTGCTTGCGTTTCGCGCGCAGGGAAAATTCATCAATTCAACCAAACAATTTCAAGAAATAACTGGGATAAACGACAGTTTATTGGCTTTTATAAGTCCGTATTTCAAATTTCCAGACTGGATCACTTCAGGAAAAATTACAGGGAAACAATATACAAACATTAAAATTGACAAATCAATCATCAAAAAAGACCTCAATGCAGCTTCCGCAGAAGATTTAAAAATGATTAACGGCATTGGAGAAAAACTGGCGAAAAGAATTATTGACTACAGAACAAAATTGCAGGGATTCTCCTTTAATGACCAAATATTTGAGGTTTGGAATTTAGACAAAGAAGTTGCCGATAAAGTTTTACAGCATTTTGAAGTCGTAAAACAGCCTTCAATTAAAAAAATAAATATCAACACCGCCACTTTTAAAGAAGTGCTGGCCATCGTTTATTTAGATTATGAACTTACCAAAAAAATCTTCCAATATAAAAATCAAGTTGCTGAAATCCAATCTATTGAAGAACTGAAAAAAATTGATGGTTTTCCGCTCGAAAAATTTAACAGAATTGCGCTATATTTGGACGCTAAATAATAAAACTAATATCTTAAGTTACCAGCCTATATGAATAGTATGTATTTTACGGAAGAACACAATGCGTTTAGAAAAAGTTTTCAGGATTTTTTACAGAAGGAAGTCATTCCCCATATTGATAAATGGGAAAAAACAGGAACTATTGAAAGGTTTATCTGGAAAAAATTTGGCGAAATGGGCTACTTAGGCTTGAATTCTTCTGAAGAATATGGCGGATTGGGATTGGATATTTTTTACACCGTGATATTTTTGGAAGAACTTCAAAAAGTGAATTCCGGCGGTTTTGCGGCAGCGATTTGGGCGCATGTGTATTTGGCGATGACCCATTTGGAAAAAGAAGGAAGCGATGCCATAAAAAGTAATTATTTAACAGCGAGTATTGAAGGTGAAAAAATAGGTTGTTTGTGCATTACCGAACCATTTGGCGGCTCTGATGTTGCTGCAATGAGAACAACGGCGGTTAAAAATGGCGACACTTACGTAATAAATGGCTCAAAAACATTTATTACCAACGGCGTTTATTCAGATTACTTGATTGTTACGGCAAAAACAAATCCGGCTGAGCGAAACAAAGGCATCAGTATTTTTTTAATAGACAGAAATACCCCTGGAATTTCATCCACAAAATTGGATAAATTAGGCTGGAGAGCTTCCGATACTGCAGAAATTGCTTTTGACAATGTTGTGATTCCTGCCGGAAATTTGATGAGCGAAGAAGGAAAAGGATTTCAATATATTATGAATCATTTTGCATTGGAGCGTTTGGTGATGGGAATTAATGCCCATGCAAGATCAGAATATGCTTTGGATTACGCCATAAAATATATGTCTGAACGTCACGCATTCGGAAAAACAATCGATCAATTTCAGGCGTTGCGACATAAAATCGCCGATTTGGCCAGTGAAGTTGAAATGTGCAAAGAATTTAATTATTCCGTAGCCAAAAGATTAAATGAAGGGCAATATATTGTAAAAGAAGCAAGTATGTCTAAATTGGTTTCCACTAAAATAGCCGATAAAGTGATTTATGAATGCCTGCAATTTTTAGGCGGTTATGGCTATATGGAAGATTATCCGATGGCAAGATTGTTAAGAGACAGTCGATTGGGGCCTATTGGTGGCGGAACTTCGGAAATTTTGCGTGAAATTATCGCAAAAATGATTATCGATAAAAAGGAATACAAGCCAGCGAAATAATTACTCAATCTATTTTTTATCAAATTTATAGTGAATAAAATAAATAGCTGTATATTTGCAATCCAAAATTTAAAAGAGAACAGTTTGAAAGGAGGTGCTAAACTATGTTAATTATACCAGTAAAAGACGGAGAAAATATTGATAGAGCGTTAAAACGTTATAAAAGAAAATTTGATCGTACAAAAACGATGAAAAATCTACGTGCACGTAAACAATTTTCAAAACCTTCAGTAACAAATCGTGCTAAACACATAAAAGCCAAGTACGTTCAAAATTTAAGAACAAACGAAGAGCAAGGTTAATTTTTTAACCATTTCCATAAACCGTTAGTAAATACAAATAACAATTCGTAAATTTGTGTACTAACGGTTTTTTTATGCCCATAACCTCATTTCTAAATTACCTCGCTTTAGAAAAAAAATATTCGCATCACACCATTACGGCGTATCAAAATGATTTAAATTCATTTCAAACATTTTGTGGCCAGGAATATGGCGATGAAAGTATTGCAACCGTTAATTACGCGCAAATAAGAAATTGGATCGTTAGTTTGGTGAATTCAAAAATCACCAACCGTTCTATTAACAGAAAGGTCTCCTCGTTAAAATCATTTTACAAATTTCTTCAAAAAACAAAACAGATAGAATCAAGTCCTTTGGTGAAGCACCAGGCTTTAAAAGTGTTGAAACAAGTTCAGGTTCCTTTTTCAGAAAAAGAAATTTTTAATGTGCTTAACGCCATGGATGACGGCGATTTTGAATCGGTTCGAAATAAATTGATGGTCGAATTGTTTTATTCCACCGGTATGCGAAGAAATGAATTAATCAACATTAAAATCACCGACATAGATTATGTTAATGAAACTGTTAAAGTGTTAGGAAAACGGAATAAGGAGCGTTATATTCCGTTATTGAAATCAGTGCGGGAATCGTTAAAAAAATATGATAAGGTCAGGGAAGAAATTGAAGGCTCAGAACCTTATCTGTTTTTAACAAAAAACGGCAAAAAAATATATGATACGCTTGTATATCGCGTAATAAATAATTATTTTAGTGCGGTGTCATCAAAAGTTAAAAAAAGCCCTCATGTGATAAGGCACTCTTTTGCGACGCACCTGCTTAATGAAGGCGCTGATTTAAACGCGGTAAAAGAATTACTTGGACATTCTAGTTTAGCGTCAACACAAATTTACACCCATAGTAGTTTGGGTAAATTAAAGGAAGTATATAACCAGGCTCACCCAAGGAGCCAAAAAAACTGATGTATTATGAAAGTAATTGTACAATCTGTGAATTTTAATGCAGATAAGGGTCTTATTGATTTTGTTGAGAAAAAAGTAGCTGGTTTAGAAAAGTATTATGATAAAATTGTAGATTCTGAAGTGTTTTTAAAGGTGTTGCAAACGAGCGAAAAAGAAAATAAAACAGTTGACATTAAAATTAATATTCCGGGCAATGACATTGTAATTAAAAAGCAATGCAAAACTTTTGAGGAAGGCACTATGGTAGCTGTAGATTCTTTAAAAAGAAAGTTGGCCAAAGAGAAAGAAAAAATACGTGATAAATAAAAAATTAAAAATTATCATAAAAGTTTTGTTTAAAAAGTAAAACTTTAATACATTTGCAGTCCGTTAGAAATAGCGGGCTTCTTTTATGGAGTAAAAAGCCGATGTAGCTCAGCTGGCTAGAGCAGCTGATTTGTAATCAGCAGGTCGTGGGTTCGAGTCCCTCTATCGGCTCATTGAAATTGTAAAATGCTTGGGAGTAAATATTTTGATTTAATTGAAATGTTTATTAAAGGGGACGAGAAGTTTATCCGGAGCGTAGTCGAAGGGAGTCCTTCTATCGGCTCAAATATTTGAAATAATGCTCAGATGAAAAATTGCTTCACAAGGAAGTAATTTAGAAGGTATAAAAATTAAAAGCTTGTACCGAGCGCAGTCGAAGAAAGTATCTATCGGCCAGATCTTTGAAAAATGGTGAGATACTCAAGTGGCCAACGAGGGCAGACTGTAAATCTGCTGCGCAAGCTTCGAAGGTTCGAATCCTTCTCTCACCACAATTGTTTTATAGCAGTATAAAGCAGTAGGGAATTGAAAAAAAATATTGCGAGAGTAGCTCAGTTGGTAGAGCTTCAGCCTTCCAAGCTGACTGTCGCCGGTTCGAGCCCGGTCTCTCGCTCTTTTTTTTGCCGGTGTAGCTCAGGGGTAGAGTGTTTCCTTGGTAAGGAAGAGGTCATGGGTTCAAATCCCATCATTGGCTCAAAATTAGAATTGAAATTAACACTATATATAACTAAGATTTAAAAATTAAAATTTAATAATCATGGCAAAAGCAACCTTTGATCGTTCAAAACCACATTTAAACATTGGGACTATTGGACACGTTGATCACGGTAAAACAACTTTAACAGCTGCTATTACTGTAGTATTAGCAGAAAAAGGATTTTGTGAAGTAAAAAACTTTGATCAAATTGATAACGCTCCTGAGGAGAAAGAAAGAGGTATCACTATCAATACCGCACACGTAGAGTATTCTACAGCAAATCGTCACTATGCGCACGTTGACTGTCCAGGTCACGCGGATTACGTGAAAAACATGGTAACTGGTGCTGCCCAAATGGACGGTGCTATTATTGTGGTTGCTGCAACAGACGGACCAATGCCTCAAACTAGAGAGCATATCTTATTAGGTCGTCAGGTTGGTATTCCAAGATTGGTTGTATTCATGAATAAAGTGGATATGGTTGATGATGAAGAGTTATTGGAACTAGTAGAAATGGAAATCAGAGATTTATTGTCTTTCTATGACTATGATGGCGACAACACTCCAGTTATTCAAGGATCTGCTTTAGGAGCTTTAAACAAAGAGCCTAAATGGATGGAAAAAATTATGGAATTGATGGATGCAGTTGACACTTGGATTGAATTGCCAACTCGTGATATCGATAAACCTTTCCTTATGCCAGTTGAAGATGTATTCTCAATTACTGGTCGTGGTACAGTTGCTACTGGTCGTATTGAAACAGGAATTGCAAACACCGGTGATATCATTGATATTATTGGTATGGGAGCTGAAAAATTAACTTCTACCATTACAGGAGTTGAAATGTTCCGTAAAATATTAGACAGAGGTGAAGCAGGAGATAACGTCGGTCTTTTATTAAGAGGTATTGCAAAAGAAGATATCAAAAGAGGAATGGTAATCTGTAAAAAAGGTTCTGTAACTCCACACGGTAAATTCAAAGCTGAGGTTTACGTTCTTAAAAAAGAAGAAGGTGGTCGTCACACGCCATTCCATAACAACTACCGTCCACAGTTCTATGTTAGAACAACAGATGTAACTGGTACAATTACTTTACCAGAAGGAGTTGAAATGGTTATGCCTGGGGATAACTTAACAATTAAAGTAGATTTACATCAACCAATCGCATTAAACGTAGGTTTACGTTTTGCAATCCGTGAAGGCGGCAGAACAGTTGGTGCAGGTCAGGTTACAGAATTATTAGATTAATAATATACACCTGATACAAGATAAATTATAGGTGCTTCTTTTAAGAGGGGCACCTTGTATTTACGGGTGTAGCTCAGTTGGTAGAGCACTGGTCTCCAAAACCAGGTGTCGGGAGTTCGAGTCTCTCCACCCGTGCTAATAAACAAAAGTGGTGTGAGAAGTTTATCCTGAGCGTAGTCGAAGGAAGTCTCTCCACCCGTGCAAAATTTGAAAAGATGAATTTAATCAATTACATAAAAGACTCATTTGAAGAGTTACGCAATAAGGTCTCCTGGATTTCTTGGGAAGAAGCTCAAAAATCGACTGTTGTTGTTGCTGTATTTACAGTTTTATTTGCGATAGCGGTATTTGCTGTAGATAAAGCCTTTCAAACAGTTTTAACTGAATATTTTAAACTATTTTAATTAGTAAAATTTAGTATGACAGATTCTGTTAAAAAATGGTACGTTGTTAGAGCAATTGGCGGTCAAGAAAATAAGGTAAAAACTTATATTGAGAACGAAATTGCCCGTTTAGGCATGACTGATTATGTTGATAGAGTCCTTGTACCTTCAGAAAAAGTGATTCAAGTGCGTAATGGAAAGAAAATAAACAAAGAACGTGTTTATTTTCCAGGTTATGTAATGATTGAAGCAAACTTAAGTGGTGAACTTCCACACATCATCAAATCAATACCCGGAGTTATCGGATTTTTGGGAGAGGTTAAAGGAGGAGATCCTGTACCTATGAGAAAATCGGAAATAAACAGAATGCTGGGTAAAGTTGATGAGTTATCAGTTCAAAATGATAATGTCGCAATTCCATTTATTGTTGGAGAAACAGTAAAAGTAATTGACGGACCATTTAATGGTTTTGACGGCACTATTGAAAAAATAAATGAAGAAAAACGTAAACTTGAAGTAATGGTTAAGATTTTTGGCAGAAAAACGCCATTGGAATTAAGTTACATGCAAGTTGAAAAAATTTCATAATTGTTACAGAAATAATGGAGATATTATGCATTGGCTTCCAATTTATGCGTAATATATAATTTAAGATTTAAAGATGGCAAAAGAAATTAGTAAAGTAGTAAAATTACAGGTTAAAGGAGGTGCTGCTAACCCATCACCACCAGTTGGACCTGCTTTGGGTGCTGCCGGAGTTAATATTATGGAGTTCTGCAAGCAATTTAATGCAAGAACCCAAGACAAACAAGGAAAGATTTTACCAGTGGCAATTACTGTTTATAAAGACAAATCTTTTGAGTTTGTTGTGAAAACTCCACCAGCGGCTATGCAAATTATGGAAGCTGCTAAAGCAAAAAAAGGGTCTTCTGAGCCAAACCGTAACAAGGTGGCTACAGTAACCTGGGATCAATTAAGAGTTATTGCTGAAGATAAAATGCAAGATTTAAATGCATTTACAATCGAATCTGCTATGCTTATGATAGCTGGCACAGCACGCTCAATGGGTGTTAACGTAAGTGGAGAAGCTCCTATAAAAAAATAAAACAGTTATTAAAATGGCAAAATTAACTAAAAAGCAAAAAGAAGCACATGCTAAGATTGATAAAAATCTAGCATACTCTTTAAAAGACGCTTCCGCTTTAGTAAAAGAAATTACAAGTGTAAATTTCGATGCATCTATTGATATAGCTGTTAGATTGGGTGTAGATCCTCGTAAAGCGAATCAAATGGTTCGTGGCGTGGTTACATTACCGCACGGAACCGGAAAAGATGTTAAAGTATTGGCATTGGTAACTCCAGATAAAGAAGCTGAAGCCTTAGAAGCTGGCGCTGATTATGTTGGATTGGATGACTATCTTCAAAAAATTAAAGATGGTTGGACGGATGTGGATGTTATTATCACTATGCCAAGTGTTATGGGTAAATTAGGTCCCTTAGGTCGAATTTTAGGACCAAGAGGTTTAATGCCAAACCCTAAAACTGGAACAGTGACTATGGACGTTGCAAAAGCAGTAAAAGAAGTTAAAGCTGGTAAAATTGATTTTAAAGTCGACAAAACCGGTATTGTACATGCAGGTATAGGGAAAGCATCATTTGATGCCGAACAAATTATTGATAATGCACATGAAATCATCAATACTTTGGTGAAACTTAAGCCTACAACGGCGAAAGGAACTTACATCAAAAGTATTTATCTTTCTAGTACAATGAGCCCTGGAGTGAATATTGACACAAAATCAGTTTAATTAAAGTTAAAACTTAGTAATTATGACGAGAGAAGAAAAATCACAAGTAATAGAAGCTTTAACAACCAAGTTAACTGAAGGAAAGGTAATCTATTTTGCAGATATATCTGGGTTAAATGCTTTGCAAACATCTAATTTACGCAGAGCCTGTTTTAAAGCAAACATAAAACTGGCTGTTGTTAAAAATACATTGCTTGGCAAAGCAATGGACAAATCTGATAAAGATTTTGGAGATTTACAATCGATATTAAAAGGAAATACTTCCTTAATGATATCTGAATCAAGTAATGCTCCTGCTAAATTAATTAAAGATTTCCGAAAAAAATCACTGATTCCTTTGTTAAAAGGAGCTTATGTTGAAGAAGCAACTTATATTGGGGACAATCAATTAGAAGCTTTAGTTAACATAAAATCTAAAGAACAAGTTATTGGAGACATTATTGGTTTATTACAATCGCCTGCTAAAAATGTTATTTCAGCATTGCAATCGGGAGGCAATAAACTATCTGGAATCCTTACAACTTTATCAGAAAAATAAATACGCGCACTAAATAAACTAAATAATAAAATTTAAACAAAGAGAAATGGCAGATTTAAAAGATTTCGCAGAGAAACTTGTTAACTTAACAGTTAAAGAAGTAAATGAGTTGGCTAAAATATTAAAAGATGAATACGGTATTGAACCAGCAGCTGCAGTAGCAGTAGCAGGTCCAGCAGCAGCAGCAGGCAGTGATGAAGAAGCTGAAGTAAAAACTGAATTCGATGTAATTTTAAAAGCAGCTGGAGACTCTAAATTAGCAGTCGTTAAATTAGTTAAAGAATTAACAGGTTTAGGACTTAAAGAAGCTAAAGCTATTGTAGATGCTGCACCAGCACCAATAAAAGAAGGTATTTCTAAAGATGAAGCAGAAGGATTAAAAGCTGCATTAGAAGAAGCTGGAGCTGAGGTTGAGCTTAAATAAGCTTTCATTAGCTAACACAATTTAGGGTTTAGGTCTGGGTGAAAGCCTCAGACCTAAACCGTTTTGTGTATATATTCGTTCTTATATTTTCATAGTTTTTATTAACTTAAAGTTTTTGTCCATTGGCAACAAAAAAAATCACCGAAAGAATAAACTTCGCATCAGCTAAATTGGTAATGGAATATCCGGATTTTTTAGATATTCAGGTAAAATCATTTCAAGATTTTTTTCAACTAAAAACCAAAGCTGACGAAAGAAGTACCGAAGGATTATATAAAACCTTCCTCGATAACTTCCCAATTAGTGATACTCGTAACCAATTTGTGTTAGAGTTTTTGGACTACTTTGTAGATCCACCTAGATATTCAATTCAAGAATGTATCGAAAGAGGTTTAACTTATTGCGTGCCTTTAAAAGCGCGTTTAAAACTCTATTGTACTGATCCTGAGCACGAAGATTTTGAAACGATTGTACAAGATGTTTATCTTGGCACAATTCCATATATGACACACAGCGGTACCTTTGTAATCAATGGCGCCGAAAGGGTTGTAGTTTCTCAATTGCATCGTTCTCCTGGGGTATTCTTCGGGCAGTCATTCCACGCAAATGGAACAAAATTATATTCAGCCAGGGTAATTCCTTTTAAAGGTTCTTGGATCGAATTTGCAACTGATATCAATCAAGTAATGTATGCTTATATTGACAGAAAGAAAAAATTGCCTGTAACCACTTTGTTCAGAGCTATTGGTTATGAAAGAGATAAAGATATTTTGGAAATTTTTGATCTTGCTGAAGAAATTAAGGTTTCTAAAAGCGGACTTAAAAAATATATAGGCAGAAAACTGGCCGCACGTGTTTTAAAAACTTGGTTTGAAGATTTTGTTGATGAAGATACCGGCGAGGTTGTTTCTATTGAAAGAAATGAAATCGTATTGGACAGAGATACCATTTTAGAAAAAGATCAAATTGATGAAATTATTGAATCAGGAACCAAAACAATCCTGCTTCATAAAGAAGATAATGAAATGGCCGATTATGCCATTATTCACAATACCTTGCAAAAAGATCCAACAAACTCTGAAAAAGAAGCTGTTGAACATATTTACAGACAGTTGCGTAACGCGGAACCGCCAGATTTCGAAACTGCAAAAGGTATTATTGATAAATTATTCTTCTCAGAACAACGTTACAATTTAGGTGAAGTCGGGCGTTACAGAATGAACAAAAAGTTAGGCTTAGATGTATCAGTTGACGCAAAAGTTTTAACGAAAGAAGATATTATCACCATTATCAAAAACTTGATAAAATTAGTCAATTCAAAAGCGGAAGTGGATGATATTGACCATTTATCAAACCGTCGTGTACGTACTGTTGGCGAGCAATTGGCCAGTCAGTTTGGCGTGGGCCTTTCCCGTATGGCGAGAACCATTCGTGAACGTATGAATGTACGTGATAATGAGGTGTTTACACCAATTGATTTGATAAACGCCAAAACGTTGTCATCTGTCATCAATTCATTTTTTGGGACAAACCAATTGTCTCAGTTTATGGATCAGACAAATCCATTGGCTGAAA
The DNA here is from genome assembly GCA_036567345.1 of Lutibacter sp. GTDB lineage: Bacteria > Bacteroidota > Bacteroidia > Flavobacteriales > Flavobacteriaceae > Lutibacter. The sequence continues at coordinate 90,555 of DATCUQ010000028.1, forward strand.
TTACGCACAAAAGAAGATTATCGGCACTGGGACCTGGAGGTTTATCCAGAGAAAGAGCGGGATTCGAGGTTCGTGACGTTCACTTTACCCACTATGGCCGTTTATGTCCAATTGAAACTCCTGAGGGACCAAATATTGGTTTAATTTCATCATTGGCAGTTTTTGCAAAGGTGAATAATTTAGGATTTATTGAGACACCTTACAGAAAAGTAACCAATGGTCAGGTAAATATTGTTGATGAACCATCATATTTAAGTGCTGAAGAAGAAGAAGGAATGAAATTTGCCCAGTCAAATCTTCCTTTAGACAATGCAGGTAATTTTGTAAACGACAAAATAATTGTTCGTGAAGAGGCAGATTATCCGGTAGTTGACCCAAAAGTGGTGAATTATATGGATGTTGCCCCTAACCAAATCGCCTCAATATCGGCTTCTTTAATTCCATTTTTGGAACATGATGATGCAAACCGTGCGTTGATGGGATCGAATATGATGCGTCAGGCAGTTCCTTTAATCAGTCCGGAAGCGCCAATTGTCGGTACTGGATTAGAAAGAAGGGTTGCAAAAGATTCACGTATTTTAATCAATGCTGAAGGTTTGGGTACTGTAGAGTATGTTGACGCCAACACCATTAAAATTAAATATGACAAAACTGATGAAGAGCGTATGGTTAGCTTCGACAGCGACAGCAAAACATACAATTTAATCAAGTTCAGAAAAACAAACCAAGGAACTTCAATCAACCTAAAACCTATTGTTAAAAAAGGTGACAGGGTTGAAGAAGGCCAGGTGCTTTGTGAAGGCTATGCCACACAAAACGGTGAATTGGCATTGGGAAGAAATATGAAGGTGGCTTTTATGCCTTGGAAAGGGTACAACTTTGAGGATGCGATTGTGATTTCCGAAAAAGTGGTAAAAGAAGACATTTTCACTTCTATCCATATTGATGAATATTCATTGGAAGTCAGAGACACTAAATTGGGTGCGGAAGAATTGACAAACGATATTCCTAACGTTTCAGAAGAAGCCACAAAAGATTTGGATGAAAATGGAATGATCCGTATTGGCGCTGAAGTAAAACCGGGAGATATTTTAATCGGTAAAATTACGCCTAAAGGAGAATCTGATCCAACACCTGAAGAAAAATTATTGAGAGCTATTTTTGGTGACAAAGCCGGTGACGTAAAAGATGCTTCGTTAAAAGCTTCTCCATCATTGCGTGGGGTTGTTATTGACAAGAAGTTATTTGAACGTGCCGTAAAAGACAAATCAAAAAGAGCAAAAGATAAAATCAGCATTACCAATTTAGAGCACAAGTATTCTGCGAAATTGGAGGATTTACGTACCGTTTTAACCGAAAAATTATTCAACTTAATCAGTGGAAAAACTTCTCAGGGAGTTATGAACGATTTGGGTGAAGAAATTCTTCAAAAAGGTAAAAAGTTTACCTTAAAAATGTTGAATGCAGTTCCTGATTTTGCTTATTTAACCAGAGGAGTTTGGACTACCGATGACCATATTAATATGCTTGTGAATGAATTGATTCACAATTATAAAATAAAAGTAAACGATTTACAAGGATCTTTACGTCGTGAGAAATTTACAGTTTCAGTAGGTGATGAATTGCCAGCGGGAATTTTAAAACTCGCCAAAATTTACATCGCTAAAAAACGTAAGTTAAAAGTGGGTGATAAAATGGCAGGACGTCACGGAAATAAAGGTATTGTTGCCCGTATCGTTCGCGCTGAAGATATGCCGTTTTTAGAAGATGGCACTCCGGTTGATATCGTGTTGAACCCTCTTGGGGTGCCTTCACGTATGAATATTGGACAAATCTATGAAACGGTTCTTGGTTGGGCTGGTCAAAAACTTGGCAAAACATTTGCAACGCCAATTTTTGATGGCGCAAAAATCGACCAAATTAATCAGTTGATTGAAGATGCCGGTATTCCGCCATTTGGTCATACATATCTATATGACGGTGGTACAGGAGAACGTTTTGACCAACCTGCAACAGTTGGCGTTATTTATATGATTAAATTAGGCCATATGATTGATGACAAAATGCACGCTCGTTCAATTGGACCATACTCGTTAATTACACAACAACCATTGGGCGGTAAAGCACAATTTGGAGGTCAGCGTTTTGGAGAGATGGAAGTTTGGGCACTTGAAGCTTATGGAGCATCAAGCACTTTAAGAGAAATCTTAACAGTAAAATCTGATGATGTTTTGGGTAGAGCCAAAACTTATGAGGCTATTGTGAAAGGTGATGAAATGCCAGAGCCAGGATTACCTGAATCATTTAACGTTTTAATGCACGAACTAAGAGGTCTTGGATTAGACGTTAGATTAGAGGAATAACAAAAAAAGATAGTCAGGAGGCAATTTTGCCTTCTGGCTATTATATATTTTACAATTTTAAATTCGAATCCATTATTAATATATTATGGCCAGAAAAACCGATAATAAATACACTGTAAAAAAATTCAATAAAATTTCTATTGGATTGGCGTCTCCCGAAGTAATTCTTGAGAAATCAAATGGAGAAGTTTTAAAACCGGAAACTATAAATTACCGAACTCACAAACCTGAAAGAGATGGATTGTTTTGTGAGCGAATTTTTGGACCAATAAAAGATTTTGAATGTGCTTGCGGAAAGTACAAGAGAATTCGCTATAAAGGAATAGTTTGTGACCGATGCGGTGTTGAAGTAACCGAGAAAAAAGTTCGTAGAGACAGAGTAGGACACATTAATTTGGTTGTTCCAGTTGCTCATATCTGGTATTTTAGATCATTGCCTAACAAAATGGGATACCTTTTAGGTTTGCCATCTAAAAAGTTAGACATGATTATTTACTACGAACGTTATGTAGTCATTCAGCCTGCCGGAGCTAAAAACGCCAGTGGGGATCCATTGCAAAAAATGGATTTCTTAACGGAAGAAGAATACTTGGATATTCTTGAATCATTCCCTAATGAAAATAGATATTTAGACGATAACGACCCAGAAAAGTTCATTGCTAAAATGGGTGCCGAATGTTTAATTGATTTATTTAATCGTATCAATTTAGATGAATTGTCTTATGAATTGCGTCATAAAGCAAATACAGAAACATCTAAACAACGTAAAACAGAAGCATTAAAAAGACTTAACGTAGTTGAAGCTTTTAGAGATGCAGGCAAAAACAGGGAAAATCGTCCTGAATGGATGATTATGAAAGTGATTCCGGTGACACCTCCAGAATTGCGTCCGTTAGTGCCGTTGGATGGTGGCCGTTTTGCCACTTCCGATTTAAATGATTTATACCGAAGGGTTATTATCAGAAACAATCGTTTAAAAAGATTGGTTGAAATAAAAGCGCCTGAGGTAATTTTACGTAATGAAAAACGTATGTTGCAAGAATCTGTGGATTCATTGTTCGACAACACACGCAAATCATCAGCAGTAAAAACAGAATCAAACCGTCCGTTAAAATCATTGTCAGATTCCTTAAAAGGTAAGCAAGGACGTTTCCGTCAAAACTTACTTGGAAAACGTGTTGATTATTCTGCACGTTCTGTAATTGTTGTTGGACCGGAATTAAAATTATTCGAATGCGGATTGCCAAAAGATATGGCAGCTGAGTTGTACAAACCTTTCGTAATCAGAAAATTGATTGAAAGAGGTATTGTAAAAACAGTAAAATCTGCAAAGAAAATTATAGATAAAAGAGAACCTGTTGTTTGGGATATTTTAGAAAATGTTTTAAAAGGACATCCTGTATTGTTAAACCGTGCTCCTACATTACACCGTTTGGGTATTCAGGCTTTTCAACCAAAATTAATTGAAGGAAAGGCAATTCAGTTACACCCATTGGTTTGTACTGCATTCAATGCCGATTTTGATGGTGACCAAATGGCAGTTCATTTGCCATTAGGCCCAGAAGCCATTTTAGAATGTCAATTGTTGATGCTTGCATCACATAATATTTTAAATCCGGCTAACGGAGCGCCAATCACGGTGCCTTCCCAAGACATGGTTTTGGGATTGTATTATATGACCAAAGAAAGAAAATCTACGCCTGAACGTAAAGTAAAAGGTGAAGGATTGACTTTTTATTCTCCTGAAGAAGTAACCATTGCATTCAACGAAAAAGCTGTTGAGCTAAATGCGGTTATCAAAGTTAGAACAAAAGATTTTAACGCGGAAGGCGAATTGGTTTCACAAATAATTGAAACAACTGTCGGCAGGGTTTTATTTAATGAAGTTGTGCCGATAAAAGCAGGTTATGTCAATGAAGTTTTAAACAAGAAAAACTTAAGAGATATTATTGGGACAATTCTGAAACTTACAGATGTGCCAACAACCGGAAAATTCCTTGATGACATGAAGGATATGGGATACAAATTTGCATTCCGTGGCGGCTTGTCATTCAGTTTGGGAGATATTATTATCCCGCCGGAAAAACATAAAATGATTGCTGATGCAAACGAACAAGTTGACGTTATTATAGCAAACTATAATATGGGTATGTTAACAAATAAAGAACGTTACAATCAGGTAATTGATATTTGGGGATCTACAAACAACCGTTTAACTGAACTTTCCATGAAACGTTTGCGCGAAGACCAACAAGGATTTAACTCTGTGTTTATGATGCTAGATTCTGGTGCAAGGGGTTCTAAGGAACAAATTCGCCAGCTAACAGGTATGCGTGGATTGATGGCGAAACCTAAAAAATCATCATCAGGCGGAGGAGAAATTATTGAAAATCCAATTTTGTCGAACTTTAAAGAAGGTTTGTCAATTCTTGAATACTTTATTTCTACGCACGGTGCACGTAAAGGTTTGGCGGATACTGCGTTAAAAACAGCCGATGCGGGTTACCTAACACGTCGTTTGGTTGATGTTTCGCAAGATGTGATTATCAATGAAGTGGATTGTGGAACTTTAAGAGGTTTATTTGTTGAACCACTTAAAAAGAATGATGAAATTGTTGAATCATTAAGCGAAAGACTTGATGGGCGTGTATCATTGCACGATGTTGTTGATCCAGTTACAGAAGAATTATTTGTTCGTTCAGGAGAAGAAATTTCTACTGAAATTGCAAAACGAATTGAAAATTCATCTCTTGATGGTGTGGAAGTACGTTCTGCTTTAACTTGTGAATCCAAAAAAGGTATTTGCGCCAAATGTTATGGGCATAGCTTATCAACAAGAAAAATGGTACAAATTGGAGAAGCGGTTGGCGTTGTTGCGGCACAGTCAATTGGGGAACCAGGTACACAATTAACATTGAGAACATTCCACGTTGGAGGGGTTGCAGGAAATATTTCTGAAGAAAATAGCTTAAATGCAAGACTTTCAGGAGTTGCTTCCATAGATGATTTAAAAACTGTTACGGGGAAAGACAATGATGGAAATGTTGTGAATATCGTTATTTCAAGAACATCTGAGATTAAAGTTATTGATGAGAAAACCGGATTAACCTTAAGCACAAACAACATTCCTTATGGTTCAACCATTTTTATAAAAGACGGTGAAAAACTAAAAAGAGGTGATGTAATTTGTAAATGGGATCCATTTAACGGTGTTATTGTTTCTGAATTTGCAGGTAAAATTGAATTTGATAATGTTGAAAAAGGAGTAAATTACCTTGTAGAAATCGATGAACAAACTGGTTTCCAGGAAAAAGTAATTATCGAGTCAAAAAGCAAAAAAACAATACCAACGTTATTGTTAAAAGATAAAAATGACAATGTACTCAGATCGTACAACTTACCTTTAGGGGCTCACTTAATCGTTGAAGACGGTGAGAAAATCCCTGCCGGTAAAGTAATTGTTAAAATCCCTCGTAAATCTGGTAAAGCCGGAGATATTACAGGAGGTTTACCACGTGTAACCGAGTTATTCGAAGCACGTAACCCATCAAATCCAGCAGTAGTGTCGGAAATTGACGGTGTTGTATCTTTCGGTAAAATTAAAAGAGGTAACCGTGAAATCGTTGTTGAATCTAAATTGGGAGATGTAAGAAGGTATTTAATCAAACTTTCTAATCAAATCTTAGTTCAGGAAAACGATTACATTAAAGCAGGTATGCAACTTTCAGAAGGAGCAACTGCACCGGATGACATTTTAAATATTCAAGGGCCGTCAAAAGTTCAGGAGTATTTGGTAAATGAAATTCAGGAGGTTTACCGTTTACAGGGCGTAAAAATTAACGACAAACATTTTGAAGTGGTTGTTCGCCAAATGATGCGTAAAGTAAAAATTATTGATTCTGGAGATACCTTATTCTTAGAAAATCAATTGGTGCATAAAAACGATTTCTTTGAAGTAAATGATGATATTTATGGATTGAAAGTGGTTGAAAATGCAGGTGATTCTGATGTTTTAAAAGAAGGACAAATTATAACTCCTCGCCAATTGCGTGACGAAAATTCCGTATTGCGCAGAGAGGACAGAAATTTGGTGGAAGCAAGAGATTCAAGACCGGCAACGGCTGAGCAAATTTTGCAAGGAATTACAAGAGCGTCATTACAAACAAAATCGTTCATTTCTGCAGCCTCATTCCAAGAAACAACTAAAGTGTTAAACGAAGCTGCGGTAAGCGGTAAAATTGATTACTTGGAAGGATTGAAAGAAAATGTAATTGTTGGAAAACGTATTCCTGCAGGAACAGGAATGAAACATTATGAAAACGTTATTGTTGGCCCTAAAGAGGAAATGATGTCAAAACTTTAATTATGAGCAATCAAAAATCTGAAGGAGAAGGAAAAATAAATATTGAGTTGGATGATAAAACTGCCGAAGGAATATATTCTAATTTGGCGATTATCAATCATTCGGTTTCAGAATTTGTTGTTGATTTTATAAGTGTTATGCCTGGGCAACCAAAGGCTAAGGTAAAATCAAGAATCATTTTAACTCCGCAACATGCAAAGCGTTTTTTGAAAGCGCTTGCCGATAATGTGCACAGGTTTGAGAAAACTCATGGGGAAATAAAGGATTTTGACCAACCTACGATTCCATTGAATTTTGGACCCTCGGGAGAAGCATAAAATTAAAAAAAGCCAAACGAAAGTTTGGCTTTTTTTTATCTATTTTGCTTTGTGTTTCGTATCAATTTAATAGATTTGCCGACTGTTAACAAAGAATTTGTTTAAATGAAAATATCTTATTTTTTACTGATTGCGCTAACAATTATAACCACTTCAGTAAACGCACAAAAAGACACCGTTAAATTGAAAGAAGTTGAAGTAACTTCAAACAGAATATCCCTGCCTTTTTCCAAAACTTCGCGCACCATCACTATTTTAAGCCATGAGGATCTCGCCAAATCGGCAGCAACCAATTTGGCTGATGCATTGCAAAATGTTACAGGAGTAGATATCAGAAGAAGGGGAATTGACGGAATGCAATCAGATTTATATATACGAGGAGGAAATTTTGACCAAACTTTGTTGTTGATTGATGGCGTAAAAATGGATGATGCACAAACGGGGCATCATACTATGAATGGCATTTTATCCTTGGAAAATATTGAAAGAATTGAAATTATTAAAGGACCTGCCGCACGTATTTATGGACAAAATGCTTTTACCGGCGCCATAAATATTGTGACAAAGGCGGTAACGGAAAATGCCGCAATCGTAAATTTTAATTATGGTTCTTACAACAATAAAAAAGGCGAAGTGTCTTTTGGGCACAAATTTAACCAAGGCGATGTTTTGGCTACGGTGAGTCATCAGGAATCTGATGGATACAGATACAATACCGATTTTAAGAATAGCGCAGCATTTTTTAAATCCAATTTCAAAAATTACAGTTTAATCACTTCGTTTGCGCAACGTAAATTTGGTGCAAACGGATTTTATACAAGTCCGGCCTATAAAGACCAATATGAAGAAATGCAAACAAGTTTGGTGGCACTTTCATCAAATTATTCGCACAATAATGTAATCATTAAACCAAGAATTTACTGGAGAAGAAATCAGGATTTGTATTTATTTATTAGAGAAAATCCTTCCTATTACCGGAATTTACACATCTCAAATAAAATAGGCGCAGAAACAAATGTCGTTTTTAATTCGAGTTTGGGAAAAACAGGGGTTGGATTGGATATTTCCAGCATATTTTTGGTGAGCAATAATTTAGGCGATCACCAAAGAACGGCCATCACAGGTTTTATTGAACACCGATTTGAATTGTTGAATGAAAATCTTGATATTACACCCGGTGTTGCCATCAGCTCTTATTCCGATTTTGATACCAAAGCTTTTCCCGGATTGGATGTTGGTTACCGCATTTCAGAAAAAGTGAAATTATATGGAAATATTGGCTATACCTATCGCGTGCCTACTTTTACCGATTTGTATTATGTGGGGCCAACCACCAAGGGAAATACCGATTTGGAGGCGGAATCCGCTTTGGCGGAAGAGTTGGGAATTAAATTTACAGTTTCCAATTTTCAAATGGATGTTTCCCTATTTAACCGAAAATCGGATAATTTAATCGACTGGACCAAAGATAATGAAGCCGATAAATGGGAAGCCAGAAACTTTAGTGAAGTGGTGGCTAAAGGTTTGGAAACAACCATTAATTATCAGTTTAAATGGAGCAAATACCAACAAAATTTTAATTTGGGTTATAGCTTTATTGAGGATGTCATCAAAGACAATCAAGTGCAATTCACCCAATATTCCATCAATAGCATCAAACACCAACTTACATCAGGCATTTCCACTAAATTTTGCCCAATTTTCAGCCAGCATATAACCTACAGATATGTAGAAAGAACCAACAGGCAGCATTACAATGTGGTTGATGCCAAAATAAGTGCGATGCTTAAAACTCATATGGAATTTTTTTTAGCGGCCAACAATATTTTTAATGCAGAATACACAGAAACCAATTTGGTGCCCATGCCAAAAGGAAATTTGATGGCGGGGTTTACTTTCAAACTTTAAAAGCCCTAGCCCCCGAAGGGGAATTTATTGAACTAAAAATTAAATTAGGCTAAATTCACAATTTATAATCCAAAATTCAAAATTCAACATTATTTAAATACATTTGTTTTATGGAAGATCGCATAAAATCATTTGAGGAGTTTTATCCGTTTTACTTGAAACAGCACAGCAATAAAATATGCCGTTTGCTGCACGTGATTGGAACTACCATTGTTTTTGCTTTGGCATTTACGGCTGTGTACCATAATATGCCTAAACTGTGGATTGCAGTTCCTGTTGCAGGTTATGGTTTTGCTTGGGTTGGCCATTTCTTTTTTGAAAAAAATAAGCCTGCAACCTTTCAATATCCCTTGTGGAGTTTACGCTCTGACTTTAAAATGTATTTCGATATTCTTTCCGGTAAAATTCCGTTAGATTCCTCTAAATAGGATGGTTGTTTAACTGTTTAACTGTTTAATCGTTTAATCGCGTAGCTGTTTAATTCCGTTTGTTCGTCTTTGCGAGCATAACGCAGTGTAGCGAAGCAATCTGTTCTTTATTTAACTTGGTGCTGTTTTGGGCAGTTTGTGAAAGTTCAGGGCAGATTGTAGCGTTGTCTTTTTGCTGCCGCTTCAAGATATCTAACAAAGACGAATTCTTGCTTGAAATGAAATGCGGTGAAGCAATCTGCGGCTTGTTGATTTATTGCTTTTTTGTAATTTTTTAATCCTTTATTGGCCGCACCAGCCAATTTCCCAATTATTTAATTTTTATATCGTGTTATTTGAAAATTGTTATTTAGAATATGCGTGAAAAGTCATTTTTATTATTGATAATGTAAATAATAAGGTTTAAAAATAGTCAATAATTAATTTATGTAAAAATAATTGTTAAAATAATGTGAAATATATAATAAAATATTGTTGAAAATCTAAAATATATTGTACTTTTGTGCCATCATTAATTACTAATTTATTCTTTATGGAAACCATTAAAAATGCTAAAAGTCAAGACCGCAAAATAAGCTTAAATACCATCGATTTTAAAAATTCCAGAAGCATTACCTGGAACAACAGAAGAAGATTCGGAATATAAAAATATACCAATAATATTACATGATTATTTGAAATAAAAAGGGCGAAAGATTTAAATTTTTCGCCCTTTTTAATTTCTCAAAATAAAATAATTAATAAAAATTTACAATGAATATTCATTAAACCTTGGGATGGATGGACTTTCGGCTCCCTATATCACAAAATGTTTTTTTCTGGGGGTACAGAATTTATTTACCATTTATTTTAAATCTCCTACAATCAATTTTCAATTTCTTGCCAATTGCATATTTCTTATTAATTTACTTGAATTAATTCATTTTTGATTGTACCTTTAGGTAAGAAATATTTCTAAAACTGAAAAAACGGGTATGCGTTATTTTAGTTCCCCAAAAAAAAATTGTATTTCACGTCTTATTATTGTATTTAAATTTTAGTATAGGTTTATGGAACTTTTTTAAATTATTTGTATAATAGTTTAAAAAATGTTCAATGCCCTTATAGATTTATGCATAAAATTTTTAATTTAATTTTAATTATTTATTATTTAATGTTTAATTTAAAACCTTTTATCATGAAAAATTTATTTTTAAGCGTAGCGCTATTATGTGCTACAAGTATGTTATTTGCGCAAGGAAATGAAGCACATAATCCATTACCTGGTAATGTTGCGTTAACGCCTGCACCTGCCCAAGCATTGTGTGATGGTTGTAGTGTTCCGCAAATCGCTAGACAGTATCACCAAGGGATAGAAAATGTGAGTGATGTTCATCAAAGAGGTATGGAGAATAGTGCCAATGTTTTACAACTTGGTTTAGGAAACTATTCTATGGTTCGTCAAGATGGAGATGATACAAATGGTATGGGAGGACTGTTAAATATTGCTACTGTATATCAAGCTGGAGGTCATAACTATTCTGACATTAATCAAAAGGGTGATGAAAACAATGGTACAGTAATACAAACTGGAAATTGGAATTATGCTTCACAGATAGTTGGTGTTGGATTTGCTGAAGATAATTCTGCATACGTTAACCAAATCGGTACTAGCAATGCATCTTCACAAACACAGTATTATGATAATAATGAGGCCAGAATTGACCAATTTGGCACTAGTAACGAGGCTACACAACATCAACAATCTGGAAGCGACCACGCTAATGGTAGTTATGCAAGTATTATTCAAGATGGTGAGAACAACACCGTAAGCCAAACACAAAATGGAAGTCTTAACGATGCGCGAACTGAACAAACAGGAAATGGAAACGTTTCTGTTGAAGTTCAGAATGCAGGTTCTTATACTTTTAGTGGGTTAACAAATACGTCACGAGTTTTACAAGTTGGAAATGATAACACTAACTGTTTAACACAAACAGAGGGCACAACAGGTTGGAATTATAATTATGTATACCAATTTGGAAATGAAAACCATGCCACAGTAAATCAAACTGCAAATAGTTCTGGTTCAAATATGAATGATAGTGCAATTACTCAGTTAGGAAATGGTAATATGGCCTGTGTAGAGCAAAACAGTTTTTTAGCTCCTAATTAGATTTAGAGGATTTTTTAAAGTAAAAACTTTAACAAAAAAAGGGGGATAATTTCCCTCTTTTTTCTTATATTTAACATAGAATAAAAAAATTTTACAGCCATGAAAAATTCTTATCAATTATTGCTCATTTTTTTAGTGTTGGCTAACTTCAATTTTTTTAGCGGTAATGCGCAACAATCGGATGAAACTACGTATATAATTAATCAGTATTTTCAGTTAAATAAAGAAGCTTCACTATTGCTTGAAAATAAAATGCCAATTACTTCCGCAAATCAATATCAATACAGTTCAGTAAAATTAAATCAAATTGGCAACAACAATCAAATTGACATTAAAAGCAACATTAATGATACTCAATCCGTAAGCCAATTTGGAAACAATAATGACTATCAGTTTATTAATTATTACAACAATTCTCCTTCAAATTTTAACATACTTCAACAAGGAAATTCCAATTCTCTTCAAATCTTTGGAGAAAATTCATTGATAAAAAACATGGGCATTGTTCAAAAAGCAAACTTTGAAACGTTGGTTATTAAAAATTATTAATTTTTAGCGTTATGAAAACGTCCAAATTTAACATCATTTTAGGCTTATTATTTTTATTTAATGCAAATTTAGTTTTTTCCCAGGAAAGCGTGAGCGCTAAAATTGTGGCAAAAGTTGCGGATAATTTAATTGATGCTAAGGCTGTTGCACAAAATAATGAAGCAACCATTAAAGATGATTATTCTTATTTGCTATTTTCATTAAAAAAAGGAGCGGAAGGAAATTATTCCAGAAATACGCAATCTGGTCAATTTTCTTTGGAGTCTGGAGAAAAAAAAGAATTGTCTTCCTTAAAAATTAATATTCAAAAAGATGAAGAATGCAAAATCTTTTTATTTATACGAAAAGACGATGTGCTAATTTCAAAAGATTCAATTGTAATTTATGCAGCTGAAAAGGAAAAAAAAAATGAAGTAGTTGATGAAAGTGATTTTGAAATTAAAGGAATTGTTGTTGAAGATGTCATCACGAAAATTGGCAAAGATTTTCACGATTATTTTTATCAGGAATACAGCAACTCAGGCAATCAATATCCCTTTGTAATAAACATAAAGGAAAAGCCTTATTTTGGGCGAAGCAGCATCATAACCATAGAGATAGAAGATCAAAATGTTTTTGAATTCTTCGCAAAACCCGATGAAGAATTTTTAAGGTCTGCTGTTACAGCTGCCCTACAAAAAATCAATCAATTTGCAATACAACGAAAATTATTGTTTAAAAACAGTAGGATTTAAGAATTTTTTAATAACTTTAAGTATGAAAAAGTTGAATTTAATTATAGTCCTTTTACTGCTGAGTTTTCCTTGCTCAATTCTCTCACAAAATTTGGTATATAAACCAATTAACCCATTTTTTGGCGGTGACACCTTTAATTACCAACAATTGTTAGCGAGTGCCAATGCCCAAAACGATTTTGAGGAAGATACCGGATTTGATTTTAGCCAGCCAACAGATTTGGAAAACTTCACCGAAAGTTTAAATAGGCAATTGTTAAATTCTTTGTCCCAAGATTTATTTCAGCAACAATTTGGTGATCAAGGTCTTGGTGTCGGGACTTTTGTGTTTGGCTCATTAGTGGTGAATGTTTCACCATCAACCGGTGGATTGCTTATTAATATTTTGGATACCAAAACAGGAGAGCAAACACAAATTACAATACCAAACTAATAATTTGAAACTCCCAAAAATGAGAAAGAATTATCAAGGCATTTTTTTATTTATTTTAGTGCTATTTACAAGTTGTGGCACTTTTTTTAACCAACCATTCAGCAACAGTAAAGCCAGAATTGGCGAAAACACATCAAGCGAAAGCATTTTAAAAGGAATTTTACCAATGAAAGAAATGGTTGTTGGTGTCTATAAATTTAGAGACCAAACAGGCCAATATAAATTAGTTGAAAACGTGTCAACTTTCAGTACCGCAATTACCCAAGGAGGTACTCCCATTTTATTAAAATCATTGGAAGAATCAAAATGGTTTACCCCAATTGAACGTGAAAATATTGGCAATTTATTAAATGAAAGGCAAATCATAAGATCTACCCGACAAGAATATGCAGCAAACTCAGAAGACAAACAAGTTGCGACCTTACCACCCTTATTGTTTGCCGGAGTTATTCTTGAAGGCGGTGTGATTTCTTACGATTCTAACATTATTACAGGAGGGTCTGGAGCCAGGTATTTTGGAGCTGGAGGATCAACGGAATACCGAGAAGACAGAATAACTGTTTATTTAAGGGCTGTTTCAACCTCAAGCGGACAAATATTAAAAAATGTGTATGTATCAAAAACAATTCTATCTCAAGGAATCTCAGCAAATTTATTCAGGTATGTTAGTTTAAGAAGATTATTGGAAGTAGAAACTGGCGTAACTAAAAATGAACCTGCGCAATTGGCCGTTAAAGAAGCAATTGATAAAGCGGTTGAAAATTTAATTATCGAAGGGATCATTGATGGTTTGTGGATGCCACAAGGCGGACAAGAAGTTGCAGATATAATAAAAGTAAAGTATCTTAAAGAGTTGGAAGAAATGGAATCTACCGTATTATTAGACAGGAAATTGGAGGACAGAAGAGGAAAGGTTGCACTTAGTTTTTCAGGCGGATCTGCACATATCGCAGGTGATTATGCCAACCCGGTTGCAAACATATCAGCCAATTCCTCCCTAAAGATTTTTTTTAAAAGGCCAAATTTCAATCTAAATATGGGCGTTGGGTATTTAAAATTAGAAAATGAAGAATCATTTATAGACGAATTTTTTACTGTGGATATGAACTTGGAATACAACGTTTTGCCTTATGACAATTTTACGCCATTTTTATATGGAGGTGTAGGCGGAATCACTCCAAGCAGTGATATTGGTAAAGCATCACCAAAATTTCAATATGGTTTAGGTTTTGAATATTTACCGGTAAATAATATTGGAATTAAAATATTTGGTGAACAAAATATAATGTTTAACGATAAACTTGATGGTGTTGTTAATGGAAAAAGAGATGATTATTTCTGGAGAATAGGTATTGGATTAAACTTTTATATAGGAAAACCATACAAAAAAGTTAAGTCGGTAATTTTTGAATAAATAAAAAAATGAAGATGAAAAAAGTATTTAGATTAGTCATAATTTTTGCATTAAGTTTGTTTATAAACTGTAGTGAAGACACCATAGATTTAGTTGGATTGGGAACCATTACCGGCAGGGTGGTTGAAGCAAAGAGTTTTAACCCAATAGAAAACGCAAAAATCACAATTAGTCCAACAAATAACACTGTATTTTCTGATGCTAATGGTTATTTTATAATGGAAGATGTTGAGGCAGGGGATTATTCTGTAAGTGTGATTAAAGAAGATTATTTGACGAATTTTGAACCCGCAACGGTTACAAAAGACTTAACTGTGAATGTTATTTTTGAAATGGACGATGAAACTGCTTTAAACAGACCTCCATCCACTCCCATATTGATTACCCCAACAGATGGCGTTGAAGAACAAGAACTTTCAGTTGAATTAATTTGGTCTTCAAAAGACCCGGAAGAAGATTTAATTAGATACAGAATCGAAATTAAAAATGATTATAACAATGATATTATTAAGGTTGAAAGTTTAATAGATACTGCATATGTAGTTTCAGATTTAAGATATGGCGTAAAATATTTTTGGCAAATTGCAGTAACGGACAGCATAAATTCGGAAGTTTTAAGTGTTATAAGTACTTTTAAAACGAAAGTTGATCCAGAAAACAGGTATTATTATGTTCAAAAAAGTTCGAATAACAACAATGTAATCTATTCATCAAGTTACAATAATGCAACAAGTGAACCCGAAAATGTTGTTAATTTAACGCTAGAGGATAAAAACAGCTGGAGACCAAGAAAAAACCAGACTGTCAATTTAATTGCATTTTTGAGAACCTATAATAATGAAACTCATTTATTTACGATGAAGCCCAATGGTTCAGATATTTTTAAAGTTACATCAGCCGTGCCATTAGCAGGAATTAATTTAAATGAAATTGATTTTTCATGGTCATCTAATGGAGATCGATTAATTTACCCTCATTATGACAAATTATATCTTATAAACAAAGATGGTAGCGGGCTTCAGCAAATTTATAAAACTTTAGACGGCAGCTACATCACAGAATGTGATTGGAGTAATGATGAAAGTATGATTGCCATAAAAACAAACGATATAACCGGATATAATTCATCTATTTATACGATTAATATGTCCGGAGATATATTAAAAACAATTCTTTCAGAAGTGAAAGGAGCTGTTGGTGGACTTAATTTTTCAGTTGATAATAAATCACTATTGTATTGCTACGATATTTCACAATTTGAAAGCCCAAATAATAGGCAGTTAGATACCCATATTTTTTTATATAATATTAATGCAAATTCAGCAACTGATTTATCTTTTGATAAACCTGCCGGAACTCTTGATTTAGATCCAAGATTTTCACCGAATGAAGCTGAAGTTATTTTTGTAAATACTTCTAATGATGGTATTTCAACACATTCAATTTATAAAATTGATGTAAATCAGAATAATGAAAGAGTTTTACTCTTCATAAATGCAACAATGCCCGATTGGGAATAAATCTAAAAAGCAGTAAATTACTGATAAATAACATAATACAATAAAAAAACCTGAAATTTTTGAAATTTCAGGTTTTTTTTATTGTTAATGGCATCTTTTAGTTTTTTTATGAAAACAATTCTTCAGGGTCAATGTTCATATTGGTTAAGAAATCAACCGTTTTATTAATTTCGGTGCTTAAAAGGGTGTCGTTTTCAATAAAAGGAACTTCGCTGCGGTACATTTCCAAAAACGATTCCAAAAATTCTGAGCTTTTTAGCGGTTTTCTAAAATGCAAAGCCTGTGAAGCGTTCAGCAGTTCAATGGCCAAAATAGTTTCTATATTGTCAACAATTTGTTTGGTTTTTGTGGCTCCATTGGCGCCCATGCTCACGTGATCTTCCTGTCCGTTACTCGAAACTATGGAATCCACAGATGACGGTGTTGCCAATTGTTTATTTTGGCTGGCGATGCTTGCTGCGGTATATTGGGGAATCATCAAACCGCTGTTCAATCCCGGATTTTTCACCAAAAACGGCGGTAAATTTCGTTGTCCGGAAATCAGCTGAAAAGTTCTTCTTTCTGATATGCTTCCTAGCTCAGCCATGGCGATTCCCATAAAATCAAAGGCCAGGGCCAAAGGTTGTCCGTGAAAATTTCCACCTGAAATGATTTCATTGGCTTCCGTAAAAATAATCGGATTGTCGGTTACCGAATTTATTTCGGTAGTGAACACTTTTTTGCAATAGTTTAAGGCATCTTTGCTGGCGCCGTGCACTTGCGGCATACACCTAAAAGAATATGGATCCTGCACATGTTCTTTATGCTGGGCAACAATTTCGCTGTCTTCCAAAAAATCTTTAATGCGTTGCGCTGTTTTTATTTGTCCGTTATGAGGCCGTATAAAATGGATCAATTCATTAAAAGGTTCAATTCTTCCGTCGAACGCATCCAAAGAAAGCGCACCAATTAAGTCGGCCAAATAAGAAAGTTTGTATGATTTCAGGATTAAGTGAACGCCGTAAGCGCCCATAAATTGGGTGCCGTTTAACAAAGCCAGTCCTTCTTTCGATTTTAATTCGATTTTGTTCCAGTTAAATTTTTTTAAAACCACTTCACTGGCAACAATTTCGTTGTTAAAATACACTTCGCCTTTGCCAATTAATGGCAACGACAAATGGGCCAAAGGCGCCAAATCGCCCGAAGCGCCAAGCGAACCCTGTTCATAAACAACCGGGATAATATCGTTGTTGTAAAAATCGATCAATCGTTCCACAGTTTCTCGTTGAACCCCTGAATGGCCGTAACTTAAGGATTGAATTTTTAGCAAAAGCATCAGTTTCACAATAGATTTATCTACTTTTCTTCCCGTTCCGCATGCGTGGCTCATCACCAGGTTTTCCTGCAGTTTATGCAAATTGTCATTGTCAATTTTTACATTGCACAGAGATCCAAATCCGGTATTGATGCCATAAATGGGCGCTCCGTGTTTCTCAAGTTTTTTGTCAAGGTATAAACGGCAATTTTCAATTTTTTCAATGGATTCCTGCGAAAGCTTTAATTTTTTTTCAGTAAAAATGAGTTCGCTTACCGCAGTAAAATCCAACTGCTTGGAATTGATGTCATGTAGGTTGTTCATGGTTGTGTTTTGAGTCCTCAAAATTCCGCATTCCTAACAGAATATGCAAATAATTTGTTAAAGTAATATTAAACAAATTTTATTATGCAATATGTTTTATATTTGCCCATTATATAACAAAAATCAGCATAAAATATGAAAAAAATCTGGTTATTAATAGCCTTTATTGCAATAGTGTCTTGTAAAGATGATACGGAAAAAGCCGCTACCGTTGTTTCCGGGAAAATTACCAACAACCGAGGAAGCGAAATCACCTTCAAAAAACCAAATAACAAGGAATTTATTGAAACTCTTAATGTTGCCAGAGACGGAAGTTTTGTGGACACCTTACTAATTGAAACAGGTATTTACACCTTTCAATATGGCAGAAACAGAACAGAAATTTTTGTTGAAGCGGGGAATAATTTAGCCATTAATTTTGACGCAAAGGATTTTGAAAATACGCTGACTTTTTCTGGTGAAGGTTCAGAAATAAGCACTTATTTGTTTGAAAAACAAAAAACGGAGAAAAAATTGATGGGTGAGGACAATTCCATCTATAAATTGGATGAGGCCGCTTACGTTTCAAAATTGAAAGAAATTAAAAGCGCTCTGGAAAAATTAGTTTCTGACAGCAAAGGAATTTCTGGCGATTTTGAAGAAAAAGAAAAGAGAAATCTAAATTATACCTATTTGGTAAGACTTAATAACTACCAAATATTTCACAGCCATTACGCTAATGATCCCGGTTTTAAAACTTCTGAAGGATTTTTAAAAGGGGCGGAAGAAATCAAGTATGACAATGAGGAGGATTTTTTATACTCAGCGGATTACAGAACTTTGGCGACTTCTTATTATAGAAGACAAGCTGCTGATTTGGCTCGCAAAGATAAAATTGACAGTGACATTGCTTTCATTAAAGTAGTTGGAGCGCTTCAACAACCAACAATGAAAAACGAGTTGATTTATGAACGGGTTAAATATGCATTTGCCAATTCAGAAGATTTAGAAGGACTTTACAAACAATTTATGGCTTCTTCAACAAATGAAGCGCATAAAAAGGAAATTACCGAAAGTTACAATCAATTTAAAACGGTGATTAAAGGACAACCTTCCCCAAAATTTAAAGATTTTGAAAACATTGCAGGGGGAAAAACATCACTGGAGGATTTAAAAGGGAACTATGTTTTTATAAACATTTGGGCTACTTGGTCCAGTCCAAATCCAAGAGAAATGAATGCTATAAAGGAACTTGAAACTGCTTACAAAGGCAAGAATATTAAATTTGTGAGTATTTCAGTGGATAGGGCCGCAGACCATGACAAATGGAAAAGTGTGGTTGGCGAAAATAAATTTGCCGGAATTCAATTGTTTGCCGATAAAGATATGGAGTCAAGTTTTGTGAAGGAATATTTCATTAAAACAACGCCTCGCTTTATTCTAATTGATCCTAGCGGAAACATTGTTGATGCCAACGCCCCAAGGCCATCAAGCAGCAGATTAACCAGATTGTTTGGTGAACTTAAAATTTAATAATAGTTAATAAATAATTTAATAATAAAATGAAAAAAATAATTTTACTTTTTGCAGCGATTGCAATAATGTCCTGTAAATCAGAACCTAAGGAGTACGTAACATTAAACGGAAAATTAAAAACTCCGGGCCTTGAAAAAATCACGGTTCAGGGAAGAGGATTTTCAAAAGATATTACCGTAAACAGTGACGGTACGTTTTCAGATACGTTGAAAGTGACCGATGGTGTGCATGCGATTTCAAATGGTGGCGACAGAGTTACTTTATTCCTGAAAAATGGTTACGATTTAAACTTGGAGTTTAAAGGCGAAAAATTATCTGATGGTGTTTTGTTTAAGGGAGAAGGTGCGGAAACCAATAATTTCATGGAAAATAAACGCGCATTTTATATGAGCGACAACGCAAATCCTAAATCTTACTTTGTGTTGGACAAGGCAGCGTTTGATGCCAAACTTGCCACAGTAAAATCGGAATTGAAAGGTTATAAAGATCAAGCCAAAGATTTAGATTCGATCATTAATGTTATGGATGCCAGAAACGATGAAATGTTTTTTGGCTATATTGAATCCAATTATGAAGCGATGCATGAAACCTTAACCCGTTTAGGAAAAGGGAAAGCATCACCGATGTTTACAAGTTATGAAAATTTTAAAGGCGGAAAAACTTCGTTGGCCGATTTAAAAGGAAAATATGTTTATATCGATGTTTGGGCAACCTGGTGTGCGCCTTGTAAAGCTGAAATACCTGCGTTAAAAGCATTGGAAAAAGAATTTATGGGAAAAAATATTCAGTTTGTAAGTATTTCTGTCGACAAGCCGGAAGCGCATGAAACTTGGAAAAAAATGGTTGCGGACGAACAATTGAGCGGCATACAATTATATGCAGACAACAATTTTGAATCTCAATTTATTTTAGATTATGGCATTAATGCAATCCCTAGATTTATATTGATAGATGGTGCAGGAAATATTGTTGATGCCGATGCGCCAAGACCGTCTGATCCTAAAATAAAAGAATTATTTACAGAATTGGGAATTTAGTATTTCAATAATTTTAAAATAAAAAAACCTGTGAAGCTTATGTTTCACAGGTTTTTTATTTTAAAATCTAATTAACTTAATATAGATCTTGAAATCACAATTTTTTGAATTTCAGAAGTTCCCTCATAAATTTGGGTAATCTTGGCATCACGCATTAAACGTTCCACATGATATTCTTTTACAAAACCATAACCACCGTGAATTTGAACGGCTTCAACGGTCACACTCATTGCGGTTTCAGCAGCATATAATTTTGCCATGGCGCCGCTTAAATCGTAATTAAGGTGTTCGTCTTTTTCCCAGGCAGCTTTCATGCATAAATGTCTTGCAGCTTCAATGGAAGTTGCCATATCGGCCAATTTAAAAGCAATGGCTTGGTGCTGGCTAATTTCTTTTCCGAAAGTTTTGCGCTCTTTAGAATATTTTAAGGCCAATTCATAAGCTCCGGAAGCAATTCCCAAGGCTTGCGCAGCAATTCCTATTCGGCCGCCAGCAAGTGTTTTCATGGCAAATTTAAATCCGAATCCGTCTTCGCCAATTCTATTTTCTTTGGGTACTTTTACATCGGTAAACATCAGTGAATGGGTATCAGATCCGCGAATTCCCAATTTATTTTCTTTATTTCCAACGGCAAAGCCAGGCAGTCCTTTTTCAACAATTAAAGCGTTAATTCCTTTATGTCCTTTTGCGACATCAGTTTGGGCAATCACAATATAAACACTCGCGTTGTTTCCGTTTGTAATCCAGTTTTTTGTTCCGTTTAACAAGTAATAATCTCCTTTGTCTATGGCGGTTGTATGTTGTGAAGTGGCGTCGGAACCGGCTTCTGGCTCACTCAAACAAAAAGCGCCTATGATTTCTCCTTTTGCAAGCGGAACCAAATATTTTTGTTTTTGCGCTTCTGTCCCAAAAGTTTCCAATCCCCAGCAAACCAAAGAATTATTTACCGACATCACTACGGAAGCCGACGCATCAATCTTTGAAATTTCTTCCATCGCCAAAACATAAGATATCGTATCCAAGCCGCTGCCGCCATAAATTGGATCAACCATCATCCCTAAAAACCCAAGTTCCCCCATTTTTTTTATTTGTTCGGCAGGAAATTGTTGTTTTTCATCACGTTCAATTACCCCCGGCAAAAGCTCAGTTTGCGCAAAATTACGAGCGGCATCGCGTATCATTATTTGTTCTTCAGTCAAATTAAAATCCATAATTGATAAGAGTTTTATATAAAATTTATTTTTTGTTCAAATATAAATCTTTTTTAGGTAAAATTTTACATATTTAATAAAAAGGAAAAAATCGTTGTTTAGCGCAACCTTCATCAAAAGATACTTGAATGAATTGTGGTAAAAAAAAATCAGAAAATCAGCGATAAGAAATTTAGGAGTTTATTTTTAATTAAGTTTAAGTGCTGAAAATCAAATAAATAATTTATTTTTTGGTTGAAGAAATACCAATGGATTTGTTCCCGAAAAATCTTCGCGAACTTTGCATAAGTTTTTATTATATTTGTTGCACTTGATCAGCTTTTATTAATAATGCCTAAAACTAAATTATGACACAAATGTGACCTCCGCTGGGAGGAATTATATTTAAACAGCAGGTAATTTTATTAAGAACAGGAAGTAAATTAAAGTCATAATTAGTTAACATCAAGGATGAAAAAATTATTAAAAAAGTACGAAGATAAGCAACCAGAAATCGTTTTTCACTGGAAAGACCAAGAAACCGAAGCAGAAGGCTGGACCGTTATAAACTCATTAAGAGGCGGTGCTGCAGGCGGAGGAACGAGAATGCGCAAAGGATTGGATATGAATGAAGTGCTTTCATTGGCAAAAACTATGGAAGTGAAGTTTACCGTTTCAGGCCCGGCAATTGGAGGCGCAAAATCGGGAATTAACTTTGATCCCAACGACCCCAGAAAAGAAGCAGTTTTAAGACGATGGTATAAAGCCGTCACCCCTTTATTAAAACATTATTACGGCACCGGCGGCGATTTGAATGTTGATGAGATTCATGAAGTGATTCCAATGACCGAAGATTGTGGCGTTTGGCATCCGCAGGAAGGTGTTTTTAACGGACATTTTAAACCTACCGAAGCAGAAAAAATCAACAGAATTGGCCAATTGCGTTTTGGCGTCATAAAAGTGATTGAGGACGCCAATTATTCTCCCGATTTATCCAAAAAATTTACAGTTGCCGATATGTTAACAGGTTACGGCGTTGCCGAAGCCGTAAAACATTATTATGATATTTATGGAGGTTCCATTAAAGGAAAACGCGCCATTGTGCAAGGTTTCGGAAATGTTGGTTCTGCATCAGCCTATTATTTAACCCAATTGGGCGCTAAAGTGGTTGGGATTATTGACAGAAACGGCGGTTTGATTAATGAAGCCGGATTTACCCTGGAAGAAATGAGAACCTTATTTTTGGAAAAAAACGGCAATCAGCTGACTGCCGAAAATATGATTCCGTTTGATGAAATTAACGAAAAAATTTGGTCGTTGCCTGCAGAAATATTTGTTCCTGCAGCCGCATCACGTTTGGTAACCCAAGATCAGGTAACAAAAATGGCAGCAGCTGGGTTAGAAGTTATTTCTCCGGGTGCGAATGTTCCTTTTGCCGATAAAGAAATTTTCTTCGGACCTATCATGGAATTCGCCGACAAACAAGTAAGTTTGTTGCCCGATTTTATTTCAAATTGCGGCATCGCACGCGTTTTTGCTTATTTAATGGAGTCGCGAGTGGAACTGCCAATGAAAGATGCCGCTATTTTTAGCGACATTTCAAATACCATTAAAAATGCCCTGGAAAAAACACATGAAAGAAGTTCAGGAAAAAAGGAAATTTGTAAGACCGCTTTTGAAATCGCATTGAAACAATTAATATAAACTTTAAATAAAAAATGGAAACAATTATTGTAGTAATCTTCATTCTTGGATATTTGGCAATTGCCCTGGAAAATAATTTAAAACTGGATAAGCTAATTCCCGCATTGATAATGATGGCAGTACTTTGGGCTTTGGTCGCTTTTGGAATTGATAGCTTTCCAAATTGGTTCGACTCTGCCGGCCAAAAACTGGTGGAAGGCTTCGCAGATTTTACTTTGGCCGAAAGACATCACTTATTGGAAGAAACATTACTGCATCATATGGGTAAAACCGCCGAGATTTTATTTTTCTTATTGGGCGCTATGACCATAGTTGAAATCATTGATTATTTTGATGGATTTGGAACAATAAAAAATTTCGTAAAAACAAAAAGCAAGAAAAAGTTATTGTGGATTTTTGCAGGAATGGCATTTGTGCTTTCTTCAATTATCGACAATTTAACAGCCACAATTGTATTGGTGACCATCCTTCAAAAAATTGTTCCTGAAAA
Source organism: Lutibacter sp. (assembly GCA_036567345.1). Taxonomy (GTDB): domain Bacteria; phylum Bacteroidota; class Bacteroidia; order Flavobacteriales; family Flavobacteriaceae; genus Lutibacter. The sequence continues at coordinate 114,293 of DATCUQ010000028.1, forward strand.
AGTGACACGCTTATGGTTTGCAAGTTTAATAGTCATAGCCGCCAACGCGGGCGGAGCCTGGTCACCTATTGGAGATGTTACCACAACCATGCTTTGGATCGGTAAAAAAGTGACTTCGGCAAAATTGATGGAATATCTAATTATTCCGTCTATTTTATGTGTAGTTGTTCCTGTTTATATCGCTTCATTTATGAAACCATTCAAAGGAAATATTGATATTAGTGCCTTGGCAGATGCAGGGCCAAAAAGCAAATATGGCCCAAGAATGTTATATTTAGGATTGGGAGCCATTATTTTTGTTCCGATATTTAAAACGATTACGCATTTACCGCCTTATGTTGGGATGATGTTGTCGTTGGGAGTAGTCGCAATTTTTGCTGAATTGCATAGCCGTACACAATTTAACCTTACAAGATTGGAAGAAAATGAAGGGGAAGATGCTGCTGTAGGATTTCATAGTCCCGTGCACAGATCCTTATCAAGAATTGAAATGCCAAGTGTGCTGTTTTTCTTCGGAATATTAATGGCGGTAGCGGCTTTAGAGTCTTTAGGAATTTTATTTAATGGTGCTGAGGCGCTTAAATTAATGGTGCCAAATACCGACATTGTGATTATGGCTTTAGGAGTTGGCTCTGCAGTAATTGACAATGTTCCTTTGGTTGCAGCCAGTATGGGAATGTTCCAGGAACCCATAGATGACCATTTATGGCATTTTGTGGCCTATTCTGCAGGAACAGGAGGAAGTATGTTAATTATAGGCTCTGCAGCAGGTGTTGTGGCCATGGGAATGGAAAAAATTAGTTTTACCTGGTACTTAAAAAATATAACAGGGCTTGCCGCCGCAGGTTTTCTTGCCGGGGCTATCGCCTTTATGTTAATTCGGAATTTAACTTTTTAAGGTTAGCGACCCGAGATTTATCTCGGGTTTTTTTATTAAAAAATAAAAATGCAATTTTAAATTCATATTTTCGTTAAATAAAATAAAACTAAAAAATAAACAATGTTTTAATTATGCTACAAGAATCAACTGAAATTTTACAAGAGACAGTGCCGGCTGTTCCACAAGAAAAATCACTTTCTATTTATGACCTCATTATGGATGGCGGTGTAGGAGGTCAGGTGATTATTGCCTTGCTTTTAGTTTTGTTAACGGTTGCCTTATATATTTATTTTGAAAGGTACTTTGCCATAAAAGCAGCCTCAAAAACCGACAGTAATTTCATGAATCAAATTAGGGATTACATATCTCATGGAAAACTGGATTCCGCAAAAGTTTTATGTGCACAATCAAGTTCTCCCGCAGCAAAATTGATTGAAAAAGGAATTTCAAGAATTGGCAAGCCTTTGGCAGATATCAATACAGCCATTGAAAATGCCGGCCGATTGGAAATATATAAACTTGAAAAAAATGTGAGTGTGTTAGCCACCATTGCAGGAGCTGCACCTATGCTTGGGTTTTTGGGAACTGTGATTGGGATGATTATTGCCATTCATGAAATAGCGAATGCAGGAGGACAATTGGACATTAAACTGCTTTCTGCCGGTTTATACACTGCGATGACAACTACGGTTGCAGGTTTAATTGTAGGAATTATTGCTTACATTCAATACAACCATTTGGTGGTAAGAACCAATAAAGTGGTGTATGAAATGGAAGCGCATTCAGTAGAATTTTTAGATTTATTAAACGAACCGATTTAAGACAATTATTAATTAAAAAAAGAGAGGCAAGAGAAAAGAAAAAGAAAGTTTGGTTACTTAAACTTTTGTCTTTTAGCTTTGAAAATCCTAATTCCCCCTTCGGGGGTTTAGGGGGCTTTTCAACCAAAATAGATTATGGATATTAGAGGCAGAAATAAAATAAGCGCGGAGTTTAGTATGGCATCTATGACCGACATTGTATTTTTGTTGCTGTTGTTTTTTATGATTACTTCAACAATGGTCACCACCAGCGCTTTGGATATTTTGTTGCCAAAAGCAAGCGGCATTACCGAAAATAATAAAGCCACTTCGGTGACTATTACCAAGGATTTGGTTTTTTATATTGACAGCAAAATAGTGGATGAGGAAATATTGGAACAAGATTTGCTTGCATTGTTAGAAGGCAAAGAAGAGCCAACCATAGTTTTAAGGGCAGAGGAAGGCGTTCCTATTGAAAAAGCCGTTAAAGTCATGGATATAGCAAACAGAAACAGATATAAAGTAATATTGGCCGTTAGACCAAAATAAAAATATGTTAAGTTTATTTGATACCGACCATAAACGTAAGTCAGCAGCATTAACAAGTTTGGTGATGGGCCTTTTGGTGGTTGGACTTTTTTTCTTCGGATTAACTTATTTAGATCCACCTGAAGAATTTGGGATTGCCTTAAATTTTGGAACTTCCGAAGTTGGGCAAGGCGATATTCAGCCAACAGAAGCTTTACGGCCCGCTTCCCAGGAAGCCGTTCAGGAACAGCAAGAAGCCGTTAAAGAGCAGGTAACACAAGCTGCGCCAAAAATTGCCGAAGAAGTGCTTACCCAAGATACAGAAGATGCCATTGTGATTAAAAAACAACTGGAAGCAAAAAAGAAAGCCGATGAAGTGGCCAGAAAAGAAAGAATCCAACGTGAAGCAATCGCAAAACAGCAAGCGGAAGAACTTGAAAAAAGAAGAAAAGTAGATGCTTTGATAGGCGGCGTGAGCAACGGCAACGGAACAGCAACAGGCGGACAAGGCAATGACAATACAGCAGGGGATAAAGGAAAAATAACCGGAGATCCCAATGCAAACGGCTATTACGACAATGGATCCGGCGGTGGCGGCGGTGATTACCAATTGGGCAACAGAAACCCGTTAAATAAGCCAGATCCTATATATGATAAAACTGAAAAAAATATAGCGCTTGTGGAAATGGGTGTGGTGGTAGTAGTTGACATACAAGTTGATAGAAAAGGTAATGTTATTAAAGCAGTTCCAAGATTAAAAGGAGCTAAAAATAGTGATCCCTATTTTTTTGAAAAAGCAAAAGAAGCCGCTTTAAAAACCACTTGGCAAGCTGATTCTAAAGCAGATATTAATCAAACAGGTTATATAAGATACAGATTTAAGTTAAATCCTAAGCAATAATTTTTAATGAAATATACAAACACCCTCAATTGGATGTTTTCGCAATTGCCTATGTATCAAAGGCAGGGAAAAACAGCCTTTAGAAAAGATTTAACCAACAGCATCGCACTTTCCAAGCATCTTAATTTCCCTGAAGCAACGTTTAAATCCATTCACGTGGCCGGCACCAACGGTAAAGGTTCCACAAGCCACATGTTAGCCTCTGTTTTACAGGAAGCGGGTTACAAAGTTGGTTTATACACATCGCCGCATCTAAAGGATTTTAGGGAGCGTGTTAAAATCAATGGAAAGCTCATCAAGAAAATTGAAGTCGTAAATTTCATAAAAAACAACAAATCCTTTTTTGAATCAAATAATCTTTCATTTTTTGAAATGACGGTGGGATTGGCATTCGACTGTTTTGCAAAACATGAAGTTGATATTGCGGTGGTGGAAGTAGGAATGGGCGGAAGACTGGATTCCACAAACATCATTACGCCCGAAGTTTCCGTTATTACAAATATTGGCTATGACCACACGCAGTTTTTGGGAGAAACCCTGCCCGAAATTGCTTTTGAAAAAGCAGGAATCATCAAAAGTAATGTTCCCGTAGTTATTGGCGAATACCAAAAGGAAGTGTTTCCGGTGTTTGAGAAAATAGCCAAAGAAAAATCTGCACCCTTATTTTTAGCTTCAAAGAATGTGGACACTCTTTATGCATCCGATTTAAAAGGAGCTTATCAGATTCACAATATTAAAACAGTCCTTCAAACCTTAGAGGTATTAAAATTGAAAGGTTTTATTATTTCAGAAGAAAATATAAAAAACGGACTTCAAAATGTGGTAAAAAACACCGGACTTCTGGGCAGATGGCAAGTTTTGAATGAACAGCCAAAAGTAATTTGCGACACTGCCCATAACGCCGAAGGACTTGTTTATGTGCTCAAACAACTTCAGGAGGAAAAATTTGAACAACTGCATATTGTTATAGGGGTTGTGAACGATAAAGATTTAAAATCGGTTTTGCCCTTATTTCCAAAAAATGCCAAATATTATTTCTGCAGGCCAAATATTCCAAGAGGTTTGGACGCACAAGAATTTCAGCGACAATGCGCCAAATTTCAGTTAATGGGCGAGGCCTATAATTCTGTGGAAACCGCTTATAAAACGGCCTTGGAAAAGGCTTCAAAAAACGATTTAATATATGTTGGCGGAAGTACTTTTGTGGTCGCTGAGGTTTTATAAACAAAAATCTACAATTTCTGATACCCTAAATAATGGCGAAATATTTTTTTGCTTTGTCATTTTTGTATTCCTAAAAATATTATATTTACTTTATTATAGCATAGTTACTTGTTTAGTGACAGACCTTTATAGCAATGTTAACTCCAAATTGCTACCGTAAACCTCATTCATTATTTATCATTTATTAATTTTTATACATTATTTTGTTTCCATTTAATTTGGCATTAACTGCGGAATTGAATTTCTGATTTTACTGATTACTAACTAAATTTATTTACTAATGAAGACAATTAAAAACTTTTCGTTTGGAATACTTGTATTTCTATTTATGTTTACTTCAAAAACCATTGGCCAGCAAACCCAAAATGCTGAATTTAAACCAGTTTTTTTAACTGTTACAACGCTTCACAGGAACACGGATCCCAATGTTGATTTTACCGATTGGAAAAAAACCGAGCAGGAATATTATGATAAAGTAACTGCCAAAAACGATTTAATTATTGGCTCGGGTTACTATATGCATTATTTTACGCCAGATGATTCCGAAATTTTGTCGGTGTCGGTTTATAATTCCTGGGAAGACATTGAAAAGGCAAACGATGTCACCACCAAATTGGTGATGGAAGCTTGGCCTGATGAAGCAGCAAGAACCGCTTTTTTCGACAAGCAAAACAGCTATTATGCAACCAAACACAGCGATGAAATTTACGCTTCCATGAATTTTAACAAACCACTTAAAACTGATTCAAAAGAGCCTTTGATTTATTATGTGAAAAAGAATAAATCAGGCACCGGTGGCGCCGGTTACAGGGAATATTTTGACAATGTAACAATGAAAAATTCGTATGTTAAAGGTTTTCATACGATGAGACACCGGTATGGCTCAAACAGTCGGGATATACTTGAAGTATCCGTTTTTGACAATTTGGCGGACATTGAGAAATCATTTGAAGAAAATACGAAGTTGGAGGATGCATATTGGACTGATAAAGCCAAAGGAGATGAATTTTTCAAAAAATATGCTAAATTATTTGCCGGGCATGGCGATGCCATTTACAGAAATGTTCCAAGTCTGGAAAAATAAAAATTCATTAAAACAATGGCGCTGAACCAATTGGTTCAGCGCTTTTTCAAGTTCTCGGCAGCGCTGTTTCTTGTAGATTGGGCTTTTTAAAAAAAAACGTAAAACTATTTCATTATTTTTTCAGAAAAGCTTTGTTTAAAACAAAATCTAGTTATATATTTGCATCCGCTTAGGGCAATTAGCTCAGCTGGTTCAGAGCACCTCGTTTACACCGAGGGGGTCGGGGGTTCGAACCCCTCATTGCCCACCAATTATAAATCCCACAAGAAATTGTGGGATTTTTTTGTGCCTATATTTTAAAAACCTTCTTGTTTTCTTGAGTTTCTTTGATTTGGTTAAATATCCAAATGCAACAATTTCTTATTTTATTAGGTCGCTAAAAAAGCTGTCAATTTATCTTTCAGACCATCTTGATTTTCTGGAGTAAACTGAACGCTGCTTTTCAAAGTCACCTGACTTCGAAGCCACTTATTGCAGTCCGAACTCATTAAAATTTTATTGCTTTTCAGCTGCTAAGGCATCTTCTAAAATAATTAAGGCATCTTTTAAAATAATTAAGGCATCTTTTAAAATAATTAAGGCATCTTTTAAAATAATTAAGGCATCTTTTGAAATAATTAAGGCATCTTATTTGAAACACAGTCTATTGATTCCATTTTCTCAAATTCTCAAAAAAAGTTTACAGTAGCAAGACCAAATATTTTTATTTTCTGCAAGCCAATATTTTATAAATTTATCACATAAAATTAAAATCTATGTACGAAGAAAATTCATTTGAGCGCCTAAAGAAAATGCCGCTTTTTAATAAGGCACAGGAAATTATGGAAATTAGCCTTAAAATAAGTGAAAGCATATCAAAGTACGATATTGAAAACCTGAGTGAAACAGAAGGTGATATGTTAGAAGGTTATGCGCAATATATCAGAGAAAACGCCACCATTATTCCCGCAAAGATTTCGGGTGCCGAAGCGGTTGAAATTTATGATTTAAAAATGGAAAACGCCGCAATTATCCGCAAAGCGGCGCGGGAACTTTCAACTTATTGCACCGGCTTAGAAATGTGCGGTTATAAAAATACCGATTACTTGCAATTGCTGCGGGATGAAATTGAAGAATTTAGGGTTTTGTTCGCAGAATGGGTAAAAACATTTGACCAATGGGACTATATCATTGACCGCTGGGGTTTGTTCAATCCGCCCGGAATTGACTATGACACCCACGATCCGGATGATGATATTCCTTTTGATTCTTCTTTTGATTCTGACGAATTTTAGTGAATTGTACTATGATCTTCCGCGGTTGGTTAAATAATTTATGTTCGTTAGCTCATTTCAATTTTTTGTTGCAACAAATTGAATAATATCGGCTTTTCCTTGATGGTGTTTGCCTTCATTTAATTCAATGTTTTTTGTTTCTAACAACTCAATGGTCAATCCTTCAAAATCATCGCGTAACATTTCTTCCGTATAAAGCATCGACAAATCTTTGGGTCCGCCCGAATTGTTTTGCAGTTGCTTCGGATTAAAAACTTCCAAAATTATTTTGCCTCCGGGTTTCAGCCATGTTATTGCTTTTTGATGAATTTTTTTTCTGATGGGAGGCGGGAAGTGGGCATAAATGAAAGCAATCACATTAAAACTTTTTGGCGGATATTGTAGCGTTAAAGCATCATCAATCAAGTAATTAATGTTAACATTGTTTTCTGCAGCCAATTTTTCAGCCTTTATTTTTCCTGCTTCACTGGTGTCGAAAGCCCTTACCTGCCAACCTTTTAAAGCGGCAAAAACAGCATTTCGCCCTTCGCCTTCACAAGGCAACAAAATTTCACCGGGTTTTAATGTTTGTAACTGCTCGGCAAAAAATACATTGGGTGTTTTTCCGTAAATATATTCCTGTTCGCCATAGCGTTCGTTCCAAAAATTTTTCATGATAAAATATTATAATTGCCGAAATTACATTTAATTTAATAAAAAATTGCCTTTAAACCTGTCGCTGTAAGGCAAGCTATCAATGTTACAATTTTTTTGCTTTTAAACTTGCTAAAACTAATCCGTGGTAAAACTCCAAACCTGCCCAATTGTTTGTCCGCCCTTACCATCTTTCACCACCACTTTCCAGAAATAGGTTGTTGAAGGATTTAGGTTAACATTTAAGCTGGTTGATGGATGGTTAGGAGTTGTTGCTGTTAAAGGCGGATTTACAGCTCCAAAATACACATCATACGTTAAAGCGTCACTTGCGTCAACATCGCTTGCGGTCCATTGCAAATTTACGGTGGCTGTTGTTTGTAGCGAATTTAAAGCCGGACTCACCAATACCGGCGTAAAAGGCAAGTGGTTTGTGATGCCAACGCCTTCTGTATAAAAACTAAAGATTGAAGAATAATTGCTTGATGCACTTTTATTGTCCGTTGCTTTTACCCGCCAATAATAGGCAATTCCCTTTTCCAGCGTAATTGATTTGCTGGCAGTGGTGGAAGTTACATTATGAACCAATGGAGAAAACTGCGTGTTTTTAGAAACCTCAATTTGATAAGTGATGACACCGCCTTCAGCATCGGTTGAGGCGTTCCATTGAAAATTCAGCACATTGTCTATACACAATAAATTATTGGCCGGATAGGCCAATGTTGGAACTGTTGGCGGAGTATTCACAACCGGCGGAGGTGTTGGTTCGTCGCCGCCGCCGCCGCCACAAGACCATAAACTAAAGCTAATTGCTGCGATATATAATAGATTTCTCATTGTTTTATTGTTTAATAATTTTTATAGTCACCGGCTCATCTAAATTCACTTTGGCGAAATACAATCCTGTAGGTTTGTTCTCCAAACTTAACTGTACTTTTCCATAAACAACCGGATAGGTTTTTACCGAAATCAATTGTGAAAGGATGGAATACAATTCAATCACAACTTCTGTTTCTGAAGTTGGAACCGTAATTTCAAAAGCACTATTCGTTGGATTCGGATAGGCAAAAACACCGTCTATTGCATCAATGGTTTTTGAATAAATTCCTTCACAGGAAACTGCTGTTTTCACTTCCAAAATATCGCCGCTTTTTACATCAACAGAAAATATTGGAGCGCTTGTTTCAAACTGTTCTTGTCCGTTTACATACACAATATAAGGCGCAGTTCCTTTTTTAATTTCAACGGATGCTTTGCCTGAAGTTATGATTGATTTCCCTGAAACTGTTGTTCCTGCAGCAACTTGCACCACATAACATTGCGAATAGGTTTGTCCCACAACTTCAATGCAGAAATTATAAGTTCCGGGAGCCAAATTTGCAGAGGTTGCCGTTGTGCTCGTAAAATTTAAGGCAACATTGTTAATTGTTAGTGTGTAATTTAAAGCAGTCAATGCTGTAATTTTAATTTGTCCGTTGTTTTTCCCCGGACAGGTTTCACTAATCACTTCCACCGTAAAATTGTTGGCCGGCAAAGAGAATATTGGGCAACCGGTGCTGTTTACATTTGTTCCCATTGGGGTGTTTGGACATAAATCTATGGTGTCCGCAACACCATCACCATCGCTGTCATCCAATGCTGTTCCGCCTCTAGGATCCAATAATATTACGGTGGAATATAGTTTGTATTCGCCTGGGTTTAGCGTAATTGCTGTTGACGTATTGGTGATGTTTTTTACTTCACCCGTAAAATATTCATACCAAGTTCCTGTTTTTGAAAACTGAACCGTGATGGTTTTTGAAGTGATGTCAAAATTTCCCGCCAAAGCAACATCCATACTCGCGTGTTTTAAAAGGATGGATTTTGTTAAGGTCCCCACATTTAAAGTAAAATCGGTGGTGTTAAAAACAGGCTGATTCTTTTTAAATGCGGCCAGCGTTGCCCAGGTATTGTAAATTTGTTTTCTGTTGGCATTGTCAAAATAATCCCAACGAATTGGTTTTTTTGCCAATCGGCAATCGTTGCTCACCGTTCCGTCCTCACAAGTATTAATGGAAAAATCATAACCCAATTCTCCAAATTGCCAAATCATTTTTGGTCCCGGAATGGTAAAAAAGAACATTCCTGCAAGCTCCTGTCTGGACAAAGCGGTGTTTAAATTTTTAACATTGTAGGTGGTGTTGCTGTTTCCGTATTGAAGGTTTTTATACATCAAACGTTCTTCATCGTGGCTTTCCATATAACCGACTAAATTTGGTTTACTAAAACCTCTTTCTTTATATGAAATCCTTGATATATCAGTTTTAACTCCATCTGAAGAATTGTTGTCAACCCAGCCCATAGTATTTTCGTTGTAGTTGGAATTCATATTTCCCCAAAGCATAATACCTTTATTTTCATTTATGCGATAATTAGCCCACTCTTTTTCCTCAGTGTCGGTTCCTAAATGTTCAAAAATCACATAAAAATCAGGATTGCTTTGCCATTGATAATCTGCATATTCTTTTAATACCGCAACCCTGTCTGCTTGAAAAGCTCCTGTGCATGCTTCATCACTGGAAGTGCAATTTTGTGTAAATCCTTTTGTTAAATCCCACCTAAAACCATCAATCTTGTATTCGTCAATCCAATATTGCGTTGTTCTTTTTACATAATCTTTAGTGGCTTGTTTGCTATGGTTAAAATCGTTAAATACACTGTAAGTATGCGTAGCGGTTGGATTAAAAAACGGACTGTCTGCAGCTGCTTGTCCGCCATAGCCGCCATTGTCTGTATTCCAAAGTCTATAAAAAGGGTTTTGGCCAGTGGCGTGATTGTAAACAACATCTAAAATAACGGCAATTCCTCTGCTGTGGCATTCATCAATAAATTGTTTAAATGCCTTTGGCGTACCGTAATATTTATCTAATGCCATATGGAAAGATGGGTTATAACCCCATGATTCATTTCCGTCAAATTCACTCACGGGCATCAATTCAATGGCGTTAATACCCAAATTTTGCAAATAGTCCAATCGGGATTTAACTGCATCAAAACTGTGCAGATTATCAAAATCCCTAATTAATAATTCATAAATTACCAAATCGGTTTTTTCCGGTTGCTGAAAGTTAGGTGTTTGCCAGTTATAAGGAGTGTCGCCAGTTCTTAAAACCGTAACTGCATGATTGGTTTTGCCAGTTGGGTAAGCAGGTAGATTCGGATACGTAGTCGCATTGATATAACTGTCATTAGATTCATCCAAGATAGTGGTAGAGTAGGGATCTGCAATTTTAATGTTTCCGTCTACTAAATATTGGTACATGTGGTTTGTTTGTGGCGTTAATCCGGTAAGTTCAATCCAAAATCGATTATTTGCGGTGTCTTTTTTTAGCAAATAAGTATTATCTGCCTGCCAATTGTTAAAATCACCAATGAGGTACACAACATTTTTTTGTGGTGCATATAAAACCAATGTGGCTTTGGTGGCGTCTGCTTCATTCAAATTGATGCCGTCCTTCATGCCTGCAGGAACTGCTTGTTCCACAATGGAAACAATGGCTTGAAAAAACACAGATTTGGTTTCGGCATTATTGGTGGCTTCCAAAATATAATTTGTATTTTGTGTGATATTGGTATGGTTAAAACTATAAGATGTTGCGCTTGTAGATGTATTAATGATTGTTCCGTTTGCTTTTAAAACAAAATCCGATGGAAGTGAAGCTGTTGCGCTTATGGCCAATGATTGTCCCGGATTTAATATTGTGATGTTATTTGTCGGCGCTGTTAAGGTCAATTGAAAAGCTCCCACCTTAACAATTTTGTCCTGTGATTTTTTATCTCCTGTGGCATCTTTAGCTTTCACTAAAAAACCAATGCTGCCAATATTAGTTCTATTGTATAATGTGGTAGGTGTAAATGAAAAAGAGTAAGTTCCATTGTTATTGTTTGTAAATTTTTGGGCTTCGTTGGAATTGGTCCAACTGCCGTTTGTAGGAGAATCGAGGGAATTAAGATTATTTAAGTCTAAAGACCACGCCCACAAATAAATATCTGAAACTCCCCAAGCGGTTTGCGGATTTAAATCAGCTACTGTAATTGTTATTTGCTGATTTTCATTAAATACTGATGGTGAAATCGAAAACGTCACATTTTGCACTTGAGAGAAGCTAAAGCTTGAAATCAAGATTGTTAATAGGAGTAATGTTTTTTTCATAAGGTTTAATTTAATGACTAAATGAAATGAACCGGTTACAAAGGTTGGCCGGTTCATTACATAAAGTTTAAGTATTAAAAGGCTGCCTGTTAGAACAGCCTTTTTATTGTTAAATTATTGTAAAACAGTTTTGAAATTTCCTTTGTTAAAGTCAACTGTAATAATATAAGTTCCATCAGTGTCAACAGTTACATTTTGTTCTTTATCTTGTTCTAGAACTTTTGAAGAAGTTTTATTTTCTCCCCAATCATTTGGCCAATCTTGTTGTGGTAAAAATTTAAATCCTTCTCCACCTGCAGCTAATGCCTGTGTAATTTCAAAAATACCCGAACTAATGTTAGTAAACTTAGGAGCAGCACCTGCATTCCAACCATTGAACTGACCTACTAAGTAAAGATTAGTCGGAATAGCGCTTACGGCTGATACTGTAAAACTTAAGGTGTTAAAATTAACGGCAACAACATATTTACCTGCTTCGTAACCTGACAAGTTCACTTCTCCATCTTGGATAATGCGTCCTGCATTGGCTGCATCTGCACCCCAATCTCCATCAAAATTCGCATTAGTTGGTATAAACTTAAATTCAGCTCCAGCCGGTAAATCCAAAACAATTGAGTAAATTCCTAAACTTGCCTCAACCATAGGTGCAGCGGTAGCACTATTCCATCCGTTAATAGTACCAACAACTTTTAAGCTATTAACTGCAGTTACTTTGTAAGTCAACGAATTATAATCAACAATAACTAGGTATTTTCCGGCTTCATAACCTGTTAAGTTTACTTCACCTTCTTGAATAATGCTTCCTGGATTGGCTTCATCTGCGCCCCAGTCACCATCATAACCCGTATTTGTTGGAATAAATTTAAATCCGTCAGAAATTCCCTGAAGCTCAATAACCAATGCAAAAACGCCTTCACTAACTATATTCATTTTAGGAGATATAGCTGGATTCCAAGCTGGATTTGTATTGTTACCTACAATATAAATGTTATCGGGTATTGTAACCGCTTCTAATGTAATAGATTTTGAATTAGTATCAATAATAATATCCCAAGGGCCTTCAGTTCCTGTAAACTTGAAATTCATATTGTCATCATTTGCATTTTCTAATAAAGGATCAATTGTATATCCATTGGCTTGAAAATACTCATAATTATAGCTCACATTATTGTCTGCCGGCTGAGCAAAAAACCTGAAAGTATTTTGAGTTAAATTTAATCTTCCTTCATAAACACCATTGGCAACTGTGATCATAACTTCTTCATTTAAAGCAGCCCCACTTACAGCCAATTCATTTGTTAAACCAGAAAAATAAGGTTTTACAGTTAGTGCAATTGGTTGTGAATAAGCTTTGGCGATTGAAGCTCCTAAAATGCTTTCAACTCTAATTTCCAAGTTGTTTGCATCATCAAAATTAATTGAAAGAGGAGATGCAATTGCAAATAAGTTAGTGCTTATTTTATTGACAGCTTTATTTAATTCACCAAATGTTAATGCACGCAAAAGTTCCGAAGTACCTTCTTGAGCTAAGGGAATTGTCACAGCAGTTGCGAAATCATTACCGGCAACATCAAGTTGTAAGTAGTACATTATAGCACCATCATTATCACCGGTTGCTTCTGACCAAGTAAAAGTTACAGCATTTGTTGCTTCATTTCCTTGCACTAAATCGGTAGTTCTAACTATTTCGAATGCATTTGTAGCTGGCGCATCTAACTCTGCAGCAATTAGTTCTGCTTCAGAAGCCTCTAAGGTATTAATAGTTACTTCATCTGGTTCACAGGCGACAGTAACTGCAAATACAGCTATTAGTATATAAATTAATTTTTTCATATTATATGTTTTATTTTAAATATTAAATACCAGTTACAACAACGTCACCTTTAAAACCAATTTTAAATGTGATTGATGCGCTTCCTGCACTAACTCCAAAGTTTCCATCAGCTTCATCCCAGGCGTTTAATTTTATTCCAACATTGAATTTCCAGTCTTCTCCAACACCAAAAACTGCATTAGATAACAATTTAGATCGGAATTTAACTTCACCGGCAGTTAAGTTTAAGGCAATTTCCCAGGTATTTGTGTTAAATTTGTATGTCATTGGCGTTTCTCCATCCCAAGCATTAGGTGTGGCACTACCAATAATTCCCCATTGCATTTTAACTAATTTGTAAGTTAAATTATCAATATCAACTTGAACGTAGTAATGACCTTCCTCTAAAATCTCAATATTTCCACTATCACTCGCATTTTTAAGGTTACCATCCTGCGCACCACCAATTGTACCATAGTTTCCTACTACATTATCCCAAATAGCTTGATTTGAAATAAATTTAAAGATATCACCAGCAGTTGCTTTCATATAAGCTTCGAAAACTTTTGTGGTTCCGTCACCAATGTATCTCATTTCCAAACCTTGTTCCGGATTCCAATTACTTGTACCATAATATGATTGAACTGAGCCTACAATAAATAATTCTGGTTCAATAACGACTATTTTTTCATAAGCATTTACTTTAATTGTGATTGGCTCTGAAAAACTTTTATCTTTAGAAATATCGGCAACACTTACAACTCTTATATCAAACTCAGTGGCAGTTGAAAAGTCAACAGCTAAGGCAGAGCCTAATGTTACAAGTTGTGTATTAATTTTATTTACGGCTAAGTTTAAGTCGTTATTACTGATTTCTTTAGATAATTCAGTAGTTCCTTGACTGCCTAAAGGTGCGTAAACGCCATTTTTGAAATTATTTCCTTTAATATCCATTTCGAGAAAATAAAGTACAGAACCATTATAATTTCCTGTTACTTCAGACCATGTGAAAGTTGTCGCTATTTCATTTTCATTTCCAACAACAACATCTGTGGTTTCCGTAATTTCAAAGTCAATTACGTTAGGCGTATTTAACACTGCAACTCCTTCAAGAGTTTCAGACGGAAAAATATCAATATCGGCATCATCATCCTCACAAGACCAAATACTTATAGATAAAAGTAATATTAGTATAAATTTTAATTTTTTCATTTTAATATATTTTTAATTAGTATCCTGGGTTTTGAGGCAATAAATTATCATTTGCATTGATAGCAAATTGTGGAACGGGAAAAATGTTTCTTGTGTTTGCGGAGGTATTTTTCTCCCACCATGATTCATTAAATTTGCCAAATCTAATTAAGTCTTGCCTTCTGGTACCTTCCCACAATAATTCTCTCCCTCTTTCATTTAAGATGTCTTGCAAGGAGTAGTTACCTGTAACGGTTGCATTTGCTCTTAATTTAATTTCATTTACCAATGCATCTCCAGCTCCGCTTCCAGTCAATCGAACTTGAGCTTCTGCCTTCATTAATAAAATGTCTGCCAATCTGAAAAGTGCAAAATCATTGCTTAAATTTCCTTTTGCCCCTTCTTTAATTTCCCATTTAGCCACACGAACACCAGAATTACGAATTTGATTTAAGCTATATGTATTAGCATCGATTAATAAAGCAGGTATATTAGGTGTTAAAATTAAATTTACTCCAGCAACGTCATCAATAATCTCACTGCCATCTTTTGCATATTGTTGTCCGGCTAAAAGTCCATTAACTCTTAAATCGGAGCTTCCAAATAAATTATAAGTACTTTCTAATATTGCAAAACCATTCCAAGGTTGAACACTCATCTCAAATGTTTGTTGCGATAAATAATGCAAAGTTCTCATGTGAAAATTAAATCCTGTAAATTTATCTTCATCATACGCAATTGTAAAGATGTTTTCTTTTGAAGAACCATTATCAGTTAAAAAAGGAGCTAACGGATTTCCTTCTAAAGAGTAACCTAAATTAATTACATTGTTACAAGCTTCTATAGTCTCCGCCCACATTGGAGTTCCAGTATAAACTTCGGCATTTAAATATAACTTGGCTAATAAAGCATAGGCAGTACCCTTGTTTATGGAACTAGATGCCACTCCTGGATTTGGAGTTGGTAATTTATCAATATTATCCAAGATATCTTGGATAATTATTTGAAAAACTTCTGCTCGAGGTGTTCTATGCGGAAATTCTTCTGCATTGGTAAAGGTTCTGGGAAAAGGAACATCACCATAATTGTCAATCGCTAAATAGTAATAATAAGCTCTTGCAACAATTGTTTGCGCCAATACTTTAGCAACTTCTGGATTTTCTGCATTTACTTCCAGCAATTCAATTGCTCTATTTGCTCTTGGTACGGCATCATAAATTAATCCCCATAGTTGATTAATGGCTTCAGTGGTATTTCCCCAAGTATGTTGGTGCAATACACGCCATTTACCGCCATCATCCCAGTCAGCACCCCTAGTTGGCGCTACCGCTTCATCACTTGTAACTTCTTGAAGAAACCACCAACCGCCGCCATCTAACATGCTTTGGGTTCTAGTAAAAACCGGATTGGCAACGCGAATAGCTTGTTCAGAATTTTCAGGGTATAAATCTCCCGGAATAAAATCTGAAACATCACTCTCTAAATTTGTGCAATTGTATAGCGCGAAACTTGCTATAAGTACGATTGCAATTTTATATATGTATTTCATTTTTTTATATATTATAATTCAACGTTTATACCGAATGTGATTGTACGAGTTTTAGGATAAATATTATATTGGTCTATCCCAAAATAAGCTTCTCCTTTATTTTTGTCCCCTCCACTGAAGTTAACCTCAGGGTCAATTCCATCATAATTTGTCAAAGTAAATACGTTATTTACTGAGGTATAGATTCTTAAACTTGAGATGCCTTTAATTGTATTTTTAGGTAAAGTATATCCTAAGTTAATATTGTCTAATTTAATGAAACTTCCATCTTCAATATAATAACTTAATGCTTGATATGCACCACCCACATAGCCGTCTAAAGCAATTGCTTCATCAAGAACATTTCTTTGGGTGATATAATCTGGATTACCAAATACTTGTTTGGTGGCATTATAAATATCATGCCCAACAACTGCTCTAAAAGAAGCGCTTAAATCCCAATCCCTATAAGTAAAGTTATTGCTCCAGCCCATTTCAAAATCAGGTAAGGCATTCCCAATAGGTTTTTTTTGTGCATCAGATTGAGAAACGTCATCTAAATAATGAATTTCGTTGTCATTTCCTTTGATCAACCATTTTCCGTCTTCGCTAACACCAGCATATTCAAATCCGAAGAAGGTTCCCAGGTCATGTTTAGGAAGCATTCTTTGCGTAGCCACACCAACAATTCCCGGTGCAGAGATATAACCCACATCCCTATAATCTAAATCATATTTACCGCCATCAAGAGACACAACTTCCATATTATTTTTAGAGAAAGTAAATGTTGTATTCCATTTAAAATTTTCAGTATCAAAAACTTTACCAATTAAAGTTGCTTCAAAACCTGAATTTTTCATTTCGCCGCCATTATAGTAAACAGTTCCTGCATAATTTGTTTCTGTAGGGACATTATATACAGATAGCATATCTGTAATTTTTTTAGTGTAATATTCTACAGAACCAGAAATACGACTGTTAAAAAAACCGAAATCTAAACCAACATTTATTTCTTCATTTTCATCCCACTTTAAATCAGGGTTGCCATTGTTGTAATAATCTAAATTCACAATAGGATCTCCTGTTTCCGGATCTATAGATGTTCCAGATGGGCCTACCCTAAGGAGATATAAATAACTGTCAATGTTGCTGTTACCGGAGATACCCCAACTTGCCCTTAATTTTAATAAATTAATAAAATTAGCGTTGTTTTCGATAAAATTTTCGTTTGCCATATTCCAGGCTACTTGAACTGAAGGAAACCAACCCCAATGATTATTTTCGCCAAAAACCGATGATCCATCTCTACGAATCATTGCAGCTAAATAATATTTTGAGTCATAATCATACATTATACGTCCAAAAACTCCAATATCGGTTCTTTCCCCTTTATATGATTCAATATCACCCAATTGAATATCTTCAAAATTTTGAAGTTTGTCTGCTCCAAGCGAGTTAGATATAGGTTCTCTTCCTTCCGCAAGAAACCCATCCCAATCTTGTTTTCTATAAGAGTAACCCGCTAAAGCCGTTAAATTATGGACATCGTTAAAAGTTTTCTTATATGTTAACGTTCCTTCAAGAAGCGCTTGAGCCCAATTTTCATAAGATCGTTTACCATATCCTGTCCTAATTAGCGTATTTTGTGTTCCAATAGTATTACTGTATTTTGGTTCAAAATAAGTTGATTCACTATCATTTCTTAGGTAGCTTAAGTTTAAACTTCCTATTAAGCCGTCAATAATGGTATAATCAAGGCCTAAGTTACCGGTATATTTTTTAGCATCACGTTCATTTTGAATTTGATCTAAACTAGCTACAGGATTGAAATAGTTAAATACTCTTGAAGTTTCAAAATAACTGCCATCTAAATTATAAATAGGGTCAGTAGGTAGTCTTTGAAAAGATTGGAATAAGGCATCAGTACTTCCATTTCCACCATAATTAATATAATCGTTGCTTTCAATTGAAGCAGACATACCCATGGTGATCTTTAATTTTTCGTTGAACGATTTTTGTGTTAAATCAAGTCTTCCCGTGGTTCTGTTTTTATTAGAGCCGACAATTACACCTTCAAAATCAGTATTTGTGATTGATGCTCTATAAGTATTGGTTTCAGAACCTCCAGAGATTGCAAAGTTGTTGTTTAAGGTAAAACCAGATCTATATACTTCATCTTGCCAATCTACAGTTCCTCCAGCATCAGAAAAATCACCATATTTGTCTTGATTTGCAGCAATATAATCTCTGTAACTTTTTGCAGACTGAAGTCCCAATTTTTTATAAACATCATCCATGGCAAGATAAGTATTGTACTCAATTTTTGCGACGCCCGCTTTACCGGATTTTGTTGTAACAAAAATAACCCCATTTGCACCATCTGCACCATAAATAGCCGTAGACGCCGCATCTTTTAAGATGTCAAATGAAATAATGTCTTCAGGAGCAATAGTAGTTAAATCAACTCCTCTGACACCGTTAACAACGTATAAAGGATCACCTCCTGCAGCAAAACCTGCGGCACCTCTAATTCTAACATTAAATCCTGAATTTGGATCACCACCTTGTTTAGTTACACTCACACCAGCAGCCTTCCCTTGAATTGCTTGTATTGGGTCAACTAAAGTTCCTTGATTAAGGTCCTTAGCTGAAACTTTTACTGCGGCTCCGGTTTTATCTTTCTTTTCAACAGTACCATAACCAATGATCACAACTTCCTCAAGCGACTCGGCGCTTTCAGTTAAAATAACATTTATTGTAGTATTGTTACCTACAGTAATTGATTGGGTATTGAACCCAACATAAGAAAATACCAAGACATCGCCCGGTTTCACTTTTTCCAACATATAGTTTCCGTCAAAATCTGTTGCGGCACCTACAGTGGTTCCTTTAATAATAACGCCAACTCCAGGCAGTGCTGTACCACCGGCTGCTTCTGTAACTTTTCCTTTCACGGTTTGCTGGGCAAATAGTACTAAAGGCAAAAGAAGCATGACATTAAACAAAAAAATTTTAAAATTTTTCATCTATTTTAAGTTAATTAATAATTAAGGTTTTTTAAAAATTGGTGTACTATTTATTACATTTCACAGCGTGAAGTTAAGTACTTAACATTTATTTAACAATAATAAGTGCTAATAATAATGTTTCGCAAACGTTTTCGTGTTTGTAACTTTTTTACGCAAACGTTAGAGTTTGCCTATGTTTTTTTAGGACTTTTTGGAGAAAATTTCAAATTAAGGCCATATTCTAAAATTTTTGATTAAAATTAATGATATGTTTGTCTTGAATTTCAAGTAAATTTAAGTAATAATTTTATATTTGTGGTTAAGAAAATGCAGTTTTTACCATAAATGAGACAGGTGCAAATTTTTCCTTCAGCCATAATGAAATAGCAAATGTTTGGGTTAAATAATAAAATAATTTTAAAATAGAAATGAAGCCAAGAATTACCCTTAAAAAAATTGCAAGAGAATTTGGCGTGTCCATTTCTACGGTTTCAAAAGCGCTAAAAGATAGCCATGAAATTAGTGAAGAAACCAGAGGGAAAATTAAGGCATTTGCCGATTATTATCATTACAAGCCAAACAACCTGGCTTTACAGCTCCGAAACCAAAAAACTTCGGTTATTGGTGTTATTGTTCCAGAAATTGTGCATCACTTTTTTTCAACGGTTATCAATGGCATTGAAAAATATGCCTCTGAAAAGGGATATAATGTTATGGTATGTTTGTCTAATGAATCGTATGAAAAGGAGGTTTCCAACATGAGCGTGCTCACCAATGGAAGTGTGGACGGTTTAATCGTCTCAATTGCAAGGGAAACCCAGCAAAATCAAAATTTTAAGCATTTTGACGCCATTATTAATGATGATTTTCCTTTGGTGCTATTCGATAGAATTAACGATGATATTGAGTGTGATAAAGTGATAATTGATGACGTTGGAGGCGCATTTAAGGCAACAAATCATTTGATTGAAATTGGCTCAAATCGAATTGCATTATTAACAACACAAGACTTTATTACGGTAGGTTCATTGCGCACAGAAGGTTATATAAAGTCATTAAAAACACATGAAATCCCAATAGATGAGCACCTGATTTATAAAATTGATGACAATTTGGATCTATATGAGCAAATTAAAAAAGTATTCGAAGTTAAAGATCCGCCTGATGCAATTTTAGCGGTTAATGAAATATATGCAGCCATCGCTTTAAAAATCGCCAAAGAAAGCGGTTTAAAAATACCCGAAGACATTGCCATTATTGGTTTTACCAGTGGTTTAATTTCTGAATATACCGATCCGCCGTTAACTTGTGTTGAACAACACGGATTTTTAATGGGCAAACAGGTTGCTGAATTGTTAATCAACAGAATTGAGAATACAGCACCTATTGAGTTTCAGAAAGTTGTGATATCACCCAATTTAAAAATCAGAAAATCAACGCTTGATATTTAAAAAAGTTAAAAGTTAAAAGTTTTTTTCTTTAAACTACAAATTTTAGGATAAGCTTAGAGTTTACAACTTTAAGCTTTATCATATAACATTTAACAGATAACATACAACAGATAACAGATAACTGATAACCCACGCCTCATAACTCCAACGTTGTAGTTTACAATTGTTCATTTTTATAGCTAAATCTTATTTCAAAAAAGGTTGAACTTAAAATTTTATTTATATATTTGACCCGTACTATTTTTCACACTTCACACAAAAACAATTAATTAAAGCCAGTCGGCTTTTTATTGTATTTTTATTTTTTAACAATTACATTATGGAAAAACGGAAACTAAGTTTCTGGGATATCTGGAACATGAGTTTCGGTTTCCTCGGAATTCAAATGGGTTTTGCGCTGCAAAATGCCAATGCAAGCAGAATATTGCAAATTTTTGGCGCAGATGTCCATGAACTCTCTTGGTTTTGGGTGGTAGCACCTTTAACGGGTTTAATAGTTCAACCCATCATTGGTTATTATAGTGACAGAACCTGGACGAAACTCGGAAGAAGACGGCCTTACTTTTTAACAGGGGCATTATTGGCGTCAATGGGATTAATTTTAATGCCAAATGCCGATATGTTTACCGCTTTTTTACCCGCATTGTGGGTTGGAGCCGGGATGTTAATGATTATGGACGCTTCCTTTAATGTTGCCATGGAACCTTTCAGGGCTTTGGTGGCCGATTTATTGCCTTCAGACCAAAGAACACTTGGATTTTCTGTGCAAACCATCTTAATTGGTATTGGAGCCGTTATTGGTTCTTGGTTGCCTTATGCTTTGTCAAATTGGTTTGGTGTCACTAACAATGCCGCAGAAGGCGAAGTGCCTTTAAACTTATTGCTTTCATTTGTGATAGGCGCCGGGGTTTTAGTGGCCAGTATTTTAGTTACGGTATTCACCACCAAAGAATACACACCTGAAGAAACCGCACAATTTAGCGCTCCAGCAAGTGAAGCAGAAATTGCTGCTGAGGTAAAAGCAAGCTTATTGGATATTTTTTCCGATTTCAAAAAAATGCCCTTAACTATGAGGCAATTGAGTTCGGTTCAGTTTTTTTCCTGGTTTGGGTTGTTTGGGATGTGGGTATTTTCAACACCTGCCATTGCGCATCATATTTATGGTTTGTCGTTGGATGATCACGGATCTGCTTATCAAATTGCGGGTGACTGGGTCGGCATTTTATTTGGGGTTTACAATGCCGTTTCGGCGGTGTACGCTTTCTTTTTGCCTGCAATCGCCAAAAAAATAGGCCGAAAATTAACCCATGCCGTTTCATTGGCTTTTGGTGGATTGGGACTTATCTCCATTTATTTTGTGCCAAATGAAAACTGGTTATTTTTATCCATGTTCGGGATCGGGATTGCCTGGGCAAGTATTTTGGCGATGCCTTATGCAATTTTGGCGGGATCAATTCCTGCCAAGAAAATGGGTGTTTATATGGGGATATTCAATTTCTTTATTGTGATTCCACAAATTATAAATGCCATCATAGGAGGCCCAATCGTAAAATATTTTTATGGTGGCAACCCAATTTATGCATTGTTAATCAGCGGTATTTCTTTACTGATTGCTGCCATATTGGTGGTAAGGGTAAAAGATGTTGATGATGCAGTTGTAATAAAAATTTAAATGAAGAAGGAAATCGCATTCATATTCGATTTAGACGGCGTTATCGTAGATACGGCGAAATATCATTATTTGGCCTGGAGAAATTTGGCAAACGCTTTGGGATTCGATTTTACCGAAGCACAAAATGAGTTGTTAAAAGGTGTCAGCAGAATTCAATCGCTTGAAATTTTATTGTCGATTGGAAACGTTAATTTATCCGAAGAAAAAAAACAAACGCTGCTGCTTCAGAAAAACAAAGAATATCTGGAATACGTCAATAAAATGACATCCGAAGAAATTTTGCCTGGCGTAAATGATTTGTTGAATTTTTTGGAAATCAACGACATAAAATATGCCTTGGGTTCGGCCAGTAAAAATGCGCCGTTGATTTTGGAGAAAGTCGGACTTTTAAAAAGATTTGCCGCCATTGTTGACGGTAATGACGTTTCTAAAGCAAAACCGGATCCGGAAGTGTTTTTAATCGGCGCCAAAAAATTAGGGATGAAACCCGAAAACTGCGTGGTTGTGGAAGATGCCATTGCAGGAATACAAGCTGCAAATGCGGCGAAAATGATCAGTATAGGAATTGGGGATACAAATGTGTTGCATGAAGCAGATTATGTTTTTAAGGATATGACAGCCATCACGCCCGATTTTTTAAAAAATCTAATGAATTAAGAAAAATGAATAAAGATTATATTAAGCCTTACGAATGGTCAATTATAGAAGAAGGCTTTGATCCCGAAAATGTGGAAGCATCAGAAAGTCTGTTCAGTATTGGCAATGGTTCTATGGGCCAGCGCGCCAATTTTGAGGAAACGTATTCAGGAAAAACCTTTCAGGGAAGTTATATCGGCGGTATTTATTATCCCGACAAAACCCGAGTGGGCTGGTGGAAAAACGGCTATCCGGAGTATTTTGCCAAAGTGCTGAATGCACCAAACTGGATTGGCATTGACATTCAAATCAATGAAACAAAACTGGATTTAAATACCTGCAAAGTTTCAAATTTCAAAAGGGAATTAAACATGAAAGAAGGCTGGCTAAGCCGATCTTTCCATGCAATTCTTGAAACCGGAGAGGAAATCAAGGTCGAAACAAAACGTTTTATAAGTCTGGAATACAATGAAACAGGCGCCATAGAATACACCGTAAAAGCCATCAATTTTTCAGGTGAAATTTCTTTTTCTCCTTATTTGGATGCCGGCATTAAAAATGAAGATTCCAATTACGATGAATATTTTTGGGAAATCTTAAAAATTGTCAACGGCAAAAATAACGGATGCATACTTTCAAAAACTTTGAAAACCGGATTTTATGTGGCAACCGCCATGGAAGTTTCGTTTGCGGTAAATAATGAAAAAGTTGATGCTTTACAACAAACCGAAGTTAGAGAAAAATCTTTGCATTATACCTACAAATTAAATGTCAATAAAGGCGACACTGCCACCATTTATAAATATGGAAGCTGCGTAAGTTCCCTAAATTATACAAAAGAGGCTTTGATTGAAGCGGCTTTTAACAATGTTAAACAAGCTTATAAATTAGGCTTTTCGCAACTTTTGGAAAGCCAAAAAGTAGCGTGGTCTAACATTTGGCACACCGCGGATATTATTATTGAAGGCGACATAAAAGCGCAACAAGGCATAAGATTCAATATTTTTCAGCTGAACCAAACTTATTTGGGAACCGATGCAAGACTTAATATCGGCCCAAAAGGTTTTACCGGCGAAAAATACGGCGGAAGCACTTATTGGGATACGGAAGCCTATTGCATTCCTTTTTATATGGCGACAAAAGATGCGAGCGTGGCGAAAAATTTATTGTTGTACCGCTACAATCAGCTGGACAAAGCCATAGAAAATGCGCAAAAACTCGGATTTAAAAACGGGGCGGCTTTATATCCGATGGTGACGATGAACGGCGAAGAATGCCACAACGAATGGGAAATCACCTTTGAAGAAATCCACAGAAACGGTGCGATGATTTACGGAATTTACAATTATGTAAATTATACGCAGGATTTTGAATATGTCCCAAAATTTGGATTGGAAGTGATCATTGCTGTTGCACGTTTTTGGCACCAACGCGCCAATTTTTCAGAAGCAAAAAATCAATATGTTATTTTGGGCGTTACGGGTCCGAATGAATATGAAAACAACGTCAACAATAATTTTTACACCAATTATTTGGCTAAATGGTGCATTCAATATGCTGCGGAATGTTTGAACAGGGTAGAAAATGAGTATCCAAAGGATTTTAATCGCATCATGGCCAAAACCAAATTGACAGATGAAGAAACCAAAAAATGGTTGCAGGTTGCAGAAAATATGTATTTTCCATTCAGTTTGGATCACAATGTTTATTTGCAACAGGACGGATTTTTGGACAAAGAATTAATTCCGGTTGCTGAACTAAAAAGTTCAGAAAGGCCCATCAACCAAAAATGGTCTTGGGATCGTATTTTGCGTTCTTGTTATATCAAACAAGCCGATGTTTTGCAATGCCTGTTCTTTTTTGAAAATAAATTCGGAAAAGAAGAATTGGAACGTCATTTCGATTTCTACGAGCCATTAACCGTTCACGAATCTTCATTGTCGCCTTGCGTGCATTCCATTTTGGCGGCATCCATAGACAGAATGCCAAAAGCCTATGAGCAATATGTGCGGACTGCGCGTTTGGATTTGGACGATTATAACCACGAAGTCCATGAAGGTTGCCACATTACCAGTATGGCAGGCACCTGGATGTCCATTGTACAGGGATTTGGCGGTATGCGCGTATGGGAAGACGGCATTTTATCGTTCAGCCCACAAATTCCCAAAGAATGGAAATCGTATTCATTTACCATCAATTTCAGGGGAAATATCATCAAGGTTTACAAAAGCCAGACCGAATGCAAGTTTTTTAATGAATCGGAAAACGACGTAAAAATGATGGTGGATTCCATAGAAATTTTAATTACGGCGAACCAATTGGTTACAGTATAAATTTTAAACAACAAATATGAAAAATCTTTGTTTCCTGCTGCTTTTCATTTTAGGCAGTTCATTATATGCCCAAAAAATAGACAGAATTGAACCGCCAAATTGGTGGGCCGGTATGGAGAACAATCAGTTGGAATTGCTGATTTATGGCGAAAATATTTCTCAATTTGCGCCTTCTGTTGATAATGAAAACATCCAGGTTTCAGCCGTCAAGAAAACGGATAACATCAATTATTTGTTTCTGAATTTAGATCTGTCGAAGGCGGTTTCAGGGAAATTCAACATCAACTTTTCAAAAAAAGGAAAGCGCAATAATTTTTCTGTCGCTTATGAATTGAAGGAGCGAAATCAAAATTCAAAATTGAGGGAAGGTTTTAACAGTTCTGACGTTATTTATTTGATCACCCCCGACCGTTTTGCAAATGCTGATATTTCCAATGATGTTGTAAAAACCATGAATGAAAAAACCATCAACAGAAATGATGATTATGGACGCCACGGCGGCGATATCAAAGGAATTACCAATCATTTGGATTATATAGAAAATATGGGATTTACGGCCGTATGGCCAACGCCGGTGCTTACCAATGATATGAAAAACGCCTCCTATCATGGATACGCGATGACCGATTTTTACCAGGTTGATCCGCGTTTTGGAACGATGGAAGATTACATCGACTTGGCGAAAAACGCAAAAAATAAAGGAATTAAACTGATTATGGACCAGGTTGCAAATCACATCGGCGTTGAACATTGGTGGATGAAAGACTTGCCGGCCAACGATTGGGTAAATTATCAGGACGAATTTTTAAAAAATAATATGGTGGTCACCAATCACCGCAGAACCACCAATCAGGATGCTTATGCTTCGGTTAAAGACAGAAATTTAATGAGTGAAGGCTGGTTTGTTTCTACCATGCCCGATTTAAATCAACGCAATCCTTTGTTGGCGAAATACTTAATCCAAAACAGTATTTGGTGGATAGAAACTCTGGATTTGGGTGGTATCCGACAAGATACTTATCCGTATCCAAACAAACAATTTATGAGTGATTGGGCCGGTGCCATTATGAAAGAATATCCAAATTTCAGCATTGTTGGCGAAGAGTGGAGCGTAAATCCGCTATTGGTTGGTTACTGGCAGCAAGGCGCAAAAACAAAGGATGGCTACGTTTCCAATTTGTCTTCCACCATGGATTTCCCGATGCAAAAAGCCATTGTTGATGCATTGAATGAAACGGAAAGCTGGGACAAAGGTTTTGTGAAAATGTATGAAGGTTTGGCAAACGATTTTTCTTATGCCAATCCGAGCAACATCATGCTATTTCCGGACAACCACGATATGGACCGGATTTTTTCCCAGTTAAAAGAAAATGTGGTGAATACCAAAATGGCGCTGGGCTATATGCTTGCATTGCCAAGAATTTCGCAATTGTATTACGGAACAGAAATTTTAATGCAAAACAGCGCCAAACCAGGCGATCACGGTTTGATAAGAACCGATTTTCCGGGTGGTTGGAACGGCGATAAAGTAAATGGTTTTACTGGAGAAGGATTGACTTCTGACCAAACCGAAATGCAGTCGTTTTTGAAGAAAGTGTTGAATTATCGTAAAAACAGCGAGGCCATTTGTTTAGGGAAAACAATTCATTTTGCGCCTGAAAATGGGGTTTACACACTTTTCAGAATAAAAGATGACGAAATAGTGACGGTGATATTGAACAAAAATGAAAATCCGATTTCATTAGATTTGGATAGGTTTGAGGAGGTTGGCTTAACTGGTAAATCAGTTAAAAATATTTTAAACGGTGAAACATTTATTTTTGAAAACACATTAGAAATCGGTTCAAAAGGCGTTTTAATGTTCACAACAAAATTATAAATTAATGAAGGCATTAAATCTTTTTGTAATTTTTTTTATTGTGGGAAGTTCATTTCTGTATGCGCAAAACGCCGACAGAAAATTTGTTTCCCTGAATCAAAAAAATGACCTTATTGAGATAAAAACAAACGATGGTTTTTATCAAATAAAACCCTATTCGGAAAAAATTGTGGAAACAACCTTCATTCCAAACGGGGAAGTTTACAATCCCAATTCTCATGCAGTGGTTTTGAATACTGAAAATGTTGAGTTCAATGTGACGGAAAAGGATAATTCAATTCAGTTAAAAACTTCTGGAATAAGGGTAGAAATCAGAAAAAATCCATTTCAGATTTTGTATTTTTATAAAAATAAGCCGTTAATTTCTGAAAGAAAAGGCTACGTTAAAACGTCAGCATTTGAAACATTGGATTTCAATTTAACAACCGATGAAATTTTATATGGCGGTGGCGCCCGCGCTTTGGGAATGAACCGCAGGGGCAACCGATTGCAATTGTACAACCGCGCGCATTACGGCTACGAAACCCATTCGGAATTGATGAATTTTACCATGCCGTTGGTGTATTCTTCCAATTTATATGCGGTGCATTTCGACAATGCGCCCATTGGCTATTTGGATTTGGACAGCAAAAAGGACAATTCTTTGACCTATGAAACCATCAGCGGAAGAAAAACCTATCAGGTGGTTGCAGGTGATTCGTGGAAAGATTTAATCAACCAATACACCAGTTTAACAGGGAAACAACCGATGATTCCGCGTTGGGCGCTGGGAAATTTTTCGAGCCGGTTTGGCTATCATTCCCAAAAAGAAACCATCAATACGATTGATCAGTTTTTGGAAGAAAAAATTCCGGTTGATGCCATTATTTTGGATTTGTACTGGTTTGGAAAAGAACTGAAAGGAACTATGGGAAATCTGGAATTTTACAAAGATTCCTTTCCCGATCCGCAAAAAATGATTGCCGATTTAACAAAAAAAGGCGTTAAAACCATTTTGATTACTGAACCATTTATATTGACGACTTCGGGCAAATGGAACGAAGCGGTTAAAAAGGATATTTTGGGAAAAACCAAAGAGGGAAAACCTTATGCCTATGATTTTTACTTCGGAAACACAGGAATCATCGATATTTTTAAGCCAGAAGGAAAAGCGTGGTTTTGGAATGTTTACAAAAAATTTGCCGATTATGGCGTTGCCGGCTGGTGGGGCGATTTGGGTGAGCCCGAAGTGCATCCGTCAGATTTGCAGCATGCAACAGGAACTGCCGATGAAGTTCACAATATTTACGGACATAACTGGGCGAAACTTATTTTTGAAGGTTATCAGAAAGAATTCCCAAACCAGCGTCCGTTTATTTTAATGCGCGCCGGTTATTCCGGTTCCCAGCATTACGGAATGATTCCGTGGTCGGGTGACGTAAGCAGAAGTTGGGGCGGATTGCAGTCGCAACCCGAAATTGCCCTGCAAATGGGAATGCAGGGAATGGCATTTATGCATTCTGATTTGGGCGGATTTGCCGGCGCCAATTTAGATGATGAATTGTACTCGCGCTGGTTGCAATATGGTGTTTTTCAGCCTATTTATCGGCCGCACGCGCAGGAAGAAGTTCCGTCTGAACCTGTATTCAGAGAACCGAAAACAAGAGCTTTGGCCAAAAAATCAATCGAATTGCGCTACAGTCTGTTGCCTTATAATTACACCTTGGTTTTTGACAACAACCAACAAGGAACGCCTTTCATGCGTCCTTTGTTTTTTGAAGATGCCAATAAATCATCATTCATAAACGATAAAACCTATTTGTGGGGCGACAGTTTTTTGGTGAGTCCGGTTGTTCAATCAGGCTTAAAAGAGCAGGCTGTTTATTTTCCTGAAAATGCAAACTGGTTTAATTTTTATACCGATGAAAAAATGGTGGGCGGACAATCAAAAATGGTTTCCTTGAATGATGAAAGCATTCCGGTTTATGTTCGTGGCGGTGCTTTTATCCCAAGGATTCAACGCATCCAAAACACAGGATTGTACCATTTAAAATCGTTTGATTTGCACTTTTATTTTGACGAAACCGTTAAAGAAAGTGTAGGACATTTGTACAATGATGACGGTGAAACGCCAGATGCTTTTGAAAAAGGAAAGTATGAAATGCTGACTTTTGAAAGCGAATTCAAAAACAAGCGATTGGATATTGAAATTGAACAAAAATCGGGAAGTGATTTTGAATTTTCATCAAAAGAAATTAAATTGATAATTCATAATATTGCATCAAAACCCAAAAAAGTGAAAGGCCACAATTTTGAATGGAACAAAGAAAATAACACGCTAACGGTTGTAATTTCACTTAAAAACAGCGATACTAAAAACTTAAAAATTAAATTCTGATAGATGAAGAAATATGTAACCTTAATTCTGTTATCGGCGCTGTTTATGGGTTGTGCTGAATTAAAACAAAATAAAAATACCGAAATGACTGATGCAACCAACCTTAAAAAACCTTTTCTATGGGAAGCGGCGAATATCTATTTTTTGCTGACCGACCGGTTTTACAATGCAGATCCGTTGAACGATGTCAATTTTAACCGAACAAAATCGACAGCGAAATTGCGAGG
The DNA here is from genome assembly GCA_036567345.1 of Lutibacter sp. Classification (GTDB taxonomy): domain Bacteria; phylum Bacteroidota; class Bacteroidia; order Flavobacteriales; family Flavobacteriaceae; genus Lutibacter. The sequence continues at coordinate 143,924 of DATCUQ010000028.1, forward strand.
TTTTGAGGGCGGCGACATCAAGGGAATCACCAAAAAGATTGAAGAAGGCTATTTTACCGAATTGGGAATTAACGCCATTTGGTTTACCCCAATTGTGGAGCAAATTCACGGTGCCGTTGATGAAGGCACCGGCGCAACTTATGCTTTTCACGGTTATTGGGCAAAAGATTGGACGGCATTGGATCCAAATTTCGGAACGATGGCAGATTTGAAAAATATGGTGGAAATCGCCCATAAAAATGGAATAAGAATTGTGTTGGACGGCGTTATCAACCATACAGGGCCAGTAACGGATGTTGATGAGGTTTGGCCAGCAGACTGGGTGAGAACCGGTCCGCAATGTGATTATCAAACCTACGAATCTACCACCGCTTGTACCTTGGTTAAAAATCTGCCTGACATCAAAACCGAAAGCAACGAAAATGTTGAGATTCCGAAGCAATTGGCCGATAAATGGAAAGCTGAAGGAAGATACGACCAGGAAATGAAAGAATTGGACGATTTTTTCAAAAGAACCAGCTACCCGAGAGCGCCAAAATATTACATCATTAAATGGCTGACAGATTATATTGCTGAATTTGGAATTGACGGTTACAGGGCTGATACCGTGAAGCATACGGAAGAAAATGTTTGGGGCGATTTTAAGAATGAATGCAATTATGCGTTTAAATTGTGGAAAGAAAACAATCCGACGAAAGTGTTGGATACCAATGATTTTTATTTGGTTGGGGAAGTGTATAATTACAGTATTTCCGGCGGACAAATTTATGATTTTGGCGACAAAAAAGTCAATTATTTCGAGAATGGCTTTAACAGTTTGATCAATTTTGAATTCAAATGGAACGCCGCACAATTACCTACTTATGAAGCGCTTTTTTCAAAATATGGCACTATTTTAAACAATGATTTAAAAGGTTTTGGCGTTTTAAATTATATAAGTTCACACGATGACGGTGAACCTTTTGATAAAGAAAGAATAAAAACTTTTGAATCGGCCACCAAATTATTGTTGTGTCCTGGTTCATCTCAAGTCTATTACGGAGATGAATCTGCCCGTTCGTTAATTATTGAAGGCACTGTTGGCGATGCCACATTGCGTTCCAATATGAATTGGAACGACATTGAAAATAATGAAAAAACCAAGGAAATTTTGGCGTATTGGCAAAAGTTGGGCAAATTTAGAAACAACCATCTTGCTGTTGGCGCCGGAATCCATAAAATGATCAGCGAACAACCTTATGTTTTTCAAAGAACCTATTCAAAAGAGAATTTTAAGGATGCGGTAGTTGTTGGATTGGATTTAAAAATAGGTGAAAAACAACTGAATATTAGGGATGTGTTTGAAGAGGATGCCGTTTTGGTTGATGCGTATTCCAACACCGAAGTTGTGGTTAAAAACGGAATGGTCAGTTTAAATACGCCATTTTCCATTGTTTTATTAGAAAAGAAAAATCAATAGAAATGAAAAATAGTTTAAAATTGAGCTTGGTGCTCTTAAGTATTTTATTGTTTTCCTGCTCAAAACAGCGCGATTGGAAAACAACCGTTGCTTCTCCGGATGGCAATGTAAAAGTCGAATTTAAGTTGACCGGAAAAGGCGAACCAACCTATTTGGTGACTTTCAAAAACAAGGAAGTCATTAAAACATCAACTTTGGGAGGTTTCGATTTAAAAGATATGGTCTCTTTAAAAGACAACTTTGAAATTGTAAATGCAACATCAAGCGGCTTCAACGAAGTTTGGGAAATGCCTTGGGGAGAACAAACCAAGGTTGAAAATAATTATAAGGAATTAAAAATTGAACTTCAGGAAAAAGCGGATTTAAAACGAAAACTGACGATTGTTTTCAGGGTTTATGATGACGGATTGGGATTTAGGTATGAGTTTCCTAAGCAAGAAAATCTATCCGAAGTGATCATTACCGATGAAAATACCCAGTTTAATTTAACGGGTGACCACAAAGTTTGGTGGGCTCCGGGAGATTGGGATATTTATGAGCATTTATACAACACCACAAAGTTCAAGGAAATTGATGCGCTTTCAAAAGCCAACCATCCAAATTTGGCGCAAACCTATATTCCTGAAAATGCGGTAAATACACCAGTTACCATGAAAACTGAGGAAGGTTTGTATTTGAGTTTTCACGAAGCTGCTTTGGTGGATTATTCGGACATGACCTTGAAAATCGACAAAGAAAATTTATCCATGACCAGCGAATTGGTGGGGTCTGAACGCACCGGCTATAAAGTTAAGAGAGAAATTCCTTTTCATACGCCGTGGAGAACCCTTCAAATTGCCGAAAAAGCAGGCGATTTAATAGAATCCCGGTTGATTGTTAATTTGAATGAACCTAATAAAATTGGCGATGTTTCGTGGTTTAAACCCACAAAATATACAGGAATTTGGTGGGAAATGCATTTGGGCAAATCTACTTGGGATATGAGCGCGCAACAAGATATGAGCTCACATACCACGCTGGCCAAACCACATGGAAAACATGGTGCCACTACCGAAAATGCAAAAGCATATATAGATTTTTCAGCAAAAAATAATATCGGGGCTGTTTTGGTTGAAGGATGGAATACCGGTTGGGAACATTGGATTGGCTTTGAAGACCGCGAAGGTGTGTTCGATTTTGTGACGCCTTATCCTGATTACGATTTAAAAGAAGTGGTGCGCTACGGAAAAGAAAAAGGGGTGGAAATTATTATGCACCATGAAACATCAGCGGCAACAGAAACCTATGAAAAACAACAGGATACCGCTTACGCTTTGATGCAAAGTTTGGGGATTCATGCGGTTAAAACAGGTTATGTTGGCAAAATATTGCCAAAAGGAGAATACCATCACGGTCAATATATGGTGAACCAATACAACAATGCGGTGATTAAAGCAGCAAAATATCAGGTTGCCATCAATGCGCATGAGCCAATAAAGGATACCGGTTTGAGACGGACATATCCGAACACCATTTCTCGTGAAGGTTTGCGCGGACAAGAGTTTAACGCTTGGGCTTCTGATGGCGGAAATCCACCCGAACATTTGCCTATTGTGGCTTTTACAAGAATGTTGGCCGGACCAATTGATTATACACCCGGAATTTTCGACATTAAATTTGACAAGTGGAAAAAAGACAATCAGGTCAATACCACTATTGCGCAACAATTGGCCTTATATGTGGTGATTTACAGTCCGGTGCAAATGGCAGCCGATTTGATCGAAAATTATGAAGGAAATCCAGCTTTTCAATTCATAAAAGATGTTGGTGTCGATTGGCAAACATCAAAAGTGTTGAATGGTGAAATTGGCGATTTTGTGACCATTGCCAGAAAACAAAAAAATTCAGAAAATTGGTTTGTTGGCGGAATTACCGATGAAAATGCAAGAGAAATGAACCTAAAATTTGATTTTTTAAGTCCGGATACAACCTATGAAGCCATTATTTATGAAGATGGGAAAGATGCGCATTGGAATGATAATCCGACTGCCATCAACATCAGAAAAATTGAGATCAGCAATCAATCAAATTTAAAATTAAAATTGGCTCCCGGAGGAGGATTTGCCATAAGTATCATAAAATAATAAATAAACCAATAAATATAAAGAAATGAAAAAAACACTTTTTATTTTATCGCTAATTATTTTGGCTTCATGTAAAACAGAAACTAAAGACATACAATCTAATAATAATACTATGGATTCCATAATCCCAATTTCAAACGAGGTTCTGGAGAGCGCCATTATTTATGAAGCCAACATCCGCCAATATTCACCTGAAGGAACTTTTTCGAAATTCACGGAAGATATTCCTAAATTAAAAGAATTGGGCGTGAAAATTATCTGGGTAATGCCTATCTATCCAATTTCAACAACAAAAAGTAAAGGCAGTTTGGGCAGTTATTATGCCATTTCTGACTATACCAAAGTGAATCCTGAATTTGGAAATTTAGATGATGTGAAAAATTTGGTGAATATCGCACATAAAAACGGCATGTATGTAATTTTGGATTGGGTTGCCAACCATACAGGCTGGGATCACGTATGGTTAAAAAGTCATCCTGAATATTACACCAAAAATGAAAAAGGAGAAATAACACATACCGTTGGGACAGACTGGACAGACGTTGCAGATTTAAATTACGACAATAAGGAAATGCGCACAGAAATGCTGGAAAATATGAAATATTGGCTTAAAGAAGCCGATGTTGACGGATTTAGATGTGATGTTGCAGGAATGGTACCGCTTGATTTTTGGGAAAATACGGTGACTGAATTAAAAAAAATAAAACCAATTTTTATGCTTGCTGAAGCTTGGGAACCAAATTTACTTGAAAATGCTTTTGATATGGGTTACAGCTGGGATACGCACCACAGAATGAACGCCATTGCACAAGGAAAAGAAACCGTTAAAAATTGGGATGATCGAATGACCCAAATTGATACGCTTTATCAAAAAGATGACATCTTAATGAATTTTATCACAAACCACGATGAAAATTCTTGGAGCGGAACTGTAAAAGAACGTTTGGGAGATGCTTCCGAAGCGATGTTGGCATTATCTTATTGCGCTCCTGGAATGCCATTGATTTATAGTGGACAGGAATATGATATGAATAAGCGATTACGATTTTTTGAGAAAGACACCATTTCAAAAGTGAAGGGAAAAGTTTGGCCTTTAATGGCAAAATTAGGGGAACTTAAAAATAATAACAAAGCATTAAACGGCGGTAAAAACGCAGCTTCTTACAATAAAATTAATTCTTCTGACAATAAAAATATTCTAATCTTTTCAAGAGAAAAGGACGGAAATAAACTCACTTATATGGCCAATTTGTCAAATAAGGAAGTCACATTTACTTCAGAAAAAGAAGGAGAATCAGTTGATTTTTTCACCAATGAAAAATTAACGTTTTCTAAAGAAAAACCATTAACCTTTAAACCTTGGCAATATAAAATATTGATTGATTAATTCATTGATTTTTTAAAAACCAATAATAGCTAACATACATCATTTAGCAAATAACTTTTAAGGCATAACCAATAACAATTTAAGCAAGATAAGGAGTTAAAGCAAACTCCTTATCTTGCTTTATGCAGCGAAATCGTTTTAGTGAATATTAAGCGGTTTTGTAGGCGGAAAATGCATTTAAAAGTAACTTTGTATCATATTTTTTACCCATGAACGAACCAATAAAAAAGATAGCAGTTTTAACATCTGGAGGAGATGCTCCAGGAATGAATGCAGCAATTAGGGCCGTTGTTAGGGCCTGCACTTATTATAGGATGGAATGTGTTGGCGTTTACAGAGGCTATCAGGGTTTAATTGAAGGTGATTTTGAAGTGCTTTCAGCACGTCATGTCAGTAATATTATCAACAAAGGAGGCACCATATTAAAATCTGCTCGCTCCAATGAATTTAGAACGGAAGAAGGAAGGGTTAAAGCCCATAACAGTTTAAAAGAGGCAGGTATTGGCGCATTGATAGTTATTGGTGGTGACGGTACTTTTACTGGAGGCTTAAGGTTTATTGAAGAGTTTAATTTTCCAATTGTCGGAATTCCCGGTACTATAGACAATGATATTTACGGAACAGATAACACTATCGGTTACGATACTGCTTTAAATACGGTTGTGGAAGCGATTGATAAAATTCGCGATACCGCAAGTTCCCACAACAGGTTGTTCTTTATTGAAGTGATGGGGCGCGATGCAGGATTTATTGCATTAAACTCTGGCATAGGCGCCGGAGCCGAAGAAATTTTGATTCCTGAAAAGGATTTGGGATTGGACAGGCTGGTGGAGTCTCTTAAAAAAAGTAAAGAAAAAGGAAAAACCAGCAGTATTGTCGTGGTTTCCGAAGGCGATAAAATAGGTAAAAGCGTTTTTGAACTGGCAGATTATATCAATGAAAACTTTCCTTATTACGATATCAGAGTATCAGTTTTAGGGCATATGCAAAGAGGAGGTTCTCCAAGTTGTTATGACAGGGTTTTGGCCAGCAGACTGGGTGTTGCGGCAGTGGAAGCGTTACTTGACAGGGCAACAGGAATTATGGTGGGCATCACAAATAATCAAGTTTCAAAAGTGGATTTAAATAAAGCCATCAAAATGAACAATGATATCAATAAAGAATTGCTTAAGGTGGCTGAAATAACCTCAATATAATTATAGAAAAATAAATTAAAACAATAAATTATGTCAACAATTAAAATAGGAATTAACGGGTTTGGGAGAATAGGAAGAATTGCTTTTAGAGTGGCAGTGGCCAGACCGAATGTAGAAGTGGTGGGAATCAATGATTTGTTAGATGTGGAACATTTGGCCTATTTATTAAAATATGATTCAGTTCACGGTAAATTTGACGGTGATGTTGAAGTGAAAAACGGGCATTTAGTTGTCAATGGAAAAACCATCAGAATTACAGCCGAACGCAATCCTGAAGATTTGAAATGGGGTGAAGTAGGCGCAGAGATTGTTTTAGACTGTACAGGTATTTTTACCAGTTTGGAAGGTGCTCAAAAACACATTGCTGCCGGCGCAAAAAAAGTGGCGATTTCAGCACCATCTGCTGATGCACCAATGTTTGTGATGGGTGTAAACCATAAAAAAATCACCGCTGCAAATACCATCGTTTCAAACGCATCTTGCACCACCAACTGTTTGGCGCCTTTAGCTAAAGTTATTCATGATAATTTTGGAATTGTGGAAGGTTTAATGACCACCATTCATGCAACAACCGCAACGCAATTGACCGTTGACGGACCTTCAAAAAAAGACTGGAGAGGCGGCAGAAGCGCCTTAATCAATATTATCCCATCATCAACAGGCGCTGCAAAAGCCGTTGGAAAAGTAATCCCTGAATTGAACGGAAAATTAACCGGTATGTCTTTTAGAATACCAACTGCAGATGTATCGGTTGTTGATTTAACAGTACGAACTGAGAAATCAGCGACTATGGAAGAAGTGAAAGCTGCCATAAAATTTGCTTCTGAAAATGAATTAAAAGGCATATTAGGATATACCGAAGAAGCAGTAGTTTCGCAAGATTTTGTTTCTGAACCTAAAACAAGCACATTTGATGCTGATGCAAGTATTGCTTTAAACGATAATTTCTTTAAATTAGTGGCTTGGTATGACAATGAATTTGGCTACTCAACAAAACTGGTTGATTTGGCTGAATACATTCATTCAGTTAAATAAGAAATAATAGTTTAAAAAAATAAAAAATGATTTTAATAGCAGATGGCGGTTCTACAAAGGCCGATTGGATTTTACTGGATAAAACTGGCGATCAAGTATTTAAAACAAGGACCGAAGGATTAAATCCGGAGATATTGTCTGCTGATATGTTGAAAAACCGGATTGAGACCAATGAAGATATCACCAGTTACAAAGACAAAGTAACCGAGGTTTATTTTTATGGTGCAGGCTGCGGAACAGCAAGATTAACATCATTGTTGAAATCTATTTTTCAATCATTTTTTAAAAACGCAGAAATCGTCGTAAAAGAAGATACTTTCGCTGCAGTTTATGCGGTAACCACAAAACCAAGTATCGTTTGTATCTTGGGAACAGGATCAAACAGCTGTTATTTCGACGGAAAAAATGTGGATGTCAGAGTTCCCTCCTTAGGGTATATTTTGATGGATGAAGCCAGCGGAAATTATTTCGGCAAAAAATTAATACGGGATTATTATTACCATAAAATGCCAAATGCGATTGCGAAACTTTTTGAAGCGCAATTTGATTTGGATGCTGATGTCATCAAAAGAAATATTTATAAAGAAGAAAATCCGAATGCCTATTTGGCGCATTTTGCCGAATTCATTTTTAAAAATGAACGCACGCCATATTTTAATAAAGTGTTGCAAAAAGGCATCAAGGAATTTTTTGTAAATAGAATATTGCCTTATCAGGAATCGGCTCATGTCCCTGTGCATTTTGTGGGTTCAATCGCTTTCTTTTCCCAGGATATCATCAATGATGTAGCAAGATATTACATGGTAGAAATTGGAAACATTGTGAGACGGCCAATTGATGGTTTAATTGAATACCACAGAGAAAAAATAAAATTGTGTGGTAATTGTTAAATTCACTGACTAAATTTTCGCTGCTATTTTTTCTTTGTGATAGGCAAAATTTGTAAACATAGCCATAGTTACGGTTAAAAATTTTAACGAAGCAGAAAGGAAAAAGAGTGATGAAAATAGTTAGGGAATTTAGTAATTACCGCACTATAGAAGGTCTAACAATCTTTCTAAAGCCATACCGCGAGATCCTTTAATTAGAATTGTGGCGTTATTAATGTTTGAATAATTAGTTGAATTTTTGAAAGATTCATAGCTTTCAGAAACAAAAGCATTTTTTGCGGCAGTTGCAGAAAATGCTTTTCCTATTAAGAAAACTTTCGAAAAGTGACAGGAAGCCACCAAATTGACTATTTTTTCATGCTCCGCTTTGCTGTCCTTTCCCAGTTCAAACATATCGCCCAGAAACACCACTTTATTTTCAGCCTTCAATTGGACAAAATTTTCAAGCGCTGCCTGCATGCTGCTCGGATTTGCATTGTATGCGTCTAAAATTATTTTATTGGTTCCTTTTTGAATGATTTGTGAACGGTTATTTGTAGGGATATAGTTTTCAATGGCATTTTTAATGTCGGTTTCAGGAACATTAAAATGATTGCCAACAGCAACGGCAACCGCAATATTGTTGTAATTGTATTTTCCGATGAGCTTACTTTCAATAATTACATTTTTAAATTGAACTTTTACAAACGGGTTGGCCTCAACAAATTTAATGTCACCGCTGTTAAATTCAATGGAATTTATGCCAACTGATTGCTTTACCTGCAAGGCATCATCTGTATTTATGAAAACGGTTCCTTTGTTCAATCTTAAAAAATCGTATAATTCCGATTTGGCTTTAATGACCCCCTCAAAATCACCAAATCCTTCTAAATGCGCTTTTCCAAAATTGGTGATTAAGCCATAGTTCGGTTCTGCGATACTGCATAAAAATTCAATTTCCTTTAAATGGTTTGCGCCCATTTCAACGATGCCAATTTCTGTTTTTGGCGTCATTGATAACAGCGTTAGCGGCACGCCAATGTGGTTGTTTAAATTGCCTGCCGTGGCTGCAGTCACATATTTTTTGGACAATATGGCATTGATAAGTTCTTTTGTGGTGGTTTTTCCGTTGCTGCCGGTTAATGAAATAATTGGGAGGGCAAGTTGTTTTCTGTGAAAATTAGCCAGTTTTTGAAGTGTTTCCAAAACATTGCCGACCATAATAGTGTTAGGAAGCGTGTTGTATTTTTCTTCATCAATAACAGCATAACTTGCACCGCTCTCAATCGCTTTGGACGCAAATTCATTTCCATTGAAATTATCTCCTTTTAGGGCAAAAAACAGGCTGCCTTTTCTTATTTTTCGGGTATCGGTATCCACTAAATAAGTTTGGGTATAGAACTGGTATAATTCTGTAATATTCATGATTTAAATATAAAAAAATCTCACTGAAATTTCAGTGAGGCCAGTGTGGTAATTGTTAAATTAACTGACTAAATTTTTGCTGCTATTTTTTCTTTATGACAGGCTAAATTTGCAAGCATAGCCGTATCTACGGTTAAAAATTTTAACGAAGCAGAAAGGAAAAAGAGTAGTGAAAATAGTTAGGGAATTTAGTAATTACCACACTATAGTTTATTTTAAAAATATTTTTAATATCTAACTTTTGTTGTTGTTGGTTTTCTTCTTTTATAGGTCATTGGCCCAATTCTGTCTGAAGCACATCTAAAACCAATATAGTTGGTAGCCATATATTCCGGCAAATACCTGCGTTGTGAAGGGTCTAACCAATATTCCATATCTTTCCAGGAACCGCCTTTGTAAACACGGGCAATATCGCTGACCAAAGTGGCTCTTTTTTCCGTATCATATTCTTGCATCAATAAGCCGCTTTCTCCAATAACTCTTGGTTTAACAGGCGAATTGTACATACGGGGTTTGGTTTCTAATTCTTCTTCAACTTTATTGTACATTTTTGTGGAAGCCAAATCACCATCTTTAATATCTACATTATAGGCCTTCTCATAATTATTTCTCATATAAGCGTCACGCTTGGTGACTGGCATATATTTAACGCTGCCAGGCAAAAATTTAGGGATTATATTCCCATTCTCCAAAGTGTCGTATTCAATAGTTTGCTCATCGGCAATAACAACTTGTCCTTCAGCATCAATCATTTTTTTTGTAAAGATATTTCCCCTGAAATAGTTGAAATCATTTGCGTCATTGTCTATAATAGGACGATAAACATCGGCAACCCATTCCGCCACGTTACCTGACATATCATATAACCCAAAGGCATTAGGTTCATAAGATTTTACGGCAATGGTGATATCTGCACCATCGTTGCTCCATCCTGGCACACCGCTATAATCCCCTTTTCCTTGTTTAAAGTTAGCCAATTGGTCTCCTTGGTATTTTTTTGATTTGTTTCGGGTATATTTCCCTTTCCAGGCATATTTTTTTCTTCCGCGGGTATTGTTGTATTCACGATCTTCAACAACAGCTTTTGCCGCAAATTCCCATTCGGCTTCTGTGGGAAGTCTGAATTTAGAACTTAGTATTCCGTCAGAAATCTTCACCTGTCTTCCTGTAAATGCGCCTCTTGAAGGTTTAGCTTCCCCTTTTTTGCGTTGTTTATTGTCTGGCAATCCTTTTTTGTAAATGGTTGAATCACCGTCAAAAAGACTGTATGGATTGCTTAAATAAGTATCTGTATTAAAATTGTTTTTTCCTTTAACCTCTAATGAATCTAACTCGAAAAGTGGTTTTAGCACGCCTTTATCAACCAATATTTTTTCATTAACTCGATCGGTTCTCCACTTACAATATTGCGTGGCCTGAATCCAACTGACGCCAATTACCGGATAATCTGCATAACCGGGATGTCTTAAATAATTTTCGGTCAATAATTCATTTAATCCCAATACATCTCTCCAAACTAAAGTGTCAGGAACAGCAGAGTCATAAATATGCTCATAAGTAGGATCGTTTGGAGGGAAAACTTTTTCCATCCAATCTAAATAAAATAAATATTCTGAGTTGGTCACTTCGGTTTCATCCATATAAAATGAACGAACTTGTTGTTGAATAGGCGTTGTATTCCAATCGAACAGCACATCATCCTGAACATGGCCCATAGTAAATGTACCGCCTTCTATTAAAACCATTCCAGGAGGAGCTTCCTGACCTTTATATTTTGTGTCCCCTGCAAAACCACCAGCTTTCTTATCTTTTGAACTCCAACCTGTAAGCGACACGTTATTTCTTGGATTTCTGTTATGGCAACTCACAAAGAAAACAACAGAAATAGTTAACAAGATTAACTTATGAATGTTATTTAGATTTTTTAAGCTCATTTCAAATTGGTTAGGGTTATATTTTTCCGCAATTTACATTAATTTAATTTTTTTGCAAGAAATAATTTTAATAATTATTTGCTTCGCTTTTACTAACGACAGTTTTCAATCTTTAGTATGCGTATTGCTGTAATATATTTCAAGGATAATGCTTTTTTTTTATGAAACGCCTATCAAAGCGCCATTATTTTCATAATTCTTTGAGCCAAAATTACAATATTATTAAGGAATGAATCTACTTTTTTAAAATTGGATTTGTAATCGAGCAACAAAGAGTCATTTTATTCCTAATATTATAATGGATTTTACTTGAAATGGCATTCATGAAATAAATCTAAAAATCTCATTTACTGGTATTTATACAATATTTAAATCCCATTCAAAATGACCTTTTGAAAAAAAAATATTTTTCGGGGAATGTTATCTCAATTTAGACCGTTTTAAATTAAGAAATGGCTACAATAATATGCTGAAAACAACGTTTTTTCTTTGAAATTAAGTGTTGTTTTACGTTCAAAAAAATGTTGATTTTTACCGGTAAAGAGTAAATTAACAGATTGTTGGTTTTTCCTGGTGTAAAAAAGGTGATAAGACTTTTTAATCTGAAAGAAATTTATTCAGGTTGGCGGTTTGAGATTGTATGGATGATTTTTTGAAAAATAACGGAAAGAGTTATGTGGTTGTAAATTAAATCTAAAGGAGCTTAATTTTTGGATCCTGGCAGAAATAATAGAAAAATTAGGATACTTCAATAATAAAATAAGATATTTGTTAATTAAACATACAAAATTGATGAGAAAGATAATAGGATTAACGCTAATGGTTCTTATGACAACAGCAAAAATTCATGCACAGGAAAATCCAAATCCAATTACTACAGCAGCTCCATTTTTATTGATAGCTCCCGATGCACGCGCAGGCGGAATGGGAGATGTTGGTGTGGCAACCAGCCCAGATGCAAATTCACAGCATTGGAACGCCTCTAAATTAGCCTTCATGGATTCGCAATTTATGGTAGGTATTGTTTACACACCTTGGTTACGGGAACTTACAAACGATGTGTTTTTGGGCGGATTTACATTTGCTAACAAAATAGATGATCGAAGTGCTTGGGCCGCAAGTTTGAAGTATTTCAATTTAGGTCAAATAGATTTAACGGATATTAACGGAACACCAGAAGGAACTGAGAAATTGAATGAATTTTCCGTGGATGGTTCTTACGCTTTGAAATTAAGCGAAACCTACTCAATGGGTGTGACTTTGCGTTATATCCGTTCCGATTTGGGCATTGAATCTGCAAATTCAACCATAAATCCGGTAAATACTTTTGCCGTTGATGTTTCTGGTTATTATGAATCCAATGAACAGAATTATGGCAATATTAATGGAGTATGGCGAGGTGGTTTCAATGTTTCAAACATTGGCCCAAAAGTTTCCTATTCCAATGACGGACAAGAGAATTTTATTCCGACAAATTTAAAAGTGGGAGGCGGATTCGATTTTATTTTGGACACAGACAATAATGTAAGTTTGAATGTAGAATTTAACAAACTGCTGGTTCCAACACCAAGTATTTCTGTAAATGATGATGGAACCGCACCATATATTCAGGAAGATGTTAGTTTTTTTAATGGTATTTTTAAATCATTTAATGATGCACCAGGTGGATTTAGCGAAGAAATTAAAGAAGTTACATGGGGATTTGGAGCGGAGTATATGTACGACAATTCTTTTGCGTTAAGAGCAGGATATTTTAATGAAAGTGATTTAAAAGGAATGCGCAAATATTTTACCATAGGCACCGGATTTAAGTTTAAAAGTTCAAAACTGGACATTTCCTATTTGTTCAATGCCTCTGAAATTAAGAACCCACTAGAAAATACGCTTCGATTCTCATTGTCTTTCGATTTTGGAAACTCCTATTAAGCAACTAACTATTAGCCAGAATTAAATTTTTTGATGAAGAAAATTGAACTAAAAACCCAAATTACCATTTTTGATTCTATTGACGAATTGAATGCCACAGTAAAAGGTTTAATGAATAAAGCCATTGAAGCCAAACAAAATGCATACGCACCTTATTCTAAGTTTAAAGTTGGCGCAGCCCTGCTTTTGGAAGACGGAACCATCATAACCGGAAACAATCAGGAAAATGCCGCATATCCATCCGGAATATGTGCCGAGCGTGTCGCCATTTGGAAAGTTTCTTCCGATTTTCCCGATAAAAAAATATTGAAGTTGGCTATATCGGCAAGCTCTTCATCCCAAATCCTTAAGGAACCGGTTGCACCTTGTGGCGCTTGCAGGCAAACTTTATCAGAATATGAAATTAAGCAAAAAGACAAGATTGAAGTTTATTTTATGGGTGAAGAAGGTGAAATTATTAAAACCGAATCCGTATTAGATTTACTTCCGATAGCTTTCGACAAAACTTTTTTATAAAAAATTGAATGAAGCGAGACATTGAAAACCGAGAGGATATTTACTTGCTGGTGAAAGATTTTTATGTAAAATTATTGAATGATGATTTAATGCATCATTTTTTTGAAGACTTCACCAATCCTGAATTGTTGGAGAAACATTTACAAATACTGGTAGATTTTTGGGACAATATTCTGTTTTATTCAGGAACCTATCAAAAAAATGCCATGAAACCCCACTTAGAACTTCAGCCAATAAAACCTTTTAAAAGTGAGCATTTCCAAAAGTGGTTGCTGCATTTCAACAAAACAATTGATGAACATTTTAGCGGTGAAATTGCCCATGCGGCAAAATCGCGTGCCCTTTCCATTGCAACAGTGATGCAAATTAACATAGCGGAAACGAATAAGCAATAAAAAAACTTGTTATCTTTACCTTTTAAATAATAATAATGGCAATAAATTCAGTAATTACAGGAACAGGAAGCTATATTCCTACAGTGGTTAAAAGAAATTCAGATTTTTTGACCAATCAATTTTTGAATGAAGACGGAACACCTTTTGGTTATGAAAATGCAGAGGTGATTGAAAAATTTAAATCGATTACGGGAATTGAGGAAAGACGCTATGCCAGTCCCGAATTAAATTCATCCGATCTGGCATTTTTTGCGGCAGAAAAAGCGATAGCAGATGCAAAAATCGACCAGGAAGAATTAGATTATATTATTTTGGCGCACAATTTTGGCGACGTAAAAAGTGCTGCCATACAAAGCGATATATTGCCAAGTTTGGCTTCAAGGGTAAAACACAGATTGGGAATTAAAAATCCGAATTGTGTGGCTTACGACATTCTTTTTGGATGTCCCGGTTGGATTCAGGGTATGATTCAGGCAGAAGCATTTATAAAATCAGGAATTGCCAAAAAATGTTTGGTGATTGGTACAGAAACACTGTCAAGAGTTTTGGATGAACATGACCGTGATTCCATGATTTATTCTGATGGGGCAGGAGCCTGCATTGTTGAGGCAGTTGAAAGCGATAAAAAAATAGGTATTTTAAGTTTCGCGGCACAAACCCATACTTTTGAGGAATGCTATTATTTGTTTTTCGGAAAATCATTTGATAAAACCGATGATGAGCATGTTCGTTACATAAAAATGTACGGCAGAAAAATTTATGAATTTGGATTAAACTTTGTTCCAATGGCCATGAAAGCGGCGTTGGATAAAAGCGGTGTTGATATTATGGATATTAAGAAAATTCTCATCCATCAGGCAAATGAAAAAATGGATGAAGCCATTATCAAGCGATTTTACCGATTGTGCAATACGCAAATTCCGGAAGCGGTGATGCCTATGAGCATTCATACTTTAGGAAACAGCTCTGTAGCAACCGTTATCACCTTGTTCGATTTGGTAAAACACGGAAAACTTAAACCGCACAGCCTTCACAAAGGAGATACCGTATTGATGGCTTCAGTAGGCGCCGGAATGAATATAAATGCCATCGTTTATAAATACTAAAATACAAATAAATAGAAGGATTAAAGAGCTCGTTTTACGGGCTTTTTTTATGAATTTTATTTGATGGAAACTTCTAAAATGGCATCTGCCAAATACTCAAAAATAGTGTTGGCCGTAAATGTTTCATAACCAGTTTCGGGAAAAGCGATATCGGCAGTTTTTCCGTGAAGGTAAACGCCAAAAATTGCGGCATTTATGGGTTCATAACCTTGGGCAATTAATCCGGTGATGATTCCTGTCAACACATCTCCGCTTCCTCCAGTTGCGAGCGCCGGATTTCCGGTTGAATTGAAATACATTTTATCATCTTGTATTACAACGGTATGTGCGCCTTTTATGACGATGATTACCGCATGTTTTTTGGAAAATTCGGTAACTTTTTTTAGTTTTTCATAATCGTTGTCCCAAGTGCCGATTAATCGTTCCAGTTCTTTTGGATGCGGTGTTAAAATGGTTTTTTTAGGCAAATAGTTCAACAATAGTTGGTTTTTGGAAAGCAAATTAATGCCGTCGGCATCAATAACCAGAGGAAGTTTATTGTCTTTTATGAAATTTTCAAAACCCTGCGCTGTTTTTTCTGCAGTTCCCATTCCGGGACCAATGCCAATAACGGTCGGGTTTGTTTTAAAATTGAAATAAGTCAATACCGAATCGGTATCCACTTCAACCATCACTTCGGGCACTGAAATTTGTAAAATCGAATAGCCGCATTTCGGAATATAGGCAGAAACCAATCCGCTTCCAATTTTCAAAGCTGCTTTGGAAGCCAAGGTAACCGCACCCATTTTACCATAACTTCCGCCAATTATAAGCGAATGTCCATAAGTGCCTTTATGATCCCATTTGTTGCGGGTTTTATACAAAGGAATGACATCGGTTATTGTTATGTAATGGGTTTTAGGTTTTAGACTTTCCATATAATTTTGGTCCAAACCAATATCAATAACATCCCAAGTATTTACGAAATCTTTATTTTCAGGCAACAAAAAAGCCAATTTTGGTGTTTGAAATGTGAGAATATGGCTGGCTTTCAGAACAGAAGTTGGATCAGTAACTGGTCTGTCAGCAAACAATCCAGAAGGAATGTCGATGGCCAAGACAAAACCCTTTTTGGTGTTTATATATTGGATTAATTTTTTGGTGAATCCTTCCGGATTTCTGGTAAGTCCGTTTCCGAAAATAGCATCAACCACAATATTATTGGCATCAATTTCAGGAAAGTCATTCTCGTTATTTATGTCGATTGGCTGTAAGCCAATTTCTTTTAGCCGAAGGTAATTAAGCAAAAACTCTTCGGTTCGCTTATTGTTAAAATTTATAATATAGCATTTTACCTGATAGTTTTGCTGGTGTAAGAGTCTGGCCATGACCAAACCGTCACCGCCATTATTTCCGATGCCGCAAAATACATGAATTTGAATATTTTCTCCCTGCAGCTTGTTGTGCAGCCATTGAAAACAGCTTGTGGCGGCGTATTCCATTAAATCTACAGAAGTGATGCCTTTGTTTTTAATGGTCGCTATATCGGCTTTTTGTGTTTGTTGCGGCGAAAGAATATACATAGCAAAGTTTATAAGTTGATAACTGTTTAACTGTTTAACTGTTTAATTGTTTAACTGTTTATTCGTGTAGTTAAGTTTTCAATAAAAAAACACACTTAAAACTCAACACTAAAAACTCACAACCCAAAAAGATTATCCCTTAAAAACGCCCATATTGGCGTATTTATCCATTCGTTTTTTTACAAGTTCTTCAGCCGATAAATTTTTTAGTTCATCATATGCTTTCAGAATGGTTTTTTCGACTTCTTTAAAGGCAGTTTCTCTGTCAAAATGGGCGCCACCAAGCGGTTCTTTGATAATTCCGTCAATCAATTTTTGCTTTTTCATGTCTTCCGCAGTCAATTTTAAAGCTTCTGCGGCTTCTTCTTTGTGTTCCCAGCTTCTCCATAAAATAGAGGAACATGATTCAGGGGAAATAACGCTGTACCAGGTATTTTCCATCATATAAACCCTGTCGCCAACACCAATTCCCAAGGCGCCTCCCGATGCTCCTTCGCCAATTACAATGGTAATAATTGGAGTTTTTAAACGTGTCATTTCAAAAATATTGCGTGCAATCGCTTCTCCTTGTCCGCGTTCTTCTGCTTCCAATCCCGGATAGGCGCCGGGCGTATCCAATAAAGTGACTACCGGAATACTGAATTTTTCAGCCATTTTCATCAAGCGAAGTGCTTTTCTGTAGCCTTCCGGATTCGACATTCCAAAATTTCTGTATTGGCGTGTTTTTGTGTTATAGCCTTTTTGCTGGCCGATAAACATAAAGGATTGGTTTCTTATTTTTCCCAATCCGCCAACCATGGCTTTGTCATCCCTAAATGTTCGGTCGCCGTGCAATTCCATAAAAGTTTCTCCGGAAAGGGCAGTGATATGATCTAAGGTATAAGGCCTGCTTGGGTGGCGAGAAAGTTGCACTCTTTGCCAAGCAGTCAGGTTTTTATATATTTCTGTTTTGGTCTTTAGTAATTTTTTTTCAATGTTTTTGCAACTTTCGGTCATATCAACATCGCTTTCTTTACCAATTAAAACACATTTTTCATATTGTTCCTCTAATTCTTTAATTGGCAATTCAAAATCTAAATAATCCATATTTTTAAAGTTTGGTTGAACTACAAATATAACAACTAATCAATTTTAGAAAGTTAAATTATAGTCTTTTTTTATTTTTTAAAATTCCGTTGATGATCACTATCAATAAAATTACGGCACCGCCAACATAAAATTGCGTGCTCATTTTTTCTTTTTCGCCAAAAATAATTACCGCCAAAATGATTCCGTAAACGGGTTCTAAATTTAAGGTAAGTATTACGGTATAGGGAGTTAAGTGTTTCATTATTTTTACGGAAACAATAAATGCGTAAGCGGTGCAAATACTGCTTAATATAAATAAATAGATAAAATCTGAAGATTTTAACGCAAATTGATCCATCGTAAAACCTGTTGTCACTAAAATATAAAGCGTTATAAATCCTACCCCAAACAACAATTGATAGAATGAAATCACTTCAGCAGTGTATTTTCTTACAAATAAACCGTTAAGAACAGAAAATAATACAGACAAGAAAGAGGCAATTAATGCGTAAATAATTCCTAAAGTATAACCTCCTTCAAAATTTAAAATAAGATATAAACCTGCTATTACTATTAGGCCGAATAACAATTCAAGGAAATTAATTCTTCTTCTGAAGAATAAAGGTTCTATAAAGGATGCGAATAAAGCTCCTGTACTCAATGCAATTAAAGCAACCGAGACATTGGCGACCTTAATTGCCGAGAAAAAAAAGATCCAATGAACGGCAATGATAATACCGCTTATAAGAAATTTCAAAAGTGCTTTTGGCCCAATTCTGAGCGGTTTTTTTTTAATGATAAAATAGATGAACACAATAATTACCGCGAAAAGCATTCGATACCAAACCAACGGAATGGCGTCGATACTTATTAAAGCTCCTAAAATGGCTGTAAATCCCCAAATGAATACCAAGAAATGGAGATGCAGGTAGTTTTTTAGCTCAGTTTTTGGCATTCTTAAAGTATAAATACACGGCTAGTCCACCGAACACAATATTTGGCAACCAAACCACGAAGAATGAATTTTTTTCAGCCCCTGCACCCAATACTTCCGCAATTTTTAATAAAAAGACGTATACGAACATAAGCGATATTCCAATCGCCAAATTTACGCCCATTCCGCCTCTGCGTTTTCTTGAGGCCAATGAAACTGCCAAAAATGTCAATATATAAGAAGAAACCGGCAAACTGGTTCGTTTATGAAGTTCAACCAAATACAGATTTAAATTGCTGACCCCTCTATCTCTGGAAGTATTGATGAAATCATTTAATTTTATTGAATTCATTTCTTTGGCCATATAATCAACATAAATTAAATCATCGGCCGTAAAACTAAATGCCGTATCCAGCATTGTACCTGATTGTATTAGGTCTCTTTCTTTTAAAATAAATCTCTTTTTATAATTGCTTAATTTAAAAGTGCTGTCTTTTTCCATCCAGCGAACGTTATCGGCAAGCAGTTTATATTTAAGTTTTGTGCCTTCAAACTTTTCATAAGAAAAATTATAACCCACTTTGGTGTCAATGGAGTAGCTTTTTAAAAAAACATAGTCATTTGGTCCCAGTTGCAAATTAATATTGGTCAGATAATTTTCGTTAAGCTGTGTTTTTTTTAAATATTTTCTGTTAAACTCCTCATACGTTTTATTGCTGTTTGGCACCACAAAATGGTTCATCACTAAAGCAAATAAAGTTACTATGGAAGCGCCAATAAAATAAGGTTTCAAAAATCGTGTAAAAGATATTTTAGCAGAGTGGATGGCAATAATTTCGGTATTTCCGGCAAGTTTTGAAGTAAAAAATATAACGGCAATAAACAAGGCCAAAGGCATAAAAGTGTTGCCGTAAATAATGATGAAATTGAAATAATAATCTTTAAGTATTTCTGGCAACTTTAAATCGGCGTGCCGCAAAAATTTATCGACTTTTTCAGACACATCGATAGCTATAGCTATTGGAATCAGTAACATTAACACCAACAGAAATGAGCTTAGATATTTTTTTAATATGTATTTGTCCAGTATTCTCAAGCTGATTGTTTATTTGTTTAATCGTTTCACTTCAACTATGATCAGTGACATTTACTTTGATTTATTCTTCCGTCTTCGGCCTATAACCTGTTGTCCAGTTGTTTCACCATCCTGTTTTTCCATGGCGTAAAATCTCCGGCTAATATATGCTTTCTTGCTTCACGAACCAACCATAAATAAAATCCTAAATTGTGAATGGAAGCAATTTGTTTTCCCAGCAATTCTTTTGAAATAAATAAATGGCGCAAATAGGCTTTTGAATACATTTTATCCACAAAAGTGATGTCCATTTCATCAATGGGAGAAAAATCATTTTCCCATTTTTTGTTTTTGATGTTGATGGTGCCATTGGCCGTAAATAACATGCCGTTACGCGCATTTCGGGTTGGCATCACACAGTCAAACATATCAATTCCCAAAGCGATATTTTCCAAAATGTTGGTTGGCGTTCCAACGCCCATTAAATAACGCGGTTTGTCTTCGGGTAAAATTGCGGTTACAATTTCGGTCATTTCATACATTTCTTCCACAGGTTCTCCTACTGATAGTCCGCCAATCGCATTTCCTTCCGCACCAACAGAAGCAATGAACTCGGCCGATTGTTTTCTCAAATCTTTATAAGTGCTTCCTTGAACAATGGGAAAAAAAGCCTGACTGTAATCGTATTTGAAAGGTGTTTTTTTTAGATGCGTGACGCAACGGTTTAACCAGCGATGTGTCATATGCATAGATCGTTTTGCATAATTGTAATCACAAGGATATGGCGTGCATTCATCAAATGCCATAATAATGTCTGCGCCAATGGTGCGCTGAATTTCCATCACATTTTCAGGGGTAAAGGTGTGGTAAGAGCCATCAATATGGCTTTTAAATTTAACGCCTTCTTCCTTAATTTTTCGGCTTTCTGAAAGTGAATATACCTGATAACCACCGCTGTCAGTCAAAATATTTCGATCCCAATTCATAAATTTATGCAAACCGCCGGCTTGCTCTAAAATGGTTGTTTGGGGACGTAAATATAAATGGTAGGTATTTCCTAAAATGATATCAGGGTTTATTTCGTCTTTTAATTCGCTTTGATGAACGCCTTTTACGGAACCTACGGTGCCAACAGGCATAAAAATAGGCGTTTCAATTTCTCCGTGATCAGTTGTAATTACGCCGGCTCTGGCCTTGCTTTGCGGGTCGGTTGTTTTTAATTCAAATTGCATAGTCGGCAAAGATACTGATAAGAATCAAAGTTGAAAGTTAAAAGTTGGAAAGTTTGGAAGTTAAAAATACTATTTCTTTTTATGAACATCTGCTGAAGCTTCTTGCGTTTTTGAGGAATCCGATATCATTTTATTGATTTGAAGCACCTCTGTTTCGGATAATTCTCGCCATTCGCCAACTTTTAGGCCTTCTAAATTCACGTTCATAATTCGGGTGCGTTTTAGGCTGGTGACTTCGTAATTTAAATAATCGCACATTCTGCGAATTTGGCGGTTTAAGCCTTGGGTTAAAACAATTCTAAAGCTGTAATCACTTAATTTTGCGACCTCGCACTTTTTTGTGATGGTGTCCAAAATTGGAAGTCCGCCACCCATTTTCTGAATAAATTCTGAAGTAATGGGTTGTTTTACCGATACGATATATTCTTTTTCATGATTGTTACCGGCCCTCAAAATTTTATTTACGATATCGCCATCATTCGTCAAAAAGATCAATCCTTGCGAGGGTTTGTCTAACCTTCCGACAGGGAAAAGCCTTTGCGGATGGTTGATAAAATCGACAATGTTTTTAGGTTCTTTTAAATCGGTGGTGCAAACAATGCCAACAGGTTTGTTAAAAGCAATGTATAAAGTTTTGGGCTTTGCATTCAATGGTTTTCCGTTAATTTTAACCACATCACCTTCAAAAACGCGATTTCCCAATTGTGTGGGTTTGTCGTTAATGGTAACTGCGCCATCCATAATCCATCTTTCCGCTTCCCTGCGAGAACAAATGCCGGCGCTGCTGATGTATTTGTTTAAATTAACTGAATTTTCGTTTGTTTTTTCCACCATTATTAATTTCAAAATGCAAAGTTAGTAAATAAACTTAATTTCTAAGCAGCAATTAAAGCAAAGCAAAATGCCGGTTTCTTACTAAAAGAATTCAAATTTTCAACCTATCTTTGAGGCCAATTATTGTTGCATAAATGGCATTGCTTATTGTGGAATTTTTGTCAGGTAAAATAGCCTTGCAATCCATTTTCAAAAAATAAACAAAGCATAAAACGGCAACACAAAATATTTAAAGAAATGATGAAAAGATTAGCCAATTATTTGCTGGAAGGGATACTTTATATAGCGCCATTAACCATAACTGGATATATTATCTACTCAGTTTTTATGTTTATGGATAATTTGTCGCAAGATTTATTGTTTGAATTTTTCGGCATAAAAATTCCCGGTTTGGGCGTATTGACACTGCTTATATTTTTAGTTTTTATAGGTTTTGCAGGAAGAACCTTTATAGCGCAACCATTAAAGTCGGTATTTCATAAAGTAATTGGAAGAATTCCTTTGGTGAAATTTGTTTACTCAGCTTTTAACGATTTATTTTCTGCTTTTGTTGGCAAAGAAAAAAAATTTAACCAACCGGTTTTGGTAAAAGTAAACCTAAGCTCCGATCTTGAAAAAATTGGTTTTATTACGGAAGAAAATCTGGCGCTTTTGGGTGAAATAGACAAAGTGGCCGTTTACTTTCCACATTCCTACAATTTTTCGGGCGAGTTGTTTATTGTGCCAAAAGCCAATATTAAACCAATAAACATAAGCTCAAGCGATGTGATGAAATTTGTTATTTCCGCAGGATTGACAGGGTGGGAGAAAGACTAGGCTTTAAAAGTAAAATACTCATTTTTGAACCTAAAAAACAGGATTGCTTTTGCAATCCTGTTTTTATTTTAAAGGTTATGCAGGTTAAAATAGTTTCCGGATTTTTATTTTTTTATGGCCTTAACCACCACAAAAGATCCTTCTCCATAACTTTGTTTTGGAATTTGGACTTCTTTTATTTCGTCCAATTCCCCAAATAATGTTTGGTTGTATTCAAAGTCTTTAAATCCGGCTTCTTTTAATAATTTAGTGACTTGCGCTACCGAATAAAAATTCGCATATCTAAAAAAGGTGCTTCGCATTCTGTTTTCTTCATAGGTTTTTCCAATTTTTTGATCTTTGTCAATAAAACCAACAACAATGCTGCCTTTAGGTTTTAAAACCCGATAAGCTTCTTTAAAAGCCTGTTTAACACTGTTTAAATGGCAAATAGTGACAAAAAGCACAAAATCGAAATACATATCTCTCATAGGAAGATTTTCTGCTGTGCCGTTTACCACTTCGATCCCTCTTTTTAAGGCAATGGCGGCCATTTCGTTGGCGGGTTCAACACCTTCCTTAATGCCTAAAACTTTTGCAAATCTTCCGGTTCCGATGCCAACTTCAATGCCTTTGATGTTTTCGGGCAATTTCAAAAATTGTTCTTTTAGGGCTGCAACTTCAGAGAGATAAACTTCAGGATATTTTTCATACCAAGCCTCGTAGGCCACCACATTTTCGTTAAATATATTAACTTGATCCATGCTGTTTTTGATTTAATGTTTTTTTAAGATTGGGATAATAATTTTTTAGGGAACAACGAATAAAATCATTTTACAAAGACTTCATTATTCAATTTTTGAAATTCATTTGCATCCTTAAAATTGAAATTTTAAAATAAAATGAGCTATTTTCTAAAGGCTCCTTAACAAGTTTACTGATTTAGGCAACTGCTTTAAATAATACCTCATTTTACCAATTAACCCAAAATATCTATTACTCTAAAATACCAAAAGTAACTTTCGTTGTTACCCGGTATTGTGATATTTTATTGCTGTTTACAGTCACTTGCATATCTTTAATATATACAGACTTTATATTTTTCACCGTTTTAGAAGCTTCATTAACTACATTTTGAACGGCGTCCTCAAAACTGATTGTTGAGTTTCCCAAGAGTTCAATAACTTTTAATACTGACATAATGTTGGATTTTATGATTAATAATTATTTGTTGAAATTAATGGTTGACACCTTTTATTTCAATGATATTCCTCAAGGCGCAACTTATTTTTGGATGAGATTTATCCGCTCTAATACCTTAACAATGCATTCATTGGCTGACCTTTATCGGGCATTTCTTCCGGTGCTAAAAAATATACTTTTCCGCCTTGCATAAAAGTGGACACCGCGCTTAAATCATTTAAAGAAGCATTGTTAAGCTCCGTTTTTTTTCGAAACATCAATCGGTTGGTTTGTTTGTCGAAAACCCCAAATTCATCTGCACCATTTTGTACAAAAAGTGTGTCTATTTTTCCGTTTATAGCAGCCGCTACGATTTCTGAAATTTGATAAGATGCTTTTGGCGTGTGAGCCAATTCTTTGTAATGAAGCAGTTTGGCTTCTTTTATTTTTTCAAAAAAAGGGTGAACCAGTTTCCAGGATTCTTGGTACAGCTTGGTTTTGTTTTTAAATTCCGTATCGCCTGCAATATAGTTTTCAAGTAGATTTGGATAGGTGTTGGCCTCTTTATAAAGTCCAAATAACGGATCGGCACAAGCAATAACGAGCGGCGCTTTTTTATTTGAAATTATTTTATTGATGCCTTTATCTATCTCCCTAAAAAACTTGTAAAGTTCTTTTTTAAGATCATCTTTTCCTTCACCCATTCCGTAATATGCTCCTGGCATTTGGGCATTTTGTCCGCTTCGGAATTGATATAATTTTGGTTTAAAGTCGAATCCAACCGCTTCTTCCAATTGGGCCGGCGCAAAATCTTCAATATAAATATCCTGATAACCATATTTATTGGCTTCATAAAGTTTTACATAATCCTGGCTCAATTCCAATAAATAGTAATCGTCGTCTTCATAGTATAAAGGCAACAACGGCAGCAGATAAAAATGGTCACTTACATTGGTTTTCATTTCAAAAGAAATGGGAAGCGTGTAATAATTGAGTCCATTTTTATCCAAAAATATAGCAAGGCCATCCGACGGATTTCGCCACAATTCTATATCGGTGAGCAACGCCTCAATGGGTTTCAAATATTTTTTTATTTCTTGGGGATCCATTTCGTGGTGCGCTAAGTCTTTATGCACTTTCTTTAAACATTGTTTTAAAGTTGCCTGTGCAATGCGCGCATTTTGCTCTTTACCGTCTTTATTCATCGGCAAATAAATGGAAACGCAATGAAGTCCGTGTGTATTTGCCAGATTTTCAAAAATAGTTTTAGGTAACGGATGTTTTATAGCTACTGACATAATGTAGAATTTTGTTCTAAATTAGAAATGTTTTATGGCAATTAAAATGATATTCCTCAAAATTGTTAATTCGTTTCGCTTTAAACTGTTTAATTGTTTCATCGTGTAATCTTGTAATTGTGCAACGGAGTAATTGTTCAATTTTGCGACTTTCAAAATCAAACAAAACTGATATTAATCAATTTTTGAAGTTGATATCCGTCAATGCACAAAATAAGGAGGATTCTTAATTTTAGGGTAAAACTAAATGTCATGAAACGAGCATATCAAATTTTGCAACAGAAACAGATGGTTAATGGCGAACCTGCCTGGCCGGCAGGCAGGCAGCAACTATTTTATCTAAAAAATAAAATTAAACTGATGAAAAGAATTGCATTATTTATAGGAATATTATTGTTTTCGGCCTGTTCTTCAACCCGGTTTGTGGACAGTTGGAAGAACCCCGGAATCACTTCTTTTGAACCTAAAAAAATGTTGGTGATGGGAATGACGGACAACCTGACCGCCCGCAAAATATTTGAGGAAAAATTAAAGAATGCTTTTGTGCTTAGAAATATTTATGCCGTGGAAAGTACTGATGTTATTGACGGCACTTTTACCAACGCCAAAAAAAGCGAGCAAGAAATAGACGAAATGACAAAAAAAATAGCTGCACAGGGTTTTGACACTGTTGTGATAACTTCTCTTAAAGGTGTTGATGAACGCGTCAATTATCACACAGAATATTATCCTGCAATTGGCTATCGCTGGTCACGCTTTGGAAGGTATTATTATTGGTATCAAGACATATATTACACCCCGCAATATTATGATTCCTATAAAGTTTATAATGTTGAAACGGTCATCTACAATATCAATGAAGATGACACCAAATCGCTTGTTTGGGTGGGCGCTTTAAACTTGGTGGATCCGCAAACCATCACTTCAACGGTAAATGAATATGTCGATAAAATAATTAAGCAGCTCGAACATGAAAAACTGATAAAAGCGCTAAACTAATCGTCGGTAAATTTACTTATTGAAAAACGAAGGTTCCTGTTATGCATAACTGTGTTTGTGTTTTTCCGCTTTTACGGTATTCTCAATTCCCTTCAATAAGGCATCGGGATTAAATGAAATGCTGTCAATTCCCTGTTCAACCAAAAACTCGGCAAAATCAGGAAAATCGCTAGGTGCCTGGCCACACAATCCAATTTTTGTATTTGACTTTTTCGCTTTTTCAATGGCCATTGCAATCATGGCTTTCGCCGCTTTATTATTTTCGTCAAAAAGTTCCGCCATCAATTGGGAATCGCGGTCAACACCAAGGGTTAGTTGGGTAAGATCGTTGGATCCTATGGAAAAACCATCAAAAATCTCAGCAAATTCCTCCGCTAAAATAACATTGCTGGGTATTTCTACCATAGTGTAAATTTCCAGTCCGTTTTCACCGCGTTTCAATCCGTTTTCGGCCATAATTTTAATCACTTTTTTACCTTCTTCCAGCGTTCTGCAAAAAGGAATCATCACCTTAAGATTGGTAAGGCCCATATTGTCGCGTATCTTTTTTATGGCTTTGCATTCCAATTCAAAACCATCTTTGTATAAGTCGTTATAATACCTTGAAGCGCCCCTGAAACCGAGCATCGGATTTTCTTCAAGCGGCTCAAATTGTTTTCCTCCGATAAGATTTGCATATTCATTTGTTTTAAAATCGCTCATTCTCACAATCACTTCCTTCGGATAAAAAGCGGCGGCAATGGTCGCGATGCCTTGCGCAAGCTGATCCACAAAATAATCTTCCTTGTTTGGATAATTGGCAGTCAATTTTTCAATTTCATTTCTGATGGCTTCATCTTTAATTTTATTGAAATTTACCAAAGCCATCGGATGAATTTTTATGGTATGCATAATGATAAATTCCATACGCAATAAGCCAACGCCGTTGTTTGGATAAAAAGAAAGCTGATAAGCTTTTTCCGGATCGGCCAATATGAATTTCATTTCAGTTTTTGGCATTTGGATATTCGAAAAATTGATTTCTTTTTTTTCAAAAGGAAGGTTTCCCTTAAAAATGTAACCTGTTTTTCCCTCCGCGCAAGAAATGGTAATTACATGGCCATTGGCGATGGTTTGGGTTGCATCGCCACAACCCACCACAGCCGGAACGCCAAGTTCCCTCGCAACAATGGAAGCATGGCTGGTTCGTCCCCCTTTATTGGTGACAATTCCGGCAGCCATTTTAAGCACCGGATCCCAATCGGGCGTAACGGTGTCCGTAACCACAATTTCGTCTTTTTGCAGTTGCGACGCTTCTTTGGGAGAATTTAAAATTCGTGCTGTTCCAACAATAATTTCAGATCCAACGGCATTTCCAGAGCATAGCATTTCGCTTTTTTCCAATAATTTATATTCAAAAAACAGGTTTTTGTCTTTCATTTGGTGCACCGTTTCCGGGCGGGCCTGAATAATGTACATATTTCCGGTAATTCCGTCCTTGGCCCATTCAATATCCATCGCCTTTTTATAATGTTCTTCAATATGAAGCGCCCATTCTGCAAGGGTGAGTATCTCTTTATCTGTCAAAATAAACTGCCTTTGTTTTAATGCAGGCGTTTCCGTATTCATAATGGAAGCATGATTATTGGATTCGGCATAAATCATGGTTTTTGTTTTATCGCCCATTTTTTTTTGGATGATGGCATTTTTGCCCAGTTTCAAAGTAGGTTTAAAGACATAAAATTCATCGGGATTCACCAAACCCTGCACAATATTTTCTCCCAATCCCCAAACGCCGGAAAGCAGAATAATGTTTTCAAAACCCGATTCGGGTTCCAAGGTAAATCCAACCCCCGAACAGCCCTTGTCTGAACGCACCATTTTTTGAACGCCAACAGAAATCGCAATTCCTTGGTGCTTAAATCCTTTGTCTTCCCTGTATTTTATGGCGCGATTGGTATATAATGATGCAAAGCAATTTTTAACGGCTTCAAGCAAATTTTCTTCTCCTTTAATGTTTAAAAAAGATTCATGTTGCCCCGCAAAACTTGCTTCGGGTAAATCTTCTGCGGTGGCGCTGCTTCTTACCGCCACTTCAAAATAGTCATTGTCGCATAAATTTTTATAGGCTTCAATAATGGCGTTAGAAAATTTTTCTGAGAAAGTTCCGCTATGAATCAGTTCTCGCGCTTCCCGGCCAACGTTATTAAGATTTGAATAGTTTGTTCTGTCCAGTTTCCCCAACGTGTTTTCTAAGGATTTCTTTAAATTATTTTCCTTCAGGAATAAATTAAAAGCTTCGGCTGTGGTGGCAAATCCATTAGGAACATTGATTCCTTTTGATGCCAACTGGGTATACATTTCACCTAAAGATGCATTTTTTCCGCCAACTTTAGTGATGTCATTTGACCTAATTTCACTGTATTTTTTTATAAATTGATTCATTTTATACATATTTTTAAGTTAATAATTGGTTTCATTAAAACTTAATAATGGAATTTTCCCGAATGATTCCATTTCTTTAACCAAATCGCGGTGAAACAGGTTTTTTAGGAATCCGCTTTTTTCACGTTCCAGCATGGCAACCATATCGGTCTCTTTGCTGTCGATATAGGATTTTAAAGTGTTAAATATTTCTTCTGAAAACAACACTTTAAAATCTATTTTTTTATAGATCACTTTCTGTTTAACCATTTCTTTAAACCACTCCATTTTTACGATTCCGTCGGCTTCTGCACTGGGCGAAATATGCACAACTTTAATTTGGGCATTGTATTTTTTGGCAATTTGGGAAACTTTATAAATGGCGCCAATATCTTCTTGTTCAAAATCTGTTGCGTACACAATGGTTTTAATCTTTTCGCTGCTCGCATTTTCAGGAATCGCCAATACCGGGCAAGGGGCTTTTTCAATAAGATTTATGGAAGTATTTCCCATAAAAAGATCTTCAAACGCAGCTTCTTTTTTCATTCCAATAACAATCATAAAGGCTTTATTTTCATTTGCTTTTGAAAGTATTCCCTGGGCAACGGACAAAGCTTCAAATGCTTCGGTGCTTACATGCAGCTCGGCCAATTCTTTGCCTAAGTGTTTTTTACAGAATTTTTTGAGCTTTGCCTGGTGTTTTTTGAGCGTTGTTTTTTCGAGATCTTCATAAAAAATATCAAATTCCAATCCCAACATCAGTGGAAGTTTGTACACGTGGATGACCAATAAATCGGCCCCAATTTTTGAGCTTATTTGGTGTGCGTATTTTATGGCGGTTACCGCATTCTTCGAATAATCTATGGCACTTATGATTGTTTTCATCTGTTTATATTTTTTTGTTTTTTATTTGTCTGGTCTGCCTGCCGGCAGGTTCGTCAATAATCATTTCAGTGGGGATTAACTAAATTGTTATGGCTCATTTCATCTCTCCTGTTGTTTAGCCGGTTATTGATTAAAGATAGGAATCCAAATGTTGTTATGGAATGATATAACTCATTTACGGAGTTGCAATAATTGATATCGGTCATTTTTTTCATTTGAAGGCTTTACTAAATTTATGATATAAAATTTAAGACCATGGAAAAAATCAGCAAAAAAGACCTTCTTTGGATATATCGCAAAATGAAAACTTCCCGATATTTTGAAGAGAAAATGGAAAAAGTTTATTTGGAAGGAAAACAGCCTGTTTTTAATATTGGCGCAGGCCCGGTTCCCGGTGAAATGCATTTATCGAACGGACAAGAGCCGGCAGCGGCATCAATGATTGTGCATCTCACAAAAAATGATACCGTGACCGCTACACACCGACCACACCATGAAGCCATCGCAAAAGGGGTGGATATTAAAATGATGACTGCCGAAATTTATGGTAAAAAAACCGGTTTGGGAAAAGGAAAAGGCGGTCATATGCATTTATTTGATCCAGATGTAAAATTCTCCTGCGGCGGTATTGTTGGCGCAGGAATACCGCATGCCGTTGGCGCCGCATTGGCAAACAAGAAAAGGGGCGAAAACTGGGTCGCTGTTGCATTTATTGGTGAAGGCGCAGCAAATACAGGGGCATTTCATGAATCACTGAACCTTGCGGCACTTTGGAATTTGCCATTTATTGTGGTGATTGAAGATAACAAATGGGGAATTTCTGTCGCCAAAAAAAATGCCACCAGCGTAACTTCCAATGCCATCAGGGCGAAAGCTTACGGCATCAAAGGATATTCCGTAAAAGACAACAACCCTATTGAGATGTATAAAGTTAGCAAAGAAGCTGTTGAAAGAGCCAGAAAAGGCGAAGGACCATCAATTATAGAAATTGAAACATATCGTTATTTAGGCCATTTTCAGGGAGATCCGGAATTGTACAGAAATAAAGAGGAGGTTCCGAAATTAAAAGAGAAAGATCCTATTGAACGCTTAAAAAAAGAAATGTTAAAAGAAAATGTGGCAACAGCCGAAGATTTTAAAAAAATGGATGAAGAGATTTATAAAGAAGTGGACAAAGCCTATGAATTTGCAGTCAATAGCGAATATCCCGAACCTGAGGACGCGTTGGAAGATGTATTCTGTTAGTCGCTTACAAATGCAATAAAAACTTAAAATGACAAGACATGAAAACAATTAAAGAAAAAACAAAAAAACTTACGGGCAGCAAAGCGATGATTCAGGCTTTGGAGCAAGAGATGAATAGGGACGACAGCATATTTATTATGGGTGAAGATGTGGGTAAATACGGAGGCATATTTGGTTCCACCACCGGTTTGTTCGATAAATTTGGCGGGGAAAGAGTGATGGATACCCCAATATCCGAAACTGGGTTTATTGGCGCTGCCGTTGGCGCTGCGGCCGAAGGATTCAGGCCCATAGCGGAATTAATGTTTGTTGATTTTCACGGCGTCGTGATGGATCAAATTTACAACCATATCGCCAAAATACACTATATGAGCGGCGGTGCGGTAAAATTGCCAATTGTTATAATGACAGCCGTTGGCGGCGGTTACAGTGACGCGGCGCAACATTCACAAACTTTATATGCGAGTTTCGGACATTTACCTGGATTAAAGGTGGTTGCCCCAACTTTTCCGCATGACATCAAAGGAATGTTGATTTCTGCCATTCGTGATGACAATCCCGTAATTTTCATGTTTCATAAAACACTTCAGGGTCTTGGATGGATGGATCAAATTGACGCTTCTTTGGGAGATGTGCCCGAAAATGCCTACACCGTTCCTTTAAATAAGGCCAAAGTGGTAAGAGAAGGAAAGGACATTACCATTGTGGGTGTTCAAATGATGACGGTTGAAGCATTAAAAGCAGCCGAAGAATTGGCTAAGAAAGGTATTGAAGCTGAGGTAATTGACCTGCGATCCATAAAACCGATAGACAAAGAAACCATTTTAAAATCCGTTGCTAAAACCCATCATTTGCTTGTGGTGGATGAAGATTATTTGTCTTATGGCATAACTGCCGAAATTAGTGCCATTGTTGCCTCTGAAGGTTTTGACGATTTAAACGCCCCAATCGGCCGTTTGGCAATACAGGATGTTCCAATACCGTATAGCAGGGTTATGGAAAAATTTGTAATTCCTGATTCAAAAAGTATTATAGATTCAGTTTTAAAATTGATAACGGTCTAAAATAACGCAAGATGTCGGAACTTAAAGAAATAACACTCCCAAAAGAATTGGGAGAAGGAAAAGAAAGCCTGGTGGTTATGTGGTACAAAGAACCCGGAGAAAGTTTTGAGGAAGGCGAAACACTGGTTGAGGTGCAAACCGATAAAGTTGCTTTTGAAGTGCCAGCGCCTTTTTCGGGCGTTCTTTCTGAGATAAAGGTAAAACGTGGAGAAACCGCTAAGGTTGGACAAGTTATGGCAACTGCTGAAATTTCAGATGCCAATACATAGGCATACAATATTTAGTGAAGTTAAATTTAAAACGAAACCATCATGAGCGATTTTAGAAACAGGCCAAACGGAAATTACATTTTTGACGCCACTTGGAAAGAGTTGTATGTCCTTACCAAACATTGGAAATCTGATTTGTTATTTTACAGAGACGATTTGAAATTTTTAGATCATTTAATCAACAAGTATTTTATTTGGATTTCAAAAAAAGAGGACAGTGATGCTGTTCGATCTATTGAAAAAAGCATCGTGAAAACAGATAAATTATGTGCCAATTTGTTGAAAAAGACAGAAAAGCATTTAACGCATCTTGCAGGTTTAATGGAAGATCCTTTTAAATATGATTCCCATCAATTTAGGACCGAACATCAGCAATTGGAAGATGACATCACAAATTTTGTGAAAACTTTCAGGAACAACAGAAAAGAGGTTTTTGAAGTGACCTCACTGGTGGTTGAAAGTGATGATTTTATCAGAAAAGTAATGGAACAATAAGTCTGTTTTGAACCTTGTAACTAAATCAGACCTAGCCATTCCTTATGCAGTGGTTAAATTAAAAATCATTTTTCACAATGAGAACGTTTTTGTGTCAAGGAAACATTAAAATTAAAGCGAAATGAAGTTTTATAAAGTTACATTATTGGTTTTATTTACAGGAATGTTAAATGGTCAGATTTCGCAGGCGCAAGACAGCATTCCGCTCGGTTTAAATGCAGCCATTCAATTGGCGCTCGATAAAAACACAAGCATTACAACTGCAAATTATCAGGTTAATACAGTTGAATTTGCCCTGAAGGAAGCAAAAGGCAATTTTTTGCCAAAGCTTCATTTTAATGCCAATTATAACAGAAACATTGACCGGCAGGTGATATTCCTGCCCGAAAATTTTGGGATAGAAAACAGGGCGACAAAACTGGGTTCAGACAATGAATTCAGGAGTGCTTTAAATCTGTCGCTGCCGCTGTATTCCAATTATAATTTTTCCAACAAATATTTAGCGGAAACAACCTTAAAATTTCAGAATGAAGTTTCCCGAGGCGTAAAACAATCCGTTATAAATTCGACCAAAAAAGCTTATTTAAATTGTTTAATTGTTCAGGAAGTGATAAAAGTCCAACAAAATAGTCTGGAAAATGCACAAGAGAACTTACGCAATATCCAGCAAAGATATCAAAGGGGAACATTGACCGATTATGATTTGGCATCGGCAAAAGTACAGGTGGCTCTTGCAAAAAATAATTTGCTTGAAGCACAAAGCAACAGCATTCCAACCATCAATAACTTAAAATTGTTATTGGGTTTAAAAAATGAGGACGCCATTAAGTTTACCGCGCCTATATCGCTTTTGGAAGAGGAACTCGTTCTTGAAGATTCCGCCGATCAGCTTTTGGAAAAAAACAGCAAATTAAAACAGTTGGAAATTGCCATTCAGCAAAAGGAAAATCAGCTAAAAATAGCGAAATCTTCGTATTATCCCACATTGGATGCCGTAGGAAATTATTATTACCAGGCTCAGTCAAATGATTTTGATGTGTTAAACTATGATTGGGTAAATACAAGTTTGGCGGGACTTCAATTACAATGGAGCATTTTTAACGGCACCATCACAAAAAACAAAGTGGAGCAGGCAATAATTGCTAAAAAAATTGCCGAAGAAGAAAAGGAATATACCACCCGGGAATATAAGATGCGGCGGATAGCATTGCTTTCCATGTTGGATTTTTACAAACAAAAAATTGAAGTGCAAAAAGAAAGTATGGCCCTTACTTCAGAAGCTTTAACGCTTTCAAGAAAGCGTTATCGGTTTGGCGTCGGGACATTTTTGGAGATAAATGATGCTGAATTGTCCTACACACAGGCGCGTCTTAACTGGTTGCAGACCCTTTCGGACTATCAGGCAGCATATTACGATTATCAGTTATTAATTGGAAAAGAATAAAAATCATGAAAAAATATTGGTGGATAATTATCGGAATTTTAGTGCTTGCGGCGGTTTTTTATTTTGTTGTTAAGCCAAATCTGGATGCCAAAAATCTGGATTTCCTTTATATAACTTTGGAAAAGGGAAACATTGAGGAGGTTGTTTCAAGCACAGGTACTTTGGAAGCCATCAATACGGTGGAAATTGGCACACAAATATCGGGAACCATTAAAAAAATTTATGTGGATTACAACGATAAGGTTAAGAAAGGTCAGTTGCTTGCGGAAATGGATTTAAAGTTGTTAAATACCAATTTATTAAATGCCCAGGCCAATTTATCGGTTGCCCAAGCCAAACTAAATCAGGCAAAAGAGGAATATGAAAGGGCAAAAGAACTGTATAGGGAAAAAGTGATTTCAGAACAAAATTACACCAATGCAAAATATGCCTATGAACAGGCTTTGAGCGCCAAGGAAGCGGCGGAGGCTTCAGTAAAAAGCATAAAGGTTAATATGGGATTTGCCCATATTACCTCACCCATAAGCGGTACGGTAACTGAGCGAAGCGTGGAAGAAGGCCAAACGGTGGCTGCGTCTTTTTCAACCCCCAGGATGTTTATTGTTGCTGAAGATCTTTCAAAAATGCAAATTTTGGTTGATGTGGATGAAAGCGATATTGGCTATGTCAAAAAAATTATGCCGGCACGATTTACGGTTCAAACCTTTCCCGAAAGAGAATTTTATGGCAGGGTAAGTGAAATCAGGCTGCAACCCATCAAAATAAATAATGTCGTTAATTATCAGGTAGTTGTGGATGTTGACAATAAGGATGAATTATTGCTTCCGGGAATGACAGCTTCCATTGATTTTATCCTAAATACGGCCAATGACGTATTTCTCATCAATAATTCAGCATTGCGTTTCAGGCCCAATGAGATTATGTTGGAAGTGATTAAACCCACTTTGGAAGAACAAGCAAAAAAATCACTTCCAGATTCAATTCATCAAAAATTTATCAATGCGATTAATAAGAAAGAAACCTATACGCCGGAAAATTTCAAGAAAACGCTGCCTGACAAAATAGACGGATTTTTTTACGAGAATGCTGCCGGGGAATTGGATTTTATGTTTATTGAATTGGGTATCAAAACCGGATTAAAATCGGAAATTAAAAAATTTATGGATGGTTCCAAGATTTCGGAAGACATGAAAGTCATTTATGGTATTTCCGCTAAAGAATAAAAATGATGCCTGAAAAAATTGTCATAGAAACCAAAAAAGTAAGCAGGGTTTTTAAAACCGGAACGATTGAGGTACATGCCCTTTCCGATGTGGATTTGGTGATTAAAGAAGGAGAATTTGTGGCCATTATGGGCTCATCAGGATCAGGAAAATCAACATT
The DNA here is from genome assembly GCA_036567345.1 of Lutibacter sp. Lineage (GTDB taxonomy): Bacteria > Bacteroidota > Bacteroidia > Flavobacteriales > Flavobacteriaceae > Lutibacter. Next base: position 179,462 of record DATCUQ010000028.1, read on the forward strand.
GCTTAATATTTTGGGCTGCTTGGACAAGCCCACTTCCGGCGACTATTATTTAGACAATGTACATGTAAATAAATTAAATAAAAATCAGTTGGCGGATATCAGGAACCAAAAAATAGGCTTCATTTTTCAAAGTTATAATTTACTTTCAAGAACAACAGCTTTGGCAAATGTTGAATTGCCTTTGGTTTATGACAGAACCGGACGGTTTTCAAATCCGGCCGAAAGGGCAAAAAAAGCTTTGGAAGAAGTTGGTTTGGGAAACAGAATCAACCATAAATCCAACGAACTTTCAGGCGGGGAGAAACAGCGAGTTGCCATCGCCCGAGCCTTGGTAAATGATCCGGCCCTAATTTTGTCGGATGAAGCGACAGGAAATTTGGACAGCAGGGCAAGCATTGATGTTGCGGATCTTTATGTGAAATTGAATAATGAGGGGAAAACCATTGTGATGATTACCCATGAACCCGATATTGCCCAGTTTGCAAAACGAATGATTTATTTAAGGGACGGACGTATTTTAACCGATGAACCCATAAAAAACAGAAGCACAAAAGAAAGTGCTTTAAAGGATTTAGGCTTAACTGTTTAACCATTAAAAAAATGCGACAATTATTTAAAACATTTAAAGTTGCCTTTCAGGCCTTAAATAAAAACAAGTCCAGAAGTTTGCTTACAATGCTGGGCATTATTATTGGTGTTGCCGCCGTAATTATGACAATTTCCGCAGGTGAGGGCGCCACCAAAGAAATTCAGGGCCAAATCTCTGATTTGGGCACCAATTTATTGATAATATATCCAAAAATTGAGCATAGATCCGGTGCCCAAGTGAGGAAGGGAAGGCCTATTGTAAAAAAGGATTTCGATATTTTGCAGAAAAATGCAGTTTGGTTATCAAAATTATCGCCCATGGTGATGAGTGGCGCTCAGGCAGTTGGGCCGGATGGTTATAAATACACCCCAATTTATGGCGTGTCCCATGAATATTTCAATATTTTGAGTCGGGACATTGTTTTGGGGAATGCTTTTAAGGAAGATGATGTAAAAGGAGCGCGAAAAGTTTGTGTTATTGGCGAAACATTAAGGCAAGAACTTTTTTCAGGCGCAGATCCCATAGGAAGAAAAATAAGAATTGATAAAATACCATTTACCATTGTGGGCTTGTTGGAAGAGAGCGGGAAAGCCGCAATGGGCATGGATATGGATGAAATACTCATTGCCCCTTATACAACAATACAAAATCGCTTGGCCGGTTACAGAAGTGGTTATGATATGATTATGGTAAGCGCCATCAGTGAAGATCACATTGCCGAGGCTCAAATTGAAGTTACTGAACTTTTAAGGGAATCACATAAAATACCGGAAGGCGATGAAGATGATTTTGAAATTACCACGCAAATAGAGCTTCAAAAAATTACTGGCAACGTTACTGAAATATTGACAATTTTATTGGGCTCCATAGCAAGTATTTCACTTATTGTAGGCGGAATCGGAATTATGAATATCATGCTGGTTTCCGTAACAGAACGCACGCGCGAAATTGGGATCCGGCTTGCCATTGGCGCCAGGGAAAATGACATACTCACACAATTTTTAATAGAAGCCATTGTCCTGAGTCTGGCAGGAGGAATTTTGGGCATCATATTGGGAATTATTGGAAATCAAGTCATATACAAACTCACCAATTTTTTTATTCCGACCGCGCTTTATTCCATCATGATAGGTTTTGGTTTTGCGGCTTTGGTAGGCATTGCTTTCGGGTATTTTCCTGCACGAAAAGCGGCAAAATTAAATCCCATTGATGCGTTGCGCTATGAATAAATATGAAAAATTTTGAAATTAAACGGTTTAATGCTCATTATAACAGCAATTTTTATAGGGACATTTTAGGCTTGCCGTCATTTCCGGTGGGCGTCCCCTGCGGGTCAGGCTTTCCGCTGCAATCTTTTTATAGGTGAAAAACCTAAAAAAAGGATTTCCGCTATAATCCTTAACGCAAAGGCAGTTGTAATTGGTATTTAGCCTAATAAACATAAGAATAATTATTGTTGTCCTATAAAAATTTATTAAAACTGCTTTCCCCTAAGCTAAAAGGGACTTCACAAACAGGTCGTCCCGATGGGACTAAATCAGCTCTGCAAGAACTAACTGTTTGTAGAAAACAGAATAATTTGACGATTAAAGCCCCATCGGGGCGATCTGGCAGTTTTGGAAAATTAATAGGACAACAATAAAGAATAATATTTAAAAACAACAGGTTATGAACAACTTACAAAACACATTAAAAGAGATTTTACAACTCACAAAAACCATAGAAACAAATTATCCGGAACTTTATCAATTTTTGGACGAAAGTCCGATGACTATTCCTTCGGAAGCCAATCCATCCATCAACAAAAAAATATTGCAGGAATATTTGGACAGTTTAAAGCAATTGTTAAAACATCACATGGAAACACGAAAAAAATAGTAAAATCACAATAATTAAATAATATTATTATGGGAGAAATAGCCACATCAGACAGACAAATTACGATTTATTACAGTGCCAATTCGGTGAGGGCAAAACAGGCGTTGGCTTATGCAAAAGCAGAAGGATTGGCCATACAGCCAATAGACATTTTAAAAACACCGCTTACCGGAACACAAATTGCAGAATTGGCAAAACGCTTGGGGATTGAAGTTAAAGACCTTGTAAATCAGGAACATCCTGCTTTTTCAAAAAAATTTGAACAGGTTGAATTGTCTTCAGAAGATTGGATTAAAATGATACAGCACAATCCTGAAATCATGAAACAGCCCATTGCTTTAAAAGGAGATAAAACAGTTTTGGTGGAAACACCATCAGATATTTTAAAAATTTAGATGAGATATATCATTTTAAGGATTATAAATAATAAATAACTTTAATAGATAATGAGGATTCTCATTATTTACTAAATCTTGTTTCAGAAAAAATGAATCATAAAAAAGAAGAAAATAGCGAAAAATCTTTTCCGAAAGATAAAAATCCAATGACTTTGCCCGAAGGTTCGAAGCCTTATTGGCTTTATTTTTTATTTCTTTTTTTGATTCTTTTTTCAATATTTAACTGGACCGCCACCAAACCAAATGAAATTAGTTGGTTAACGTTTGAAAAAACCATGTTAAGCGCGCATGATGTGGCCAAAATTGTGGTGGTAAACAAAGAATTTGCAGAAATTTATATTAAAGAAGACCGACTTAAATCGCCAAAATATTCAACTGTTTCTAAAGGTAACTTTATGTCTAAATTGGGTCCGCATTATGCCATTCAAATTGGATCTGTAGAGAGTTTTGAAAGCAAATTACAACAAGCCCAACAAAATTTTTTACCGGAGGAAAAGGTTGAAATTGCCTATCAGAATCGTACGAATTGGACAGCGGTGTTATCATGGATAGTTCCTTTTGGATTGCTCATACTTTTTTGGGTGTTTATGTTAAGGGGTTTGGGAAGAAGCAGTATGGGCGGCGGCTCTATTTTTAATTTCGGAAAATCGACTGCAAAATTGATTGATAAGGACACAAAAAGTACGGTAACCTTTAAGGATGTCGCCGGTTTGCGTGAAGCTAAAAGTGAAGTGGAAGAAATTGTCGATTTTTTGAAAAACCCGAAAACATATACCAAATTGGGCGCTAAAATTCCGAAAGGCGTTATGCTCGTTGGTCCAACCGGTACCGGTAAAACATTGATGGCAAAAGCGGTTGCAGGTGAAGCGCAAGTGCCATTCTTTTCCTTGTCGGGATCTGAATTTGTGGAAATGTTTGTCGGTGTTGGCGCTTCTCGCGTTCGGGATTTATTCAAACAAGCCAAAGAAAAAGCGCCAAGCATCATTTTTATCGATGAAATTGACGCGGTTGGCCGTTCGCGAAGCAAAGCAAATGCATTTCAGGCCAATGACGAAAGGGAAAATACCCTAAACCAGTTGTTGACGGAATTGGACGGATTTGGCACCAATACCGGTGTTATTGTGCTTGCGGCCACCAACCGAGCCGATATTTTGGACAAAGCATTGTTGCGTCCAGGCAGGTTTGACCGCCATATTTATTTGGAATTGCCCACCAAACAAGAGAGAATGGAAATATTTGAAGTTCATTTACGTCCCATAAAAAAAGCAAAAGATGTTGACGTAAAATTATTGGCTTCCTTAAGTCCCGGATTTTCAGGAGCCGATATCGCAAACATTTGCAATGAAGCTGCGCTGATTGCCGCGCGTAAAAAAAAGGAAGCGGTGGAACAGGAAGATTTTATGGAAGCCAGAGATAGAGTTGTTGGCGGATTGGAAAGAAAAGGGAAAATTATTTCGCCTAAAGAAAAAGAAATTGTTGCGTATCATGAAGCAGGCCATGCCGTGGCAAGCTGGTTTTTGAAAAATGTGGATGCATTGGTAAAAGTTTCCATTATTCCAAGGGGAAAATCTTTGGGTTCGGCCTGGTACCTGCCTGAAGAACATCAAATTGTGACCAAGGCTAAATTTTTAGACCAGATTTGTGCTTCCCTGGGCGGACGTGCAGCCGAAGAAATTATTTTTAATGAAGTGTCTTCCGGTGCTTTGGACGATTTGGAAAAAGTGACCAAACAGGCATATACCATGGTAGCCTATTACGGTTTGAACGATAAAATTGGCCCTATGAGTTTTTATGATTCCACAGGAGAAAATGAACGCTTTTTGGGAAAACCTTACAGTGAAAATATGGCCATGATTATTGATAAAGAAGTACAGGCACTGATTATATCTGCCTATAATAAAACCATAGAATTGCTATTGAAACACCAAAACAAATTGGAAAGTTTGGGGCAATTGTTATTGAAAAAGGAAGTGGTTTATTTGGAAGACCTTGAAAAAATACTGGGAAAACGAACCAAAGAAATTTCGGCACAAGTAAGGGATTGAAGTAAAAGTTAAAAGCTAAATGTTAAAGGTTAAATGTTAGATTTTCTAGTTAATAATTCCTGGTTCAAGATACTTTATAAATTTAAAACATTTTATTATGGAACGAGAAGTCATTTTTAATTCAGATTTACATTTTGAACACAAACAATGGAGGCGCGAACTCTTATTTTGGAAAGATGAGCTAAAATCCTTGCAAAACCGGTTGAATGAGTTGGTGTTGCGGTGGACTGATAAAGAGGTGCTGGCGCAATTGGAACATTTTCAAAATCAGTTTATGATACAGGAAAATACCATAAACGAATTAGACAACCATATCAACTTGCACGAAACCAATATTGCCGAACATACCAAAAAAGGGGAGGATGTGCTTAATCAGCAACTTGTTAAAGATCATATTGAGTTTAGAAACCAAATGGATATTCAAAGAAATTTATACAGTGACCTTAAAAAGGAATTCTTCCGTTTTCTTTCTGAATATATGTAAGAAAGTTTAAAGTTTAAAGTTTAAAGTTTAAAATTTTTCATTTTAAACAATTAGCAAATAACGTTTAACATATAACATATAACGTATAACATATAACGTATAACATATAACGCATAACATATAACTAACAATTAAATTCATTTCCATGGATTCTAATTTTATAATTCCAACAGAAAATGGCCAGCTTACAGAATTCGATTTTTTGATAAGAATGTTGGTGACTGCAGGCATCGGCTTTGTGTTGGGCTTGGAACGTGAATATTCCCAATATTCAGAAAAAGGGGAGATTTTTGCAGGGTTGCGCACATTTACGCTTGTGGCTTTATTGGGTTTTTTAACGGCTTATTTAGGAATTACTTTTACTTATTGGATTTTTATTGCTGGTTTTTTAGGCGTTGTATCCATAGTGGCCATTTCTTATTGGGTAACTTCAAATGAAGGAGATATTGGAAGCACCACCGAATTTGCGATCATTTTTACTTTTTTGCTGGGCGGTCTTGTGCTTGTTGGCAGCATAAATCTTAGTTTGGCGCTTACCGTAATTACCTTGGTTTTACTTTCTCTTAAGTTAAGATTAAAATCTATGATTGGACAACTCACTCAAAAAGAACTGTTTGCTTTTGTGCGTTTTGTGGTGATTGCATTGTTGATTTTACCTTTTTTGCCTAACGAATTTTATGGGCCTTATGGGGTAATTAATCCGAGAGAAGTTGGTTGGATTATAGTATTGACTTCCGGAATTGGTTTTGTTGGCTATATTTTAATGAAATTTTTGGGAACCGACAGAGGCATTTTGTTAACCAGTCTGTTGGGCGGTTTGGTGTCAAGTACGATTGTTACCTATATGTTTTCAAAAAAAAGCAAGGAAACTCCCGAACTTTCACAAAATTATGCCGTCGGTATTTTTGCGGCGGCTACCATCATGGTACTCAGAATATTTTTGCTGGTTTTTATTTTCAATAAAACAATGCTTATTGAATTGACAATCCCTTTGTTAATAATCCTTTTAACCACTTTTGGAATTGCCATGCACTTTTATAACAAACAATTTGAAAAACAGCATGCCGTAGATAAAATAGTATTGGGAGATCCGCTGAATATTAAAAACGCGGTATTTTTTGGAATTTTTTATATGGGAATATTGCTTTTGGTTAGCTACGCGAATCATACTTACGGAACAAAAGGAATTTACGTATCCAGTGCCATAAGCGCGCTTACGGATATTGACGCCATCACCATTTCTGTTTCTAAATTGGGAGGTGAAACCATAAACCTTTTAATAGCCCAAAATGCCATTTTAGTGGCAACATTGGCAAACACCATTGTAAAAATTGGCATAGCGCTTTGGATGGGAAGCAAGCAACTAAAAAAATATGTGTTAATTGGTTACGGCTGCATTTTTATTGCAGGAATTATCGGCTTTTTGGTTTTGAATGCGTAAATGGGAAATTGAGTAAACACCCTTATTTTAAAAGTCGGGCATCTTTTGAAATTATTAAGGCATCTTTTAAAATTATTAAGGCACCTTACGCAAAAATAGGATAAATATTTATAATTTTAACATTTGAGATGTTGATAACTTTTAGCAGAGAATACAATGGAAAATTTTGCAGATTTATACAGTGATTACTTGATATGTTCTACATCATATACTACCG